>JBAZJG010000009.1:0-82950 GCA_041651455.1 Candidatus Omnitrophota bacterium
CGGCATCCAACCCGTTCAGGGAGGACAGGGCAAGGGCTTCGTCGCCCGTCGAGTCCGTGCTCTCCAATGCTCCCCAGAAGAAGGGGGATTTTTTCAAGGTCCCCAGGATAATAGAAGAGTAACCCTTATAAATGGAAAACCTTTATACCCTTACAGCGCATGAGCTTCTCGGCCTACTTGATAAAAGATCCGTAAGGCCGGAGGATATCATCGAGTCGGTCTGTTCGCGCGCCGCAGCAGTCGACGGCAAAGTGAAGGGTTATGTCAATATCGATAAGGCGGGGGCTTTATCGAGTGTCCCGGGCGCGCCGTCCGGGAAGCTCAGGGGCATCCCCGTCGCCGTAAAGGATAATATCTGCGTCGAAGGCGAACTGACGACCTGCGCGTCTAAGATCCTGCGCGGTTTCAGGCCGCCTTATAACGCTACGGTAATAGAAAAGCTGAAGGCCGAGGGGGCGGTTGTCCTCGGGAGGGCGAACATGGACGAATTCGCGTTCGGCTCATCCTGCGAGAACTCCGCGTATTTCCCGACGCTGAACCCGTGGGACACATCGAGGATCCCCGGCGGCTCGAGCGGCGGTTCGGCCGCCGTTGTCGCCGCCGATGAGGCGGTCATGGCGCTCGGTTCCGATACGGGCGGCTCGATAAGGCAGCCGGCGGCATTATGCGGGGTCGTCGGGATGAAACCCACATACGGGAGGGTATCGCGCTACGGGCTTATAGCTTTCGCGTCGAGCCTCGACCAGATAGGCCCGTTGACAAAGGACGTCCGCGACGCGGCGCTCTTGCTCGGGGCGATAGCCGGCTACGACGAAAAGGATTCCACCTCGGTGAATTTGCCCGTACCGGATTACCTTCAGTGCCTTACCGGCGACGTAAAAGGGATGAAGATAGGGATACCGAAAGAATATTTCGTGGACGGCATGGATAAGGAAGTGGATGCGGCGGTAAGGGAAGCGGTCGCGCTGCTTAAAGCCAAAGGCGCGCAGGTCTCCGAGGTGTCGCTGCCGCATACGGAATATGCCGTCGCGGTATACTATATACTTGCCACCGCAGAGGCATCGTCGAACCTCGCGCGTTTTGACGGCGTCCAATACGGGCACCGCTGCGAAAACCCCGGCAACATGCTGGATATGTACGAGAGGACCCGCGGCGAGGGTTTCGGTGCCGAGGCGAAGCGCAGGATAATACTGGGGACGTATGTCTTATCGAGCGGGTATTACGACGCGTATTACCTTAAAGCGCAAAAGGTCCGCACGCTTATAAAGAACGATTTCGACAAGGTCTTCGGCGCGGGGTTCGATTGCATCCTGACGCCGACCTCTCCGACGCCCGCGTTCAAAGTGGGGGAAAGGTCATCGGACCCGCTCTCGATGTACCTGTCGGACATATTCACGATATCCGTGAATTTGGCCGGAGTTCCCGCCATATCTTTGCCCTGCGGTTTCACGAAGTCCGGCCTCCCGATAGGCATGCAGCTCATCGGGGATTTCTTCGAGGAAGGGAAGCTCTTCAGGGCGGCGCACGCGTATGAAAGCCATACCGACTGGCACAAGAGGAGCCCGAAACTCTAGATGGATTATGAACCCGTAATAGGACTTGAAGTGCATGTGCAGCTGAAGACCGCATCGAAGATGTTCTGCGGCTGCACTACCGAATTCGGCGGCCCGCCGAATTCCCATACTTGCCCGGTCTGCCTCGGGTTCCCGGGCGTCCTGCCGGTGCTTAACAAGAGGGCCCTCTTCTCGGCGATAAGGGCCGCGCTCGCGGTCGACTGCAAAGTGTCGAAGGAAGTGAAATTCCACAGGAAGAATTATTTCTATCCGGACCTGCCGAAAGATTACCAGATATCGCAGTACGATGAGCCCCTCTCGGAGAACGGGAAGATAGATGTTTTGGCGGACGGAAAGACGAGGACTATACGCGTAAAGAGGGTCCACATGGAAGAGGACGCGGGCAAGCTCATCCATGAGGAAGGAGAGAACTCGAGCCTCGTTGATTTCAACCGTTCCGGGATGCCGCTGCTCGAGATAGTCAGCGAGCCGGACATCAATTCCCCGGAAGAGGCATACCAGTACCTTACCAAACTGAAACTGCTTCTGCGCTACCTCGATGTCTCCGACTGCGACATGGAGAAAGGCAGTTTGCGCTGCGACGCGAACATATCGATAAGGAAGAAGGGCGATACAGGGCTCGGGACGAAGGCCGAGGTCAAGAACATGAACTCCTTTAAGGGAGTGAAATCGGCGCTCGAATACGAGATCGAAAGGCAGGTCAAATGCGCGGAAGCTGGAGAGAGGATCGTTATGGAGACGAGGCTCTGGGACCCCGCCAGGTGCGTTACGGTGTCGATGCGCTCGAAGGAAGAAGCCCACGATTACAGGTATTTTCCCGAACCGGACCTCGTGCCGTTCGCTCTGGACCCGTCGGTAGTGGAATCCGAGCGGAAAGGCCTGCCGGAGCTTCCCGAAGCGAAGAAGGCGAGGTTCATCGGCACGTTCGGCCTTCCTGAATACGACGCGGATGTCCTGGTCCAGGAGAAAGACAACGCGGATTATTTTGAGGCGTGCCTGGAATATTACGATAAGCCGAAGATAATATCCAACTGGCTCATGGGTGACGTCGCGGCTTTCCTTAATTCGAAGGGAATACCGATAACGGAACTGAAGATGAGGCCGCAGGGGCTTGCCGGCCTGCTCAGGGAGATAGACTCCGGGAAGATAAGCGGGAAGATGGCGAAAGATATCGTGCTCGAGATGTGCGAGTCGGGGAAGGATGCCGCCGCGATAATATCCGAAAAGGGGCTTTCCCAGATATCCGATACCTCGGAGCTGGAAAAGTTCGCCGACCAGGCGATAGCGGAGAACGCGAAGACGGTAGAGGATTTCATGAAGGGCAAGGATAGCGCATTGATGTTCCTCGTGGGGCAGGTCATGAAGAAGACCAGGGGCAAGGCGAACCCCGCGATGGTCAACGAAGTCCTGAGGAAAAGGCTTGCGGCTAAAAAATAACCTGGGGAGGAGAAGAGATGTTTAAGAAGAAGATATTGTTCCTGGTTTTGGCGGCGGCCATACTGGCTCCCAGCTGCCTGTATGCGGCTTCAGCCGATAAGGCGAAGGATGATCCCGTAAAGAAGCAGGAGCAGGCGAAAGCCGCGCCGGCGGCGCCGGAGAAGGAAGAGGATATATACAAACAGCTCGAGCTGTTCTCCGATGCGCTGACGCTGGTCAGGGCGGAGTATGTCGACAGCGTGAAATCGAAAGAGCTCATTTACGGCGCGCTGAAAGGCATGGTCCAGTCGCTCGATAAGTACAGCGAGTTCATGGACCCCGAGACCTACGCGGAGATGAAAGTCGAGACCGAAGGGGAGTTCGGCGGCGTCGGGATAGAGATAGCCGTAAAGGACGACCTGCTGACGGTCATCGCCCCGATAGAGGATACGCCCGCTTACAAGGCGGGAGTCAAGGCGGGTGACAGGATAGTAAAGATAGACAAAGAGATAACCCGCGGCATAACCCTCATAGAGGCCGTGAAGAAACTGCGCGGAAAAGCGGGCACGACCGTCGCGATAACGGTTCTGCGGGAAGACGAGAGCAAGGTGCTCGATTTCGACATTACGCGCGATATCATCAAGGTCAAATCGGTCAGGAACGTCAAGATCCTCGAGGATAAGATAGGATATATCAAGCTCAGCGTATTCCAGGAGCGTTCGGCGAAGGACCTCGAGGACGCGCTCGTCGAACTCGAGAAGAAGGGGATGGACAGCCTTATACTCGACCTCCGGAACGACCCGGGCGGGCTTCTTAACGTCGCCGCGGATGTCGCGGGCAAGTTCCTCCCGACCGGGGAGATGATAGTTTACACTAAGGGCAGGGACAACAGGCAGTCGATGGAATTCAGGGCAAGGGACAAGAACCCCCGCACGGAGATGCCGATGGTGGTTTTGGTAGACCAGGGCTCGGCCTCCGCGTCCGAGATCGTGGCGGGCGCGATGCAGGACCTGAAGAGGGCCGTGATCGTAGGCGTGAAGTCGTTCGGAAAAGGTTCGGTCCAGACGGTCATCCCGTTGTCCGACGGTTCCGCGCTCAGGCTTACCACGAGCAAGTATTATACGCCGAGCGGGCGCTCGATACACGGGCAGGGGATAACTCCCGACCTCGTCGTCGTTCGCGAGCAGCTGAAGAAGGACGACTCCGACGGCAAGAAGAAGCCCGAAGAGGTATTCGAAAAGCTCGAGCAGTCGAAGGACGAGAAGCCGGCCGTCAAGAAGGAAGATTACGACAACCAGCTGCAGAGCGCCGTCGATGTGATAAAGACTATAAAGATATATAAATCGTTCTCAGCGAAGAAATGAAAAAGATAAACCCGTTATATATAGCCGTTGCGGTCGCGGCCGCGATAATCATAGCGTTCGTTTATAACGTCGCCGTGAATTACCTCGAGGAGAGGGCGCTGAACAAGGTGGTGGACAACTCGTTGTCCGCCTCGAAGGTGACCTCCAAGGACCTCGTCGGGCGGGTGAAGCATTTTTACCTCGAGAAGAGGTATTGGGTAAAGGACGATTTCCAGTTCGCCGATTTCCGCCGCAAGCTTGAAAGCTCGCTGAACAAGAGCGGGTTCGCGATACGCGATGAGTCGAGGGCAGTGAAGCGGATGACGGCCAAGGGCGCGGAGCGGTCGAAGGAAGAAGTGTCCTACCTGATAACGGAGAAGAATTCCGGGATACCCCTGTTGCGCCTCACGCTTATACATAAACTGCCGGCCGCAGCCGCGGTAAAACCGCCTGCGGCGCCGCAGACCGTGCCTGTGCTTACGCCAGTACCCCCGAAAGCCGCGCGGCCGAGGATAGCGATAGTCCTCGATGACTGGGGTTACAACACGAAGAACGTAGATGCCGTGACTGCCATAGACGCGCCGCTGACGCTTTCGGTATTACCGGCGCTTCCGTATTCTACGGCCATCGCCGAGAAAGCGCACGCGAAAGGTTTCGAGGTCATAATGCATATGCCGATGGAGCCGAAAGCAAAGATGCGGCTCGAGCTTTCCACCCTGTATACGACAATGGGAGAGGATGAGATAAGGGCGGTTTTCGAGAAATCCCTGCAGACCGTGCCTTATGCCTCCGGGATATCAAACCATGAGGGCTCGAAGGCGACCGAAGACCTGAAGCTCATGGGAGCCGTGTTCGGTGAATTAAAGAAGAGGGATATGTTCTTCCTCGACAGCCTTGTGACCAACGATTCCGCCGGGGAATACCTGGCCGGCAAGATGGGAGTCAGGTTCGTGAAGAGGTCGATATTCCTAGATAACGAAAGCAACCAGTCATATATAAAGAAGCAATTCGAGAAGGCGGTGAGCATCGCGCAGAAAAGCGGCGAGGCCGTCGCCATCGGGCACGACAGGCCGAACACTATCGCTGTCCTCGGGGATGTAGTCCCGAAGCTGGACGCGCGGGGCATAGACGTCGTGCCCGTATCGGTATTGGCGAAATAGGCGATGCTTGTACTCGGGATAGAGACATCGTGCGATGAGACCGGCGCGAGCGTCGTAGAAGACGGCAGGCGGATACTTTCGAATACTGTCGCATCCTCGCTCGAGTTCCATAAGAAGTACGGCGGCGTAGTTCCCGAGATAGCGACCCGTTATCATGTGGAAGTCATAGATTATGTGGTCAGGGATGCGCTCGATTCTGCGGGGGTAAAACCGCGCGATATAGATATGGTCGCGGTCACGAAAGGCCCCGGGCTCGTGGGCGCGCTGCTTGTAGGCATATCGTTCGCGAAGGCGTTGAGCTATTCGTTTGGCGTCCCGCTGGTGGGAGTGAACCATCTTTGGGCGCATATATATTCGGGCCTCATAGGGCGGCCGGACATAAAGTTCCCGTTCATCGGCCTTGTCGTTTCCGGAGGCCATACGAGCCTCGTATTGTGCAGGGATATAGGGAAGTTCACGCTGCTCGGGCAGACAAGGGACGACGCGGCAGGCGAGGCCTTTGATAAGGTCGCGAAGGTTATAGGCCTCGGGTATCCCGGAGGGCCCGCCATAGAAAAGGCCGCGGCGGGCGGGGATCCGGGCGCGGTAAAGCTTACGCCGCCGTTCCTCGGGGGCGGTTCCTTCGATTTTAGTTTCAGCGGGCTTAAAACTGCGGTATTATATCATACGAGGGGCAGGAATATAAGCCGCAAGGAGGCGCGCGACATAGCGGCGAGCTTCCAGAAGGTCGCGGTCGGTTCTATCGTAGAGACGTCGGTACGCGCCTGCCGTTCCAAGGGAATAAATACGCTGATAGTCGGCGGCGGGGTCAGCGCAAACGGTTTATTGAGGTCGAGCCTGTCCGGGGCTTGCGCGGAGAACGGAATAGACGTGGTTTTCCCCGGGATGCGGCTCTCTCTCGATAACGGGGCGATGATCGCCTCGACGGGATACCTGTTATACAAAAAGGGCGGGAGGCAGCAGGCGTGCGTTACTGCCGAGCCCGGGCTGGACATATGAACAGGAGAAGAATATGGCGCTAACCGATTATGAGATGATACTCAGGCTGTGCATCGCGGCGTTATTGAGCGGGTTCATAGGGTACGAACGCGAGATACACGGCAGGCTTGCCGGTTTCAGGACGCATATACTCGTAGGCGTAGGTTCAACGCTCATAATGCTCACATCGATGCATATCTTCGACATTTATAAGGGCGTGGCCGTACCGGATCCCGGCCGCATCGCCGCGCAGGTAGTCAGCGGCATCGGGTTCCTGGGCGCGGGTACGATAATAAGGTTCAAGGCCTCGGTCAGGGGGTTGACTACGGCCGCGAGCCTCTGGACGGTCGCAGGCATCGGGCTTGCGGTCGGCGCGGGGCTTTTCGTGCCCGCGGCCGCAACGACGGCAATAGTTCTCGCGGCGCTGTTCTTCCTGAACAGGATCGAAAAGGTTATTATACGCAAGGACTGGTATAAGTCACTCGAGATAGAGGCAAAGTCCGGCACGGCGGAACTGGAACAGATACGCGGCGTCCTGTCGGAATATGATATTGAGATAAAGGATTTTGACGTGAAGAGGTCCCCGTGTTCCGACGGCGTTATGTTAAGGATAAACGTGAAACTGCTCTCCAACGAATTTGACAGCGAGATATTATCCAGGATACGGCAGGTCAGCGGCGTATCAAAGGCCGAGTGGAAGGTCATGTCGGATATCTGAGCGCGTGTTCGGCAAAGGAAAGGGGGTGCTTGGCGATGCTTGGAAAGAGCAAGAAGGTAGAGGAGAAGGTTTTGGACGTTGACGCCAGCATGCAGGGAACGATGTCATTCAAGGACCCCGTGAACCTGCAGATAAACGGGAGGTTCGAGGGCACCCTCGACACGAGGGGGACGCTGACGATCGGAGAAAAAGCGTTCGTCAACGCGAATATAGCGGGCGACGAGATCACTATTGCCGGCAGGGTGACGGGCGAGGTCGTCGCGAAGAAATCGCTCAAGCTTGTATCGCCTGCGCGGGTGGACGGCAATATCCGCACTCCTTTGCTTGAGATCGGCAAGGGTTCCGTACTGAACGGCAACTGCCAGATGACGTCGGGCATTAAGAGCGCGCCGGTGCCGGGGGCGGAACTGATAGGCCTCGATGAAGTGGCCAGGTATCTTGAAGTGGACGCGTCCGTGGTAAGGGAGTGGGCATCGAACGGAAAACTGCCTTCGATAAGGGAAGGCGATAAACTCCATTTTGATAAAGCGAAAATAGATGAATGGATTGCATCGGAGCGAGTCAAATAGGCCCTTCGACGACCGGAAGGAATCCGAGAGGCTTATAAGCCTCGAAGAGGCCGCCGGGCTCCTCGAACTTAACGAGGAGGATGTCAGGGCATTTGTCGCCGAAGGGAAGATCCCCGCGTATAATATCGGCGGGAAGTTCCTAAGGTTCAGGAAAGGGCAGGTGGAGGCCCTGCGCAGCAGGCTAAGGCTCCTGAAGCACCAGTCCGTCCCGATACACCACCTGACCCCGCCTCCGCAGGGACCGGACCAGAAACACGGGTACTCTTTCTTCGACAGGATAAGGGATTTCTTTTATTACAACGATTTCTTTATACTCGCGTTCATCCTGATATCGCTTCTGATAGCCGTTATTATCACCAAAAGATAGGCATCATGGACTATTCGAAAAACTCGATAAGGAAAGTGCTCTCCCGCCTCAAGGACGGAAAGATCTCCGAACGCGCCGCGATGAAGGACCTGGAACATTTCCCGTTCCATGATATAGGGTGCGCGAAGATAGATTTCCACCGTCCGGTCCGCAAGGGTTTCCCCGAAGTCATATTCGCCCCGGGGAAACAGGATTCCCATATAGCCCGTATCGCATCAAGGATCGCATCCAGCGGCGGCACCCTGCTTATAACGAAGGCCGGCCCGCGGCTATTCCGTTTCCTGTCGCGCGAGATAGAAGGCCTGCGCTTCAACGAGACGGCCGGGATGATATACATGCAGAAGAGGAAACCGCGCATAAAGAGGGGCTCCGTCACGATAATAACCGCCGGAACTTCTGACATACCGGTGGCCGAAGAGGCCGCTCAGACGCTTGAGCTTATCGGCTGCAGGACGGTAAAGATATACGATGTCGGAGTCGCCGGCCTTCACAGGATAGTAGGGAATATCCCTCTTATAAAGAAATCAAAGGTCATAATTGTCGTCGCCGGCATGGAAGGGGCCCTCGCATCGATAATCGGCGGCCTTGCCGCCTGCCCCGTAATCGCGGTGCCGACATCGGTCGGATACGGCGCTTCTTTCGCGGGGCTCTCGCCCCTGCTGACGATGCTGAACTCATGCGCGCCCGGCGTATGCGTGATGAATATTGACAACGGGTTTGGCGCAGGTTATTTCGCGGGGCTCATAAACAGATGAAGATACTTTGCCTTGATTGCCAGAGCGGCATAAGCGGCGACATGTTCATAGGCGCGATGATAGGATGCGGCCTAGACATCGGGCGGCTCGCATCGGAGCTGCGCAGGATGAAGATAGGGAAGTACCGCATATCCGCCCGCAAAGTCAGGCGTTCCGGCATGGCGGGCGTCAAATTCGACGTGGAATACAAAAAGCATCACGGCCATGAGCATACGGAAGAGAAGACTTTCGCGGGCATCTCGAGGGCGATAAGGGCTTCGGGGCTTTCTTCCCGCGTGAAGGACATGTCTATGGCGGTATTTACGAACCTTGCGAAAGCCGAAGCGAAAGCGCACGGCATCGCTCCCGCAAAAGTCCATTTCCATGAGGTCGGGGATATCGATTCCGTGGTAGATATAGTCGGTGCGTGCATAGGAATGGAAGCGCTTGGTATCGAACGCGTATCGGCATCAAATATCGTTTCGGGATCGGGCACTATCCTTGTGCACGGCGCGGTCTTCCCCAACCCAGCGCCGGCGACCGCATACCTGCTGGAAGGGTTCGATATTACCATAGAAGACCTTCCTTTTGAGCTCATAACGCCCACGGGAGCCGCTATACTAAAGACATTTTCGGCAAAGCGCGGCCGCGGGAATATCTCCGGTTGCCGGATACTCGGATCGGGTTACGGCGCCGGGTCTCTGGAGATTCCCGGCCACGCAAACCTCCTCAGGGCAATGCTGTGCGAAACGGCTGAGGAAGATGCGGTAAACGGACCGCGCGACGCGGGCGTTACCGTGCTCGAAACCAACATTGACGACATGAACCCGCAGGTATACAGTTATCTTATAGAAAAGCTCCTTGATGCCGGAGCGCTCGACGTATACGTGACGCCCGTCATAATGAAAAAATCGCGCCCCGGGTGCGTACTGGCCGTCATCGCCGGGAAGAACGACGCGCAGCGCTTGTCGGAAATGATATTCGAAGAGACGCCGACATTCGGCATCAGGCGCCACGATGCCGAAAGGACGGTCCTCGGTCGTAAAATAGTTGAAGTAAGCACAAAATATGGTAATATAAGGGTAAAGCTTGGCTTCGGCAACAGGAAGCTAATAACGGTTTCTCCGGAATATGACGATTGCGCAAAGGCCGCAAAGAAGGCGAAGGTACCGTTCGCGCTCGTGAGGCGCGAGGCCTTCAACGCGGCGCAAAGATATTATAAGGGGGAGAAAGTCGGGCTTTGATCAATAGAAGCAGGCTAATAGGCGAATACCTGAGGTCGATCGGGATACTCGACGAATCGCAGCTGAAGAGCGTCCTGAAGTCCCAGCTGGAATCGGGCAGCCGCCTTTCCGAAGTCCTGAACGGCATCGGCTTCATGCAGACAGAGCAGCTCAGGGACCTGATCGTCCAGGAGTTCTCGCTGGTCCGCACTCCCATCTTCGACATGGAGATACCGTTCGATATCCTCTCAAAGATAAAACCCGCAGTAGCGTACCGCCATAAGATGGTCCCGTTGAAGTTCGAGAACGGTGTATTGACCGTCGCCACGGATGACCCGCTCAATCTTCTTGCCCAGGACAACCTCGAATCGTTTACGGGCGTGAAACTCGATTTCATACTGAGCTCGGAGACGAACGTCAATATAGCGCTCGAAAAACATTACGGCGGCAGCAAGAACATCCTCGATGCGGTCGCGCAGAAACAGGAAGAAACCGCCTCGGTCTCCTTCAAGGGAGTGGCAGGCGAAGTAGTAAAAGAAGAGCAGAAGGACGAAGCGCCGATAATCAAGCTCGTCACCCAGATAATCTCGGAAGCCGTGAAGAACCGCGCGTCGGATATCCATGTCGAGCCGCTCGAAGACAAATTCCGCGTGAGATACAGGATAGACGGCGTCCTGCATGAAGTTCCGGGACCCCCGAAACAGCTGCAGCCCTCGATATTGAGCAGGCTCAAGATCATGGCCGGCATGAACATCGCCGAGAAGAGGCTGCCGCAGGACGGAAGGATAAGGATCCAGGGCATGGGCAAAGACCTCGACCTGCGCGTTTCGACGCTGCCCGCGTTATACGGCGAGAGCATCGTCATGAGGATCCTAGATAAGTCGAGCTTCATGCTCGGCCTCGCGGAGCTGGGTTTCCTTCACGAGGACGCCGACACGTTCGAGAAGCTTATTCACCTTCCTTACGGGATGTTGCTCATCACCGGCCCTACCGGAAGCGGCAAGACGACCACGCTCTATGCCGCGCTGAGTTATATCAATAAGCCGAACAAGAAACTCATCACGGTAGAGGACCCGGTCGAGTACCAGATATCCGGCATCAACCAGGTACATGTGCGGCCGTCGATCGGGCTCACTTTCGCCTCCGGCCTTAGGACGATGTTGAGGCAGGCGCCCGACGTCATAATGGTCGGCGAGATCCGCGACTTCGAGACGGGGTCCATCGCGATCCAGGCCGCCCTTACCGGCCATCTGCTGTTCTCGACCCTGCATACGAACGACGCAGCCGGCGCGTTCACGCGCCTTATAGATATGGGCGTCAAATCATACCTTGTCAGTTCCACGGTCCAGGCGGTCATGGCGCAAAGGCTCGTGCGCAAGATATGCCAGAACTGCAAGGAGCCCTATAAGCCCTCGATAGAGGAATTGTATGTTCTCGGATACAAGCCGGGAGACCCGAAGGCGGAAGAGCTCCACCTGTTCAAGGGTAAGGGATGCAAGATGTGCAACTATACCGGATATAAGGGAAGGATAGGGATATTCGAGCTGCTCGTCAATAATGACGAGATACGTGAGATGGTCGTCAAGAGGCTCTCTTCATACGAAATACGCGATGCCGCGCGCAGGAACGGCATGAAGTTGTTGAGGGAAGACGGCCTTAACAAGGTCAGGGAAGGCATTACTACGATATCCGAGGTCGTGCGCATCACGCACGGTTACGAGGAATAGATATGGCTACCGACAAAGACCAGCCGAAGCAGGAAAAATACAAGAGGATAGGCCAGCTGCTGCTCGAAAAACATATGATAAACGAGCACCAGCTCGAACAGGCCCTCGAGGAGCAGAAGCTTACCGGAAAACTTCTCGGAAGGATCTTTGTCGACATGGGCGTCGTGAAAGAAGACGACATCCTGCAGCTGCTCGGTGCGCGATCGGGCTTCTCGGTCATAAAGCTCAAGGATATGAAGATCCCGAGGGAGGTCATAGACAAGGTCCCGGCATCCGTCGCGAAAATATATACGATTATGCCGATCTCGGTAGATGGTAATCAGCTCTCGATTGCTATAGCCGACCCGCTTAACGTTGCTGCGTTCGACGATCTCAGGTTCACGCTCGGTATGAACATAAAAGGCGTCGTCGCAAGCGACGAGGAGATAAAGGAGCAGATACAGAGGTATTACGGCTCCGAGGGCGAGACGATACAGGACGTGCTCGGTGTTTTCGGAGAGAAGATGGAGCTCGTCCCGGTCGGCGAAGAGGTCAACGACATCGCGACGTTGCAGGAACTCGCATCGCGCGCTCCCGTCATAAAGCTGCTGAACATGATACTGCTGCAGGGTGTCAAGGAGAAGGCCTCCGACATCCATTTCGAGCCGTTCGAGCAGGATTACAGGATTAGGTACAGGGTCGACGGCGTGCTTTACGAAGTCGCGCGCCCTCCGAAGAACCTTAGCCTCGGCCTCTCGTCCAGGATAAAAGTCATGGCGAACCTCGATATTGCCGAGAGGCGCCTGCCGCAGGACGGCCGTATAATGGTCACTATAGAAGGCAAGAGCGTCGACCTGCGTATCTCGACGCTTCCGACGATATTCGGCGAAAGCGTCGTCATGAGGGTCCTCGACAGGACGACTGTCAGCTTATCGATCGATGAGGTCGGCATGCTCGACGATACGAAGAAGAAGATCCGCATGATAATACAGAAGCCCAACGGCATATTCCTCGCGACGGGGCCGACCGGTTGCGGAAAGACGACAACGCTGTACGGGTGCATGAAAGAGATAAACAAGATAGAGTATAAGGTCATAACGACGGAGGACCCCGTCGAATACGATCTCAAAGGCGTCATACAGGTGCCGATAAACGCCAAGATAGGGCTTACGTTCGCGTCTTCGCTGCGCCATATATTAAGGCAGGACCCGGATATAATCATGGTCGGCGAGATAAGGGACGCCGAGACCGCGCAGATCGCCATACAGGCGTCGCTGACGGGCCATCTCGTCTTCTCGACCCTGCATACAAACGATGCCTCGGGAACCATAACGAGGCTCGTGGACATGGGCGTAGAGCCGTTCCTCGTGACATCCACGCTTGAAGCGGTACTGGCTCAGAGGCTCGTAAGGAAGATATGCACGTTCTGCAAGGAGGAATACACCCCCGAGCCGGAGATCATCGCGGACCTCGGGATCAAGCCCGAAGACATCAAGTCGCATAAATTCTACAGGGGGGCCGGGTGCGTCAAATGCAATAATTCGGGATATAAAGGAAGGACCGGTATATACGAACTCCTGATATTGAATGAAAAGATACGCGCGCTTGTCATTGAAAAGGCGCATACCGCCCTCATAAAAAATGCGGCGATAGAAGGCGGCATGAAGACCCTGCTGCAGGACGGGCTTGAAAAGATTAACGCGGGGATTACGAGCGTCGAAGAGGTATTGAAGGAAGCCCAGACCTCAATACTGTAATTTTTGCGCCTTTGACAAAGGCGTTTTGATAGGGTATATTTATACTATAGATTAAGGGAGAACAGGTTATGGCAATCTTCAACTACGTCGCGATAGACAAGGATGGCAAGGAGACCAAGGGCAGGCTCGAGGTTGCCGGCAACCAGGAAGCTATGGACCAGATCCGGCAGAAGGGCCTGTACCCGATCAGCATTACCGAGGAGAAGTCAAAGTCGGACGCGCTATCATCAAGGGCAAGGGAAGCGTCGGGAGATGTAAAGCCCGCAAAATCCGCAATGACCTTCTCGTTCGGCAGGGTTAGTGCGAAGCAGGTAACGATATTTACGAGGCAGCTGGCCACGCTTATAGGGTCCGGCCTGCCGCTCGTCCGCGCTCTATATGTCCTCGAAAGGCAGGAGAAGGCCGGCCTGTTGAAGGCGACCATACGCGGCCTCGCCGAGCAGGTAGAGGGAGGAAGCTCGTTCTCCGAAGCGCTTTCAAAGTTCCCGAGGGCGTTTGAGCCATTGTACGTTAATACGGTAAAGGCCGGCGAAGCGGGCGGCGTCCTTGAGGTCGTATTGACGCGACTCGCGGAATTCGCCGAAAAATCCCAGAGGTTGGAAGGCAGGATCAAATCTGCGATGATATATCCAGCCCTCGTGCTTACGATGGCTTTATCGGTCCTCGGATTCCTGATAACATTCATTGTCCCGAAATTCCTGCAGATATTCAAGGAAATGAACGTGGAACTGCCTGTGATGACAAAAGTGCTCCTCGTCGTCAGCGATTTCGCGAAGAGCAAATGGTACATCGGCCTCGGATTGATAGGATTGGGCATAATGCTCTTTAATATACTCTACAGGCTTCCTGCGACAAAACTGCTCATAGATAAGGCCAAGCTCGAGATACCGGTCATGGGTCCGCTGGTAAGGAAGATTGCCATCGCCCGTTTCTCGAGGACTCTAGGGACCCTGTTGTCCAGCGGCGTTCCCATACTGCAGTCGCTCATGGTCGCGAAGGATACCACGGGCAACGAAGCCATGGCCCGTTCGATAGTCGTCGTCCATGACGCGGTAAGGGAAGGCGAGACGGTCGCGAAGCCGCTGCTGAAGGCAGGGCTCTTCCCCGCGATGGCTGTAAATATGATCTCCGTAGGCGAGGAGACCGGTGCCTTGGACCAGATGCTGCTTAAAGTCGCCGACGTATATGATGAAGAGGTCGATGTCACCGTAACCGGCCTCATGTCCATACTTGAACCGTTCTTGATCATCGGGCTGGGCCTCATAGTAGGTTTCATAGTCATAGCTATGTTCCTGCCGCTGTTCCAGCTCGTAACCGCGCTAGGAGGTGGTTAAAATGAAGAAGGGTAACAGGGGATTTACGATCATAGAGCTCATAGTCGTCATGACGATAATTATGATGCTGGCAGGGCTTGTCGCAGCGGCCGCGCAGACGGCGAGGCAGCGCGCGTTGATAGCGCGCACACGCGCGATGATAGCGGGCATCGAGACCGGTTTGGGGATGTTCCAGTCCGACTTGGGTGGTTATCCGAACCAAGGGAATACGAACCTCTTTACTTGCCTTATGAGCAATACAGGCGTATATTTTGTGGGCGCGAACCAGAACCTGCCGAACGCGAACTGGGCCGGGCCGTATATGACGTTCAAGGATAACGACCTTACCGGAGGCAATAGGATCATAGATGCGTGGGGGACGGAATATATATATTCGAGGCCTGATACCACTCACGGCGGCTCGTATGTCGACATAAGATCTGCCGGTCCCGACAAGACGGTCGGTAATGCCGACGATATAACTAACTGGACGAGGTAATACGGTTTTAAAAGGGGGATGAGATGAAAGGGAGCGGTTTCACCCTCATTGAGATCGTCATCGCGTTGGCCATCCTGGCAGTGGGCTTAGTGGGGATCCTTTCACTCTTTCCTATCGGTTTTGATTCCGCGCGAAGGTCCGTCAGCGCGACGCAGGCGACCATTTTCGCGAACGAACACCTCGACGAACTGAAGAACAACGGTTTTCCCCCTCTCGGCACCACCTCCGGCACATTCTCAGACCCTGTTTATTCATGGACCCAGACAGTATCGACGACCACGGTAAACGACCTCAGGCAGGTCATCTGCACCGTCAGCTGGGGTCAGGGCAACAGGACATTCCAGAGGGTATTCATAACAAATGTCACTAACAGGTAGAAGGCGCATAGCCGGCAAGGCCGGGCTCACTCTCGTCGAAATACTTGTCGTCGCGGTTATATTTACTATCCTGATCCTGGCGCTTTTTACCGTCTTCAGGGGTGCTCTCGATTCATGGCGCAAATCGGAGACGCTTCTCGATATGTACCAGAACGCAAGGTTTACATTGGAACTTATGCGCAAGGAGATACCCGCATCGGTGCTTTATCAGGGGTCTAACAACACCGATTACTGGACGAAGTTCGAGGGCAACGACTCGGGCACGGGCGCTATAATCAAGGGGGCGACTTCAATAGCGGACGAGCTGTTCTTTGTCGCGCCGGTCGCGGGCAACCCCGGCGACCAGGACCTCTGCGAAGTAGGGTATTGGCTGCGTGACGATAATTGCCTAATGCGCCATTTCGAATATTACGACGGCAGCACGGTACCCGTGACCTATGATTTCGCGGTCAATAATGCCGGCACCACGTCGGACGATGTCATAGCGCGCAACGTATCGGCGTTTAGCGTCGTCTATTATTACAGGAACGCCGCGGGCGCGGTGCCGTCCGCTACGGCGGCAAGCTGGGATTCAAGCACTGATACGCTTACCGGCGGGACCCAGAATATCGATTCCTCGGGAAACGCGCTAATACCGGACGGTTTGCCTGAAGCTGTTGAAGTGTCCCTGACCGTCCAGAGCAGGGACGGCCTGCAGCAGAAGACGTTTACGGATTTTATCCTTATTCCGGGTGCAAGATGAACGCTGAAGGACGGTTCATGAAAGTGAAGAGAGGCGTTGCGCTGATAATTGCCGTCGGCGTGCTCGCGCTTGTCGCGATGATAGCGACGAGTTTCGCGATCAACATGCAGATGGAATACAGGGCCACGCTCAACTTCGTGAACCAGTCGCAGGCCGCGAATCTCGCGCAGGCCGGCATCGACAGGGCTGTTGCCGATATCCGTTCGTGGGTCGCGAATAATACCTATGATGCCGCGATGGGGAATATCGCGGCAAATTATACGTCACCCGGTACGGAGGTCGACATAACGGGAGGAAGCTACCAGGTATTCGTCGAGAGGGAGGACCAGAAGATAAATATCAACGCCATCGACGAAACGGATTACCCGTGGATAGATACGCTCATGGCGGCCGGCTTGAGTGACGTCGATGTTGCGAGGATAATAGATTACCGTGACCCTGATTCCAACGCGCTGACACAGTTGTTAAGGTCCACAGGTGTAATTATTGCCGCCGGCAATGAGACGAACTCGAAGAATGCGCCTTACGCGAGCGTGGAAGAGCTGCGGCTCGTCCTTAATAATGATGCGAAATATAACGCCGTCAGGGACCTTGTCACAATATATGCCCCGCTCATACAGGGCGGGCTCATATGCAAGGGTTATACGAACAGCAGGGATCCTTGGGACAGGGATACGATTCTGTCCCTGGGTTATTATTCCGGGAAGGTCATCGAGCTGGGCGCGATGAAGGAAGCCGTTGCAGCCAGTGCATCGCCGTGGCCTCCGTCAGGCACTTTTCCCGGCGCTGATGGCGTTAATTCTGGCTGGGGCGAGGCGCATGACGGAGAGTTTGCCGGAGGGTATTTGGTCGTCGATTGGCAGAACCGTTACGGGCTGGATGGATGCGGGATGGTATTTACCGGTTTTATTTATATTCCCCAGAACAGGGTAAATACGAATATCGTATTCAGGATGCGCAGTGAGAATGGCTGCAGGCTTTTCATAGACGGAGTCCAGCTAATCGCCGACTGGAGCGACAGGACGATGGGCAGCTGGCCGGCCAACAACGTCCTGACCAGCGGGCCTGTACGGTTCACGCGCGGCGGGTGGCTTCCGATAAGAATTGACTATTATAATGCCGGGAACCAGAATACGCTGGAACTAAAGTGGGATGCTTTGGGCGCAGAGGACTTTGTTCCAGCCGATTACTTTGCTTTCTATCCTTCATCATATTACGGAAGGATCCTGGATAAATGGAATACGGATACTTATATTGCGGCGCCTACTCTCGGGACCGATTATAATTCCGGCGGTATCGTAAAAGTCGTGTCGACCGGAAAGGCAAAGAGGGCGGACGGAACTGTACTGGCGGAAAAGAGGATAACTTCCGTCGTGCAGGTCTTTAACACCCTCACGCAGACGACCAGGGCGGAATTCTACGCGTCGTGGTTCTCGAATTACAACGATTACAGCGACGGAGAGCTGAGAAATGTTACCTGGCTCGATAGTTGCCCTATAAGTGCCGATTCGTGGAACGGCTCATCCATGGCGTGGGAAACGGATACCTACAGCAAGAGCTATGATTCCGTCAAACTCGGTTACTGGGATGATTTTGACGATGACATAGCATACAGCGTTATAAATTGGAGGGGCGGATACCTTACCAAGATAACGGGAATGCTTCCTTCCAGCCCCTATACTTTTCCTGATGGCAGGACTTTCTCGGTCCCGACCGGTATTATCTGGGCCGCCGATACTAGATGGGACCTCAGCTTTGGCGACACCTCCCTGAGGCAGGGTTTCAACGGGACCTACGGTCTCAGGCTCGATTGTAAGGGTAACTATAAAGAATGGGTGACGGTTCCGCCGAATCCTCCCGTGGAGGTTCAGTATTACCCGGAAGAGAGGAGCGCTGAGCTTAACGGGAGTTTTTACTCTCCGGGAGCGGTCTTGGGTTATAATATCTTCGCCCGGTGTTATATTTATGATGACGGGCAGAAGGAGACCTCCAGCGGAATATGGCACAGGTCTCCGAGCAAGCGCCTGACGAACCCGGGGCAGCCTACGCCTGCTTATACTCCGTCGTGGCTTACAGGTTATCTCTTCTTAAAAGAAGATCCTTATGTGCAGGGTAACCCAAAGCCGGGCGGCGGGTATTATTGCCTTGTAAAAGACGGAGATAATGACCTTTACGACGCGGATATGAACGAGCTTGATGTGCCCTCATATAGCATCCAAAACGGAACTTATTCCCTTTGGCCGGATGATACACAGTACTATATTTTGTCTTCGATAGGAGTGGGGACTACTTACAGGATATATTATACATACAGGACTTCCGGAGGATGGGGTTTTATCCAGGGCAATGCACGAGGCGCCGGCAGCTCCACCAAGACGGGGGTGGTAAAGCTACGGGGTAATAATCTTTATTACGCTGATGTGGACCAATTTTGGGCGACTCATGCAAATAATGCTTTCATCGAGAAGCTCGCCGAACGCAACGCTGACTGGTGGGGATGTGACTCTGAGAGCGTAACGCAATTCGATAACATTAGGGTGATCTACCAAAAGGGGTATATCGTGTCCGCCCCGTTTATTACCAAACTGCCGACCGACAATGCCGCGATAACATGGGATTCCATAACATGGGCCGGCATTATCCCAGTTAATACGTCTATCACGATGTATGCAAGGGCGGCGGACAGCCCCTCGTCCACAGATAATTTTACCTCGAATTACGCAAGCGGCGCGTCATTATCGGGGTTGTCGGGCAGGAAGTTCCAGTACAAGGCGTTATTGGCCACGAACGCGCTTAACCCGAACGATTATTCGGCGAGCAGCGTCACGCCTGTTCTTACGGAAGTAACGGCAACATTCCACAAACCGTCGGCGCAGGTATTCTATCAGCAGTGAGAGGGAGCGTCTTTATGAGGAATATCTTCATCCTTTTAGTGATAGCAAGCGTCTCTGCGGCGCCGGCATCATTTGCGGCGGGCGCGGATAAATATATAATTAAAGTTCCCGGAGACTGCACTACGATAAAAGAAGCTTGCGAGAGATCGCTTCCCGGCGATACGATACTGCTCGGCGAGGGCGAGTTCACGGCAGAAAACGGGATAGTGTTCAAAGGAAATACGAAGCTCGCGGGGCAGGGTGCCGACAAGACGGTCCTGAAACTCGGACCAACGGGGCTAGGGATCATATCCATCAACGGGAACATTAATAATTTTGCACTGAAGGATATAACTGTTGAGGTAAACGGCTATCCGTTTATGGTAAACGGGCTGGACGGCCTGCTTATTAAGAACTGCGTTTTCCGCGGAAAGAACCTCTCTACATGTCTTGAGATCAGCTCGGTCAGAAATGCGCAGATATTAAATTGCAATGTTGTGAACGGTGGTTACGGGCTGCAACTCTGGGGAGGCCCTATAGAACTTACTGTCAGGAACTGTATATTTTATAATAATAGAGTGGGAATCGACGTTCCTCGGCCTCCGATAATGGCAAATACCAGGGATTGGCCGAAAGAAGAAGTTGAAAAATACTGGCAGAGGCCGCGCGAAGATGTCCGCCTTGAGCTTGAATATAATGTTTTCTGGAATATAAAGGATTTCATAGATTGCAAGAAAGGCGCCAAAGACATAATGTCTGACCCCAGGTTCGCGAATCCTTCAAAGGACGATTATCACATCAAGGATAACTCCCCGTGTATCGATGCCGGCGATCCCGACAAGAAGTATGACGATCCGGACGGCTCGCGCAACGACATCGGTGCATTTCCTTCCGGCGGCAAGAAGAGGAAATGACCATGTTAAGGAAGAAAAGGGGCGTCGCGCTTATAATAACGGTGGGCATGTTGTCGCTTATGGCGATACTTGCGACGTCTTTTGCCTACAATATGATGTTTGACCTCAAGGGATCGGTTAACCATGTATTCAAGCTGAAAGCCAAGAACGCAGCCGATGCCGGCATAGCCCTCGCGATTGCCTATATGAGGAACCTCGCCATAACGGATTTTAACGCCACACCGACGGCATCATGTGATTGGGGTTATACAAACGCGTCGAGTCCGTCTTTCGATGCGCGCGACGGGACTGTGAACAATTCCACAAGCGGCCTTTTTGGGAATGTCGGCAGGAACAGTATAGCCGTATACTCGCTGAAAGTGGTTGACACCAATGCTCAGATAAACGTCAATGACACAAACCCGAACCTCAGGGATATCCTAGGCAATCTCACGGAGGTTCTCGGCCTCGCGAGGGCGGACGGAGAAGCTATCGCCGACAACGCTAACAGGCCGTTCGCGACGAAGGAAGAGGTGATGACCTCGACAGGATGGACAGCTGCGAAATATGCCGTGATCAGGGATTATATTGCCGTGAACGGTTATTTCGACGAAAACAGCGAGGATTCTACCGCACCGGTCCCTCTGGGGCCAGGCAGTTACCAGAGGAAGTCGCCGGTAAATATTAATACCGCGAGCTCCGAGGTCCTTCAGGCTGTCTTAAGGGGAGTGATCACCGACCAGCAAGCGGCGGCGCTTGCGGCCGCGATCATTGCCCAGCGCAACACCGTGCCGTTCAGGGGATGGAATGCCGCAACAGCGGCAGGCGGTTTTGACGATTTTATCGATAACGTTTCCATAACGCCTGCGCTCGGTTTAAGCGACAGGGCTAATGTCAAGGATAACGCCAATCCGAACAGGATAAAGCCCTCGACAAGCACCACGGATTTCTGTTTTAACCCGGGCGGATTCTTTGAGATAACATCCACTGGAACGACGGGCGTTGATGCCAATTCGGACGGGGACCTTTCGGATATCATCGACATGGTATCGGCTAAGCAGGAGACCGTCGTCATCGCCAGGATATACGAGGTCCTGAACTATACGACAAAAGAGCAGTTCCGCGGGGAGGATGCCAATTATAACGGTGTCTTGGACCCAGGCGAGGATAAAAACGGCAACGGTATCCTTGAACTGCCTGTTTTTTCAAGGGTGACATGGCTGAATTCATGCCCCGTACTGTCAAACGAAGACCAGGGCCTTGTATATGCCGCGAACTATTCGACGATCCCCAATTCACTGAAACTCGGTTATTGGGATGGTTTCGACGAAGACAACGACAATGTCAGCAAGAACGGATACAGTTGGTCGAACTGGCAGCAGCAGAACGGGGTGTTGAACATATCCGACAGCGACGCTGACGGCGAATGCGAGATGTGGGGATCGGGTTGGCCGAAGTTCGCGCTGGCGGATATCAGCAAGTGGACATTCGGAGGTACTTTCTCCTTTCGCGTATCTCTAAGGCCTTCCCCGGGCGGCGATGGATGGGAAGATTCCGGGCATATCGATTTTTCGTGGGCAGGGCAGGTTAAAGGTAAACTGTGGACGCAGAATTGGGGTTTCCAATACTCTCCAAGGAGGGATATTACCCGGCCGGGATGGACCGTGGCTAACGATTCTGCCACAAGCGAGCCCTCATCGGCAAGGGAGGGAAAGGATTTTGCTGACAGCAAGGTACTGCTCCACATGTGGAAAAACAGCCCCGCCCTGAGGAACGAGCGAACCTACAACCTTGGGTACCTGTATGGATTAAGCGATCCTCAGATTAACCACTATTTCGATTATACGGCAACGTCTGGCGACCAGGGGGCGGAGCAGTTCCACGGCGTATGCCCCGTAAGGGAGACCCTGAAACTCGTCGTTAGTAACGCGCAGAGCCCCAATTACCGCGTCTATCTAGCCGTAGGGCAGGGTTGGCACAGGTATTATAATTTCAGTAACGGATGGTTCCTTAGCAGCGTAGGTTTCAGCCCGACGACTACCGGTTATGTGATGATACCGTTCCATGCCGACGCGTCGAACGAGCTTAAGCGCGACAGGTACGGTTTCTGGACAATAACCAACAATGACATAAACAGCTGGCAGCTTACGCAATGGTATCCCGTTCTTTACGGGAATAACGCTTCTCCGCAATGGGACGAACTGAGGATAATATCCCCTGACGGGACATATCGCTGTCCGACCTTCATGGCGGGGGAGAACGTCAGGTGGGGGACGATATCCTGGACGGTGACGGTGCCTTCAACCGCTAACGCCTCATCTGAACAGGTTTCGATGCAGGTTGACACCGGCAGCGGCGCGGCAGCGGTGTCGAAAGACGGCCCGATAGGAGGCGTTTCGGGAGGCGCGGCCTTTATCGCGTTGCTTTCCAGCATTAACGCCAATTTCACGGAAACACCGGTCCTCGAAGACGTAACGTTGACTTATCTTCCGCCGGTTGAGATCGTATATTGCAAATAGGAGAAGAGATGCGGGGACTTAAAAATTTGGCCTTCGTTTTGTTGTTATCTGCCGTTATCTTGTGCCTGGGCGAGGCGCAGGCGGATATTATTGAGTTGAAGGAGGCGGGGGAAAAGATAGACGGGAAGATAATCGAGGAAAGCGACACTCATGTGACCGTGAAACTCAAGACGGGGGGAAAGAGCACCTTTCCCAAAGCGTGGATAAAGAACATAAAGAAAGCGGAGATACCGGAAGAGGAACTTTATACGAAGCAGGACGTATACCTTTCGAAGCTCAAGATGCTTGACCCGAATGATGCCGAAGCGCAGTTAAGCATCGCCAAGTGGTGCTTTGATAATGCCACCGCGGACAACGGGCTCTTTGAAATGGCCGACAGGCACTATAAGGCCGCGAAAGAGTTGGACCCGAAATTTGCCGAAAAAGGCGGCAAGGAGCTTGCCGCTGCACAGGAGAAAGAGGCAGAAAAACTGTTTTCCGTAGCGGAAACCGAATATAAGCTGGGCGAATATTTTAAGGCCGAACAGATGGCGATATCGGTGATTTCGCTTTACCCGGATTCCTCTTTTGCGGGAAAAGCCAGGGGGCTTATAGCGAAGATCTGGGGTAATGCCAGGGCGCCGAAGATATTCGATAACCCGCAGAACCTGCCCGAGATCGTATTTACGGTTGAAGAGATGCAATCAGTGCTTTCCCATATGGGCACCGAAGAGCGCAAGCAGGCGTATTTCATGAAGTGCCTTGATCGCGGTATAGATTACGAGGAGCGGGCGGAGGAGGTCGATAAAGACAGGAAGGGCGGGTATTATATGGCAGCGATATCATGTTACGATGTCGTTTCGGGTTCAGCCGCAGGCCAAGTGAAGAAATCCGCCGACTTCAAGATGCAAGGCTCATTAAAAAAATATTTTGACGGTAAACCGGAGCCGTTCAGCGATGCACGTTACGCGCTGATGGCCGGATATATTCTAAAGATACAGGACCCGTCTTATATAGAAAAGCTTACCGTCCAATATTCCAAGCTGGGCGACGAGTTGTTTAAGAAAGCGAAGAGGATGAAGCAGCCTGAGAAATCAGAAAAAGCCAAAACGGCGTATTTTTGCTTCTCGATCGTAAACAATTATTCAAAAGACGAAATGATAAGGCAGGATGCCTTCGAGAAAATGATAGAATGCCAGCGCCTTGAGAGAGCGCGCAAGTAGATGTATAAAATCTTGCTTTTGAAAAGAAATATTTGACATCACGGTGATAATCTTGTATACTTTAATAAAATAAGAAAACCGATAAAAGAAGAATTATTTTTTTTGAGCAAAAATGCCCCCGTGGGCATTCAATCAAACCATAGGGTTGAAGCAATGAATAGCAGTAACAGGAAGGGTGTCGCTCTCATCATAACGGTAGGGATCCTTGCGCTCCTGGCTATGATTGCGACCTCTTTCGCGTATAATATGATGGTTGACCTCAAGGACGCCGCCAATTATGTATTGAAGATGAAGGCAAAGAACGCGGCTGAAGCGGGGGTAAACCTTTCGATAGCACACCTCAGGATGCTTGCCACAAGCGATTTCAATGCAGTCCCTACAACCGCATGCGATTGGGCATATACGAGTTCCACGCAGCCGTCATTCGACGGCCGCGACGGCACAGCAGGCAATTCAACGAGCGGATTGCTGGGCGATGTCGGCAGGGGGCATATCGCCGTGTGTTCGTTGAGGGTTACCGACACCAATTCACAGATAAACATAAACGACACCAACCCGAACCTGAATGTCATCCTTGGCAATCTCGGGACCATTTTGGCCATTCCGGGATGGGCACAGGCGAATGCGGACAGCATGGTCTCCGGAAGGCCTGCGGGCGGTTATGCGACCAAGGAAGGGATAGTCGAATATATGCCGGGCGCCGACCTGACGGCAAAGAGGGCTAATTATGCCCTTATAAGGGACTTCGTGACCGTCAACAGCTATATAGACCAATACAGCGAGGACGCGGCCGCCCCGTTGCTTACCAGTAATAATTACCAGAGCAAGTCGCCGGTCAATATCAACACGGCAAGGAGGGAGGTATTGCGCGCGGTCCTGCGCCCGCTTGTCAGCACGGATGTGAACGCGGCTCAGGTAGCCAACGCGATAGTCACCGCGAGGACAATGGTCTCCCCGTTCCGGAGCTGGAACGGGACTGCGGCACAGGGAGGTTTCAATGCTTTTATAGACAACATAAATCCGACCATACTGAACAATCCGCAGAAGGAGGCCATCAAGAATAATTTCAACCCGAACAAGGTCAAACAGGGCACATATACGACGGATTTCTGTTTCCACCCGGGCGGTCTATACGAGATCGTCTCGACCGGCACGGTCGGATTAGACAATAATTCGGACGGCGCGGTTGAGGATGTCAAGGCAAGGCAGGAGCTCACCGCGGTCGCGAGGATATACAGCATCCTTAATTATACGGCAAAGGAGCAGTTCCGCGGCGAGGACGCGAACTATAACGGCATTTTGGACGCGGGCGAGGACGCGAACAGCAACGGCGCAATCGACAGCCCGACGTTCCAGAATGTGACATGGATGAATTCATGCCCGGTGGTCTCGACGGAAGGCGACAGCGTCAAATATCCCGCGGTCGGCGGTTATACGGCAGTTCCGAATTCCATCAAGCTCGGAGTTTGGGATAATTTTGACGAGGACAATTACGATACGAACGGAGACGGAGTGGTCGAGAACGGCTTCAGTGTCTGGGCGTGGACAAAATTGTCCGGCGGGCTGTCGACAAGAGAAATAAGAGATGCCGATGCCGACGGCGATATGGAGATTTATGGTACCGGAGACTATTCGGGGTCCCCGTGGATTTACCCTAAATTCCAATTAAGGCCGGACTGGGTATTCGGAAAAAGGTTCTCGCTTAGGGCCTTTCAGATCCCGAATGTAGACGGGGACGGAATAGACGATGGCGGTCATATAGATTTCACTAGTTTCGCCGCCGGCACCACATATGGATCCTTGCTGATGATGAGATTTGCATATAACTATCCGGGAGGCAGGGATATGACCAGGCCTCCTGCGTCAGTAATATGGGATGATTCTGCCACAGCTGCCGGTAATGCAAAAAAAGGCAAGGATTTTCCCGATAGCAGCATCTTCCTGAAGATGAGTAACACCAGTATGCGTCTATACAGGCTGGGCGACCTGTACGGTTATACAGACCAATTTACGGACCACTATAATTTTTGTACCGATCCTACAGCAGGTGCCGTTACTTTTTTTGAAGAGGGGATAGATAGGTATCACGGGGTAATGCCGGAAATATATACTTTGAAACTTGCCGTGAGCCCCGATTTGTCGCCAAATTACCGGGTCTGGTTCGCGGTCGGGAACATAAATACCGCCGAACAATATGACTATCATAACGGTACATATACCGGGTTTATAGCGTGTTCAGCTCCGTCCGCTAATTTTATGGCAGTTCCGATACATACCAGTTCGCGCATGTCTTATGATAGGTATGACTGTCACGATATAGCTTGCCCCAGCAATACCTGGAATATCAGCGCATGGTACCTGACGCTTTACGGGCAGCATTCCTCCACAACATGGGATGAGGTAAGGGTCATACCCGATACCGGGTTTTACCAGTCGTCCGCATTTGCGGCATCGTTACTTAACGGCGGTAATCCCGTAATATGGGGTACGGCTTCATGGACTATTAGCATACCTTCCACCGCTAGCCCGGCAAGTGAAATATGTAACGTACAAACGGATATCGGAAGCGGAATGGTGAATGCTGCATATAACGGGGCAATAGGGGGGTCCTCAAACTCAATCTACTATAAGATAAATTTATCCTCGATCGACACGGATTGCAGCGAGACGCCGGTCTTCGAGGACATGACTATAACTTATCTACCCAGGGTAAGCATATTATATCAGAGGTAATAAAGGAATGAACAGAGCGAGAATACATAAAGTTTGGATATTCATATTGGCTTATGCCGCAGCATCGGCTTGGGCCGTAGTCCGGGCGGATGATGTAATCCTAAAAGAGAGCGGACGTGTCATTGTCGGCAGGATACTCGGAGAAAAAGACGGGATGCTTACCGTAAAGATGACTAAAGGCGGTACCTGCGTTCTCCCGAGGGATTGGATAAAGCAGATAATAAAGAAAGATATTGCCGACGAAGAGCTTTTTACCAAAGGTGATTTATATCGGCAGAAGCTGAAAGACATCGATCCGGAATCCGCGGAAGACCATCTGTCGCTTGCCGATTGGTGCCTTAAGAACGGAACTCCGGAAAACGGAATGCTCTTTGCCGCCGAATCCCATTTTAATATTGCGATGCAGATTGATCCGGACTCCGCAAAACGCGGATCGGCAGAACTTCTAAAGGCAAGGGAGAAGACTGCCGAGAAGTCCTACTCTATAGCCGTGATAGAGTATGATAACGGAGAATACATTAAATCAGAAACCGAAGCACTATCGCTTATTTCCGCGTATGGTGAGACAAGATATGCATTAAAGGCTAAGGACTTGCTTGTCAAAATATGGGGCAAGGACAGGGCAGCCGCGTTACTGGAACCTAAAGATGATTTGCTTCCGGGAATTGTATATACAAAGGAAGACTTGCAGTCTGTTCTTTCAAACTTCCAAAATGAGGAGCAGGCAGAGCTGTATTTTTTGAAATGTATAAGAAAAGCGAAAGATTGCGAGCAGAGGAGCGAGGAAGTCCCTGTAGGCAAGAGGGCAGGTTATTACAGGATAGGCATTGACTGCTACAGAAATGTTTTGTCAAGCGTAAAGCCTGAGGTAAGGGCCATTGCAGATTTAAATATGCAGGTATTGCTTAAGAAATATTTTGTCGACCCGCCGGCATTGTACAGTGATTATTATTTCTCTCTTGCATCCAATATGATGCTGTTAATAAAGGACCAGCAACTCGTTCAGGATATAAGCACGCGGTACTCGGAGACAGGAGACGGATTATTCAAGAAGGCAAGAAGGCAAAAGCAGCCCGAGAAGGGCAAGAACGCAATGGCCGCATATTTCTGTTATTCCATAGCAAATAATTTTTCTAAGGACGGGAAGATAAGGGAGAATGCTATTGAGAATATGGTCGAATGCCAGCGCCTGGAGAGAGCACGCAAGTAGGAGCGTCAAAATCTTGCTTTGGAAAAAGAAATAATTGACAACCGGGTTCTAATTTTATAGAATATACGCAAGCCATATGGGAAAACGTGCTCTTGGAATCGATATAGGCGCAGGCTCAGTCAAGCTCGTAGAGCTTGAGAAGACATCCGAAGGCGTGCAACTCCTTCGGGCAAAGTTTTTTGACCTCACTCAGCACCCCGACCAGGAGAAACGCGAAGCCCTCGTAAGGGAAGGTCTCGAAGGGCTCCTCAAGACAGAAAAGATCAGAAGCGGCAATACTGCAATATCCCTCTCAGGCCAATCAGTCTTCATCAGGTTCCTTAAGCTCCCCAAGATACAAAAAGGCAAAGTAGACAAGATAATAAAATACGAGGCCCAGCAGCAGGTTCCGTTCCCCCTTGATAAGATAACCTGGGACCACCAGATATTCCATAGCAGTGCCGGCCCGGAAGAGGATGTGCTCTTTGTCGCCGCCAAGAAGGAGCTTGTCGAGGCCACGTTATTGAATTTTTCGAGGACCGGCCTCAACGTCGAGATCGTCGACGTGAGCCCGCTCTCACTACTCAACGCGATCACCTACAACGAGCCTCTCGCCAAAGGCGTCATAATAGATATAGGAGCGAAGGCGACGAACCTGATAGTCCTCGACGCAAAGGGCTTCTGGGTGCGCTCGGTGCTTGTGGCAGGCGATGAAATGACGCACGCGATAGCGTCGAAAATGAACATACCGTTCGACAAGGCCGAAGAACTCAAGCGCAAGGAAGGCATGGTCGTCCCGTCGGACAACCTCGTGCCGTCGAACATAAGCTCTACGGGCCAGGAGCTGGTAAACATACTTAATACAGTTGTCTCCGACATGGTCTCGTCGATAATACAATCCCTGGAATTTTATAAGTCAAAGCACGGCAGGGACGTAGTCTTTGGAGAGGTAATACTCTCCGGCGGCGGTTCGAAGCTGAAGGGCATAGAGGACTACCTTGCAAAAGGCCTAGGAATGCAGATAAGGCGCGCGAACCTCGGCCAGAAGATAAAATGCCCTTCAAACCTCAGGGTAGACATAGATTTCCAGTCGAGGTTCGGGGCCGCGATAGGCCTCGGCCTGCGCCTGCTCCAGAGATGCCCCACGAATATAGACCTGCTGCCTGCCGAAAGGAAAGAGGACAGGGATTTCAAGAAGGAAAGGATCTGGATAATGGCGGCAGGGGTCATGCTGTCGCTGATACCTTTCACGATAGCGATGAATATATGGTTCCAGTCCGGTGCGCTCAGGAAACAGATAATGTTTCTCGACGACATATTGGCGCAATATGACGACGTGAAAGCGAAAATAGCGTTGCTGAAAGACGATATCAAGAAGGGCGAACAGAAGATAAAACCGCTCGAAGGCGTCGCTATAAGGAGATCGTTGCTTTTGGAGGCGCTCCTTGAAGTCGAGAAGCTGCTCCCGAAAGAGACGTGGTTGACCTCGCTTAGCGAAGAGAAGGATTGGGTCTCTATAGAAGGCAGGACTTCAGAGAACCTTCTCACTATAACGGAGTTCAAGAACAAGCTTTCTGCGTCATCGTTGTTCGATTCGGTTGAAATAATCTACGCTAGCCTTCCGAAGGATTCCGAGGAAGGTATTGGCCAGTTGAGGGATTTTTCGATCAAGTTCAAACTGAAGGCAGGACAGTAGATATGGCAAAGGGCATTAAGCCGCATGTAATGACGAAACTTGTGCTGGGGCTCGTGTTCCTCGGGTCCCTTTGTGTCGCCATATTTGTCGCTTTCGACAGGTCTTCCCTCGAGAGATCCATACAGGATAAGACCGGCGAACTCGAGAGTTATAAGGATCAGGGGCTTGCCGTCCTTAATAGGGATAGGCTCAGGCTCGAAAAACAGCTTAAGGCCCTTAAGGACGTGAACGACCAATTGAGTGCCGGGCTCTTCTCGAACCCGAAATCAAAGATGCCGAAGGAAGCCGGCGATGCGTTAAAGTTCAAGGAAGAACTTTACAGGGTCCAGAACAAGATAAAGGAAGAAGGGATGCCGATAGATTTCCAGTTCCCGTTCTGGCTCGGTTTCGAAAGATATGAGCACGATATTCCCGTTTCAGCCGATCTGCCTGTCAGGGCTAAGCAGCTCGAGATAATAAAAGAGATCATGGATTTGATGTTGCAGGCGAAGGTTCCTGAGGTGTCGTCAATAGAGTTCCTCGAATCGAAGAACGTGACTTATGACGGCGGCAAGGAGCCGATGTTCAGGGAGTTCCCTGTAAGGATGTCATTCAAATGCAAGAACGACAACCTTCTCGGTTTCTTGTATAAGATATATGTTTCCGGTATACCTTTCAGAGTGGACATGCTCAAGATCAAGGTCCTTAATGAGGAGACCGGCGAGAAGGGCGAGCTTAAAGTGGAAGCCGTTATAGTGGCTGCAATACAGCAGGCGGATAAGATATGAAAGGCATCTATAAGATAGCCGCGATCGCATTGTTCATATTATGGTTTATACTGCTATGGTTGGCGCCGGTACTGTTTACGCCTAAGGATTTCTCGGTCCCGACAGGCGAGGATAGCATAATTAAGTCAGATGATATTACGGTTGACGCGTCTAATGCGTATTCTACGCTTATAGAAAGCATAAAGTCCCCGTTTGCCGCTTCAAGATACCAGCAGCTCCTAGACAGGAACCTGTTCATCAAGCCGGAAACTCCTCCGCCGGTTTTTACTCCGGACAAGCTTAAAGTTGTGTCCATAGGGGCAACAAACCTGCCGTTCATATATACGGGGTTCATACAGAAGCAGGACGGCACTATAATAGGACAGATTAACTGGTCGGGGAAGACATATTTCGCGAAGAAGGGCGAGAAGTTCAAGGATTATAAGGTGCTCGAGATAAATTCGAAACAGATTAGGGCCGAGAACAAGGATGGACAGCTGACACTGGAATTCAAGAAACCCGTGAAGAGCAAAGAATTGATTGGAAAGCTCTTCAATTCCATGGATGACAAGACATATGAAGTGAAAAAGGGAGATGATATAAATGGTTATAAAGTTCTTGACATTAAGGCCGATAGTGTGATAATATACGGCCAGGATCAAGAGTGGGTCATTAAAAAGGGGAGATGATATAAATGGATATTACCAATGGGGTTAAAAGAACGGTTCCGCCATTTTTTTGTATCTTTCTGACTTTCAATTTGTTCTTTATTATCTCATTGTATTATTTTGCCGGGGACGAAGCCTACGCTGCCACGGGAGCCGGATATTCTAATGATTCCCTTGAGGCAAAAATAATAGCCGAGGACCTGGCAAAGCAGAAGAAAGTAGAAAAGAAATCCCTCGTTGCAGACCTCTTTAAGCAGGCAAAAGCCTCATACGACGCGAAAGATTACGAGACCTCCCAGAAGATGTTCGAAAGAGTCGTCCAATTAGACCCGAAGAACAAGCAAGCCTCGCACTATGTGGAATTGTGCAAGGAAGGCATGGCTAAGGATGTCCCCGCATCAATATCGGGCACCCTTATGAAGAGGGGTAAAGCAAATTACGCGAACAAACAGTATTCGGCCGCAATAGCGGATTTTGAAACTGCGTTGGCCGCGAACCCTAATGACTCCGAAGCCAGGTTGTGGCTCGAGAAGGCCCATAAGGGAGAAGAACTGTATTCAAGGGAAAAATCGACCAAAGAAGAGCGAAAAGATATAGTTAATGATAGGAAGGTTTTGAAGGAAGAGAAGGACACGGCAGAGCAGGCAGCCCTGCGAGACGTCGACAAGGGTTGGCTGCCTCCGGCTGCGCCGGTAAAGGAAGAGCTTCAGGTTGAAGAGGTTATATCGGAATCCGAGAGGGCCGAACAGGAGGCCAAGAAGGCGCTTATCGATAAGATGCGCAGCGTGATGGTCCCTGCGATTTCAGTCACGGACGCTGATATCCAGGACCTGATACGTCAGCTTATGGAGATGACCGGCGTCACGATAGTCGTGGATGAAAGGGAGCTTGCAGCCCTCACGAAGGATGCCCCTATAAAGATATCATTGAGCACTGCAACGCCAATGCCGTTGCTGGACGTGCTTGATATTGCGTTCAAGACGACGCAGTTGGGCTATAAAGTAGAGCCAAATTACGTATACGTAACGAGCAAGCGCATGAGGGATATAGAAGACCTCGTGACAAGGACGTATAAGCTTAAATACCCGGAGCGCAAGACGAGGGAAGTTAAACTGAAGGAATTTGAGGTCAAAGAGGCGGAATAAATATGGTAAAAAATCTCTGTCTTTTTGCGCTGGCGTCCCTTCTAATACTCCCCCGTATGGTGTCTGCAGAAGACATCAACGTCGCGAATTACCTGAAAGACAGCCTTCCTCCGCAGGAAGGCCGGAAGATAACGTATAACCAGTCATCAAAACTCCTTACCGTTACGGACACCAAGTCGAACCATAACCTGATAAAGAACCTTATAAAACAGTTCGAGATAGGGCCAAAACAGGTCATGATCGAGACAAGGTTCGTAGAGGTCGATGTTACCGATCTCATGGAGATCGGTATTGAGTGGGATTTCTACAAACAGGGCCATCCTAGCGGCAAAGGTTTCAGGGGCATGCGTTGGGGCGATCCTACTCCCGGCGCCGATTATCAGGGCGTCCATTGGAATAACGACCTTGAATCCACGTTCCCTATAACAGGGAATTTTGCCGGGCAGCTGGCGCTCTATAAAGTGCTGGAATCCGGTGATTATATAGTATCTAACCTCAGGGCTTTGGCTGAGCAGGGCAAGGTGAACCTGTTGTCATCCCCGAAGATAACGACGGTCGCCGGCCAAATGGCGAATATCCAGGTAGTCAGGACCCAGCCGTATGTTTCGGACTTTACGCTTGAAAATATCGGTACGGCGGAAGACCCTATATGGAGCTATAAGCTAACTCTTGCCGAGAAGCCGATAGGTATATTTCTCGAGGCCACTCCTTATGTGACCGAAGGCTCGAACACGATAACGCTTGACCTCCATCCCGAGGTCAGCATATTGAGAGATCAGGTGCGGATATCGACGCTTACGACAAGCGGTGAGACCGGTGAACTCGGTAACGTTACCGCCGACGACTCGATACCGCTTATCCCGGAAGACCTCGGATGGCCTGTTGTGGATGTCAGGACTACGCAAACCAGCGTCGTAGTCGACAGCGGTCAGACGATAGTCCTTGGCGGGATGATCAAGGATGAAGAGCAGGTGATCAAGAGAAAAGTCCCGGTATTGGGGGATATACCGCTGCTTGGGAAGGCTTTCCAGTATGATTACAAAGAACAGCGCAAGAAGAACCTCCTTATATTCATCACGGCCAGCATCATCAATGCCAGAGGGGAGGTAATAAGGTGAAAAATATGATAAGAACGTTCCTATATATTCCGGTAATATCTCTGATAGTAATGTCGGCAGCGTATATTCCCGTGTGCCATGCGGCGGAAGGGGAAGAGACGGTCGCCGATACCTCAGTGTCAGGCGGGGAAGCTTCTACCATACAGGAATACCTGCAGCAGGCGCTTCCGGAGAATCCCGAGAGGAAGATAGTCCTGGACGAGGTGACGGGCGTGCTTACGGTTACGGATACACCGAGCAACCAGACGCTGGCAAAGGACCTTATAATGCTCTGGGACACGGGCCCGAGCCAGGTAAAGATCCAGGCGAGGTTTGTCGAGATCGAGATGACGGATATCGAGGAACTCGGCGTGGAGTGGTGGTGGTCGAGGGAGGACAGGCATTCGGAAAAGAACGGACGCTTTAGCAATATGGGCGTGAACATGTCCTCTCCGTCGATAAGCGAAGACGCGGCTGATGCGGCGATATTCGGCATGGCCAATGAGACGTCAGGTTTAGGCCTTAAGCTGGGCAGGTTCACCCAGGCCGGAAGCGTCATACAGGTATACCTGAAGGCGCTGCAGGAAGAAGGCAAGGCAAACCTTTTATCATCCCCCACGGTAACGACCCTTTCAGGACAGATGGCGAACATACAGTTGGCTAATATAGTCCCCTATGCGTCGGATTTCACGAGGACGAATATAGGCAGCCCGGAGTTCCCGGTAATGGTAGAGGTTTATAAGGTGGCCGAAAAGGTCACAGGGATAATGCTTGAAGTCACTCCTACGGTCGCCGGCGACAGCCAGGTGGTCACTATGGATATACATCCCGAGGTAAGCGTCCTTGTGGACCAGCTTCCTATCACGGCTTCAACGGAGTTCCCGGACGGCCTCGGATACCCGGTCATAGATACGAGGACCGCACAGACATCGGTCGTTATAAAGAGCGGCGAGACTGTTGTTCTTGGCGGCCTTATCAGGGAAGACGAGAATGTGACGAAGAAGAAGGTCCCGTTCCTCGGAGATGTGCCGTTGATCGGAAATCTTTTCAAGACGCATCATACGAACAGCGTAAAGAAGAATCTCGTGATATTCCTCACGGCGACAGTACTTAATTCCAGAGGAGAGCCGGTACTATGAAACGCAAGCTTATAGTCGTGTCGGTGGTATTGGCCGCGGCGGTTGCCGCTTCTACGGTGTTCGCGCAGGTCATAACAAAGACGAAGCCTTCTGGCGGCAAACAGAAGGATATAGTCCTTACGACGGCTGATATGAAGGACTCCTATAAGGTCGTCGGAATAGTATCGGCGCGCGGCGGAGAGGTGAATCTGGACGGTTTGAACGCAAAATTGAAGGATGCGGCCAGGGACCTGGGAGCCGATTGCGTCATAGGCATAAACTATTTCAACTATAGCGGTTATGTCTACGCTTATGGCACGGCAATAAAGCTCAAGGAATAGAGCAACCAGTCTTGTTTGGGTTTCACGCCTGTTTGTTTTTCCCGCACATTGCCTACACCGGAAATGTACCCATTAAAAAGTAGAAATTTCATATAAAGATATGTCCGATAAAAGGCGCCTATTCCTTATTGACGGCAATTCGTTCTGTTACAGGGCTTTCTATGCCATACGCGCTCTCTCAAACTCGAAGGGGCAGCCGACGAACGCCATATACGGCTTCATTACGATGATAAACAAGATCATCAAGGACGAGAAGCCGGGTTATCTCGCGATGGCGTTCGACCTGAAGGGACCCACGTTCAGGCACAAGAAATTCGAGCAGTATAAAATACACCGCAAACCGATGCCGGATGAGCTCGTCGACCAGATGCCGATAATAAAGGATGTGGTCAGGGCGTACAATATCCCGGTCTTTGAATTGCAGGGCTATGAGGCGGATGATATACTCGCTACGCTGACGAAGTCGGCAGTTGCCGCAGGTTACGAGGTCTATATAGTGACGGGCGACAAGGATATGCTTCAGCTCGTCGGACCCCATGTCAAAGTATACAACGTCCATAAGGATGGGCTCATATACGACAGGGAGGCGGTAAAAGAGCGATACGGCGTGCCTCCTGAGGGCATTGTCGACCTTATAGCGTTGATGGGCGACGCCTCGGACAATATTCCAGGTGTTGCGGGCATAGGGGAAGTCACCGCGAAGAAGCTTATGGAGGAATTTGGAAGCCTCGACAATGTGATCGCGGGTGCCGATAAGATTAAATCGGAAAGCCTTCGCAGAAAGATAACCGAGCATAAGGACCAGGCGTTGATGAGCAAGGACCTTGCGACCGTCGACACTGAAGTGCCTATAGATGTAGACCTCGAGAAATTGCGTCTTGCCGAACCGGACAGGGAGAAGCTCTACGGGATCTATTCGGAGCTTGAGTTCAAGAGCCTGCTGAAGGATTATTCGGCCCCGGGGAAACAGATATCCGGCAAATATGAGCTCGTGGAAGGCGATGCGGCGCTTAAACGGCTCATAAAGGAATTGTCGGGCCAGAAAGAGTTCGCGCTTGATTTTGAGACCACCGGGACAGACCCGATGTCCTGCGAACCGGTCGGAATATCGTTCTGCTGGGAAGAGGGAAGCGCTTATTACGTGCCGATAGGGGACGTAAAAGGCGGGTTCGACAAGGCAGGGCTCTTCGGAGCCCTTAAGCAAGTGCTTGAGGACAGGGATATAGCCAAGATCGGCCAGAACATAAAATACGAGAAGCTCCTGCTGGCGGTCAACGGCATAGATATAAAAGGCGCGGTCTTTGACACGATGGTCGCATCATACGTGCTTAATCCGTCAAAATCGAACCATAACCTCGAAGACATAACGCTCGAATACCTCGACTTAAAGAAGACGCCGATAACGGAACTGATAGGCGAGGGCAAGAAGAAGATAACGATGAAGGAAGTCGAGGTGGGCAGGGCAAAGGATTACTGCTGCCAGGATTCTGACGCGACGTTCAGGCTCAAAAAAGTGCTCGACAGGCAGCTCGAGGAGAAGGACATGGGAAAGCTCTTCCACGAAGTCGAGATGCCGCTGATCGATTGCCTAACGGATATGGAGCTCAGCGGTGTCGCGATAGACACCGGATATCTCGGCACGATGTCAAAGGAGATGGAGAGGCAGCTCGAAAAGATCACCGCGGAAATATATGAGGCGGCGGGCGCCGAATTCAACATAAATTCACCGAAACAGCTGGCCGAGATACTGTTCGTAAAGTTGAAGCTTCCGGCCGTCAGGAAGACCAAGACCGGGCAGTCCACTGATGTGGACGTGCTCGAGACGCTTTCAGGGTCCCATAAGCTGCCGGCGCTGCTTCTGAAGTACCGCGAGATACAGAAATTGAAATCGACTTATGTCGACGCATTGCCGGAACTGGTCAACCCGGGGACGGGCCGCGTGCACACCTCGTTCAACCAGACGGTCACCGCTACGGGCAGGCTGAGCTCATCGGACCCGAACTTCCAGAATATCCCGGTAAAGACGGAGATGGGCAGGAAGATACGCAAGGCGTTCATAGCGGGCCGCAAGGGCTGGTCGATCCTGACGGCGGATTATTCGCAGATAGAACTCAGGATACTCGCGCATTTCTCGGCGGACCCGGAGCTTTTGAAGGCGTTCGAGAGCGGCCGCGATATCCATACGCATACGGCATCGTTGATATTCGACGTAAAGGAAGGCGACGTAACGCCCGAGATGCGTTCGATAGCGAAGACGGTGAATTTCGGCATCATCTACGGGATGAGCCCGTTCGGGCTCTCGAAGGAACTCAAGATAGAGATATCGAAGGCGAAGGATTTCATAGACGCGTATTTCGAGAAGTACGGCAGGGTTAAGGCATTCCTCGGAGACCTGGTTGAGGCTGCGCGCGCAGACGGCTACGTTTCGACCATACTTAACCGCCGCAGGTACCTGCCCGAGATAAACAGCAGTAACAATTCGGTAAGGCAGTTCGCCGAGCGCGCGGCGATCAACGCGCCTATACAGGGATCGGCCGCGGATCTGATAAAGATAGCGATGATAAATATATATAACGTGATGAACGAGAAGAAACTGAAGTCGAAGATGCTGCTGCAGGTGCACGACGAGCTCATATTCGAGGTGCCGCCCGAAGAAGTGAAGGAGATGCGCGAGATCGTAAGGGAAAGGATGGAGCAGGTGGTTAAGCTGAACGTCCCCGTTAAGGTGCAGGTCAAGGTAGGCGATAACTGGCTGGAGGCTGCCTGATATGGCGAGCAGGAAGAAGCTCAAGGTGCTTTTCGCGTCAAGCGAGGTGGAACCGTTCTCGAAGACGGGCGGGCTGGCGGATGTGGCCGGCAGCCTTCCGGTGGCGCTGCAGAAGGCGGGCGCGGATGTCAGGGTCATCACCCCGAAATATAAATGCGTCAAGGTCAAGGGCGCGAAGGCCCTACTTGCCGGAAAAGTGCCCGTGCATTTCGTGGAGAACGACGGGTATTTTATGAGGGACAACCTTTATGCCGAGAAGTCCGGTGATTACGGCGATAACCTCGACAGGTTCGTATTCTTCTCGAGGCGTGTCCTCGAGATGGCGAAGGAGCTGAAATTCAAGCCCGATGTCATCCACTGCAACGACTGGCAGACAGCCCTCGTGCCGGTATACCTGAAAGAGAAACTGATGGGCAGGGACAAGTTCTACAAGGGAATAAGGACGGTCCTGACCGTGCACAATATGGGTTATCAGGGCATATTCCCGAAGGAGCAGTTCGAAAAAACCGGGCTCGGATGGGAATACTTCACGATGCACAGGCTCGAGTTCTACGATATGGTGAACATATTGAAGGGCGGACTCGTATTTACGGACCTTATAACGACAGTATCTCCTACATATGCCCGGGAGATACAGCAGGCGGAGTTCGGCTACGGGCTTGACCCGCTGCTGAGGGAGCGCAGGGACTCGCTGTCCGGGATACTCAACGGCATAGATTACGGTGAATGGGTACCGGGTCCGGCGGGAAAGCGCAGGGACAAGGTTCTGCTGCAGAAGGAGAGCGGCCTCGAACAGAATGCCGATTTGCCGCTTATAGGCGTGATATCGAGGCTCGCGGACCAAAAAGGCCTCGACCTTATTGCGCAAATGATCAACCAGATGCTGGATCTCGATGTGCAGTTCATACTGCTCGGGACGGGAGAGGAGAAATACCACCGTCTCTTTGAGGATATTAGCAGGAGGATACCTCACAAAGCGTCTATCAACCTGAAATTCGATGAAGCGCTCGCGAGGAAGATATACGCGGGATGCGACATGTTCCTTATGCCGTCGAGGTACGAACCCTGCGGCCTCGGGCAGATCATATCGCTCAGATACGGAACGATACCGGTGGTCCGGAATACGGGAGGCCTCGCCGACACAATAAGAGAATTTAACGCGCAGACGGGCGCGGGCAACGGTTTCCTTTTCGAGAGGTATGACGCATGGGAGCTTTTCGACGCGGTAAAACGCGCCATAAGCGTATATAAGCAAAAGAAGCTTTGGTCAAAACTGGTCTCGAACGCCAAGAGATGCGATTTTTCGTGGGATAAGTCGGCAAAGGAATACCTGGAATTATACGGGAAGAAGTAGATAGGATGCTCATAATCGGAGTCACGGGCAGTATAGGGACAGGCAAGACCACGGTTGCAAAAATGCTGCGCCGGCTCGGCGCGACCGTTGTGGACGCCGACGATACCGCGCACCGGGCGATGGAGCCCGGGAATCCCGCGTGGAAGAAGATAGTAGCCCGTTTCGGCAGGAAAGTATTGCGCCATGACGGGTATATAGACAGGCAGGCCCTCGGGGCGGAGGTCTTTTCGGACAAGGAGAAGCTCAGGAAACTGTGCGCGATACTGCATCCGGAGGTCTACAAGAGGATGCGCGCGGTAGTCGGCAGGACGAGGAGAGCCGATAGTTCGGCCGTGGTAGTCCTCGACGTGCCGCTCCTTCTCGAGACCGGCGGGCAGAAGTACATAGACAAGCTTATAGTTGTTTCGGCGCCGAGGGAGGTGCAGATCGGAAGGGCCTGCAGGAAGTTCGGCCTCAAGCGCGCCCAGATAGTCAAGAGGATAAGGATGCAGATGCCCCTGAGCCGTAAGGTAAAGGCGGCGGATTTTGTGGTCGATAACGGAGGAAGTATTGTATCGACGGAGAAACAGGTAAGGGCCATATGGAAGAAGCTGGCGGGGGCGTAAACTGCCCCCACAAGATCGAGGATATCCTCGGGATACTTGACGGGGAGATATCCGGCTCCAAGGATAAAAGGCTGCTTCCGTCCGTCGTGCTGCTTCTGATTGACATAGATAACCTTGAAAGGGTGAACCGCTGGTACGGCAGGAACGCCGGCGATGATGTACTTGCGGCGGTATCGCGGACGATAGGGGACAGCATAACGGGCCGCGACCTGCTGGCGAGATTCGGCGGGGACGAGTTCCTTGTGTTGTTGCGCGGCGTCACGCTGAAGGAAGCGAAGCAGCACAGCGCCCGGATACTGGAGGCGCTAAGGTCGCTCGATTTCGCCTCCGCAAAGCTGAAGGTCTCGGCATCCATCGGGATAGCGCACTATTTTTCGTTCGCTTTCTCGGGGGAAGAGCTGCTGGGATGCGCGGTGGAGGCATTAGCATTGGCTCAAAAAGAGGGAGGAACTTTTAAAGTGTTCATGGAAGAGGAGGAATGGAATGAAAAGTAGCAGCGAAGAGACGAACGGAAAACAGCCGGGCAAAGAGGCGAAAGAGGGTGCCGAGGCCAAGGAGTCGTCCGGGCCGGTGTTCAATATCGCCAAACTGAAGAAGATGACGATACAGGAGCTCACTAAGGCCGCGAAGGACCTGAACATAAACTCCATAAGCGGGCTGAAGAAACAGGACCTCATATTCAAGATACTTCAGGCGCAGGCCGAGAAGGAAGGGTTCATGTTCGGCGAGGGAGTGCTCGAGATACTGCCGGACGGGTTCGGGTTCCTGCGTTCGTCAAACTACAATTACCTGCCGTCGCCCGACGACATTTACGTGTCGCCGAGCCAGATACGCAGGTTCGACCTGAGGACCGGCGATACCGTCAGCGGCCAGATACGTCCGCCGAAGGAAGGCGAGCGCTATTTCGCGCTGCTGAAGGTAGAGGTCGTTAACATGGAACATCCGGAATCGATGAAGGAGAGGACATTGTTTGATAATTTGACGCCGCTTTACGCGAACGAAAGGTATGTGCTCGAGACCGAGCCCGGCGAGATATCCATGAGGATAATGGATATGCTTACGCCCATCGGAAAAGGGCAGAGGGGCCTTATCGTCGCGCAGCCTTACAGCGGCAAGACGATACTGCTGCAGAAGATATCGAACTCGATAATGAAGAATTATCCGGACGTGGTCCTGATAGTCCTACTTATCGACGAGCGCCCCGAGGAAGTCACCGATATGCAGCGCTCGGTAAAGGGCGAGGTGGTAAGTTCCACGTTCGATGAGCCCGCCGAGAGGCACATACAGGTAGCCGAGATAGTCCTCGAAAAGGCGAAGAGGCTCGTAGAGAACAAGAAGGACGTGGTCGTCCTGCTTGACTCGATAACGCGCCTAGCGCGCGCTTACAACACGGTCGCCCCGCACAGCGGGAAGATACTTTCCGGCGGCGTCGACTCGAGCGCGCTGCACAAGCCGAAGAGGTTCTTCGGCGCGGCAAGGGCGGTCGAGGAAGGCGGTTCGCTGACGATAATAGCGACGGCCCTCGTGGATACGGGAAGCCGCATGGACGAGGTCATCTTCGAGGAGTTCAAGGGCACCGGCAACATGGAACTCCAGCTCGACAGGAACATGTTCCAGAAGAGGATTTATCCCGCCATCGACATCAAGAGGTCGAATACGAGGAAGGAAGACCTGCTGTTGAAGGAGGATGAGCTGAAGCGAATCTGGATACTCAGGAAAGTGCTCAATGAGATGAATTCGGACGAGGCGATGGAACTGCTTGTCGACAGGCTAAGCAAGACCAAGACGAACGCCGAATTCCTGATGAACATGCAGCAGAAATAATACACTCAAAAACAAAAAAGGAGAGCAAGATGAAGGAAAAGATCCATCCGAAATACGAACCGACGACGATAACCTGCGCATGCGGCGAAGTGATACATACGCGTTCGGTCAAGCCGAACATCAAGGTAGAGATCTGCTCGAAGTGCCACCCTTTCTTTACCGGCACGACGAAGATCATGGACACCGCCGGCAGGGTCGAGAAGTTCAAGAAAAAATACGGGAAGAAGTAACGGCGTCCTATGCTGATGTTCGAGGCGCTCGAGACTAGGCTGAGGCGTTATGAGGAGCTTGAGAGGCTTATCACCGATCCGAAGGTGATATCCGATTCCTCCTCATACCAGAAATTCACGAAGGAGCTCGCATCGCTGCGAGGCATCGTCTCGAAGTACAAGGAATACAGGAAGGCGGGTTCCGAGATCGAGGAGCTTGAAGGCGTCCTTGCGAAAAAATCGCACGACGCCGATTTCGCGGAGCTCGCGAAGGAAGAGCTGCTGGGCCTCAGGAAGAAGATGCCGGTCCTTGAGAAGGAGATAGAGGAATTGCTCCTCGAGGACGATCCCGACGCCGACAAGAACATCATCGTCGAGATACGCGCCGGCACGGGAGGCCAGGAGGCCTCGTTGTTCGCTTCCGACCTGTTCAGGATGTATTCGAAATACGCGGCGGGACAGGGCTGGTCCGTCGAGATGCTCGGATCAAGCATATCGGAAGCCGGCGGTTTCAAGGAAGTCGTTTTCGGCATAAACGGCAACGGCGTCTACCGGAAGATGAAATTCGAGTCGGGTGTCCACAGGGTGCAGAGGGTCCCGGCCACGGAAGCGTCCGGCAGGATACATACGTCGACGGTATCGGTCGCGGTGCTCCCGGAGGCGGAGGATGTCGACATCAAGATCGACACGAAGGACCTCAGGGTCGACGTATTCAGGTCGTCGGGCGCCGGAGGCCAGTCGGTCAACACGGCAGATTCGGCGGTCAGGATAACGCATGTCCCTACCGGCATCGTCGTGCAGTGCCAGGATGAGCGCTCGCAGCTGAAGAACAAGAACAAGGCGATGAAGGTGCTTCGCGCGCGCCTTCTCGACAAGGCCGTGAGCGAACAGCACGATAAGATAGCGAGGGAACGCAAGACGCAGATAGGCACAGGGGAACGCAGCGAAAAGATACGGACTTATAATTATCCGGACAGGCGCGTTACCGACCACAGGATAGGGCTTACGGTGCATAACCTCGAGAACGTGCTCGAAGGCGACCTCGAGGAGATAATAATGGAGTTACTTAAGCAGGAAAAAGACCTTAAGCTTAAAGAGGCGAAATAAATATGGATTCACTTGAACAGCTTGCGTGCTGGGCGTTTAATTGCGACCGCGCGCAATTATATACAGGCGATTATGAGGCAGACGACGAGAAGATAGAGGCCTTCCATGAGGCGCTCGATTCCTACGCGCGAGGCATCCCGGTCCAGTACATAACAGGGCTCGCAGAGTTCATGGGGTTCGAGTTCGACGTTAACAGCTCGGTGCTGATACCGAGGCCGGAGACGGAGATTCTTGTCGAAAGGATTCTTACGCTTATCGAGCGGGAAGGGATCGAGAAACCGCGGATCCTGGACCTCGGCACCGGTTCGGGAGCAATAGCGGTCAGTTTGACAAAATTGAGCCCGTCCTGTAAAATAATGGCTTCCGATGTCTCCGAAGAAGCCCTGGAAGTGGCGCGCGGGAATTCCGCGGCCAACGGCATCGTCGAGGGGATAGAATTCGTGAATTCGGACCTTTTTAAGGGGATCCCGGCAAAGGGCAGGTTCGATATCATAATATCCAATCCGCCGTATATACCGAGCGAGGATTACGATTCGCTGCCCCTGGAAGTCAAGAGCGAGCCTCGGTTGGCCCTGGACGGCGGGCCAAAGGGCCTGGATTTTTACGCAAGGATCGTACCGGAAGCCGCGGGCAGGCTCAGGCGCGGTGGTTTTCTCGCGCTCGAGATAGGTTTCGGGCAGTCCGGGGCGGTAAGGGGGATCATAGCGGGATGCGGTTCGTATTCGCATGTCGAGGTCATAAAAGATTATAACGATATAGACAGGATCGTGATAGCAAAGAGGCGCTGAACCCCGCATGGATAAGATAGTCATAGAAGGGCCTACGAAATTAAATGGCACGGTCGAGGTAAGCGGCGCGAAGAATTCCGCGCTGCCGATAATGGCCGCCACGCTGTTGACGGACGAGAAGTGCGTGATAAAGAGGGTACCTCCGCTCCGGGACGTCAATACGATGGTGAAGATATTGCGCAACCTCGGCGTCAAGGTGCAGTTCGAGGGCGGACGGGCCGTAATAGAGCCAAGGGGATACAAGAACCATATAGCGCCGTATAAATATGTTAAGGAGATGCGCGCGTCGTTCTGTGTGCTCGGGCCTATACTAGCGAAGCACAGGATAGCGCAGGTCTCGTACCCGGGCGGTTGCGCGATAGGCAACAGGCCCGTCGACCTGCACCTTAAAGGCATAAAGGCGCTAGGCGCCGAGATCAGGATAGAGCACGGGTATGTCATAGCGCAGGCGAAGCAGCTGAAGGGCGCGCATATATTCCTCGGAGGCGCGTTCGGCTCATCGGTGCTTGCGACGGACAATGTAATGATGGCGGCCACGCTCGCGAAGGGCAAAACGGTCATCGAGAATGCCGCCTGCGAACCGGAGGTCGTCGACCTGGCGGATTTTCTGGTAAAAATGGGCGCGAAGATAAAGGGCGCGGGCACGCCTTTGCTGGAGATAGAAGGCGTAAGGCGGCTCGGCGGCGCGGAGTACGAAGTGATACCCGACAGGATAGAAGCCGGGACGTTCATGATAGCGGCTGCGATAACGAAGGGCGACCTGCTGATAAAGGGCGCGAGGTACGACCATCTCGGCGCGCTCGTGGACAAACTGCTCGACGCCGGCGTGACGATAACGAGGCACGGGAAGGATATCAGGGTGCGCGTCATGAGGCACCTGAAGCCCGTAGACATAACGACGCTTCCGTACCCGGGTTTCCCGACGGACCTCCAGGCGCAGATGATGGCGCTCGTGTCCGTGATAAACGGCATAAGCGTGATCACGGAGAAGATATATCCCGACAGGTATATGCATGTCAGCGAACTTGCGAGGATGGGTGCACAGATAAAATTGGAGGGCGATTCCGCGATAGTCAAGGGCATAAAACAGCTCAGCGGAGCTCCGGTTATGGCGTCGGACCTGCGCGCATCGGCAGCTTTGGTGCTTGCCGGCATGGCCGCGAAGGGGAGGACCGACGTATCAAGGGTCTACCATTTGGACAGGGGTTATGATAGGATAGAGCTCAAACTGTCTGACGTGGGAGCCAATATCAGAAGAGAAAAGGAGGAGTAGTTAATGGCAGCGGTAATAAGGTTGAAGAGGTTAGGGACGAAGAAGTCGCCCAACCAGAGGATCATAGTCATCGATTCTCACAGGGGCCGCGATATGAAGGCGATAGAGGAACTCGGGTTCTATGATCCGACCAAGAGGCCGGCATACGGCAACCTCAAGAAGGAGAGGATATTGCACTGGATGAAAGTCGGTGCAAAACCTTCTACGGCCGTATCGCATATACTGAAGAAATCCGGCATTATCTGATATGCGGATAGATATCCTGACCCTCTTTCCCGGCATGTTCGAGGGCGCGCTCGAGGAATCGATAATAAAGCGCGCGAGGAAAGGCGGGAAAGCGGATATCCGCGTGCATAACCTGCGCGACTGGACCGACGACAAGCACCGCAAGGTCGACGACAAGCCGTTCGGCGGCGGGCCCGGCATGGTCATAAAGCCGCAGCCGCTCTTCGACGCCGTGCAGGACTTGCGAAGCAGGGCCGCGCGTGTGGTATTGATGACGCCGCAGGGCAGGAAGCTCGACCAGGCGGCCGCCAGGAAACTGTCGAAAGCGCGGCATATCATAATCGTCTGCGGGCATTACGAGGGGATAGACGAGAGGTTCAGGAGCAGATGCGTCACCGACGAGATATCGCTCGGGGATTTCGTGCTTACGGGCGGAGAGATACCCGCGATGGCGCTGGTCGATTGCGTAGTGCGGCTCCTGCCCGGGGTCGTAGGGGACAAGGAATCGCTGGAGTTCGAATCGTTCTCGGCGGGCCTTCTTGAATACCCGCATTATACTAGGCCGGCGGATTTCAGGGGCCTCAAGGTCCCGAAGGTCCTGCTGTCGGGGGACCATAAAAAGATAGATGCATGGCGAAGAGAGATGGCGTTGAAAAGGACGAAAAAGATGCGCCCTGATATGCTGGACTCCGCAATTGGGGCAAAATCCCGCAGAAGCGGGATACATAAGGAGAAGAGATGATGGGTAAGGTAGCGGTCATAGAAAAAGGTTACGAGAAAAAAGAAGTCCCCGTTTTCAGGGTGGGCGATACCGTCAAGGTCGCTGTTAAGATCAGGGAAGAGGACAAGTTCCGTATCCAGATGTTCGAGGGCGTCGTGATAAAGAAAAGGGGCGCCGGCGTATCGTCATCGTTCACGGTCCGCCGCGTATCATACGGCGAGGGCATCGAGAGGACGTTCCCGCTCCATTCGCCTTCGATAGACAAGGTAACGGTGGTCAAGTCCTCGAAGCCGAAAAGGGCGAAGCTCTATTACATGCGTAAGAACGTCGGCAAGAAGGCTGATGTTGTATCATGAGAGAAAGCTTATAAGGCAGGGAAAGAGAAATATCGCGGGCATAGATGAAGCCGGCCGCGGCCCGTTAGCCGGGCCGGTCGTCGCCGCCGCAGTGATATTGAAGGAATTCAGTTTCAGCAACAGGATAGCCGATTCCAAGAAGCTTACGAGGATCTCCCGCGAAAAGGCATACGCGGAGATAATGGGCAAAGCGCACGTAGGCATAGGAATAGTAGGCGAAAAAGAGATAGACAACATTAATATCCTCAGGGCCACCCTAAAGGCGATGAGGATGGCGGTCCTGGATCTTCGCGCAAGGCCCGACCACCTCCTAATAGACGGCAACTCCACGCCGCCGGGCATCAGGTGCCCGAAGACACTCATTATAAACGGGGAAGCACATTCCATCTCGATCGCCTGCGCTTCGATAATAGCCAAGGTAACAAGGGATTTCATCATGTCATATTACGACGCCCTTTACCCGGAATACGGGTTCGGCAGGCACAAAGGATACGGGACAACCCGCCATTTCAGCGCGTTGAGGGAGTTCGGCCCTTCGCCCATACACAGGCGCACTTTCACTCTGGTAAAATGAATATATTCATCGTAAGGCACGGCGAATCGGTATGGAACAGGGAGCAAAGGGTCCAGGGAAGGGAAGACCCGGGTCTCAGCGCCGCGGGGCGGAGGCAGGCGAGGGCCGCGGCAAAACGCCTCAAGAGGGAAGGAATAAAGACCGTCTATTCGAGCGACCTTAAGCGAGCCGCGCAGACCGCGAAGATAATAGCGGACGTGACACGAGCGAAAATAGTGCTCGTGCCGGAACTTGAAGAGATGATACTCGGAGCGTGGCAGGGCATGACCATCGACGAGGTCAAGAAACGCTTCCCGAAGTCGTATGCGGCATGGAAAAAGGCGCCTTCGAAGGCGAGGATACCAGGATGGGAAGGCGTGCAGAATTTTACCTCCAGGGTCAGGCGCGTGTTCAAGGTGATCACGGGAAAAGGCGGTGTTTCGCATGATGCCTGCGTCGTCACGCATTGGGGCGTCATAGCGGCGTATTTCTCGCTGGTAATGAAGATGGATTTCGACAGGTTCTTCAAATCGGTCAGGATAGACAACTGCAGCATTAACAAGGTATCTTACAAGAACGGAAAGGCGATAATACAATGCATAAACGACACCTTGCATTTGCCGTCGTGATGTTGTTATCGGCAGCCGTTTCGCCGTTTTGCGGGGCCCAGCAGGAACAACAGGGAAGTATCGTCAAGGTGGCCGGCCAGAAGGGCAGCTGGACCCTCGAGGTCAACGGCAAGCCCTTTTACATAAAGGGCGCGGGCCTCGGAAACATGAAGGGCAAAGACGGCGAGGATTACATGAAACTCGCCCAGGAGCTTGGTGCGAATGCCGTGCGCACGTGGGGTACCGACCAGGGAACGCAGGAGTATTTCGATGCCGCGCAGAAGTACGGCCTCATGGTCGACGCGGGCATCTGGCTGAATTACGCGGAAAACGACGGAAAATACACATATATCGGCGATAACGACCTCAAAAAGCAGAAGAGGAAAGAGATCGAGGATTATGTGAATAAATTCAAAAGCCATCCGGCGCTGCTGATGTGGAATGTCGGCAACGAGGCGATATTCTTCACGAAGGACGAAGAGCAGCGAATAGAGCTCTCGAAGTTCCTCGAGGAGATGGTGCAGCTCGTGCATAAGCTGGACCCCGCCCATCCCGTGATATATACGTCGGCCGATACGACCGCGCTGCCCTATATCGTTAACTATGTCCCGAGCCTCGACATCTTCGGGATGAACATATACGGGAGCGTAAGGATGTCCCACAGCAAATGGGACAAGTCCGGGCTCAACATACCGTATTGCGTGACCGAATACGGCCCGCATGGCCCGTGGGACGTGAAGAAGGACCAGAACGGCGCTTCGCAGGATGAACCGGACCAGGGCAAAGCGGCCTTATACAGGAACATGACGAATGACATAATCGGGTTCAGGGGATACAACATCGGAGGTTTTGTATTCCATCTCGGCGAGACGACGCAGGAATCGCTGACCTGGTGGAACCTGAATTACAAGCTTTTCAAGCGCGCCGCGTTCTGGGAGGTTTACAAGATATATACCGGAAGCAAGCCGTCGAACCTCCCGCCGAGGATCACCGCTTTTAAGCTGGGCAAGACGAAAGGCATAGCGCCAGGAGAGACGGTGGATATAGCCGCGGAAGCGTCGGACAATGACAGCAACCCTCTCGATTACCAGTTCCTCGTATCCACTGCGAAGGAAGGCGTGCTCGCATATTACGTGAACAAGGAAGTGCCCGTGGAATTCACCTGCGAAGGCACGGTCTTCCGCATGAAGGCCCCCGATAAGAAAGGGTTATACAGGGTGTATCTCATCGTGAACGACGGATACGGGAACGTCGCCATTGCCAACAGGTCGTTCAGAGTGGAGTGATGATGGCGGAAAAGAAGGAAGACATAAAAGACCTTTCGCTCGCGCAGCTCTACGCGAAATTCAAGAGCCTGAACGAGCCGGCCTACAGGGCCGAGCAGGTCTTCGAATGGATATACAAGAAGGGCGCGAAGTCATTCGCCGATATGACGGACCTGCCGGCAAAATTACGCGGCTACCTGTCGAATAAGTACGAGATATCGGGCGTAACCCTCGTCAGCGTCCAGATGTCGAAGTCGGACGGTACGAGCAAATACCTTTTTGCGCTTTCGGACGGTGAGACCGTCGAGTCGGTCCTTATTCCCGCAAAAGACCCGAACGGAGGCGCGAGCAGGCAGACGGTATGCCTTTCGTCGCAGGCCGGATGCGCGTACGGATGCTATTTTTGCGCGAGCGGGCTCGCGGGATTCAAGAGGAACCTTACCTGCGGCGAGATACTCTCGCAGGCGCTCGCGATACAGGACGGCCTTCTGCGCAAAGGCAGGAGGATAACGAACGTAGTGATGATGGGGACGGGCGAACCGCTCTCGAATTACGACAATGTCATGAAGGCCGTCGAGACAATGAACTCCCCGCACGGCCTCGGGATAGGCGCGAGGAAGATAACGGTATCGACCGCGGGCCATATCCCCGGTATCCAAAGGTATATGCTGGAGAAGGAGCAGTTCGAGCTTTCCGTATCACTGCACGCGGCCGACGACAAGACCCGTTCTAAACTCATGCCTATCAACAATGTTTACCCGCTCGGGAAGCTCATGACCGTATGCAAGGAATACACGAGGGAGAAGGGAAGGATAATAACCTTCGAATATATACTGATAAAGGACGTGAACGCCTCGCTTACCGACGCGCAGAACCTCGTGAAACTGCTGAAGGGGCTGAACTGCAAGGTCAACCTTATACCTTTCAACCCCGTGGCGGATTTCAAATTTTCACCTCCGTCTCCGAAAGAGGCGAAGGCCTTCCAGGAAGCGCTGGAAAAAGGCGGCATAAGCTCGACAGTCAGGTCGCAGAGGGGGGCGGATATAGATGCTGCATGCGGCCAGCTAAGGTTGCGGGAGGCGGGGAAGGGCCGATGAAGAATATACGGAAAGCCGCCGCGCTGGCATTTGCCTTGCTGTTCGCATGCGGGATATACGCCGCGGAGGAAGGCAAGAAATGGGAGCCCTATTATTTCGGGCCGGCGACACAGGGCGGGATCGTCTCCGAGAACGACGAGGGTGTCTCGATCTCGCTCGACAGGGTGGGCGTATTCGGGATATATAACCCGAGCAAGTTCGGGGGGAATTTCGACGCGCAGACGGAATTCAAGCCGCTTTCCGGCACATGCGGGATAATGCTCTTCAGGGACAAGGACGGGAAACCCGACCCGTCGAATTTCGTCGGTATAGAGCGCAAGCAGGACAAGCGCGGCGATAAGACCGTCAGGGTGTTCGCGATAAGGGACGGTCAGGACATGCTCGGGCAGAATTCGAAATGGAACCCGAGGTATGAATTCCTGCTCAACAACGATTCCTTCGGGCATGAGGCGAAAGCGTTCAGGATAATCAGGGACGAGAAGGCGGAATGCCTGCATTTCTATTATAAATATGAAAGGGATGTGGACGGGAAACGGCTTGAGGGCTGGATGGAATTTTCCACCCTGCCGGACCCGGGCAACGGAATGTATTATTTCTACCCGTATGTTAAGTCCGACGGGAACGCGCCGGTCATAGCGACATTCATGCGGCCGATGGTCATGCTGACGCCGTCGGACGACAAGTCCGACAAGGATACGGGGTTCGGCGCCGTAAAGAGGGATTATGTCTTCTCGGGTTTTTCCGGGGACGCCATAGTCGTGACATTCGACAGGGAATTCCCGTTCTATGAGAAGTCGAAGTTCGTATTCTGGAACGAAGCCGAATACATCCCGTGGTGGCATATAGACGAAAAATGCGCGGTCTATTACGAGTTCGTCGAGATCTGGGGCGGCGGGACCGAGGGCTGCTGCGAGCCGATGGGAGACAGGCTGCTGCGCTGGTCCAAGGCAGAGATAGTCGAGTCGAACAAGGCGCGAGTCATAGTGCACTGGAGGTACCTGCTCGCCGACCCCGAGTATAAATGGTGGGGGCTCGACCCGGTCGACAGGCCTTACGCGGACGAATGGTACACCTTCTACCCGGACGGCGTCGGGGTGCGCAAGGTCACCTATACGCCGGTCGTAACAACCAAGTACGAGACGGACTGGAACGAGATATCGGAACTCGCGGTGGTAAAACGCGGCGGCGTCAAACCGTCGGAGATAATCGACCAGAAGGCGATATCGATGATGAACGTCCAGGGCGACAAGATAGATTACGCATGGTACCTTAACGAGCAGACGTCCCCGTCGAAACTCGACGAAACGTCGAAGAACTGGACCGAGGCGATATGCCGCGTGAACCTCAAGAACAGGCCGGCGGTGTTCGAGTCCTTCGCGCAGGGCGAGGATGTCTCCGACATGACGTTCCCGGTGCCGTTCAGGAAATGGTGGGGGCATTACGGTGAGAATTGGGCGTTCGAGCTCAGGGGCGGCGGCGAGTACGAGGGTGATTTCTTCGTCTTCTCGCATTGGCCGATCAGCAAGATGCCGTATGAGGAACCGGGCAAGAGCAACGGCAGATACATACGCGAGCCCGGGCACGTATCGCTGCTTCCAATAGCGGGACACCCTAAGGCGCAGGGGCCTGTCACATGGGCGATGCTTGTGGGCCTGTCGAAGGCCTGGGACGACAAGGAGATCCGCGACAGGACCGCGTCATGGATAAACCCGAGCGACGTGAACATGATATCCGACAGCGCAAAGTTCATAAAGAACGACCTGCACCAAAGGGCGCTTGTATTCGAGACGGACAGCCTCAGGCACGGCTGTGAGTTCACACTCTTCCCGAAGATCGTATCATCCGTGGCCGTGAACCCGGTCTTCATAATAAAGAACTGGGGCAAATACCCGGTCTCTGTCAGGATGAACGGCAAACAGCTCAAAGAGGACGCCGACTTCCGCTACGCCGTAGAAGGAGAGGACGCGGTCATCTGGGTAAAAGCGAAATTCACCACGATAGCGTCGTTCGCCATCAAGTAAATACTGTTGCAAAAACCCGGTTATTTCCCTATAATAAATAACACTATGTTCGCTAAAATACCGCATTCCACATCGGAGATCGCGAAGCTTACGCATCCCAAGCAAATAGTTGGGGTTGCGACAAAAATCGGCCTTAACGCCGATGAGCTGGAATTTTACGGCAATTTTAAGGCAAAGGTCGTCCTCGGCGTCCTCCAGAGGCTCAAGGCCAGGCCGGACGGGAAACTCGTCCTCGTTACCGCGATAACGCCGACAAAACACGGCGAAGGCAAGACCTGCATATCGATAGGGCTTACGCAGGCGCTCGGCCGCCTGAAGAAACGGGTGGTATTATGTTTGCGCGAGCCGTCATTGGGCCCGGCTCTCGGCCTTAAGGGCGGCGGCTGCGGCGGCGGGTACGCGCAGGTCCTGCCGATGGAAGATATAAACCTGCATTTTACCGGAGACATCGCGGCGGTAGCGGCGGCACATAACCTGCTGAGCGCGATAATAGACAACCATATCGCGAGGGGCAATGAGCTGAAGATCGACCCGAAGCGGATCGTCTGGCGCAGGACGATAGACCTCTGCGACAAGAGCCTGCGCGAGATACAGGTAGGCATGGCCGAAGGTTCCGTAAAGAGGCGCGACGGGTTCGATATAACGGCCGCGTCGGAGATAATGGCGTGCCTTGCGCTTACCACCGGGTACAGGGACCTGAAGGAACGCCTCGGCAAGATGATAATAGGTTTCACTAACAAAGGGCGCCCGGTAGCCGCCGCGGAACTGAAAGTCGTCGGCGCGATGGCCGCTATCCTGAAGGAAGCGGTTAAGCCCAATATAGCGCAGACGCTCGAAGGGCAGCCCGCGTTCATACATATGGGGCCGTTCGGCAACATCGCGCACGGGACCAACAGCATACTCGCCACGCAGATGGCGCTGAAACTCGCGGACTACGCGGTGGTCGAGACCGGTTTCGGGACCGACCTCGGTTTCGAGAAGTTCTGCGATGTTGTCACAAGGCAGGGCAAATTCAGGCCGGATTGCGCGGTAGTTGTCGTGAGTGCGAGGGCGCTTAAATCGCACGGCGGCGCCGCGGATGACCTGCTCGAAAAGGAGGACCTCGGCGCGCTTAACAACGGCCTGTGCAACCTCGAAAGGCACATAGATAACGTAAAGAAGTTCGGCATCTGGCCGGTCGTCGCGATAAACAGGTTCCCCGGCGACACCGATAACGAGCTGAACAGGATAAAGGAATCGTGCAGGAGCAAAGGCGTTCTCGCGGAGATCACGGAGGTCGTCGCGAAAGGCGGCGAGGGCGGCGAGAAGCTCGCGCAGGCGGTGATAACGACGATGCAGGAGCACCCGTCGAAGTTCAGCCCTTTATATGAGCTGAGCCTGACGATAAAAGAGAAAATAGAAAAGATAGCGGTCGAGATGTACGGCGCCGAAGGCGTCGTATACGTGGGGACCTCGGAAGACGACATAAATTTCCTTACGGAGAACGGTTACGACGAGCTTCCGGTAAATATGGCAAGGACGCACCTCTCGTTCACCGACGACCCGAAGGTCAAAGGCGCGCCGTCCGGCTGGAGGCTGAAGGTCAAGGAAGTGAAGGTCTCGGCGGGCGCGGGATTCCTCGTGGCGCTTACGGGCGAGATGAACCTTATGCCAGGCATGCCGAGGGTGCCGCTAGCGGAGCGTGTGGATATAGATAACGACGGAAATATATCGGGGTTATTTTAATGAAGATATCCGACAGGAACAGGATAGACGCTTTCATAAAGGCGCTCGGGCAGAAGAAGCCGGTCCCCGGCGGCGGCGCGGCGTCGGCCCTGGCAGGCGCGCTCGGAGCCGCGTTATTGATGAAGGTCGCGAATTTTACCATAGGAAAGAAGAGATACAGGATCTACGAGAAGGACGCGAAGGTGATACTCGGCAAGGCCGATACGCTCATGAAGAGGCTCAGCGCTTACATCGAAAGGGACGCTAAGGCGTATGATGAATACGCGAGGACCAAGAGCCCTGCCGCGATGAAGAAAGCGACGCTGTGCGTGTCAGAGATAGCGAAGATGTCCTCTGCCGGGCTGAAGTTCTGCCCGCGGCTCAGGAAGATAGGCAACAGGAACCTTATGGGCGATCTGTATGCCGCCGAGGCGCTGTTAAAGGCGTCGGCGCAGTCGGCGGGCAACCTCGTGAAGCTTAACAGGAAACGGACGGGACGATAGATGGCCGCAAAGATACTTAACGGAAAAGTTCTCGCATCGAAGCTCAAGGCGCAGATAAAGCGCGAGGTCTCCGCCATAAGGAAAAAATACGGAAGGGCGCCGATGCTTTCCGTCATCCAGATAGGCGGGCATAAGCCGGCCACTATATACATAAATTCGCAGGAGAAACTCGCGAAGGAGCTCGGGATAAGGTACAAGAAGATACGGCTGAGCAATTCCGTATCGCAGGACGAACTGATAAGGGTCATAAAGAAACTGAACAGGGACAAGGCAACGACCGCGATCATGCTGGGCCTGCCTGTCCCGAAGACGATAAACCTGAAGCAGGCGATATATTACATCGACCCGGCTAAGAACGTCGAAAGGGTCAACCCGACTGCGTCGGCGGTCATGGAGATGATAAGGTCCACCGGCATAAGTTTATTCGGCAGGGAAGCGGTCGTCGTCGGCCACGGCGAACTTGTCGGCAAGCCCATAGCGATGTTCCTCCTCGATAAGCTGGCTACCGTGACGGTCTGCCACATAGGGACGGCTACGCGCGGGAAACTGAAAGAGCATATCTCCAGGGCGGAGATACTCGTGGTCGCGGTAGGAAAGCCGGACCTCATAAAAGGCGGATGGATAAAGCGCGGCGCGGTGGTCGTGGATGTAGGGATAACGAAGGTCGGCGGCAGGATAGCAGGGGACGTTGAATTCGAGCCGGCGAGGAGACGCGCCGGGTTCATAACACCCGTCCCGGGCGGCGTCGGACCGCTGACCGTGATAATGTCGATGTGCAACTGCATTGCGCTCTTTAAGGAGCAGGTAAAGAAATGATAATTACAAAACAGAAACCTGTCGATAATATATTAAAGTCCCTCGAAAAAGCGGAAAAGGTGTTCATCGTGGGCTGCACGCAGTGCGCGACGGTATGCAAGACCGGCGGCGAGGAAGAGGTAAAGAAGATGAAGGAACTCCTCGAGTCGAAAGGCAAGAAGGTGACCGCCGCCGAGGTCTGGGACACGCCCTGCAACCTCCTCGAGGTGAAGAAGCGGTTGCGTGACAATAAAGACACGCTCGCGGGGTCTGAAGTTCTGCTGCTGATGAGCTGCGGCGACGGTGCGCATACGGTCTTCCTCGGCACGGGCATGAGCGTAGTCCCGGCGAACGATACGCTCTTCCTCGGCCAGTCCGAGAGGGCGGGAAAGTTCAACGAGGTATGCGCGCTCTGCGGCGACTGCACATTATTCGTCACGGGCGGTTACTGCCCGAACGCGTTGTGCCCGAAGGGGCTCCAGAACGGCCCCTGCGGAGGCGCGAAGGACGGAAAGTGCGAGGTAAGCCCCGAGATAGACTGCGGATGGCTGCTTATATATAACAGTTTGAAGGATGCCGGAAGGCTCGATAACATGAAAAAGATCCTTCCGCCCAAGGACCATTCGAAGTCGGTGAAACCGCGCAAGATCACCGTAGACGCGGTCAGAAAGAGGCAATGATGACCTTAAAAGAAAAGATCAAGAGCAAGAAATTCATTATAACGGCCGAGATCGGCCCGCCGAAGGGCATAGACGTGCAGTCACAACTTCAGGAAGCGGAACTGCTAAGGTCCCGCGTTGACGCGATAAACGTGACCGACTCGCAGAGCGCGGTAATGAGGCTTGGCTCCCTTGCCGTATCGTCGCTCCTGCAGAGGAAAGGGATCGAGCCCGTATACCAGCTCACGTGCCGCGACCGCAACAGGATCGCGCTGCAGTCGGACGCGCTCTCCGCGGCGGCGTTGGGCATCGAGAACATCCTCGTGCTTACCGGCGACCACCCGATGCGCGGGGACCATCCTGAGGCGAAGCCGGTATTCGACCTGGATTCCGTGCAGCTTATCGGGGCATTGCGCATGCTTGAAGCGGGCAGGGACCTGGCCGGCAAGGAGCTCAAGGGCGCGCCGAGGTTCTGCATAGGCGCCGTCGTGAACCCGGGAGCCGACCCGGTCGAGCCCGAGCTGATAAAATTCGAGAAGAAGATAAACGCGGGCGCGGAGTTCTTCCAGACCCAGGGCGTATATGACGTCGGAGCGTTCTCTAAATTCATCGACAAGGCTAAGTATATCGATACATGCATCATCGCCGGGATAATACTGATAAAGTCGCCGGAGATGGCGAGGTTCATGAACAAGAACGTCGCCGGGATATTCGTTCCGGACGGCCTTATCAGGGAGATCGAAGGCGCGTCAGACAGGCAGCAGAAGGCCGCAGAGATAGCAGCGCGCACGATAAAAGAACTGAAGGGGCTGGTCCAGGGCGTGCACATCATGTCGTTAGGATGGAACAAGCTCGTCCCGCAGATTCTGGACATGGCCGGGCTCTAGGAGACCTAAGATCGTCTTTCTGAAGAACATCCCGATAAAAATACCGTCGGACCTCGTCCTGTCACGCCTCAAATACGCGAAATACAAGACAAAGGCGGACGGGAGGATACTGTCTTTCATAGCCGGCATCATGGACGAGGGGTATTCGTTAGTCGAGACGAGGGCCGTATTCGCGGTATTCGATATTGCGGTTAAGGCCGGCGGGACCGTCAGGTTCGGCTCATCGGGGCTGCGCATAAAGAGCGCGTCCCTTTCGAAACACCTGAAAGGGGCTTCGAAGGCCGCGCTGTTCGCCTGCACGATAGGCAAAGGTCTCGGTGAAAAGGTCAACGATTACGTGCGAAAAGGCGAGATTGCGTCCGCGACCGTACTCGACGCCGTCGGCTCCGAGGCGGCTGAAGCGCTTGCCGACGAGATAGACCGCGTCGTGACAAAGAACGCGCGCGCGGAGGGGTACTCGACCGTCACGCGGTTCAGCCCAGGCTACGGCGACTGGTCGGTCTTCGACCAGGGCAAGGTGTTGAAAGCGTTGAAGGCCTCGAAGATAGGCGTAAGGGCGACGAAGAGCTATATAATGGTGCCGGAGAAATCGGTGACCGCCTGCATAGGGCTTGTCAAGGCGGGCGCCAAGCCGGTCAGGAAGGTGTATGAAGGGAATACTCGCAAGATTAAAAAATGAGATATTGATATACGACGGCGCATTCGGCACGGTCCTGCAGGAGTCCGGGGCGCTGAAGGCGGGAGCCTGCCCGGAAGAACTGAACATATCGAATCCCGGGATAGTGAAAAAGATACACAGGGATTACATAAATGCGGGCGCGGATGTCATCGAGACGAACTCTTTCGGCGCCAGCAAACTGAAACTTGCCGCTTACGGCCTTGAGAAGGACGCCGACAGGATAAATTATGAGGCCGCGCGCATCGCGCGCTCTATCGCCTCGGCGTACGCTTCAAGGAAGATATACGTAGCGGGCTCGGTAGGCCCGCTTGACAGGCAGATAACCCCGCTGGGCGACCTGTCGTTCGATGAGGCGGTCAAGGCATTCGAGGACCAGATAAGAAAACTTAAGGAAGGCGGATGCGACCTCATTATCCTCGAGACGTTTGCCGACATAAAGGAGCTCAAAGCCGCGGTGATAGCGGCGAAGGAGATCGGCGGGCTGCCCATACAGGCGCAGATGACCTTCGAGGGCGGCGAGCGCAGCACCTACGGCACGACCCCTGCGGCATTCGCGGTCCTGTTTAATTCGCTCGGTGCGGATATAATCGGCACGAACTGTTCGACCGGCCCGAAGGAACTGGTAAATGTCATAAAGGAGATATCCCCGAGGACCGACAGGTTCATATCCTGCCAGCCGAACGCCGGGCTGCCGGAACTGCGCTCGGGCAAGACATTCTTCCCGGAGACGCCGAAGTCGTTCGCGAAATATGCGGTCACGTTCGCCAAGCTGGGAGTAAATGTGATAGGCGGATGCTGCGGTACTACGCCGGACCACATAAAAGAGATAAGATCCGCGCTGAAGAAGAGCAAACCCGCGAAGAGGATATATGTGCCCGCCTTCAGGTTATCGTCGAGGACAAAGACGGTGGAACTCTGCGCTAAGACGAGGCCGCTCATAATAGGCGAGAGGATAAACCCGACAGGAAAGAAAGACCTGCAGGAGGAGATCAAGCAGGGAAAGAACATAATCATAAGGCGCGAAGCGATAGAGCAGACGAGAAAAGGCGCGGATATACTGGACGTGAACGTCGGCGTGCCTGGGACGCGGGAACAGGAGACGATGGCTCCCGCCGTTGAGGCGGTTCAGGCGGTCAGCGAGGCGCCTATATCGATAGACAGCGCGAACCCGTTTGCGGTCGAGGCCGCACTTAAGGAAGCCGCGGGCAAGCCGCTAATCAATTCGGTCAACGGCGAGAAGGAGAAGACGGATTCGATCCTGCCGCTCGCGAAAAAATACGGCGCCGCGATCCTCGTGCTCGCGCTCGATAACCGCGGCATACCGAAGGACTGCGCCGCGCGCATAAAGATAGCGGAAGGGGTCATCAGGAAGGCCGTGGCGCTGGGCATACGTAAAGAGGATATTATAGTCGACCCGCTTACGCTTGCGATATCGGCAAAACCGGAGCAGGTCAAGGAGACGCTGAAGGCGATAAGGGCGCTGAAGAAGAAGGGTTTTTCGTCGTCCCTCGGCGTCAGCAATATCTCGTTCGGCCTTCCGAACAGGAGGAAGATCAACGCGGACTTCTTCGGTCTCGCGCTGGCCTTCGGGCTGGATCTCGCGATAATCAACCCGAGCGACGACAACATGTTCTGGGTCGCCAAGCAAAAGAAGGGCCTGCGGGCACCGGATACCGGCGTAAAGAAGTTCCTGAAGGACGCGCTGAGCCCCGCGGCGGAGGCGTCGAAAAAAGGCATAGCCGCATCCTGCAAAGGCGCGCCCAAAGACGTCAGGGCCCGCCTGAAGGAAGCGGTCCTCTACGGGGACAAGGACAATATCTCCGCCTACGTAGAAGAGGCGCTCGCGCAGGGCATAGGCCCTGCCGAGATAAACAGCAATATACTGATCCCCGCGCTCGAGGTTGTCGGCGAGAAGTTCGGCAAGAGGGAATATTTCCTGCCGCAGGTCATACTCTCGGCGGAATCCGTCCAGCGCGCGTTCGGCCGCCTGAAGAAAGAGATCAAGCCGGGCGAGCAGGAGGACAAGGGCACTATCGTGATAGCGACCGTGGAGGGCGACATACATGATATCGGCAAGAACATCGTGATATCCGTCCTCGAGAACCACGGCTACAAGATATTTGACCTCGGCAGGGGCGTGACGGCCGATGTCATCATAAAAGAAGCGGTGAGGAAGAAGGCGGACATAATCGGCCTCAGCGCGCTGATGACTACGACGATGATACAGATGGAGCGAGTCATCAAGGAACTTAAAAAGAAGGGCCTTAATTTCAAGACGATAGTCGGCGGGGCTGTGGTGACCGAGGCGTTCGCGAAGGAGATAGGAGCGTCGGCATACGCGCGCGACGCGATCGAGGCGGTCAGTATCGTTAAGTCGCTGATGAAAGAAAGGTCGTGATGCATATGGAGCGCAGGAAGGTCACAATACCGGATATCCGGAAGAAGAAGCTCGAAGGCAAGAAGATAACGATGCTTACCGCCTACGATTACCCGTCCGGACGCCTCATAGACGAGGCGGGCATGGACATGATACTCGTCGGGGACTCGCTCGCGATGACCGTACTCGGATACGAGTCGACGATACCCGTCACGATGGACGAGATGGTGCACCATTCAAAGGCCGCGAGGCGCGGCATCAAATACGCGCTGCTGGTCGGCGACATGCCCTTCATGACGTATAATATCGGGGAGAAAGAGACGATACGCAACGCAGGCAGGTTCATAAAGGAAGGCGGATGCGGGGCGGTCAAGATAGAAGGCGGCGCGGAGATGGCGGATACCGTGAAGGCGCTCGTAAGGTCCGGCATACCGGTCCTCGGGCATATCGGCCTGACGCCGCAGACGGCGACACAGCTAGGCGGGTTCAGGGTGCAGGGCAAGGACGCCAAAAGTGCGCGCCTGCTCATCGATTCGGCGGTTGCCCTTGAGAAGGCCGGGTGTTTCGCGCTCGTGCTCGAATGCGTCCCTGACAAGCTCGCCGAATTGATAACATCAAAGCTGGAGATACCTACGATAGGAATCGGCGCCGGCCCGCATTGCGACGGGCAGGTCCTCGTGACGAACGATATGATAGGGATGTACGACAGGTTCACCCCGAAATTCGTGAAGAAATACGCCGACCTCTGGCCGCAGCTGGCGAACGCGTTCAGCAGGTACAGGGAAGACGTCGAGAGCGGGAAGTTCCCGTCGAAAGAGCACTGTTTCGAAATGAACAAGTCGGAGCTCAGGAAGTTAAAGACGAACAGGAGAGCCAAATGAAGATAACGGTGATAGGCCCCGGCGCGCTTGGTTGTCTCGTTGCCGCTTCATTGGTGAAGTCCGGCGAGGATGTATGGCTTCTCGACAATGCCACGGAGCGCGCGAAAAAGATAAACAAGGACGGCATAAAGGTCGAGGGGACCGGCGAATTCAACGCGAAGGTCAGGGCGACCTGCGACGCGAAGGATATCGGCGTCTGCGAGCTCGCCATCGTCTGCGTCAAATCGTACGATACGGAAGACGCGATAAAAGAGGCGAAGCCGGTAATAGGCGACAATACGCTCGTGCTGACGCTGCAGAACGGCCTCGGCAACGAGGAGGCGATAGCCGAGATCATTGGCCAGGAGAAGGTAATAGGCGGCATAACTATGCACGGCTCTACATACCTCGCCGACGGCCGCATACGGCACTCAGGCAAGGGCGAGACGATAATAGGCAGGTGGTATACCCCCGCGCCGCGCAAGGACGTAAAGAAATGGTATATACCGCGCCGCCGGCTTGAGGAAGTCGCCGCTGTCCTGAAGAAAGCAAATTTCGAGACAAAGATATCGGACAGTATAAAAGACGTCATCTGGTCGAAGCTCATAATAAATGCCGGAATAAATGCGCTTGGCGCCATCACGCGGCTCAAGAACGGCGACCTGTTCCAGTACGAGTGGACGAGGAATATCATGAAGCAGGCGGTCATGGAGGCGGTGAAGGTAGCGAAGAGGCGTCGTATAAGTTTGCAATATACCGATCCGGTAAAGAAGATAGAGTCCGTATGCTCCGCCTGCGGCAACAACATATGTTCGATGCTGCAGGACGTGCTCGACGGGCAGCGGACGGAGATAGATTACATAAACGGCGCGATAGCTGCCGAAGGCGCGGGCCTCGGCATCGCCACGCCGGTGAATTCCGTATTGACGGACATGGTGAAGACGTTGGAAGCGAGCGGTAAAAAACAAATCAACAAGGAGTGACGCTAGATGCATAAGGTTGTGGAAAAGAAGGTTTTAGCCAGCACCATAACCCTCCTCAAAGTCGAGGCGCCGATGGTTGTGCGCGAGGCAAAACCCGGGCAGTTCGTCATCGTGAGGTTGAACGAGTTCGCGGAAAGGATCCCGCTTACGATCTGTGACATCGACAAGGCAAAGGGGCACTTGACGATGATAATACAGGAACTCGGAAAGTCGACAAAGGACCTGTGCGCGGTAGAAACAGGCGGCCAAATACAGGATATACTCGGGCCGCTCGGTAACCCGAGCGAGATAGAAAAGTTCGGGACCGTAGTGATGATAGGCGGCGGCGTCGGTTCGGCGGAGCTTTATACCGTCGTCCGGGCGCTTAAAGATAGCGGGAACAAGGTAATAACCATTCTCGGCGCGAGGAACAAGGAACTCGTGATACTCGAGGATGTCTTCAGGAAGCTTGCCGACGAGGTCATGATAACGACCGATGACGGCAGCTACGGCGAGAAAGGGCTCGTGACGGACGCGCTAAAGAAGCTCTTCGCGCGCGGCGAGAAGATCGACCGCATCATCTGCTGCGGCCCGATACCGATGATGAGGGCAGTGGTTGAGACCGCGAGGCCGACCGGCATACAGGCGATCGTTAGCCTCAACGCGATACTGCTCGACGGGACGGGCATGTGCGGGTCGTGCCGTTGCACTATCGAGGGCAAGACGCGTTTCTCGTGCGTCGACGGGCCCGAGTTCGACGGCTACAAGGTCGATTTCAACGAGCTCACTATGAGGAATAAGAGGTTTCTCGCTGAGGAAAGGAGAGCGCTCGAATCTTAACATGGCTAAAATATCACGTCAGGTACTGGGATGCAGGGAACCGAACGACAGGAACAAGGACTTCAAAGAAGTGGCTCTCGGGTTTACCGAAGAGCAGGCCGTCCTCGAAGCGCAGCGTTGCATAGCGTGCAAGAAGAAGCCGTGCTGCAGCGGATGCCCGGTAGAGGTGGATATTCCCGAGTTCATCAAGCTTATCGCCAAGAAGGACTTCAAGGGCGCGATACGGAAGATAAAGGAGAAGAATAACCTTCCGGCCATCTGCGGCCGCGTCTGCCCGCAGGAGACGCAGTGCGAGGCGGTCTGCACTTTTTCCGCCAAGAAGGAGTCCATAGCCATCGGCGCCCTCGAGCGTTTCGTTGCCGATTGGGAAGCGGGCAACCCGGAGGCGAAAGGGGCACCCGTATCGGGGGATAAGAAAGATATCAAGGTGGCGGTCGTCGGCGCAGGCCCCGCGGGCCTTACGGCCGCGGCTGACCTCGCGAGATACGGCTACAAGGTCACGTTGTTCGAGTCGTTGAGCAACAGCGGCGGCGTGCTCAGGTACGGAATACCGGAGTTCAGGCTCCCGAAGGTCATACTTGACAGGGAGACGGAGTATATAAGGTCGCTCGGCGTCGGGATCAACTACAACATTCTCGTCGGCAGGACCATAACCATAGACGACCTGTTCAGGGACGGTTACAAGGCGGTATTCGTCGGCTCGGGCGCGGGATTGCCGTATTTCCTCGGCATACCGGGAGAGAACCTTAACGGCGTCTACTCGGCGAACGAGTTCCTGACGCGCGTTAACCTCATGCATGCTTACGAATTCCCGAAATACAAGACGCCCGTCAAGATAGGCGAGCGGGTCGCGGTCGTCGGCGCGGGCAATACGGCGATGGACTGCGTACGCGTAGCGAAGCGCCTCGGCGCGAAGGACGCGATGATAGTATACAGGAGGAGCGAGCACGAGGCGCCCGCAAGGCGCGCGGAGGTAGAGCATGCTCAGGAAGAAGGGATCGAATTCCGTTTCCTGACCGCCCCTCTTTCCATAGAAGGCGACGAGAAGGGCGAGGTAAAGAGCATGACATGCATAAAGATGGAACTCGGCGAGCCGGATGCCAGCGGCCGCAGGCGCCCGGTACCGGTCAAGGGTTCCGAATATACAATGCCGGTCGATACGGTCGTTATAGCGGTCGGGCAGGGCCCGAACCCGCTTATACCGCGCACGTCAAAGGGTATCGCGGTGGACCAGAAGAGCGGCGAGCTTATCATAGACGAGAACTGCATGACGTCGATAAAAGGCGTATTCGCCGGAGGCGATATAACCACCGGCGAAGGCACGGTCATCGCCGCGATGGGCGCGGGCAAAAAGGCCGCAGCCGCGATGGACAGGTACCTTAAAGGAGCTTAATGAAGAAAGCTTTTATAGCTTCCTTGCTGATAGCTGCCTCGGCAGCCGTAAGCGGTTGTTTTATCGATATCTCGGCGGTCTCGAAGATCAACGCCGACGGGTCGGGTTTCAGGATAACGACCTATACGGCCGACGGCGCGAGCGAGAAAGAGGAGCTGCTGAAGTATTACATCCTTCCTGAGGGCGGCGGCTGGAAGCTTGACAGCTACGTCGAGGGCAAGCCGCCTCTTCATGTCTATGAGGTCAAGAGGGTATTCAAGGATATAAAAGAGCTCCCGCCTGACTACGTAAGGAAAGGCGCGGACCCGTCGAATGTCTCCGGCAACGAATGCTCCCTCGATATACGCAAGGGAATGGTCTTCACGACCTACAGGTACGAGGAAATTTACAGGGACTGCGCGGATGAGGCGAAGATCCGCGCGTTCTGCGAAGGATGGTACGGTTCGGCGCTCGAGGTGATGTCGGATGAGGTCGCCAAGGCCTTCCCGCGCTCCGTGAAGAAGGACGAGGTCAGGTCCTTCCTCGACGACAGGTTCAGGCCGTATTACGACCATTTCCTGAAGGCATTCCTCGCGAGCGGGCGCAAGTCGCTCGAAGGCAGCGACAGCGCCGCAAATAAGGCAAAGATGGATGAGTTCGAACGGCAGTACGAGGAGACGGTATTCGCCGGGTATATGGCCGATTATATCGTATCGGCCGACAAGGGCCAGGACAGGAAACGCGCCTACGATAAGCTGCTCGCGCTGCATAAAAAGATAGATGAGAGGCTCTCGGTCATGAGCGAGTCGCTCAACGAGAGCAATTACGGCGACGCGTTCGGCGTATATGGGTGGCCGCTATTCATGGGATACTCGTTCAAGGTCTCCGTCACGCTGCCGGGACAGGTGATCGAGGCGAACACGAACGACATCAAATCCGGCACGGTGACATGGAAATTCAACAGCGATGATTTCCAGATGGGGGAACACAAGCTTACGGCGGTATCGCGGAAATTCAACCCGGCGGGCGCGGTGATAATAGCCGCAGGCCTGCTCTTGGCCGTATACCTGTCATACAGAGGAAAGCCCAAGAAGAAGTGAAGAGAGTCGTTGTCGCAATGAGCGGCGGCGTTGATTCATCGGTCGCCGCTTTTTTATTGAAGGAGCAGGGCTTCGAGGTTATCGGGCTCACGATGCGGTTATGGGCCGATAACCGGCGTGCTGTCGCGGACGCGAAACGCGTCGCGGCTAAACTCGGCATACCGCACCATGTCATAGACCTTCGCAGGGAATTCGAGCGCGATGTCATAAGATATTTTTGCTCCGAATATATAAAGGGCAGGACGCCTAACCCATGCGTAGTATGCAACAGGATGATAAAATTCGGCAAGCTCCTCGAAAAGGCAAAGATGCTGGGCGCGGACCTTCTCGCAACGGGCCATTACGCGCGCATCGGACGAGACGCTGCGTCCGCGAGATTTTACATAAGGCAGGCCGCCGACAAGTCGAAGGACCAGTCGTATTTCCTTTTTGACCTGGGCCAGCGCCAACTTGCGAGATTGTCGTTCCCGCTCGGGGAGCTTGAAAAGAGCGAGGTAAAGCGGATAGCGAAATCCGCCGGGCTTAAAGCGGTGCAGGATAAGCCGGAGAGCCAGGACATCTGCTTTATTACGAGAAAAGGTTACAGGGAGTTCATCAGCGGCAGGGTCAAAGGCATAAGGCCCGGCAGGGTCGTCGATACCCGCGGGAAATATATGGGAACGCATAAAGGCATTGCGTTCTATACTATCGGGCAGAGGGAAGGGCTCGGGATAGCGGCGGGAAAGCCCATCTATGTCGTAAAGCTGAACCCGCGCAGGAACGAGGTCGTGGTCGGTGATGCCGCCGAGGTTAAGGGCAGGGAACTCACGGCTAAAAATATCCGTTGGATGTATAGGGCAGGGCTTTCAAGGCCGGTCCGCGCGCAGGCGAAGATAAGGTATAACCACTGGAAATCGGCATGCAGGATAACGCCCTTGTCGTCACGCAGGGTAAAGGCGGTATTCGATGAGCCGCAGCATGCGATAACCCCGGGGCAGGCGCTGGTTGTCTACGATGGAGAGAAGATATTGGGCGGCGGATGGATAGAGTAGCGGTCGCTTTCTCGGGAGGGGCGGATTCGGCCTTCCTTCTCAAGGCCATGAAGGATGCGCTCGGCCGCGGGAACGTCCTCGCCGTCACGGTCCGTTCGGAGTTCAGTACGGGTGCGGAGATTCGCGGCGCAGCTCGCCTGGCAAAGTCGCTCGGCATAAAACACGCAGTCATAACAGCGAAGCTGTTGTCCGACCCGAAGATCAGGGCAAATACGCCGCTCAGGTGTTATTACTGCAAGAAGAAGATATTTTCGCTGGTAAGGAAGGAAGCCCTGAAAAGGGGATACAGGGTAGTTGTCGACGCGAGCAACATCGACGACAGGAAAGATTACAGGCCCGGGCGGCTAGCCCTGAAGGAGCTCGGTATATTTAGCCCGCTGGAGGATGCCGGAATGACAAAAGCGCGCATACGCGTATTGTCGAAAATGGCCGGGCTTCCGACCTGGAATAAGCCGGCGGATGCCTGCCTCGCCACGAGGATCCCCTACGGAGAAAAGATCACGCGCGGGAACCTGGAAATGGCCGAAAGGGCGGAGGATATCATCAGGCGCGATATCGGGGCAGGCCAGCTGAGGGTCAGGGTCCACGGGGACCTGGCGAGGATCGAGGTTCCGAAGGAACGGGTAAAGAAAGCCCTCGCGCTCGGCAGCAAAACGATAAAGGGGCTTCATGCGCTGGGTTTCAGGCACATAACCATCGATACGGAGGGTTACAGGTGAAAAAGAAGGTCATTTTCTCGTGGAGCGGCGGCAAGGACAGCGCGCTCGCGCTTTACGAACTCGTACAAAGCGGGGAGTATGATATTGCCGCGCTATTGACCACCGTCACGAAGGATTACGACAGGATAAGCATGCACGGCGTAAGGACCGTCCTGCTCGAGAAACAGGCCAAGGCGCTCGGCATTACGCTCGAGAAGGCGCTGATGAAGAAGGGCGCGACCATCGAAGAAAACGAGTCGAAGATCCGCGAGGTAATGCAGAGGTATTTCGGCAACGGTGTCCTGCTCAACGCCGCGGGCGACATAGCGCTTGAGGACGTAAAGAAGTACAAGGACGACAACCTCGCGCGCATAGGCATGGAGGGGATATACCCGCTCTGGAAACGCGGCAGCGCGGAACTTGCCCGCAGGTTCATAGGCCTCGGTTTCAAGGCCGTGATAACATGCGTGGATTCGACCCTGTTGGACAAAAGCTTTGTCGGAAGGGAGTTCGACGAGTCGTTCATCGCGGACCTGCCGGCGGGCGTAGACCCGTGCGGGGAGAACGGCGAGTTCCACTCGTTCGTATACGACGGGCCGATATTCCGTGAAAAGGTCGCTATCGCCAGGGGCGAGATTGTGTTAAGGGACAACCGCTATTACTTCTGCGACTTATTGCCAAACTGAAGTATTTGTGATAATATAATCATCCTTATCCCGCACAAAATATGATGGCGGCGTAGCTCAGATGGTTAGAGCGAGCGGCTCATACCCGCTATGTCATCCGTTCAATTCGGATCGCCGCCACCAGATTCATTCATAGAAAGCCCAAAAAGGAGGTACTCATGAAGAAGCTCTTGCTTTGCCTGTTGGCGTTCACTGTCGTCTCTTCCGCGGACGCGCAGGTCCTTAAGAGGTCATCCTCGTCCGGCGGCATGAAGCCGGCCAAGAAAGTCACGGTATACGAGGAAGGCAAAGGCGTTTTCGCGCCAAGCGGCTGGATGGGCGACGTCGGCTGCATAAAAGCCGACCCGAACTGCACTGAGAAACCCAAGACCGGCAAGTTCTGCTCGAAATGGACATACGATAATTCCAAAGGCGCTTCGCAGGGCTGGGCCGGCGTATACTGGCTCTACCCGGAGAACAACTGGGGCGGCAAGAAGGGAATGGACCTATCCGGGCATAAACGGCTCTCTTTCTGGATCCGCGGAGATACCGGCAAGGAGGTTGTCAGCATAAAGATAGGCGGCGTAAAAGGCGATTATCCCGACACGGTCACGAAGGAGCTCACCGCGCTGAAGCTCGGTTCGCAGTGGAAACAATATTCGGTCGACCTGACCGGCAGGGACCTCTCAAACGTCTCCGGAGGGTTCTGCTGGACCGTCGACGGGAAATTGAACCCGAAGGGCTGCATATTCTACCTCGACGAGGTCGTATACGAGTAACGGATGTTCATAAGCGGGGTCAGGGACACTGTAAAGAAGTACGGGTTGCTCGATAAGGGCGACACGGTGATCGTCGCCGTATCCGGCGGTCCGGATTCGACGGCGCTGCTCTTCGCGCTCGACGCGCTTAAACGCGAATACGGGCTGGAACTGCACGTAGCGCACCTCGACCATATGTTTCGTGTCCCCGCAGAGACGCTCAGGGACCGCGAATACGTTAGCAAACTTGCCCGGAAACTCAAATTGCCGTTTATATTCAAGAGGATAGACGTTCCCGCGAGCGCGGAAGGCTCGGGCATGTCGCTCGAGGAAGCGGCGCGCGAAAAAAGATACGGTTTCCTGCTTGAAGCGGCGAGAGGAACCGGCGCGAAGAAGATCGCCCTGGGCCATACTCTCGACGACCAGGCCGAGACGGTGTTGATGCGCCTCATACGCGGCTCGGGTACCGGCGGGCTCCGCGGGATACCCCCGAAGAGGCCGCTCGACGGCGCGGTCATAATCAGGCCCCTTATTGAGTGCTGGAGGAAGGATGTCGAGGGCTACCTTTCCGGGATGAAGGTCCGCGCGCGGCAGGACTCGACCAACCGGATGAAGAAATTCCTGAGGAACAGGGTCCGGCACGAGCTGATAGCGTATTTAAAAAAATATAACCCTAACATAAAGGAAGTGCTCGCGCGCAGCGCGCAGAACCTCATGCATGATTACGAGGCGCTATCGGCCGCGGTCGATAAGGCGTACCGCAAATGCGCGAGGATGAAAGGCGGCGCCGTCCTCGTGGATACGGGGCGGATTGCGGGCCTGCCCGCAGGCCTGCGCCGCGGGATACTGCGCAAGGCGATAGGGTCGGCGAGGGGAAGCCTTCGAGGGCTCGACTATTCGCATATCGAGGACATCGAGGAGCTTATGCGGCCGCGCGGAAAACGCGCCGTAGACCTGCCGGGAAAAGCGAGGGCCGTAAGGTCCGGGAATTTCATCGTAATCTCGATGGTAAGGGATGAGCCGGTCCTGCCGGGCATCTTCAGGCGGCTGCCTGTCCCCGGTTCGGCATATATACCGGAATTGGGGCTGAGGTTCAATGCGGAACGCGTGAGGTCGCGCGCCGCGGGGCCCGGCAAGCCGAATACGGAAGAGTATATCGACCTCGACAGCATAAACGGCCCGTTATACATAAGGACCTGGGAGAAGGGCGACAGGTTCAGGCCGCTCGGCATGGCGAAGAGCAAGAAGCTGCAGGACCTTTTCGTGGACATGAAGGTGCCGAGGGAGGCGAGGGCATCGGTGCCGCTGCTCGTGTGCGGCAGGCGGATAATATGGGTATGCGGTAAGCGCCTTTCCGACGAAGTGAAGGTGTCGAAGGGCACGAAGCGCGTGCTTAAGGTCTCGTATAAAAAGCCCTAATTTGCTTGCCTTGTCTCGCGGCTTTCTGTTATAATCAAATCCCCAAAAAGGAAAATACATGGCAAACGGACATAAGAAGAAAAAGAACAATAACCAAATGCCGCCGGTGATGCAGCGCGTCGTCGTTGCGCTGATATTGCTGACGGTATTTTTCTACCTGTCGGGCCTGCTGAAGAATGAACCCCTGATGATGCAGCAGCCGAAGGAGAAGACCTTCTCGGAGTTCACGAAACTTCTCAGCGAAAAGAAGGTTGAGACCGCCGTCAAGAAGGAATCCACGATAACCGGAAAACTGCACGACGGCAGCCCCTACAAAGTGAATGTCCCGGAATTTTATCCGGAGCTCTATACGATGCTGGACAGGGATACCCAGTTCAGCATAAGCCTGAACAATACCTTCCTCGCTAATTTTTTCTGGAGTTTTGTTCCTGTCCTGTTGTTGATAGGTTTCTGGCTGTACCTCTCGCGCAGTGCGCAGGCAGGCGGCGGAAGGATAATGTCGTTCGGCAAGAGCCGCGCGCGCCAGTTCATGGGAGGACAGGTAAAAGTGACCTTCCATGACGTCGCGGGAGTCGACGAGGCGAAGGAGGAGCTCCAGGAGATAATCGAATTTTTGAAGGACCCGCGCAAGTTCACGCGGCTCGGCGGCAAGATACCCAAGGGCGTCTTGCTGATAGGCCCGCCCGGCACAGGAAAGACGCTGCTCGCGAAAGCGGTCGCGGGAGAGGCGGGAGTGCCGTTCTTCTCGATAAGCGGTTCCGATTTCGTCGAGATGTTCGTCGGAGTCGGCGCGTCGAGGGTGCGCGACCTCTTTGAGGAGGCGAAACGCGCCGCGAAGATAGGCGGCAAGGGATGCATAATTTTCGTCGATGAAATAGATGCGGTAGGCAGGCAGCGTTTTGCGGGCGTAGGCGGAGGCAACGACGAGCGCGAACAGACGCTCAACGCCCTGCTCGTCGAGATGGACGGCTTCGGCACGCAGGAAGGCGTCATAGTCATCGCCGCGACGAACAGGCCGGACGTGCTCGACAGGGCGCTTCTTCGCCCGGGCAGGTTCGACAGGGTCGTGTATATAACCGAGCCGGATATCGTCGGCAGGGAAGCGATATTAAAAGTGCACGCGAAGAACATAAAACTCGCGCCGGAAGTCGACATGAAGGTGATAGCGCAAAGGACCGTCGGGTTCTCGGGCGCGGACCTCGCGAACCTTGTCAACGAAGGCGCGCTGCTCGCGTCGCGCAGGAATAAGGACGGCGTCACGATGGAGGAGCTCGGGGAATCCATCGAGAGGGTGATCGCGGGCCCCGCGCGCAAGAGCCGCATCATCAGCGCGCTCGAGAAAGAGATAACGGCATACCACGAATCAGGGCACGCACTGCTTTCGCTTTTGATACCTAAGATAGAGCCGCTGCATAAGGTCACGATACTGCCGAGGGGCATGGCCGGCGGATACACGCTGACCGCTCCCGCGGAAGACAAATACTATAAATCGAAGAACGAGCTGCTCGCGGAGATAACGATGGCGCTCGGAGGCAGGGCGTCGGAAGAGATAATATTCGGCGACGTGACGACAGGCGCGCGCAACGACATAAAGGTCGCGACGGAGATGGCCCGCCGCATGGTCACCGAATACGGCATGAGCGACAAGCTCGGGAACATGGCGTTCGGGAAACGGCAGGAGCAGATATTCCTCGGCAGGGACCTTTACGAGGAGAAGAACTACAGCGACCAGACAGCCCTGTTCATAGACGAGGAAGAGAAGCGCATCGTCGACGAATGCTACAACCGCGCGAAACAGACGCTGCTTGATAACAAGGACAAGCTGAAGGCCCTCGCGGAGAAGCTGCTCGAGAAGGAAGTCCTAGACGTCAAAGAGATAAAAGAACTGCTGGGGATGTAGATGGAGCTGCGCGTTCTGGACATACGGGATATCGAGGAAGCCGCGCGCGAATTGCGCGCGCTCAATGTCCATAAGGGCGGCATAGATATAATGGCCCCGAAATCCGTTTCCAGGGTGATAAAGGTCTCGGGACTGAGTTCCGACGCGTTCAATATACTTAAGCAGGAGATGCTTTCGGCCGGCGGCGACTGCGCCGTCGCGTGGGACGCTTTCATAAAAAGGAAGAAGAATACCGACGGCATCATCATCGGCTCCGCCGCTCAGCTTGCGCGTCTCTGCGAGAAACTGCAGAAGCAGCCGCTCGGGCTGGCACCTCTCGGAAGGATGATATCGGCGCTCGAGAAGGGATGCGCAGGCAAAGGCCGCGTCCTGCGGGCCGGGAAATATAAATTGAATCTCGGCAAGCGCGCGCTTATAATGGGTGTATTGAACGTCACGCCGGATTCGTTCTCCGACGGCGGCATGTACTTTGACAGGGAATATGCGGTGGCCCGCGCGCTGAAGATGGCAGAGCAGGGCGCCGACATGATAGATATAGGCGGCGAATCTACGAGGCCTGGCGCCAGGCCGGTGCCCGCGAAGGAAGAATGCAGGCGGGTGATACCGGTCATAAAGGAACTTGCTAAAAAGATTAAAGTCCCGGTATCCGTCGATACGATGAAAGCGGAAGTAGCGCGCGAAGCGCTGGATGCGGGTGCCGCGATAATAAACGACATATCGGGGCTAAGGAAGGACCGCGGGATAGCCAAGATAGTAAGCCGGCACAAGGCGGCGATAGTGCTGATGCATATGAAGGGAACGCCGGCGACGATGCAGGATGACCCGGTATACAGTGACCTTATCGGCGAGATATGCTCGAGTTTGCGGGAGAGCGCGGCCTTTGCGAGGGCCGCAGGGATAAGGGATGACAGCATAGTCGTCGATCCCGGTATCGGATTCGGAAAGACGGTCGCCCATAATCTGGCCATACTGAAACGGCTGAGGGAGTTTAGGTCGCTGGGTTATCCGGTAATGTCGGGGCCTTCGCGCAAGTCGTTCATAGGCAGGATAACGGGAGCGCAGGAGGACGAGAGGCAGTTCGGGACGGCGGCGTCTATAGTGTTGTCGGTGCAGAACGGCGCCGATATAGTGAGGGTGCACGACGTAAAACAGATGAAACAGGCCTTACAGATGACGGAAGCTATAATACATGGTTGACCTATTATTCGATTTCAGGCAGGCGCAGACACCGATGCAGCTTATCGTCGCGGTGTGGAAACCCATCATAGAGATAGGCATCATCTGGTATGTCATATATAAACTGCTCGAGTTCATCAAGGGCACCCGCGCGGTGCAGGTCTTGCGCGGCATCATAATCATCGCCGTCATATTCCTGCTTACCCAGCAGCTCAGGTTCGACGTGATCAACTGGATATTCACGAAGCTCTTCGCGCTTTCCGTCATCGCGTTTTTGATCGTCTTCCAGCCGGAGCTCAGGAGCGGCCTCGCGAGGATAGGCAGGGAGAAGGTCTTCGGCAACATACTCACAGAAGAGAGGACCATCGAGGAGATCGCGAAGTCGGTCTCGATACTCGCGCGCAAGAAGATAGGCGCGATAATCGCGATCGAGAGGGAGGTTTCGCTCGAGCCGTATACAGAGAGCGGCGTGGCCCTCGACGGCAGCATCACGAGCGAACTGCTCAACACGATATTCATGCCCAACACCCCGCTGCATGACGGCGGCGTAGTGGTCCACGGCGACAGGATAGTGGCTGCGGGATGCCTTTTCCCGCTCTCGCAGAGCCCCGACATAAGCAAACTTCTCGGCACGAGGCACAGGTCGGCGATAGGGCTCACCGAGGAGACCGACGCGGTCTGTGTGGTCGTCTCGGAGGAGACCGGCATAATCTCCGTCGCGAACGCGGGCAAGCTGACGCGCGACCTCGACAGGGACCGGCTCATCAACCACCTGCGCGTGCTGCTTTACAGGCCGAAGAAAGAGAAGAAGCCGCACGTGAAGTTCACGGTCAACAACTTTTTCAGGAAGAAATGACGATGGGATTATTCTCGAAGGAATTCTGGCTGAAGATAATAGCGCTTGTGCTCGCGGTGATCGTCTGGGCATACGCGCGGGAAGACCTCGATAATACCCCGGGCTACATGCCGGAAACTCCCCATCACGAATCCCCCGCAGAGATACCCCAGAGATAACCGAAAATATGCCCATACTCGGAGTCAATATAGACCATATCGCTACTTTAAGGCAGGCGAGGGGCGGCGTTGAGCCGGACCCGGTACTTGCCGCGCGCGCGTGCGAAGCCGCAGGATGCGAATCGATCGTCGCGCACCTGAGGGAAGACAGGCGCCATATGCAGGACCGCGACCTGTACATGTTAAGGAAGACGGTCCGCACCCGCCTGAACATGGAGATGTCTATCGCGGCTGAAATAGTCGCAATCGCACTCGACCTCGTCCCCGACCAGGCCACGCTTGTGCCCGAAAGGCGTAAGGAGCTGACGACGGAGGGCGGCCTCGATTGCGTGAAATACGCGAAACAGGTGGCGTCCGTTACAGGCAAGCTCCAGGACGCCGGCATAACCGTAAGCTTGTTCATCGACCCGTCGAAAAAGCAGGTAAAGGCCGCGCGTGATACCGGCGCGGAATACATAGAGCTCCATACAGGGGAATATTCGAACGCGAACGGCATACGCGCCCGCAAAGCGGAGCTGAAGAAGCTTGAAGACGCCGCCGCTTACGCGATATCGCTCGGGCTCAGGGTCAACGCGGGCCACGGGCTCAATTACGTCAACGTCCGCGAGGTCGCGGGGATAAAGGGGATGGAAGAGCTTAACATAGGCCACTCGATAATTTCGCGCGCGGTATTCGCCGGGCTCGACAAAGCCGTAAGGGAAATGATAGCGCTGATAAGATGATAGAAGGATTCGGTGTAGACATAGTCGAAGTAAAGAGGATCAAGGCCGCGGCGAAGAAGTTCGGCGCGCGGTTCCTCAACAAGATATACACGAAACGCGAGCTCGCGTATTGCAGGGGAAAGGGCGTCCCGGAACAGCACCTCGCCGCGCGTTTCGCCGCGAAGGAAGCCGTATACAAGGCGTTCGGCGGCGACGGGAAGAACCCCATCGCCTGGACGGATATCGAGGTCATCAACGACAGGAGCGGAAAGCCGACCGTCGTGCTCAAGGGCACCGCGAAAAGGTTGATGCTTAAGCGCAAGGTAAAGAAGGCGGTAGTCAGCTTATCCCACACGAAGAACTACGCCGTAGGCAACTGCATACTTCTCAAGAATGATTAAGCTCCCCAAGAGGAAAAAAGAGACGAACAAAGGCGATTACGGCCATGTCTTCATCATAGCCGGCGCTCCCGGGTTCACGGGGGCAGCGGCCCTCTGTTCAAAGGCAGCACTGCTCTGCGGCAGCGGACTGGCGACGCTCGGCATAGCCAAGGGCCTCAATACGGTATTGGCGAGGAAGCTGACCGAGGTGATGACGAAGCCGCTTCCGGAGACGAAGGCGGGGACATTAAGCGAAAAGGCCTTCCCGCAGATAATGGAATTCTCGAAGAAAGCGGATTGCGTGGCTATAGGCCCCGGGTTATCACAAGAGCCGGGCACACAAAAATTGGTAAGGAAGCTTATCGTTTCGCTCAAGAAGTCGATTGTCCTGGACGCGGACGGTCTGAACGCGATAAAAGGTTACACGCTTTTGCTGAAGCGCGCGCACGCTCCGGTAGTCGTGACTCCCCACCCGGGCGAGATGGCGCGACTGACGGGTTTGCCCGTAAATGCCATATCTGGGGATAAAGAAAGAGTTGCAAAAACCTTCGCGAATAAGTATAATGTGGTCTGCGTTTTGAAGGGCAACCGCACCGTCGTCGCCCGCCCCGGCGGTAAGTCCTACGTCAACAAGACCGGAAATCCCGGGATGGCAAAAGGCGGAACGGGTGATGTGCTCACGGGCATGATCGCCTCGTTCATAGGGCAGGGTATCGGGCCTTTCGAAGCGGCGTCGCTCGGCGTCTACCTGCACGGCAAGGCAGGCGACCTCGCGGCGAAAGAGAAGGGGCAGGCAAGCATGCTCGCCTCGGACCTTCTCGATAAGATACCCGAAGCAATAAAATCGCTGAGCAAAAATAGGTAAATACGCTGGCGTAGCTCAGTTGGTAGAGCGGCTGTTTTGTAAACAGCGGGTCGGGGGTTCAATTCCCTTCGCCAGCTCCATGATTCTCGCTTATAGATGTAATGAATCACTCCGAGTCCAGCCGAGACGGATTTCGCAGAAATCCGGCCGGCGTTTTGGACGAGGAGTCGGTAGTCTTGATAATTCGGATTTTGGGCAGATTCCCGAGCGGTCAAAGGGGTCAGACTGTAAATCTGATGGCCTAGCCTTCGGAGGTTCGAACCCTCCTCTGCCCACCATTTTTATTCGAGTCGCGCACACAACTTATATAGTTTTGAAAGTAGAGCGAGGTTTTCTAAGGTAATCCTAAGGTCTTCGTAAGACACTGATATATTGTAAACTATTGGAGACCGAAATAGCGCTTGACAAAATTTGTGTGGAATGGTATATTTCTCTTGCGTCTGGGATGAGTCGCCTCGCGTCTCATCTTGAGGCTTTTAGCCTTAAGCCCAGTCGCTTTTTTTTTGCTAAACTCAACAAGAAGATTGAGGTGGTAATTTGTATTTTTGCTATCTAGATGAATCCGGCACTCCTGACAAACCAGGCAATACTTCTCATTACGTTTTAGCAGGAGTTTCTATTCCTGTAAAATACTGGAAAGCTTGCGATAGGCAAATCGAGATAATTAAATCGAAATATGACCTAGTAGATGATGAAATTCATGTTGCGTGGTTACTTAGGAGTTATCCAGAGCAAAATAAGATAGCAAACTTCGATTCTCTGTCTTACATTCAGCGAAGAATGCAGGTAACTGCTTTTCGAGCTGCAGAACTGCTACGGCTACAGCGTGCTAATAACCCCGATTCTTATCACCGGACTAAGAAAACCTATAGAAAAACAGAGAAATATATCCATCTTACAAAAAAAGATCGTCAAAAGCTTATCTATCAAATAGCGACGGCGGTTTCAAGATGGAGTTTTGCTCGGCTTTTCGCCGAGTGCATTGATAAGGTATATTTTGATCCTATTCGCAACAATAATACCATTGAAGGTCAATCGTTTGAACAGGTTGTTTCTCGATTCGAGCATTATTTACAAGCCACAGCTCAATACACTTCTGCTAAAGATGTTTCTACAGAGAATCGCGGATTATTAATACACGATAATAACGAAACCGTGTCCAAGAAGCATACTGATTTAATGAAGAAATATCACAAAGATGGGACTCTTTGGATTAGTCTTAAATCAATTATAGAAACGCCTCTTTTTGTTGACAGCGAACTTACAGGAATGGTGCAGATAGCCGACTTATGTGCTTATGCATTACGAAGATATCTGGAGAATAATGAAAGCGATCTATTCGATTTAATATTCAAAAGAGCAGATCGAATTGGTGATGTTGCTTCTCCTGTAGTGGTTGGAGTTCGGCATTTCACTAGTAAAACTTGTGCGTGTAAGATTTGTACTGCGCACAGGCATGCTTAACAATCAGACTTAGCTGCAAAATATCAGGGCGGGTGTAGTTCAATGGTAGAACGGCAGCCTTCCAAGCTGTTCACGGGAGTTCGATTCTCCTCACCCGCTCCATAACATCCTGCTATAGGTTTTGGTGATGCGCTCTGAGTTCAATCGAGCTCAATTTCCTACTGAAATTGAGCCGATGTTTTGAAAGCAGAGCTTCTATTTATACGAAGTTAAGTAGAAAACCACCCCAAATTCCCTTTGAATTACCTAATTTAGGCCTTATAATGTTATATGAAGTAAAAAATCTTAAATATAAATTCATATGTTACGCTAATAAATTGGTTCAAGGAAGGATAGATAATGGAAGATATATCAATCATTAAGAAGACAGAGACTGCATTAGATGATTTAATAAATCTTTGGCGCAGACGTAAATTATTATGCATCATTGTCGTAGCAATAATCAGTACGCCGTTAATATATTCAGTTGTCATAACATCACAAATGAAATCAAAACTTGAAAACGCAGAAAAAGCAAAAGAGAACGCTGAAAAGGCAAAAGATAAAGCTGAATTGCAGCTTGCTCCTTTTTTAGCAGCAGCAAATCAAGGGTTTCCAAATATTGACCCGGAAAAAAGGTTAGAATTGCTTCTATCTAAGCTCAACGATGCAGTCATAAATGTTCAGGATGCGGCTCGACGCATATCGTCAGAACGCAATATAAGTGCTGATTTGAAGTGTACTCTTATCGAGAATTTGAAGAAGATACAACCACTTGAGGTTAACGTTGTTAGTATTATCGGAGATGCAGAAACGTATTCACTTGCGGTGCAAATTAAAGATATATTTGAGGAAGCGGGATGGAAAGTCGAAGGCGTAGATCAGGCAACATATACTGTTCCACCAAAGCATCTTGTGCTTGTATTTGGAAAGAAAGCTACACCAGAGCTTGAAAGAGCCATCACTCCACTCGTTGATAGTTTTGGTTACCAGCGAAAAGCAGTGCTCGACGATATGATTGGAGAAAATGCTATGAGGATTATAGTCGGTTCAAAATAGTAATATAGAATCTAAGCAGGCTTTTAAGAAACATATGGCAAAACAATGAAGGTTATATCTAGGTAAAAGGATTTCAGTTGAGAAATATAGTAATAAGCACTCTATTAATCGTTTTAACTTACACATCATACTCTTTCGCTGCCCCCTGGCCCAACTCCGTCTCCGACTCCGACCGCGCCTACCTTAAAGAATTAATGAAAGATACCTGGCACTACATAGATTTCTTCATCTCCCCGGAGACAGGTTTCCCGTATGATTCCAACCAGGCGAAGGATATCACGAACACGACCAACGTCGGCCTCTACCTGACCTCCGTCTGCATGGCCTACAAACTCGGCTACGTAAGCGAGGAGCATGCCGTCGCCCGCATAACCAAGATATTAGACAGCCTGGACACCTACGGCAACTGGAACCGCCTCTATAATAACTGGCTCGACCCCGAAGGCAAGAACCGCGCGGCCAAGCCCGGCCCCAATAATATCTCGGATTACAACAAGCTTCCCGCGGGCCTGATAGTCGTCCGCCGGACGTTCCCGCAGCTCAGGAAGCGCTGCACGGATTTCCTCGATGAGATCCCGTGGGAGAAGTTCCACGATGCGGGCACGGGAAGGATATATTACGAGTTCGACGTCGCGGAGAAGAGCATGCGCAACCCCGTCTTTTTCTACCGCGGGGAGGATAAGATATTAGGCCATTTCCTGATGATCGCCTCCGGCAAGGTGCCCGCGTACACGTGGGACAAGCACGACCTTTCGGACGAGGCCCGCTACGGTTACCAGTATTACAAGCACGGCTGGCAGGGCGGGGGGCTCTTCATGCAGTTCATCTGCGACATGTTCCTCGATAATGAAGGCACGCTTCTCGGCAAGTCATCAGTCAACTTCACGTGGGCCCAGATATTGCACGCGTCGAAGATAGGCGCGCCCGTATGGGGCTGGTCGGCCTGCGTCTCGCCGAACGGGCCGTATCTCGGAATGGGCGGCCTCGTTGACGAGGTGGTGACGCCCCACGCGAGCGTGCTGGCGGTCAGCTTGTTCCCGAGCGAGGTTGTCAGCAACCTCAAGCGGCTCGAGGACTACGGCTTGCGCACGCCTTTCATGGTCGACGGCAAACCGGAGAAGTTCGGCTTCCGCGACAGCGTGAACTGGAAGAACGGCCAGACATGCGATAAATACCTTGTGCTCGACCAGGCGATGCTCTTCCTGTCGCTGGTCAACTATTGCGAGAACGGCCTGCTCTGGAAGACGTTCGACAGCGATGAGATGGTCAAATACGGAAAGAGTGTAATAAGCGACTACAAGAAGGCCGACAGCCAGCGCGCTGCTCAGAGAGATTATATAAGGAAGCTGTCTGCGGACGATATCGACACCTTCTGGATAGGCAGGGAGATATGGGCGCGTTCGCTGTCATCCAATGCGGCGCCTGATATTAAGGAAAGCTGGAAGGTCTCGGATGAGTCCGGCAGGGTCATTGTCCAGGGCAGCGAAAATACAGGCCTTTTGGCGCACGGGATCAATATGGTGAAAGAGGTAGAGGTCCCGGATAATAAGGAAGAATACGGCACTATGTGGACTTTCGAGGCATCTCTGGAAAGGCCCGGGGCAGCCGCGGTAACACGGGTTGTGAAGGTTCGCTTCCCGATGTCCCTGATGCTTGAGGGCAAGTGGAAGATAGCCGACGGCAATATGGCGGAATGGGCGTCACCGGATTTTGACGATTCCGCATGGAAAGAGGCCTACGTGCCTTTGCGTTGGGAAGAGGAGGCGCTGAAGGACTATGACGGTGTTGCATGGTACCGCCTGCATTTCGATATACCGGCCGAGATGTTGAAGCGTTGGGGGGATATGCCCCTTGCGGTGGGTATGGGCGCCGTTGATGACGCCGATGAGACGTTCCTTAACGGCCAGATGATAGGTAAGAGCGGGGAGTTCCCGCCGGTAAAGAAAACCGCCTATGACACTCCGAGGATCTACGCGTTTGATAAAGGGCTGCTGAAAGAGCATAACGTCCTGGCAGTACGCGTGAGCGACTGGGGCGGCAACGGCGGAATCTGGCGCGGGCCCGTGTTGATAGGCCCTGCGGATGAGGTCAGACAGCTGATAGGGGAGTCGCGTTAAAAAAGGAGCGGTAAGATGAGGAAGATCGTAAAGGCATTGCTGGCAAGCTTTGTATTATCATTGGTCGTTTCAGGCACCGCGTTCGCGTGGGAGAACGACCTCAATACGGCCATCTCCAAGGCGAAAGCCAACGGCAAGATGGTATTCATAATGTTCGGGCGCGAGGCCTGCGGCAACTGCCAGCACCTCAAGAAGATGATAAGGAGCGGCGCCGTGGACATTAAGGTAAACAAGTTCGTCATAGCGGACATCAACTGCGATGACAAGAAGCAGAGTGCGGTATTTTACAAGAAGTATTCGGTGAACGGTAATTACCTGCCTTTTGTCGTCATCGCGAAACCGGACGGCACTATGATAACATCTAAGACCGGTTACGGCGAGGCGGCGGAATACAATAACATGATAAAGAGCGCCAAATAACATGGCAGAGATACAGTCAAACATTTCCGGTGTATTCCGGCACAACAGTTATCTCGTGCGCAGGAAGATATTCACGCTCTTCGGGGCGGAGTTCCACATCTACGACCCTTCCGGCGCGGTCGCGTTCTATTCGAAGCAGAAAGCGTTCAAGCTGAAGGAAGACATACGGGTCTATACGGGCGAGGACATGCGAACGGAGGTATTGGCCATCCACGCGCGCAATGTCATCGATATCTCGGCTACCTACGATGTGATCGACCCGGCCAGCAATATCAAAGTCGGCGCGCTGAGGCGTAAGGGCATCAAATCCATGTTAAGGGACGAGTGGCTGATCCTGGACAGGGAAGACGTGGAGATAGGGGTTATCCGCGAAGACAGGATGCTTCTCGCGGTAATACGCCGTTTCCTTTCCAACCTGGTCCCGCAGAAATACCACGGGTATGTGGACGGCCGCCTGGCCTGTGTCTTCAGCCAGAACTTCAATCCTTTCGTCACGAAGATACACCTTGATTATTCGATGGATACGCGCAGCCTGCTCGACAGGCGCCTCGGCATCGCGGCGGCCATCCTGCTATGCGCCATAGAAGGCAAGCAAAGCTGATCCGCGCAAAGGGGAGCCGGAAAATTCCCGGGAACTTTTTCCCGCATCTGTTGTCTAATAAGTAAAAAGGAGCTTAAGATGAATAATAAAGGGCGTGTATTTGCGGCAGTGCTGTGTTTTTCGGTCTTGGCATACGTGGGCCTGGCATTCGGCAGCGTCAAGGAGAAATACAGCGGAAAGATAGGCGCGCGGAATGTGCAGCTCCAGAATGCGGCGCCACAGGAAACCGAGGGCAACGCGTTTGCCGCCCTGGATAAGAAGGATTATAGCCGCGGCGAACTGATCGTTACGCCCAAGCCGGCCACATATGCCGTCTATTCGGCGAAATACAACGCTTCCCTCGAACAGGATATAGCCGACATAAAAGGCGTAATAGATTTTGAAGTGTTCGGCAAAGGCGTAGCCAAGATACCTATCATAAGGAAAGATAACGTCGGCCTCATAGAAGTGAGCATAAACCGCGGGGCATCCTATGTCATGGCGGAAGGCAATAAATACATGCTCGTAGTCGACAAGCCCGGCAAGTACAAACTGGACCTCGAGTATTTAATCAAGGTGAACAGGGAGCGCGAGGGCGGGCCGGGGCAGTTCAACGTGGAAGTCATGCCGGCGCCGGTATCGGAGTTCGAATTCACGATAGCGGAACAGGAGACCGATGTCTTTATCGACCCGTCCATAAAGACGGAGACGAAGGAAGAGAAGGGCAAGACGTCCGCCTGGGCCATAATGCCGATGACGAACAATATCCTTGTCCGCTGGACAAAAGCGCTCGCCAAGGAGACGATAACGCCGGTCAAGCTGGAGCCGAAAGTATATTCGACCGTGAATACGTTCGTATCGGTCGGCGAGGGCATTTTGCGTTTCAATACCGGCATAAGCTATTCGATACTGCAGTCCGAGATATCCGCGATGAGGATAGAGGTGCCGGAAGACGTTTCCGTCCTGGAAGTGAGGGCGGGAGACCTGCGGGATTGGAAGGTCTCGAAGGAACAGGGCCGCCAGATCCTGGACGTCTATCTCAAATACGGAAAGAAAGGGAATTATTATCTGGAGTTCAGCTGCGAGAAGACGATAGAAGACGGCTCGATAGTGGCCCAGCTTCCGGTCATAAAGCCCCTCGGCGTCGAGAGGAACAAGGGATTCATCGGTATCGCCTCCGAAAGCAATACCGAACTTAAGGTGGACAAGCTCGAGAAAGCGTCCGCGATAGACGTGAAAGAATTGCCGCCGTCTATCTGGGACAGGAGCGCAAGCCCGATCCTTCTCGCCTTTAAATACCTTAACGACGATTACAATATCCAGGTCGAGGTCACCAAGCATGAGGAGATCCCGGTCCTTATCGCCGCGGTAGACCAGGCAAATTACGTGACATTGATGACCGATGAAGGGAAGTGCCTGACCAAGGCGGTATTCCAGTTAAGGAATAACGTGAAACAGTTCCTTAAGCTTACCCTTCCGGAAGGCGCGACATTATGGAGCTCGATGGTATCGGGCGTGCCCGTAAAGCCCGCAAAGGACAAGGAAGGCCACGTGCTCATACCGCTGGAGAAATCGCAGCTAAGGGGACAGGACCTTACCCAGATAACCGTTGAGATAGTCTACCTCGAAAAGGGAAGGAAGATGGGATTTGTAGGGCGCGTGGGATTGGACCTTCCGAAAGCCGACATCCCGACGAACGAGATATACTGGACGGTGTTCCTCCCGAAGGAGTTCAATTACTTCGGATTCGGCGGGGACGTAAAGAGGACCGAAGAGCCGGGCATGCTTGTCAGCGCGGTCCAGGTCGCGTCGGCGCCTTTGGCAAGGGCCAGGTCAGACAGCTATAAGATGCAGCAGCAGCTTGAAGAGAAGGTGATGGATGAAGTTAGCCAGAAGGGCGCGCTTCCCATAAAGATAGACGTGCCGCAGGTAGGAAAGGCATACCGCTTTACGAAACTGCTGTTGGCCGAGTCGGAAGGGGCACATCTTTCCGCGAGCTATAACGCGATCTTCAAAGGCAAGCTCGGAAAGGTCACAACGACGGCAGTTGTCATCGCTATAATATTTCTCGCAATAGTATTCCTGAAAAGGAGAAAATAATTCTTGACAAATAAATATTATCTGCTATACTTTCATTCCTACGTCTAACAGCGTATAGTACAACAGAAAATCCACATGTTTTTACGGTAAAAGCAGGAGATTACCGGGGGGTGGATTTTTTGCGTTTTTTAGTTTTACCTTTGAAATGAACGTAAGTGCCCCGCAAAAAAGATGTAGCGGCGCACGCTGCTGTAGCTCAGTTGGTAGAGCACGTCCTTGGTAAGGACGGGGTCATCGGTTCAAACCCGATCAGCAGCTCCAGTGAAAAAGATGATCAGGAATAGTCCTAAAAGGAGGATATCCCATGGCAAAGGAAAAATTTGTACGCTCAAAGCCTCACCTTAACGTAGGTACGATAGGCCATGTCGACCACGGCAAGACGACCTTGACCGCGGCGATGACGATGTGCCTTAACAA
>JBAZJG010000010.1:0-61494 GCA_041651455.1 Candidatus Omnitrophota bacterium
TATACGCGAATGAGAAGGAACCGTTGAGGTAATAGGGGTTCTGCGGGTCCATATAGCCGCCGTAGAAGGTGCCCTGGTAGCTGTCTATGTCGGTGGTGCCGCTGTTGTCCTTGGAGTTGATGTCGCTCTGGGCATAGCCGCCGCTGAGGCCTAGACGGGCCTTATCCCCGAATACGGGGATGTCCCCGCCGAGGGCGGTGCCCCAGACTGTCGCACGGTAGCCGTTGCTGAATCCGCGGGCATCCTGCTTGAGGTACTCGCCGAATCCCCTGCCCCAGACATCCATACCCTTAAGCGACGGGTCTCCGGCGGAGATGCCGGTCTCCTCGGCTTCCCTGGCCTGGGCGAACAGGTCCGAAAGCCTGGCGTTGCTGGTGCCGATGAACTGGCTGAATGAGCTGTTGCTGACGTTAAGGATGCCGCCGTCGACGTTGGGGGTAACGGTGTCGAGGGATTGCCCAGCTTCTTCAGGGGTCGTGCCTTCGAGCGTATCTAGTACAAAGAGCATATCGCCGGCGGGGTTCGTGATATTATCGAGGACTGAAGCGGCCGCGGCCGCATTCCCGTTCCTCGCGTCCGACACAAAGCCGAATCCCGCCCCGGAACGGTCCACGGTAAGGATCAGGTCCCCTCCGACGCTGGAACCTATAAGCCTATACCTGGAATTGTTGGAGGTTATCGTGGCCGGCACGTTCACGCCGGCACCGCCCGTACCGTCGATGACCTTCAGGGCCGCCCTGTTCGGCAGATATCCGCTTACCGTAACGTTAACCGCACTCGCCCCGGAGACCACGGCATCGGAAGCGGACACAATGCTGCCTAAGCTTGAGGCTGAGACGGCGGAAAGCCTTAACGTCGAGCCCGCCGCCTGCGTATATACACCGTTGACATTCAGGGTGGTCGAACCGATGTCCAATGTCGCATTATTCGTGACGGCTCCCGTGCCCAGGGCACCCGCATTGCTTACCTGTAAAGTGCCGCCGTCTATAGTCGTATCCCCTGTATAGGTATTGGCGCCAGTCAATATTAAGGTCCCGGTACCGTCCTTTGTAAGCGAGAATTTACCTGCGCCTCCGTCAGCGATCAGCCCCGAGAATGTTGTAGAAGTGCCGTCGCCGTATCCTAACGGCGTACTGCCGACCGTCAGCGTCCTGTCCGCCGCGCCTGAGTTGTTGACGGTCCCGGAGCCCGACAGCGAACCTATCGTCTGGCTGAAATTATTCAGGGACATCGTCGCTCCTGACGCGACTGTCACGTCTGAGCCTGCGCCGAACGCCTGCGTCGCTATGCCGGCCTTCAACGTGCCCGCGTTCACCGCGGTAGCGCCGGTATAGGTGTTCGCGCCGCTAAGGGTCAGGGTCCCGGCGCCGTTTTTAGCCATCCCTGTTACCGCGCCTATTGCGCCTGAAATATCAATATCCCCGGCGCCGTCAAGCGTGAGGACGTATGCGCCGCCAATCGCGCTGCTCAGGGTAAGTTTGCCGTCATAAGCGCAGATGGTCGTATTGCCTGCCTGCGTTATGGACCCGGAGATACTATTATTGGGCCCTAAACTGAATATAGCGCCGAGTCCGCTGGCGCCTGTTCCCTGCACCGAAGTAATATTATTGTCGATGGTCACGTCCACCCCGTCTTCGTCGAGTTCCAGAGTGGCATTGTCGGCAATGGTCACTCCGCTGCTCGATCCAAGCCCATCAGCGGTGGTGACGGTAAGTCCGCCGGCGTTAATTATCGTGCTGCCCGTATAGGTGTTTACCCCCGAAAGGCGCAGACTGCCTCTGCCCTCTTTTATCACCGAACCGGAACCTATGGCGATCGCGCCACTCACGTCAATCTCGGATGCCTTTGTCCCGGTAAATGTCAGGTCATAATTCGATGTGCTGGTAATGTCGTTGACTATGGCAAGCGCACCGGAGACCGCGCCGATCGTCGTGTCCGCGGTCGTTGATATCGCGCCCGAGAGCGTATTATTCCCTCCGGCGTTATTTATAGCCCCTATATCCGCGTTGCCGTCGCCCTCTACACTGATGCTGTTCGACAGCGCCAAGCTTCCGGCATCGTCATCGACGGTCCCGAGCAATAAGGAACCGCCGTCATTTATATCGACGGTCCCGGAACCGAGCGCATCGTCCACCTTGGCGTCTATAGCACCTGCGTTGATAGCCGTCCCCCCGGAATAAGTATTAGTGCCGCTAAGGTTCACCACTCCTGTGCCGCTTTTCGTCAGGGCTAAGCTGCCGGTAAGGTTCGATCCGAAGGTATAGTCCTCGTCACTAAGGTTAAAATTGACGGTCGCGGTGCCGGAGCCTCCGTTAATTCCCGCGGCGTTCAAGGTGCCCGCCGTGCCGCCGTCTCCGATGTTAAGAGTGCCGGTGGAACCGCCGTTACGCCCAAGATTGACCGTTCCCGCGCCGCCAGCCACATTGACAGTCGCTCCATCGGAGATGGTAACCGTGCCGACGCCGTCTTCGCCTATAGTAAGCCCGGTGGAGTTTGTCCATGTTGAACCGGAACCGCTGATGGCCACCGTTCCTGTAGCGGCACCGCCACGCCCGGCCATACCGACAGTATTACTTACGGCAGCTCCGTCGGAGATGTTTAAGGTCCCTGTATCCCAGCAGCCTACATACAAGTAACCGGTCAACGCAAAAGTTGAGCCTGTGCCGGTAATATTAACGGTACTGTCAGAGCCTGCGTTACTTCCTATAAAACCGGTATAAGCACTAACGTCGGCGCCGCCGGATATATCCATCGTGCAGTCATCGTTATATCCGATGTACATATCGCTTTCGGTTGTTAAAGCGGACCCGTCGCCGGTGATGTAGATGGTGGCCGTGGAGCCGGTATTAGTTGCGAAGAAACCGCTGCCGCCGCTTAATGAACCGCCGTCGGAGATGGTAAGGGTGCAGGCGCCGGAATTGCCGACATAAAGGTCGCGGCCTGTGAAAGTAGAGCCGGCACCGGAAACGGTAACGCTGCCTGTGGAACCGGCAGAACTGCCGATATACACGTCTAATGTGTTGGTCATACTGCCGCCGCCGGAGACGGTAAGGGTGCCGTTGCCGGAATTGCCGACATAAAGATTGCTGGCATTCTGCAGGGTCGAGCCGCTGCCGGTAACGGTCAAAGTGCCTGTACTTCCGGCGTTGGATGCGATGTATACCCCTCCGTTTGATACCGCAAGATCGCCCCCGTTGGAGACGGTCAAGGCACCCGTAGCGGCCTCGCCTATGACCAGCCCCCACGTATTCGTCCAGTTGGAGCCGGAACCTATGTTCAATACACCGGTAGTCGCGCCGTCGAACTTGGTCCAGCTGGTGCAGCCGCCGACATAATTCTCAAGGGTAACATTATAGCTGTTGAGGTCGAACACCGTTTCGAACCCCAGGGACGTAGTGTAACCGGTCAGGTCTATAGTGCCGGAGGCAGAACTTTCATTGAATTCTATGCTGCCGGAAGCGGCGCTTGTATTTAAGCCGTCTATCGCGCTGCTGAGGGAGCCGCCTCCTGAAGAATTGTAGTTCGTGACGGTAAATGAATCTGCGTAGACAGAAGCGAAGGAAAAGATAACGACAGAACTGAGGAATAAGCAGAGAGTTTTCACATAGTTGGAGGTATTTTTATGTGTATGCACGGTATCCTCCATTTTTGACCACGACGCTTAATTATGTCAAATCAGAATAAGAGAGAAATTAATGGCGGGCCCGACGAGATTTGAACTCGCGGTCTTCAGATCGACAATCTGACGTGCTAGACCAGGCTGCACCACGGGCCCGCGAAAAATCCAAGTTACTCTTCGTTCAAAGCGCCGGCTGGATTTCCGCAGAAATCCGTCTCGGCTGAACTCAGAGTGATTCATTACCCCCTTATAGGGGAATCTATGGTGGGCACTAGAGGACTTGAACCTCTGACCCTCTGCGTGTAAAGCAGATGCTCTAACCAACTGAGCTAAGCGCCCGAGTAGAGTATGTAAAATACCATAAAAAAGAGCGGGTGTCAACCCCGGCTTTCAGCCGGGACAGGCCTCGACCTATCGCGCTTTAAACGCCTGCGCCATCCTCACGCGCTTGCCGATCGGCGGGTGGTCATACAGGAATATCTCTTCCAGCCGTCCCGGCTCCTTATCTGAAAGGTTCTGGTCCCCGAGCTTGTTCATCATGGATATGAAAGCGTCGGGATGCTGGGTTATCTCGAGAGCGAAACGGTCCGCCTGCCTCTCGAACGCCCTGCTGATGCCGTTCTGGATGGGCATCATCAGCAGCGCAAAGAATGTGAATATCAGCGCAAGCAGCGGGAATCCTGCAAGGTCCGACACGCCGCGCAGCCCAGCCATCTCCGAGAACCTCTCGAACACCAGACTGGCGGCGTAAAAACCCGCGAAGGACGTTATCGCCCCGAAAACGAGTATCTTGGCTATATGCCCGCGCCTGTGGTGGCCTAATTCATGCGCGAGGACGACCTCTATCTCCTCGTGCGAATATTCCTTGAGCAACGTGTCCCCGAGCAGTATCCTGCGCGTCTTGCCGAGGCCCGCGAGCGCGGCGTTCGCCTTGACCGTCTTGCTGCTGAGGTCTATCTCGTAGACGCCGTTGACCTTCGCGCCGCATTTCGCGGCGAGGTTCAGCACGCGCGAGCGAAGGTCCTCGTCGGTAAGCTGCTTTATCTTGAAGAACAGCGGCAATATCACTATCGGGGCGACCCTGCTGAGGACTATCGTAAAGAGGACCCAGAACGCGGCGGTCCACGCCCACCAGGCCCTGTCGGAGCTCCTTAGAAAAAAATACAGCATCTCCGTGAGGACGAAGAACATCCCGCCGCTGAGCGCGAGCTTCTTGAAGTAATCCTTGAGCCATCCGGAGAAGCTCTGGTTGGAGAGCGAGAATTTGCGCTCTATCGAATAGCCCTGGTACATGTCGAGCGTGAACGTCACCGCCGTGAAGACGGCCCCGAATACGGCGTAATAGACAGCCGTCGAGGCCCACGGGTTATCCGAGATATGCTCTGCAAAGTTGCGTATCCATACGGAGGGCCCCTGCGTGGCCATCACATAGAGGAAGAGCACGGTCAGCACGAGCTCCACGCCGAAGAGAATGCTCTTTATCCGCGAATATCTTTTCGCGGGTTCCTGAGTCAGGTAGCCTATCATTTCGCCTGTTGCAGGTATATCTTGCGTATCTCGTTGAAGATATCGACATACTCCCTCGTCTGGTAATCGCGGTAGGTCCATTCCCACGGCAGGAACGACCTGTCGACGTAACGCAGGGTTATCTCGGCGAATACGCCGCTGTTGAGGTATATCCTGTGCGCGTTATCTTTTGTCGTCGCGAGTATAAGTTTCGCGTCGGTCACGTATCCCGGGTCTATGTTTATCCTGCGCGACGGCTTCCCGCGCTCCCTGCTGAGGCCGAGCTCCATATTGTTGGTCATGTGTTTTATCTTCGGCAGTATCTCGGGGTTCACGAGCTTCCTGAACGATATGAACTGCCTCTTGAGGTTCTGCCCCATCTCCGGCGCGTAATAGTCCGTATACGAGAAATCCAAAAGCGCGGTCCTGAAATCTATCTTGCCGAACTTCCATTCAAGCTGCTTCTCCACCTTCATGATCAGGTCGGGCTCGTTCGATATCATCCCGACGACCAGCTTCACAGGTTTGTGCGACTTTGCTGCCCCCATTTAACCCTCCTAATATTTTAACGTTTATTTCCCTTTGCACGCCTTGACGCAAATACCGCAGATCGAATGGCCTATCCCCGGCCTGCTGGCAAAGGTCTTCAGCAGCCCGCGGCATGCCTCTACATCCAGATCCTTCGAATCCTTCTTTATCGCTTTTGCCGGGCATAGCGGGATACACGCCGTGCACGTGCCGCATCCGGCTTTCACGGGTCTGCCGGCTTTGAGCGGCATGTCTGTCAGGACGGTCGCGTACCTGACGGACGCGCCGAACTCCGGGCTCACAAGCAGGCCCGAACGCCCGATATACCCGTTCCCTGCGAGATACCCTATCTTCTTGTGGGATACTGCGCCGCGCATGCGGTCCCAGTCCTCGATCAAGCTCGCGGGGACGGGAAGCGCGGAATAGCCGCAGTCCTGGATATGGTTGGAGATCTTCAGGGCGAGCTCATCCAGCAGTGAGTTCACCCTCTTATAATGGAAAGCGTAGATCCTTGACGGCTGGTCCGTGACGGTCGATACGACTCTCTGCGAAAGGCGCACGCCTATAGAGATGCCGCGGTCGAGCCCGTCGCAGGCCGACCTCGGCTCGAAGCAGAACGTATCCTTTATCTTGGATATGTCCGCGACTCCGAATACCGACGCGCCGCCTTCGGCGGCCATGGCCTTCAGTTTCCTGTAATTACTTAAAGAGTTTTTTGCCCGCATCCGATAATATCTCAAGGTCCTTGTAATCTGTCATGTCGTAGTGCAGCGGCGTTATCGATATATAACCGTCGCGGACGGCGACCGCGTCGACCATCCCGTCGCCTGCGACCTCCGCCTTGTGGCTGCACAGCCAGTAATAGACGCGTTTGTTCGGGTCCTCGCGCCTGTCGTAGCTCTCCCTGTAAAACGTCGACATCCCCTGCCGCGTTATCTTTACGCCCTTTATCCTCGACGCCGGGAGCGCCGGGACGTTCACGTTCAGCAGCGTATTGACCGGCAGCTTCTTTTCGAGCATCATTTTCGCGAGTTTCCGCGCGAAATCCACGGCGGCCTCGTATCTCGCCCACTTGAACGAGTTCAGCGACACCGCGAACGACGGCACACCCAGTATGGCGCCCTCGGTCGCGCCTGATACGGTCCCGGAATAGAGCACGTTGACGCCGAGGTTGGGCCCGCGGTTCACGCCCGATATTATAAGGTCGGGCTTGTGCTTCTTCATTATGGACATCATCGCTATCTTCACGCAATCGGCCGGCGTGCCAGATATCGCATAGCCGAAGAACTTGCCCTCGTGGCTCGTCTCATTGACGCGAAGCGGCACCGATAGCGTTATCGCGTGGCCCTGCGCGGAGCGTTCCGCGTCGGGCGCGACGACCGTCACCTCGCCCAGTGTCTTTATCCTGCGGTAAAGCTCGAGGATGCCCGGCGAATGTATCCCGTCGTCGTTGGTCAGCAATATCCGTTTCACGGCTTCTCCACGAGTTCGTAATCCAAGCTGCCGAGGCCTATCTTTGCGCCGTATTCAAGCTGCCTCGCCCATTCTATGCGCGGCCATTCCCTCTTGAACGCGTCCGCATTCGCGGCGGCGTTGACCATGTCGGCCGAGGCCTTGTCTATCGCTATGGGGTCCGTCGAGGCGAATATCCCCGCGTCGGGTGCGACAGCCGGCTCGTCTTTCGCAAGGCAGTCGCATTCCTTAGTTATCTTCAAGGCGTAATTCAGGAACAATATCTTTCCCTTCTTGTCGTTCATTACGCCGAGAGCGAACTCGGCCATCTTCTCCTGGACGTTGCCGCTTGATTCGCCCCATGATATGCTTATCGCGTCGCTGCGGCATGCGACGAGGCAGTCCGCGCAGCCGATGCATTTCTTCTCGTCTATGAGCGCCGTTTTGTTTTTCATGGTTATCGCGCCGGCGGGGCAGTGCTTTATGCAGAGACCGCAGCCTATGCACTTGTCTTTTATTACCGACGGCTTTACGCCCGAATGCTGCATGAGCTTTCCTGCGCGTGTCGCGAAACCCATGCCGAGGTTCTTGACCGCGCTCGCAAACCCGGTCACCATATGGCCCGTCACGTGCGACATCACGACCGCCGCGTCAGCGTCCACGCACGCGCGCGATATCTTGACCGACTTATAGTGGTTCCCCGCGATCTTAACTTCGGAGTCGTTGCCCGAGCGCAATCCATCGGCAATAAGGACCGGCGCGCCGCAAACATCCGGCGTGAAGCCGTGCTCGTAAGCAAGGTTCGTGTGGTCGACGGCGTTCGTCCTCTGTCCGAGGTAGAGCGTGTTCGAATCGGTAAAGAACGGTTTCCCGCCGAGCGCGCCGACTTCGTCAGCGACGAACCTCGCGTGGCGTGCGTCGATATGGCCGGTATTGCCCTTCTCGCCGAACGTCAGTTTCAGCGCGACCAGCGAACCCTTGCTTATTATATCCTTCAGGCCGGCGCTCTTGAGCAGCCAGCGCGTCTTCTCGCCGATCGACTCGAGGCCCTCGTCCTTCCTCGCTTTTACGAAAAATACCTTCGGCTTCATTTAAGCTCTATCTCTCTAGCGGTCATCGTCTCGGTGTCCACTATCACCACGGTCGACCTGCCCGTCGTCCAGCCGCCGGTCTCGCCGGGGTTGACGATAAGGCATGTCTTCACGACCTTAATGTCGGGCTTATGCGTATGGCCGTGTATCAGCAGGTGGACCTCCTGTCTGTCTATCATCCCGAGGACATCCTGCACATCCTCTATCTCGTGCGTGACCACCATCCTTATATTTGACAGGTCGTACCTGTACGGGTGGTCGACTATCATGCCGTTGGATTTCATCGACAGCGCCTTCTTGTCGCCGTCGTTGTTGCCGAACACCCCGAGCCATTTGCATTTCAGCTTTTCCATCGGCGTGACGGCGAAGGGCGCACAGAAATCCCCGGCATGCACTACAAGGCTGCATCCTTCCGTGTTGAAGGTGTCCACCGCCTTTTTGACCATCGGGACGTTATCATGGGAATCCGACATTACGCCTATCTTCATATATGATCCTCCTGTTGTCGAATATTAAACCAGCATTATCACCGAAAGCATGCGGCCTGCGGCGTCCTTCTCTTTCCTGTACGAAAAATATTCCGCGTTCCTGCACGACGTGCATATGCCGCAGTCATAAATATTCTTCGATACTACGCCGGCGGAGAGCATCTGCTCCGCGTTCTCGCCCGCTATGTCAAAAAAATGCTTATGCGCCATTTTAACAACTGAATCCGGAAAATGCACCAGAAATTCGCTTTTTACCTCATAACAGCACTGCCTCAGCGCGGGGCCGAACCCCACCACAAGCTTCGCCGGGTCGGAGCCGTACTCCGAGGCCATCATAAGCACGACGGAAGGCGATATCCTCTCCTTCGTGCTGCGCCATCCCGCGTGCGCTATCCCTATCGCCCCGTGTTCCGGGTCATGGAAGAAGACAGGCAGGCAATCCGCGGTCCTTACCGAAAGTGCGAGGCCTTTCACATCCGTCACGGCCGCGTCTGCGCCCGGGATCTCCGCGGAGAGGTCCGTCCTGCCGGTTACCTTTACCACCTTGCCTGCGTGGACCTGCTGCAAACGCGCGAGCCGCCCCTCTTTGATGCCGAGCCTCTTTAAAAATTCCTTATGAGGCGTCGTCCTGTCAGAAGTCGCTTGTGTTATCATCAGAACGGCACTCCCGCGCCGAAATGGAACCTGCCTTCGCGTTTTTCGTTATTTTTATTCAACGGATACCCGTAGTCGAGCCGCGCGACGAACCATTTCGCCCTGAACCTTACGCCGACTCCGACGGAATTCTGCAGGTCCTTCGGTATCCTGACTTCGCTCAGGTGCTCCCAGTTGCCGCCTACATCATAGAAGAGCGCGCCGTTGAACCATCTGTATATCGGGAACCTCGTCTCTATGTTCCCGAGCAGCATTACATTTCCCCATAACGGCAGGTTGTTCTCGTCGCGCGGGCCGATCGAGCGCGACTTATATCCGCGGACGGTGTCGTCTCCCCCAAGCGTGAACCTTTCGAAGAAAGGCACGTCGGTGGATTCGCCGTATTCGCCCATCCAGCCGCCCTTCCCCCTGAAGACAAGCGTCAGCTTCGGGTAAGGCGTAGATATATACCACCTGCCCTCTCCGACGGCCCTCATGAAGTTGTACCCGCCGCCTAACGCTTTCGAGGATATGCCGAAGGACCCGCGGTAATATGAGCCGTCGACGGGATACATGATGTCATCGAGCGTATTGCGCTCCCATGTCAGCGCCAGTGTCGAGACGCCGGTCCTGCCCGTGTGGCGCTTGAAATCCTCCGGCGCCCATTCCGCAACATCATGGACCTTGACCGTCTCGAAAGAATATTTAAGGAACCCGTGGGTATTCTCCGTGAGGCGGCTGCCGTATATGAGGTTGCCGCCGAATCCTTCCATCTTATACCGGCCGTCGTCCGAAGCGCGGCCGAATGCCTCGCTGCCGCCGAAATAATCCGTGCCCCAGAGGTTCTTCGCGATAATGCCGGCCTTTCCGCCCCTGTGCCCGCCGCCGGAATATCCCTGCGCGTCGAATTCCACGCTGTTCGGCAGCATCCCGTGCGACCTCAGCACGAACGACTGTATCGGGACGTCGGGGTAATACGCGAGGCCTATATCCTTCGCCTTCTCCCTGTCGATGAACTCGGCGTAGAAGAACTGGTAGGTCTTCGTCTTGACGTAGCCCATCTCGAAGAACGATACGAAATGACCCGTAGGTATCCATATGAGCTGCGGCTTACCGAGCGCGTGCCACAGCTTCAGCGTGTTCGCGCGGGGTATGCTCGTGTCGAAATGCGCGTTCATCATCAGGACGGGCTTTCCTTTGATCCTGTCCGCGAAGGTCAGCGGGTCTATCAGTCGGACTTTCTTGTCGAGCTCTTCCGCGGAAGTTATTCCCTCCTCTTCGAGGCGCTCTTTGAAGAGCCGCGTCGCGAAACCGTTCCATATTATCTCGCCCATCCCGCCGCCGCCTAGCAGTATGACCATCGCGCGGACCCTGTCGTCGACGCCGGCGAGCACCGGCACCGCGATGCCGCCCAGGCTTATGCCCATAGCGCCTATCTTTTCCCTGTCGGCGCGCGGCCTCGTCTCGATCCAGTCGATGCTGCGGCGCGCCTCTATGACTATCTGCCTGAAGAGCTGTATGATCGCTTCCTCGCCGTTCTGTTTCAGGTTCTCGGCGAGCCATTTCCTGCCGAAACTGTAATCCTTCTGGTACGCGGTCTGGACCAGCATCACGCCGACCCCGCTCGACGCGAGCGATCGGCAGAACTCGCCCTCTATCTGCGGTATGCCGCCGGCGATATGGCTAAGGAATATTATGACCGGATATTTCTCCTGGCCTTTCGGTTCGTAGAAATCGAGGTATACCTTATTGTCGGGATAATCGGACTTGACCGAACACTGGTAGCTCAGCGAAAAATGGGTATATTCGCCGGTGGCCTCGATGATTTCGGGCTCGCAGGGAGGCGCGCCCTTTTCGTAATCGTAGAAACTCGCCGGGTCCATGACGTAATCCTGCGCAAACACGGCGCACGGCAGCGCGAGCAGTATTACCGCCAAGATTTTCTTCACTTGTTCTTTTTCATCCACTTGCCGTCCTTGCTCTTTACCCATTTCTTACCATCGGGCTCATCCTGGTCCTTCTTCGGGAAACCCAGCGGCTGCTCCCCCGTAGACGGGCCCACAAGCGCGGCGGTCATCTCGTAACCGTCCTTGCCCTTTGGCACCTTGGTCATCACTATAAGTTTCTTACCCGCGTATTCGCGCATCGGCATGATCAGCTTACCGTTCATCATGAGCTGGTCGACCACTTTCTTTGGCACATAGTCCATCTGGTTCGTTACCACTATTACGCTGAACGGCGCGTGCTCGAGCCATCCGCTCTCGAGGCTTCCCGCTCTTATGTTGATCCCGCCGTACCCGAGAGACCTTAGCCTTTCACCCGCTTCGGCGGCGAGTTTCTCATAAGGTTCCAGGCAGTATATCTTTCCTGCGAGCTTCGAGAAGACCGCGGCCTGGTATCCAGCCTCGACGCCTATTATAAGGACCTTATCCCCGGGCCCGAATCCCGCCATCTTCGCGATAAGCGCGGTAAAATATGCCGGCGGTACCGCCTCGCCGTTACCTACGGGAAGCGATATATCCTCATAGGCGTATTCCCTCATGCCTTCGGGGACGAACTTATGCCTGTCGACGCCTGCTACGGCGTCGAGTATCTTCGGGTCCTTTATGCCGCGGGACATTACCTGCGTATCCATCATCATTCCGCGTTCGCGCGCGTAATCATCTGCTTGTGCGTAGCACACGAAGCGCGTGCAGCACGCGCAGGACAGGAATACTGCGGTGGCCGTCGCGATGACAGAGGTCTTCAAGACAAGTGCCGGGATCGATTTAACGGGTGTTTCATTTTGTCTGCATATACCCCGCAAGAGGATCGACCGGTTCGCCGTCCACCCACAGCTCAAAATGCAGGTGCGCGACCATGCACGGGTTCCACGCGTTGCCGGTTTTGCCTACTTCGCCTATTATATCGCCTTTTTTGACCTTTTCGCCGCGCGAGTCGACGAACGTTTTCGAAAGGTGCCCATAGACCGTCCTTGTGCCGTCGACATGCTGTATCGCGACATATTTGCCCATCCCCTTACTGCTCTTCGAGACGGCGAAGCCAGACTTTCCCGCCCTTACAGGCGTGCCGACGGGAGCCGCAAGGTCTATGCCGAGATGCAACCTGCCGCCGTTTCGTTTCGCGCCGAATGTGCCGTCGCCGTAATTATCGCTGCGCACCTTCGCTTCGGACATCGCGACCGGCAGGACGAACTTCGGCTCCATAAGATGGAACAGCGTTATCTGGACCGGCTTATATAACAGGACCACGGCGGCCATCAGCGCCGCCAGGGCCAGGATCATTTTTATCTTGAACAGTATACCCCTCATCTCTCCCCCGCTCTTTTCAGTACCCACTCCGCTATTCTCCCCATTACCTTATCCCTTTGCGTCTCCCTCAGCAATTCATGGTACATTCCTTCGTAAAGCGCGAGCTCCTTGTCCTTGACGGGTATCTTCTCGAAAATTTCCCTGACACCGTCCATGTCCACGACCTTGTCGTCCGTCCCCTGCATGAAGAGCGCGGGGACCTCCAGTTTCCCGATATTCCCGGAGACGAAACGCATCGCCTTAGTCATCTCTATGTATAATCCGAACGATATTACGCGCTGCGAAAGCTTGTCTTCCTTCGTATCCTTCATGAGCTGCTTGTCGTGCGTCAGCCACTCGAACGGTATCCTGTTCGGCGTGGTGAGCCGCGGCATAAACAGCGCTATGAACTCGACTATGCCCTTCTCTACCCCGCTCGGAGGCGCCTTCAATTTCAGCGCCGGAGCGCTGACGGCGACCCCTTTTATCGCGTCCTTGCCGGTGCCGTATTTTATCGCGTATTCAAGCGCGAGCAGTCCGCCCATGCTAAGCCCGACTATAAATACCTTGTCGCAGAGCGCCTCAACCTTCGCGATCCCGACCATCTGCCGGAGGTCGCTCACGTAATCGCCGAAATCCGCGGCGTAGACGCGCCTTCCCTGCGACCTGCCGTGCCCGCGCTGGTCGTACAGGAACGCGGCGATGCCCGAGGAATAAAGCATCTCGCCGAAATACCCGTATTTCAGTGAATGCTCGCCGAGCCCGTGCGCGAGGACGACGACGGCCTTCGGGTCACCGGGAATGAACGCCCTGTATATGATATTCTGCGCGTCCTTGTTCTTGAAGGACCCTTCGAATTTCAAGCTCTTACCCCCGCGACGAATACATCTCGTCAAAGACCGCTTTATATTTCTCCGCGACTACCCTGCGTTTCACTTTCAGCGTGGGCGTTATCTCGCCCTCTTCTATCGTCAGGCCCCTGTCGAGAAGCCTGAACTTCTTGATCTTCTCGTAATTGGCCAGTTCCTTCTGCTTCTCCTCTATCCTCTTCGACAGGAACTCCTGCACGCGAGGGTGCCCGATAAGTTCCGGCACCGACATGTACGGTATCCCGAGCCGCAGCGCGAGGCCTTTCATCGCGTTGAAATCCGGCACTATCAGCGCCGTAAGGTACGGCCTGCGGTCGCCGTGGACCACAACCTCCTGTATGTATGAATCGCTCTTTATGAGGTTCTCGACGTTCTGGGGTGCTATGTTCTTGCCGCCTGCGGTTATTATTATGTCCTTCTTCCTGTCGGTGATGTAAAGGAAGCCCTCCGCGTCTAAATACCCTATATCGCCCGTGTGCAGCCAACCCTCGGGGTCTATAGATTCTGCCGTCGCTTTCTCGTTCTTGTAATAGCCCTTCATGACCGACGGGCCTTTTATGAGTATCTCCCCGTCGGGGGCGGTCTTCACCTCGACGTCCTTTATCGGCCTGCCTACGGAACCGTACCTCAGCGAGCGGAACGTATTGACGGTAACTACCGGGGACGTCTCCGTGAGCCCGTACCCCTCGAATATGAATATTCCGACCGAATAGAAGAACTCCGCCAGTTCTTTCGACAGCGGTGCGCTTCCCGATATAAAGAACCTTATGCGCCCTCCGACGGCCTCGTTTATCCTGCGGAAGACGAATATCTTCGAGAAGTGGTATTTAAGCCAGAGCGCCGGACCCGTCTCGAGATTGTTCAGCTTCGCTCTCGCGTATTCCTTGGCGGTATCGAGGGCGCGTTCGAGCGCTTTCTGCCTCGACGGCGGGCTCTGCGAGGCCTTATCAATTATGCCCGCATGGAGCTTTTCATAGAACCTTGGGGCCGCACAAGCGTAGGTGGGCCGGACCTCTTTCAGGTTCTTGCTTACCGATTCCATATTCTCCGCGTAGGCGATCGTGCCGCCTATCATCAGCGTAAAATAATAGCTCGCCATCCTCTCGAAGACGTGCGAAAGCGGCAGGAAAGAAAGGCATATGTCGTTCTCGTTGAACGGCAGGACATCCAATGAAGAGCGGCAGTTGGAAAGGAAATTATCGTGCGTAAGGCAGACGCCTTTCGCCTGGCCGGTCGTTCCCGAAGTGTATACTATAGAGGCGAGGTCTTCTTTCTTTGACGACTGCAGCCGCGACTCGAAATCCATCCGTGCGTCGGCCGCGGCGGCGGAGCCCGCTTCCAGGAGGTTCGAAAAGGAGACGACCTCCGGCCTTTTTGCCCTGCCGTCGGGGTCCATGACTATTATCTTCCTGAGTAACGGCAGGCGCGCGCTGACGGAAAGTATCTTGTCGAGCTGTTCGGCCGTCGAGACGATCGCGATGACCGAATCGGAGTCGCGGATTATGTATTCCATCTGGTGGGGAACGTCGGTCGGGTAAAGCGGCACGTCGGCGCACCCGAGCGAAAGGACAGCCAGGTCGGAATATGCCCACTCAGGGCGGTTCTCCGAAAGCAGCGCGACCTTCTCCCCCGGCTTGAGGCCGAGGGTTATGAGCCCGAAAGCGAGGTCCTTGACCTTGCCCTCGAACTCCGACCAGCTTATGTCGCGGTACCTGCCGCCGCTCTTGCGCCTGAGGGCGCACCTGCTGCCGTACTTGTTCGCCCTCGCGAAAAACATCAAAGGAATCGTGTCTTCACGCATAAGTTTCTCTTTAGAACATCACTTTGCGCGCGCGATTTATCCCTATGGCGAGTTTCAGCAGGTTCACGCTCTTCAGGCCTTTCTTTATAACGGCCATCCTCGACTTGCCTTTAGGCGTCTCGGATACGGTGAAGAACTCCTCCGCCAGCTCAACCAGTAATTCCGGATATTCCTTGAAAAATTCGGGATGCTTCAGCGCGAAATTCGATATGCCTTTATATCTCTTGAGGTCCATCAACACGAATGAGCCCTCGAGCCTCTTACGGTACCCGGCGAGGCCTTTCTCCGAGAAATCGTTGTTCTTCTTCGCTTCTATTATCGTTTCGGCCGCGGCAAGCCCGGACGCCATCGCGAGGTTCGAGCCCTCGTGGTAGAGCGGGTTCATGTTCACGAAACCTGCGGCATCGCCCGCGATAATGAGCCCGTCCATCGTGAGCTTCGGCAGGTGGTCGTAACCGAACTCCGGGATCATGTGCGCGGAATATTCGAGCAGTTTCCCGCCTTTAATGTAATGCTTTATCGACGGGTGTTCTTTGAAATTTTCTATCAGGTCGTTCGGGGTCAGCTTGTTGTTCTTCAGGTCGTTCGTCGAAACGCCGATACCGAGCGATACCGACTCCTTGTTCGTGTATAAGAACGCCGAGCCGACGAGTCCCTTGACCGACCCTCCGAAATACTCGAGCGACGCGCCCTCGTCGCCCTCAATGCCGAACCTCTCCTCGATGGCCTCTTTAGGCAGGCCTATGACCTCCTTGCAGCAGGTAACCATGTGTTCGGGCACGTGCTTTTCGCGCAGGCCCAATCCCTGCGCCAACAGCGACGTCACGCCTTCCGCAACGACGACCACGTCGGCGAACAGGTCTCCGTCCTCGAGCCGCGTCTTGACCCCGACGGCCTTCTTGCCCTCGACGATGACCTTGTCGACCACGGCCTCGTTGAGTATCATCACGCCGGCTTCCTCGGCCTTACCCGCGTACCACGCGTCGAATTTCCCGCGCAGCACCGAGAACGTGTTGTTATACGGCGGCTTGTTGAACCTTTCGAACCTCAGACCGAGGCCAACCTCGGAATCGTCCGAAAGGACCGCGAATTTTTTCTGCACTATCCTGCGCTCGACCGGCGCCTCCGCCCAGAATTCCGGTATCAGTTTGTTCAGTATGGTCGAATAGAGTATTCCTCCCATCACGTTCTTCGAGCCGGGCTTCTCGCCGCGCTCGAGCAGGACAACGCTGAGGCCGGCTTTCGCGAGCGCGTACGCGCACGTCGTCCCGGCGGGGCCCGCCCCCACTACTATGCAATCGAATTTCTCACCGCTTGCCATTATGGCTCTCCTTTATTATTCTTCGATAAGCGCTTTTATCTGGGGGAGCATCTTGCGTGTCTCCTCCTCGCCGCGCTTGATAAGCTCTTCCGCCTTATAAAGCTCGAACCAGACCGCGTTCGTGAGTATCGGGTGTATCACGCAGTCCGCTTCGCGCGACGACGCCTCGGCCAGCACGTATTGCATCGCGAGCGAAGTGTTCATCATGACATCGAAGACGTTCGGCGCGAAAGTCCTTCGCACCCAGTTATTGAAATTATACGATATGCGCGCGAACACGAAACCGTTCGCGAGCTTCGCCTCTTCCTTGCGGCGCTTCTGCTCGAATTCGTCGAATATCTTCTTCATCTCGTCCTGGCTCGGGAGGCAGTTGACCGCTATTATCTTCTTCGCGCCGCCTTTCATCAGTACGTCTATCGGGACCGGGTCGAACGTCCCGCCGTCTATAAGGAAATCGTCCCCGTAACGTATCGGCTTTATTATCGCGGGTATCGAGCATGACGCGCGGACCGCGTCCACGAGGCTTCCCTGGTCGAAGACTATGTTCTCGCGGGAACGCAGCGTGTTCGCGACTATCTTGAACGGCGTATGGGTGTCGTGGAACGTCTTCCCGCCGAGATATTCTCGAAAAAGCTTCTTCAGGTTATTACCGTTCAGGAAGCCCTGCAGGGGGAATATCGAAAAATCTGCGAGCGAGAGCAGCATCTTCCTGTCCTTGAACCTCATCGCGACCTTTTCGAGCTCGGCCGCTTCCATGCCCGACACCCAAAAAGCCCCGACTACCGCGCCGATCGAGGTGCCAGCGACGAAATCTATCGGTATCTTTTCTTTCTCGAGGACCTTCAGCACGCCTATATGGACGAGCCCGAGCGCCGCGCCTGAACCGAGCGCGAGGCCCACAAGTATCCTTCCTATCTCCCTGGCTATCCTGCGTACCGACCTCGAATAGAGGCACTCAGGCACCGCGAGGACCGGCGGCAGTCCCGCGGCCATCATGCCCGCGAGCATGCCGAGGTCCGGCAATGTCGCATACGCCTTGTGCCCGAGAAGCTTGATCTCCTCCTCGAACGTCTTTGTCATGACGAATTCGTTTATTATCGCCTTTATCGTCGTGTCGGGATCCTTTACGGTCTTCTTGAGTTCTTCGATGAGCCGCCCGGTGGACCTGAGGTTATGCTCCCCGGAATCCGTTACGATATGAACCAGGTCCGACTGCGTCAATATGGAATACACCGACTTATCCATGTCAACGGGCATGTCCACGATGATATAATTGAATTCGGCGGCTATCGAGCTGAGAAGGGATATCGCCGCGGCGGGGTCTATGCGCGACGACGGACCGCAGGCGGCGTTAAGCAGGAATATGCCCCCGGCCTCATACTTGACTATCCTGTCTTTTACATCCTCGTAACTGAGCATGCCGGATTCCATGCCGACGCACGGGAGTTCGCCTTCCATGCGCAGCATCGAGGAGCACTCTTTCCCGGTCGCGCTCATGTCTATCAGCATGACCTTTTTGCGCGTCTCGTAAGCGAGAGCTATCGCGAGGTTCACCGAATACATCGTCCTGCCCGATTTCTTCGCGAGCCCGTAGACCGATATTATCGTGGATTCGAATACGGCCTTGGCCCTGGATTCTTTCCTCTTCAGGCGGCGCGAGAGCGATTCGCTGAGCTTCAGCGCGAGCTGCGGGACCTCGTTGAGCAGAAGGTCAAAATCCTTCTTGTCTATCCTAAGGACCACGGAGTCGTTCACCATCTGCACGGAAGCGGAATGGGGCTCGTTGGTCAGCAGCGATACGATCCCGACGTAGTCGCCCCTGTGCAGGAATATGAGGGTCTTCTCTTCGCCCGAAGGCGTCTTCACGAACACTTTCGCGCGGCCGGATACGATGCAATAAAAAGAATCCGACGGATGGCCTTCCCGGTACAGGATATGGTCCTTCCTGTACTCCGCTATGTAGCAGCGCTCTTCTATAAGCTTCTGCGCCACCTGCGGAAGGTCCGAAAAAAGCGGTATCTTCCTGACTACCGCAGCTCTGTCTAAATTGCTTAAGTTGGCAGGGTTCATCAACTGTATTATATAGGCTATAAAACAAAATGGCAAGCGTGATAACGCCTGCCAAAAAAGTAGCCAGCGGCTTTCAAACCCATCCTTGCTGCTTACTGCGATACTGCCGCTTGTTCCTTGGTTCTATTCCAGCCGCTGGCGAAATCCTGTGTCGACCGATGAAGGGAGGCAACCTACGCCTTTGACCTTTTCTCCGGTTTCGGTAACCCCGCCGCCCTGCCGTGCCACCTGGAATGGCCTCAGTTTAGGCCCGGGATTTTGCGTCACGCCCTTTCGGCCCTGATGGGGGTCGGTGCGCTTTGGGTATTTCGCACCGAGCGTCAGGTCCGGCCGACGGCCAGACCGCCCTTTCGGTCAATTAAAGTATGCCACATGTCCGTGAAAATACAAGGGGCGTGGAAGGTAAAATCCTTCAGCAGTATCCCAGGATCTTGAGCGCCTGTGGGTCCTTGCGCCAGTTCTCGTGGACCTTGACCCAGAGCTCTATGAAGACGTGCCTTCCGATCAGTTTCTGTATGTCCCTTCTTGCGGCTTCACCGATATACTTGAGCATCTGCCCCCTGTGCCCGACTATTATCTTCTTCTGCGACTGGCGTTCAACGTATATCGTCGCCCTGATGAATGTCACCTTCTTCGGCCTCTCGGCGAATTCCTCTATAAGGACCGCTATAGAATGCGGGACCTCCTCGTGCGTCAGCTCGAGCGCCTTCTCGCGGACTATCTCTCCCGCCATGAACCTTTCGGTCTTGTCGGTGAACTGGCTGTCCGGGAACATTTTCGGCCCGTACGGAAGGTATTTTATGACCATCGCCAGTACCGCGTCCATGTTGTCGCCGGTAAGCGCCGAGGTAGGTATCAGCTCCTTAAAATCGTAAAGCTTTGCGGCCTCCTCTATAAGCGGCAGCGCGAGCGATTTGCTCTTGAGGTCGACTTTGTTTATCAGCAGCAGCGCGGGCTTGCCGGCCTCTTTCACGAGCTTGAATATCAGCTTGTCCTCGTCGGTAATCCCCTTGGTCATGTCTATGATGAATATGACGAGGTCGACCTCGAGCAACGAGTCCTTCGCGGCTTTCGTTATATACTTGCCGAGCAGGTTCTTCGGCTTATGTATGCCCGGGGTATCCACGAAGACGACCTGCGCGTCCTTGTTCGTCAGTATGCCCTGTATCCTGTTGCGCGTCGTCTCGGGCTTCTCGGTCACTATCGCGACTTTCTCGCCGACGAGCCGGTTCAGCACCGTCGACTTGCCGACGTTGGGCCTTCCGACTATCGCGACAAAACCGGACTTGATCTTGTTCTCTTCCGCCATATCAGTAGAGTTCTCCCGCCTTTAATTCCTTCATCCAGCGTTTCTCGAGCTCTTTTACAGTCACGTATAATTTCTTTTTCGCGACTTCCTCGAACGTCATCCCGGTGCCCAGCATTTTCAGCATTTCCCTTATCGTGTACTTATTGTACCTTTTCATCAGGTATTTAGCGAGTGAATACGACTCCTGCGCGGCGAGATGGTATTGCACCTCGTCCGCCGCGGAAGAGAGCACCGTATCGAGCTCGGCAAACGGCAGCAGCAGCCCGTTCTTCACGGCGTTCTTCAGTATCGTAAGGTCCTTCTTCGCGTATTTGTATCCCTCGTAATACGCGAGCCCCTCGTGCAGCCAGTCGGGGGCCTTTCCGAGAGAAAGGTCGTTGACGAGCAGGTGCGTATATTCGTGCCAGACGATACCGCGCTTGTCCGCGTCCGTGAGGCCCGAGCCGACGAACGGCAGGCGTATCTTCCCGTCGTAAATGCCACTCGCCCCTTTCTTCCAGTCGCGGACCGCATTAAAATCATCCTGGTCGTAAAGTATCACTGTTATCTTGTATTGCGGGCGCAGGCCGAACTCCTGGCCGAGTATGCGGTATGCCTCCTGCAGGTAATAACGGACGTTATAGCTGGTCCGCGCGCCTTCCTTAGCGTACCTGATATCGAACTGGTCCATCCCCGAGGCGCGGTATTCTTTTTCGACCTTATTCTCGGTCTCGGCCTTGCCTATCCTTTTCTTGAGCTCCTCGGCGTATTTGAAATCAGGATTTATGTCGAGGATCTTCTGCCAGAGCGCCTTCGCCTCATCGAGCTTCTGCGAATTATATTTTACCTCACCGAGCACAAAAAGCGCGGTGATGTTCTTAGCGTCATATTTCAGGGCCTGTTGCGCGTACCGGCCGGCAAGGTCGAGGTTGCGCCTCTCAAGCTCCGCTTCCGATTGGCCCGCGTAAGCAACCGCGAGGTTTTTCTCTGCGGTACTATTGCCCTTGTTAAGCTTTAGCGCCTGCTCGAGGTAGGATATCGCCGCCTTATACGCGCCCTTATTGTAAGCGTCAACGCCCATCTGGTTATACGCCGCTGCGGCGGCAGGGTCTTCCCTGACCGTGATGGCTTCGCAGGCGGGCTGCGCGGCGAGTGCAGCGAACACAAGGATTTTGAGTATTGCGCGTTTCATGTTATAATCAGTATACCTTAACCCGAAAGACATGTCCACATGAGCGTAAAATCCCTGAATAAGCTTGTTAAGATAATGGCCCGTTTGCGGGCGAAGGACGGCTGCCCGTGGGACAGGGCGCAGACGCACGCCTCCCTGAAGAAACACATAATCGAGGAAGCGTATGAGCTCTGTGACGCGATAGATTCCAAAGATCCCGAGAAGCTCAAGGACGAACTCGGTGATTTCCTCTTCCAGGTGATATTCCAGGCGCAGATAGCTAAGGAACGCGGAGAATTTGATATGGGTGACGTGCTTCGCACGTCTACCCTAAAGATGCTTCACCGCCATCCGCATGTCTTCGGCAAGCACAAGGCCAAGGATCCTGATGATGCTTACAGGCACTGGCAGGCGCGCAAAGAAACGGAAAAGAATTACAAAGACCGCAAGAGCATACTCGACGGCGTCCCGAAGACCCTGCCCGCGCTGATAAAAGCCCAGAAGATCTCAAGGCGCGCGGCGACTCAGGGATTCGATTGGCCGGACGTGAAATTCGTCGTGGACAAGGTGCATGAGGAGCTTGAAGAGGTTAAAGCAGAATTGAAGATCGGCAACAAGCGCCGGCTTGCCGAGGAGATCGGCGACTTGCTGTTCGCGGTAGTGATACTCTCCCGCTTCGGCGGCATCGACGCCGAGGAATCCCTCCATAACGCGACGAAAAAATTCGCGAAACGCTTCGGCAATATCGAACGTGCCGTAAAAAAGCGCGGAAGAAAGATAAACGAGTGCGGGTTCGAGGAATTATACCGCCTATGGCGCCGCCTAAGGTGACCGGTGTTTCCCCGCAGCGGCCATCTTTCCGTGCAGCCTCTTGCTCTGGAGGCAAAAGGCCTCAATCTTAGCCTCTATCAACGGCGGGAACGGCGTGCCGTCTATCTCTATCGACAGGAACGGGAACTCTTCCACCCCCTTAAGGCCGGGATAATCCCTTCCGAACAGTTTCTTCTTAGCGCTTAGGTTCATGTTCCCGTTCAGTATCGACTCGATTATCCTTGTGGGCAGGCACGCGAAGGGCCCCACGTTGATTATCCCGGAGACGTGTTCTGCCACCTCGTTCATTGCGGAACCGACCACGACTATCGACTCCCCGGTAAGCTGTTCGTCGAAAAACTTTTTGCCGGTGTCCATAATTCTCTTGATGTTTATTTCTTCGCCGTCATAAAGCCCGGAGCGGGCCAGTATCTTCTTTATCTTCCTCTCGTAGCTGCTCTGAAGGAAGGTCTTTATGAAGAACTCGACCCTTCCGGACACGCCGAGGTCCGCCCCGACAAGCTTGTTCTTAACGAGATGGTCGACATAATAGAACCATTCGAGCATCGGCGCCGTCTTGGCGACGATCTCTTTCTGCGCGAGCCTGTCGATAAGCGGACTGCAACAGTAATCGTCGCGCCTGACGTATATCTCGCCCATTATCGCCACCTTGTTCGCTTCCCTAAACGGGCGTTTCAGCGGTATCCTGCTTAACACGCCCATCGAATCTCCCAATACGTCATAAAGGCCGTGTCCGCCTTCCTCTATGCAAGAGAGGACTTTCTGCCACTGCCCCTCGAATATCCTCATCGCCTCATGGCGGTCCCTGGCCAGGGCTTTTAGAGCGTTCTTTATATCATACATCGCGTCGTATATCAGCGCGGTCTTCAGGACCAGGATATTGAACCTGTTCCCCATTCCGAGATAGCTGTTCTGGGTATCCATCGAATAGACCGCGAGGTTCCTTATCTTCTTCTTCCTGATAAGCCCGTTGAAGAAGGTATTATACTGCCCGAACCTGCAATTACCCCCCGTTGAGGGCATGAAGAATACCAGCACGTCTCCGTCTTTCCTCTGCTCGAGGTATTTCATGAGGCTTCCGGCGCTGAGTATGAGCGGAAGGCACTCTTTGCATGTGGTATTCGACCTGCCGTGTTTCAACGATATCCCGTCGGAAGGCTCCAGCGGTATGGCGTTTATCCCGGCGGTCCTGAAGACGGCCGCGAGCGCTTCCGGCCCCATCTTACCCATCGGAGGTATAAGCAGTTTTACCTTCTTATCGTTTATCTTCAGCCTCTCCCTGTCCGACGACACTATCCACAACCTCTTCCTTCGGCTTATGCAGCGGGCCGGGATGAACGGGTCGACGGCCTTCTGCGGATGCTGTTCCGTCCTCCTTGACCTCTCTACTATATCCAGGAACGCTTCTATCCTCGTGTTTATCCCGGCATCCGCGGTATGGCTGTCTATCTCGAGGGTCAACATCGGCTTATTGTCCATTATCTCCCTGACGTGCCCGACGATGAACGAATCCGGGCCGCAGCTGAAATTGGTGACGAATACGGCATAAAGCTGGGGATGCTTCCTGATGAACCGCGCGGCCTTCAGTATCATCTGCCCGCTTGCCCAATACATATTCCTGTCGTCAGATTCGCTTTCGTAAGGCAGGCTATCGAACGGTATTATAGTCACTCCGCGCGAGGAGAATTTATCCGGTATCGCCATATTGGCTTCGGCCGCAAAACTGTTATACGGCCTGCCGAGCAGTACTACGGCTATCCTTTCCGGGTCTTTTTTTAGGTCTTCAAGGCACTTTTTCCCGCGCTGCTTCATCTTATACGTGAAATCTTCCTGCCTGGCACACGCTTCGGCATAAGCCCTCACCGCATCCCGCCGTTTGAAGCCCATGTCAGCGGCCATATCGACGAATGTCCCCTGCGCGCCCTTCAATCCTTTCGAGAAATCTATTATCGGGATAAGGAGCTTGCCTGTTCCGGATCTCTTGAAAGTGTCGCGCAGGTAATACGGTTCGCTCTGAAGGATGACGCAGGTCGATTGCTGCTCCTTGCGCGAGCGGAGCGCCTTCTTGGAGCTGATCTCAAGGACCTGCGGCAGGAATATATAGTCCGTTCCCTTCTCAATCAGGTTATGGAACATGCCGTGGGCTATTTCGGCGGGATAGCAGAAGGCGGCTCTCTTGCTCTGGACCCCGTTATCCGATATAGCATCCGATACCGCGACCTTCATGCCCAAAGCGGAAAAGAAACCGTTATACAGCGGGAAGAACGTATGGGTAAGGAATGATTTACTGATACCGACTTTTTTTACGCCCGGCCGGTGGGCCGGGACGGCACCCGTGCCGAAAAGCTCCTCCTGGCGCACCTTGACCAGGTTTAGCGGTCCGTCATCGACAACGACCGAATGGTTAAGGTTATAATACCTGTTGCACGAACCGCCGAAGAGGTAGGTCTTCCCTTCTATCTCTATGCGCAGGATGCTGCAGCCTCGGTCGCATTTTTCCGCGCCTCCCTTGCACCTGAACGAGTCCCGGTACCTGACTTCCCTCCCTATCAGGCCGGAGAGCCTGAACTCTTTCTTACTGAGCAGGCCGTGTTTGAGCTTGTCCTTTACCTCCAGCGCGACTCCGAAAGCCCCCATTAGGCCCGGTTCCGGGGGGACGATGATCTTCTTGCCCAAAAGCGAAGCCATCGCGACCGGGACCGCCTTGTTGTAACATACGCCGCCCTGCATCAGGACCTTATCGCCCACTATCCTGTTGCCCTTGACCCTGTTTATGTAATTCATGCATATGGAATAAACGAGGCCTGCGACGATGTCTTCCTTCTTGAGCCCTTCGTAAGAAGCGGTCTTTATGTCGCTGCTGATGAAGGCCGCGCACTGGTCGTTGAAATTGGGCGGGTTCTCCCCTTTCATCGCCTGCGGCTCTATCCCGGCCAGTTCGACGCCGAGTGTCTCCTTGCAAGACTCTTCCAGGAAAGAACCCGTGCCTGCGGAACATGCCTCGTTCATCGCGTAATCACAGGCTACCATATTCTCTATATGCGTGTATTTCGCGTCCTGCCCGCCTATCTCGAATATAGTATCGACTTCCGCGTCAAAATATGCCGCTGCCCGGGCATGGGCTATTATCTCATTTATGACGCCGTCGGTCATCGCGTGCAGGGCCGCTATCTGCCTGCCCGAGCCCGTCACCCCGATACCGGTTATCACGATATCCTTCTTGAGGTTCTTCTCGAGGGCCTTGTAACAATTGCGGGACGCTTCGACCGGGTTGCCGTTCGTCCTGAGATATACAGAATCCAGGATCGCGTTATCGCGCTCCCTCATTACAACGGCTTTGGTCGTCGTCGAGCCGACATCGAGGCCTATGATGCAGGCATCCCCGTCGGAATATTCCTTCTTCTCCCACGCGCCTTTGAACTCCACGAACGGCAGCGCGGACTTCAACGGCGGCAGGCCCGTATACCTGGATGAATGGCGCTTATCGCTGAGAAGTTTGGTGTTCGCGGTATCCGTATTATGCTCCATCGTCCAGAGGGCCGCGCCGAGAGCCTCAAAATACGCGGCTTCTTTCGGGACATGGACAGAGCGTATGTCTTTCTTCAGGAAGTTAACGACGCGCGGGTTCAGCGCGACGCCGCCGATGAGCATTACATTCTCCCTCGGCAGGTTGACCAGGAGTTCCATGACTTTCCTCGACATCATTTCACAGAGGCCCGCAAGTATCTCGCTTATATCCTGGCCTTTATTGAGGGCGTGGGTGCAGTCGCTCTTGCAGAATACCGAACATCTGCTTGAAAGCCTGTAGGTCTTGTCCGATGACGCGAGTTTCATCGCTTCATCGAGGGAGATATTCATCCTCCTGAGCTGCTGCATAAAGAACTCGCCGGTTCCCGACGCGCATTTATTCAGCGTCCTTATGCCGGAGATGTTGCCTTCCCCGTCGAGGACATAAGCGACGAAGAGTTCCGCGCCGACGCTGACGACGGCGTCATACTTCTTCCTGCCCGTGTTCAGGAACTTCAGCGCTTCCTCGACCGCCTCGGGCTCGGAGATCCTCGGCAGCGAGACCGACGGACCGACCTTTCTGCCGGTCACCGCGATGTTGCGGTATCCGTCATCCTGCAGCCTGCGCATCGCCTGCTCCAGCGAACCGAATATGTTGCCCTCATGCGGCATGCTGATGACCCTGCCGACATGGAGGCCGTCCTTGTCCTTATATATCTCTACCGACGTCAGGTTAGACGCCCCGACGCATATTCCGCAGGTCTTTACCATGAACTAGCTCTTCCCTTCATATATATATCCAGTTTATCAGGTGGAATGTCACCGGGATCGTAAATACCAGGCTGTTTACCCTGTCAATGACGCCCCCATGGCCCGGCAGGACGTTGCCGCTGTCCTTTACGCCGATGTCCCTTTTGACCATGGAAAACACGAGATCGCCCATAAGCCCGAGGACGCCTATCAAAAATCCGAGGGCAAACATAAAGAGAGGGCTCATCCTGCCTTTGGGCATTTCCGGCATAAGCGGCAAGAATGCCATCGAAGAAAAAGCAACTATTATTGCCGTGACTATGCCCGCTCCCCACGTCTTCCTTGGATTTATGGAAGGCGCTATCTTTGCATCAAACACACGGGCTAACGGGCTCGACGGGGAGATGCTGCACAGGATATTCATAGCCTTGCCCACCCAGAATGCGATCAGGTCCCTCGCCTCCGTGAACGTAAAACAGTAAAGCAATATCATCGGGCCGAGGTTTATCATGAAAAGGCCGTGTCCGAGATTGAATACGAAGAACATAATACCGAGGGATACGGCCCCGAGGGCTTTTATCGCTCCGTCGGTCCTGTCCTGTATCACAAAAAGCAACGGTATGAGCAGGAACAGGTATACGGGGACGAGGATTATGTACAGGCCGTACCAGTTGATATAGGCAAGATATGCATTCAGCGGGATCGCCGCATAACATACTAACATCGTTGCCCTGTTCCGGCCCATCTCTTCCCTTCCTTCCGTAACATGGGCAAAGAGATGGAAATATTCACGCAGCGCAAAAAAACACATTAGTGACAAAAAACAGAATGATGCGATGCGGGCCGTAGCTAATGCCAGCAGGAATATCGCGGCCATCCACCACCAGGCTACGGTCCTGTCGGCGATCTCTTTTGCCGATTTCAGTTTCCTGGACAGCATTATACCAGATATTATAGTGAAGAATACGAGTAATCCGATAATAGAGGCCATGGTCATAGACATCGGGCGTTCCTGCTTTCCCGTCGACATCAGGAAAGACAGTACCGCTATGCTGAAAGGTATCAGGCATCTCCTTAACATGATCTTATCTCCCTATCCAGGTGTACGACTTGTATTCCGCTCCCTTTGCGGACTCAATGGTCTTCTTGACCCTTAATATACAGGTCAGAAGGACTAACGATGATACCCATATAAGGTAATAATCGACATAGCCGAAGAATGGCGGATAAAAGAACACTATCACCGCGAACACCGCCATCCATACCGCCCTGTCCGGCTTGCCGCCTCCTATGGTCTCGTGCCGCCTGATCCCGTTCGGCATGCCTTTACCGAGGACCCCGTAAAATTCTGCGGCCCATGTCAATATAAGGAACACGAAAAGCGAAATGGTCGGGCCTCCCGGTACAAAAAACAGCGAACCGTAACAAATCGTATCTCCTACTATGTCGAGGGTTTCGTTCCATATCTCTCCGGCTACCGTGGCATTGCCGCGCTCTCTCGAAAGCATGCCGTCCAGAGTATTCATTACCATCCTTAACAACAGGAACAACGGCACGAGAAGCAGCAGCCAATGAAGCCTGCGGCATGTCAGCCCAAGATAGAAGCCCGCTGCCGTCAGGATTATGAATACGCATCCGGCTACCGTTGCCTGGTTTGCGGTCATCCACTTACCTCCCACCCATCTCACTACTTTCTGGAAATTGCCTTTCTGCAAATATAACATCTCTGTCTTTCTCCTTTAATATAAGCTGATCTTTTCTATTTCTTTTTTGGCAAGCATCGCCAGGGCCTTGTATCCATCATAACTGCGTTCCGCGCCCTTTGGGTCTATCGGTTCCCCGATAATAAGTTCGATCTTTCTGGGCCTGATAAAATAGCTGCCCTTCCCGAGCGCATCCTGCGCTCCTTTGATATATACCGGGACTATCGGGATGCCCAATTCGATCGATAGCATGCCGATGCCCGGCTTGAATTCCCCGATATTCTTCTGTATTGAACGTGTCCCTTCGGGAAATAGTATTATCGATTTCCCCTGTCTCATTAATTCCTCGCAGACTTTCAATCCTTTGAGAAAATTACCCGATCTCTCAAAGGGAAAGATGTTCAAGAATGATTCCGCGGCAATGCGCCGCGGCCTGTTCTTATAGAAGTAATCCGAAGCTGCCGGGGCAAAGACGTCCCTTGCCATCATGACGGGGAATATGCTGTATAATAACGGGTAATCGAGGTGGCTCGAATGGTTTGCTGCCAGTATAAAAGAGCTTTTTCCCGGAAGATTGCCTTTCCCCTTCACCGATAGCCTTACATAAACTCTGAAGAATACCTTAAGGGCCGCGGCAGCCATAAGGTGGCAAACGAACATAACCCTGGACCTGGCTATAATGGCACGCGCTTCGGTGCGCGGGTCAAATTGTTCCTTCTTTTCCGCGCGCCCCTTGTCGTTAATTAGCAGTGCGAGGTCTTTCAGCGTTGCGGCCTTTTGCCATTCCTCTTCGGACAGGGATATGCCGAGTTCCTGCTCTATATCGCAGATCAGTTCCACCTTTTGGAGGGAATCTATCCCGAGGTCCGCATATAAGTCGGAATCGGCCGATATCTTTTTCGGGTCCATCCCCGCCTTTTTTGCGGTAATGGGCGCTATCTTTTGCAGGGCATCATTAAATATAAGCGAGTCCCCCTCGTTACTCCCCGCGGGCTTATCTTGCGGACGGTACGTTTCGGCGATCTTTTGTACTTCTTTCCTCTTTATCTTCCTCGTCGAAGTCTTCGGCAGCTCGTCGAAATAGAGCATGAAATCCGGTATCTTCTTATATTCCGCGAGGTTATTGCTCAGGCGGCTTACCTCGGACCCCACTTTCTTCCTGATAAGCTCCTTATCCTTTTTATCGGCGCCCTCAAAACGTTCGAGGTTAGGCGCGATCACCGCAAATACTTCCTCCGTGCCTGCCTTGAGCCCTTCGGCCGCCTTCTTGCCGAGGACGCAGATCTCCTTTATGTACGGGCTCGCGGACATGACCTCCTCTATCTCTTCCGGAAAGACCTTCTTGCCGCCGCCGAGGACTATAAGGTTCCTTATGCGGCCGGTAATATACAGGAACCCGTCCCTGTCGAACCTGCCGATGTCGCCTGTATGGAGCCAGCCGTCTTTTATCATCTCGGCGGTCTTTTCGGGGTTCTTGTAATATCCTTTCATGACATGGTCACCGCGCGTGACTATCTCGCCCTCTTCGCCGAACGTGCCGTCCGGCTTCATCAGCTTCACTTCGACTCCCGGTATCGGCTTGCCGACGGAGCCGTATTTCAGTTCCCTGAAGGTGTTGACCGCGATAACCGGCGATGTTTCGGTCAGCCCGTAGCCCTGCAGGATAGTGAACCCCATCGCGTTAAAATCCATCTCGACCGTCAGGTCGAGCGGCGCACCGCCCGAGACGAAACATCTTAGGTTCCTGCCGAACTGGCTGTGTATCTTTTTGAAAATGTATTTCCCGGGCTTCATGTTAAGCTTCAGCATGAACCTGCACAGGTGCAGGCACATGAAGAAGAACCGCCTTTGGACGAACGGCAGCGATTGCGCCTTCTTTATTATGCCGTCGTGGAACATCTTCAGCACGAGCGGCACCGTTATCATCACTGAAGTGCGGGTCTCGTTCATCAGCGCGATGATGTTCGCCGGCTTCAGGCTGTCGCAATAGGTTATCGTCGCCCCGACATAGAGAGGCGACAGGAACCCGCCCGTCATCTCGAGCATGTGGTTGAGCGGCAGCATCGAAAGGAAGTTGTCCGCCTCTGTGTAGTGGACGAGCCTGTTGAGCTCCTTCGCCTGGAACATCAGGTTCCTGTAGGTCAGCTCGACGCCTTTCGCGACGCCCGTCGTGCCGGACGTGTAGACTATGACCGCGGTATCCTCGACGGCAAGCGGCAGGTACTTCCTGTCGCCGGCCTTCATCTTGAGGTCCTTTATCTTTATCAGGTCGGTACGGGCCGAATCGTCGAGGAGTAACACCTGCTTCAGTGCCGTGAGCTTAGGCTTGATATTGTCTATCTCCGGAAGGTATTTCTCCGAGACGAACACGAACTTCGTGCCGCTGTCATTCAGGATGAACTCTATCTCTTTTTCGCTGAGCTTCACGTCGATCGGGACGACTATTCCGCCGCACGAGATGATGCCGAAGAGGGCGATGCCCCACTCCGGACGCGATTCGGAAAGTATCGCGGCGCGGTCGCCTTTTTCCATCCCCAGCTTAAGCAGCGTTGAAGATACATCGACCGCCCGCTCGCCGAGCGGGACATATGAGAGCGCGTTCCATCCGTCCTTCGTCTTTATCTGCAGGGCGGTCTTCGAGAACCAGCGCTTGTTTATCGATTCCATTATCTCGTGGATGGAAAGGTTGTCGAAATCAGGCCTGGGCATCTTCTTTTACCTCTTTATGCCTGTTCCTTATCGATTCGGCCGGTATGCCGTAATATATGTCCCGGGGTTCGACCTTCGTGCCTTTTCGCAGTACGGCGCTCGCCCCTATTATCGCGTTGTCCCCTATCTCACAACCGGGCATTATCGTCGAATGTGACCCTATCGTGACGTTCTTGCCTATCTTGACCTTCCTCAGCTTCAGCGTTCCGCGCTCCACGATATGCCCGATGATGATAGCTCCCCCGCCGACGACCGTATTGTCGCCTATCTCAAGAAGGGTCGCGTCAAAGATATATTTGGAGTTTATCTGCACGTTCTTTCCGAGCTTTACTCCCAATAAGCGCAGGAAGATATTCGCGAACGGCGTGAGCAGGATGAAATCTATGAACGTGAAATTGACCAGCAGGTACAACGCGCTTATAAAAGCCCACTTGAAGGTCTCGGCCGAGAATATCGGATGGTTGCCCTCTTTGAGCCGTATGCGCAACACGGTGCGGACGAGCCCGACGAGCAGGATAAGCGTAAGGCCGAAAAGGAAATAACCTCCGGCGATGGAGACCCCGAGAAGGAAGTACTTTGCGACCGCCGGCATATCCTGCGAATATCCGAGCGCGCCGAAGAACACCGCTATGCCGGGGATAAGCGCTATACCGAAGAATAGCGTGCCGATAAGGTACATCGATATCGCAGCAAGCATTTGTGTCGCAGAAACGAGTAGCCACTTCATTTTCGGCCTCCTTTTACAGGGTCTGCCTGAACCATTCCGATATAAGATCTTTCATTCTGCCGGGGTATTGTTCTATAAGGCGTTCCGCGTGCAGCCCGTCGCTGAATATCTCCAGCTTCTTCTCGTATACGGTCGCAGAATTAAAGAGCTTCTTAGAGTGATAATCTTTTATGACCCAGTCCTTCGCGCCGTGTATGAAGAGTATCGCGCTGTCCTTTACTGCCGCTATCATGTCTATCGGCCTCTCCTTATCCATAAAGATATGGTCGATCTTGACGCCTTTGCCCTCGAACCTGCAATCTATCATCGCCTTGAGGTCCGAGAACATCTCGGGTTCCCAGAAATGGTAGTTGATATCCCAAAAGCTGTAAGGGGCGCTTACAAGGGCCATGCTCTTTATCTCCGTCCTCCTTGCAGCCACGATTATCGCTATTGCCGCGCCGAGCGAGAACCCGATAACGCCTATCCTCTTATATCCGCTCTTGACGGCATAACCTATGACCGCATCGAGATCCGACGGTTCCTTGGCCGTCCACGTGAATTTACCTCCGCTCTTGCCGTGCCCGCGGAAATCGAATATTATCACGTCGTGCTCTCCGGAGACGAGGTCGATAGCCTTCCTTATTGCGCCGTTTGCCTTGCTGTTGAAGAAGCCGGGGCAAACTATAATGACTGAATCGAAGCCGTTCCTGAAATGCTCGAAGGCGATCTCTACGCCGTCTTCCGTAACGAGGGTTTCGTTAGAGCTCATCTTCGGCCCTCTTGAGGCCCCTATCGAGCCTGTCAAGTATCTCCGCCAGCCCCTTCTTGTCCTTCTCGTCGAGGAACCAGACAAGTTTCTTTACGTTTTCGAAATACTTGTCCTCGACTTTGTTTATGAGGTCTATGCCCTTCTTCGTTACGGTTATATGGTTTACGCGGCGGTCGTCTGCGCTCCCTTCCCGTTTTACAAGGCCTGTTTTTTCGAGCCTGTCGATTATTCCCGTGATATTCGACCTTGAGACGACCCTGTTTATTCCCAGGTCGCTCTGGGTAAGCCTGTTCTTGGAGTATTTCAATATTACGAGCACGTCGTATTGGGCCGTCGTTACGCCGAACCCGGCGAAAAACCTGTCCGCGGCTTTAATTATGGCTTCCGAAACGTGCACAAGCTTGCGAATGCTGTTGTTATTCAACTGGTCTGTATCTGTAGGCATGGCGGACCTTTCTTTTGTTATCTTATTAATAGTTTATATCATAATTGTTATGTTGTCAAGTAATATTTTAAAAAAATTTATCGGCGCTTCTTTCTTGCCATAAATATGCCGGAAAGCCCCGAAAGCATCAGCAGGATGGTCGACGGCTCGGGTACGACGAATATCGACGCGTCATCCACGTATATCGCGGAACTCCAGTACCTGCCGGCCGCAATGTCCGCATCCGAAATGTTACAGGAGAGGTTCCTGCGGATAAAGAACGTCATCGGCGTCCCGTTGGACTGCGCGGTCACCATTATCTGCTGCCAGGCGGCGGTGAACTGCTCCGGCGTCATCGTTACCATATTCCATATTATATTCGGGGAATTCGGGTCTGCCCCGCCCGTTGGGTCGATTCCGGCAGCCACCATCACTTCGGCATCCGATGCAAGCATATCCGCCGGTATATCGTTTATGCTCTGGAACCAGAACGAGAACCCGTAGGTCGTGCCTGCGGTCGAACCGGCTAATGTCTGCCTAAAAGAGTTGTCGTGCTCGAACGAGCCGGCATCTTCTATCTGTTCGCCCATACCGACAGAATACGATCCGGACCTTTTGTGCGCGTTGGTGGAGTAAGATGCGTCGAAGAAGAATCCGCCGCTCGAGCTGTCCTGGTAGCTCCACTCTGTGGGCTGACAGGTATCGAAACTCATGGTCTCGAAACCGGCATTCTTTACCTTGTCGGGGAAGACGTCTATCTTTATCCTGTTAAGGGAATATCCTGCGGAGCCCATAGCGGAGTCGATATCGTCTGCATAATACGGCACGAACGAGTCGTAGGTGTTCCAGGCCTCGGTCCCGGTCGACACGGCGAAATGCGTCCCTGCGATGGTAAGCTGGCCGTTCCAGACCAGGAAGCTCGGGCTGCCGGAATCGCCGCCCTGACATCCTGCCTGGCCCTGCGGATCGTTGTTGCTGTCGTAGCTGTACACCGCGGTAGTGGTACCATTGGTAGGGTTGGAGAAACCTGTAGTAGCAACGTTCTGGAAATTATCTATGGTATTGTTTCCCGCCTTCGCCGTCCAGCCGTAGGTCAGCAGGTCCTTGCCGTTATACCATCCGGTATCGAACCACGATGTGGAATAATCGTCGGCGTCGAGCACCGAATAGCTCGCGATGCCGTCAGAAACGGGGATCGCCTCGGTAAGCCAGCCAAGCGCGAGGTCGGGGATGCACATATACGGGTTGCCGCTGTTATCGTAGAGAGGCTTGCCGTTCTGTGTCAGCTGATAATCGAACGTCGAATATCCCTGAACGGTATAGGTCTTGAGCTGGCCGAGAGAGTTAACGAATGATACCGTGCTTCCTACCGGCACCCTATAGTGGTTCGCGCATACGAAGTTCTGCGCGGAGACCATCGCCACGCTGCGGCCCGCGTAATCGGTCTGCCAGCCGACGCCGGACCAGTCGTACGCGGCGCCGATAAAATCGGGGTTCGCGACAGGGTTAGCGGTACCGTAAGTGCCGGCTACGAAGCGGTCGTAGAGGTTCGAGTCATAGCCGCTTATTTCGAGCGCCGACGCCTGCGGAATACGGCATAAGCCGAAAAGTGCGGATAAAAAAATGACCCGAAGAATGAGTTTTTTCGTCAAGGTTGGTCCTCTCCCCTTAATGATGTATCCCCCATCCCCCGAATCTTCAGTAAATATACATTATATATACCGGCGGGTCAAACGAAATTAATTGCTTTTTTATAGGACGTATTTGACGGTGTTGTCGAGGGCCTTCTTGAACTCGAAGACATCCCTGAAGTCCTCGATGGAGTCTTCTTCTGTCTTGGAGAGCAGTCTGGCTTTTATGAGGTTAAATACGATGTTCCCGAAATCTTCGGTCTTCGTGACCCCCCAGCTCTCGAGCACCGTACGGGCGAGCGGGCCGAACTGGTCTATCGCGTATTCGCGGAGCCCTTCGGAGAGTTCCCTGCCGTTGACATGGCGCGGCTTCTCGAACCTCGATACCGTGTGGGTGAGGCCGTTGAGCACAAAGAGGTAAGCGTCGATCTTATATCTCGGGTCCTTCTCCGCGACCTTTTCGAGTATCCCCGTTATATCCAGGCGTTCCTTCATCTCTTCCCCGAAATGAGCAGCATCGCTATTATAGTCTTTGCGTCCTTTATCCTGCCCTGCTTGACGTATTTCAAGGCGTCGGTAAGATTGACCGTCCTTACCTTTATGTCCTCGTCGAAATCGGGCTCGAGCCTCGAGGGCTTCAGGCCCGTCGCCTTGTATATCACCACGAATTCATCCGTTACCCCGGGCGAGGGGTAGAAGATATCGAGCTTCTCGAACTTATCCGCGGCATAGCCGATCTCCTCGCGTATCTCCCTGCGGGCCGCCGAGAGCGGCGCCTCGCCCTTATGCAGGGTGCCGGCCGGTATCTCGAGAAGCCTCTCGCCGACGGCATAACGGAACTGCTCTACGAGAACGACCCTGCCGCCCGGCAGCAGCGGCAGTATCCCGACCGAGCCGATATGGTGGACGACCTCCCACCTGGCCTTCCTGCCCTTTATCGTGCCGTCGCTGACGACGAGCCGGACTATCCTGCCGTCGTAAATAAGCGTCTTCTTTTCCAGTTTGAACTTTGCCATGGCCCGTATTTTACGCTTTTGCGGAAAAAATTCAATAAAAATAGGGGGCATCCTTTTCGGATACCCCCTATATCGTGTTAGCGTCTTTGTTAGAGCTTTACTACGTTTGTAGCCTGCTCACCCTTGGGACCCTTCTCGATGTCGAACTGGACTTCCTGTCCCTCGGTTAAAGATTTATAACCTTCACCCTGGATCGCGCTGTGATGAACAAACACATCCTTGCCGTTCTCAGGAGTAATGAATCCGTAACCTTTCTGATCGCTGAACCACTTTACCTTTCCCTTAGCCATTACTTACTACCTCCTTTCCTCTTGGATTATAGTAAATAATGACCTGGTCGTAAAAAAACCGCAAAGGTTAGTTATCATCAACCGCTGCGGTATACGATTTCTAATCTTATTTACTACGGGAGTAATTATAACATATGCCCGCCGTTTGTCAAGGTTTTTTATTGGGCATTTATACCTTTGACATAATGGGCCGATATTTTGTATAATTACAGGAGCCAGCCAGATTTTGACCGGTTTTGCATCCCATAGGAGCCGCTTTAACTTATGATCGCAGATTACGGGTACGCAGGCCTCTTCCTACTCTTCGGCATCGCTTTCGTTGCCGCGGCTTTCATTACATCCTGGTTCCTCCGCCCGCGCGACCCGAACCCCGCCAAGAACTCCTGCTACGAATGCGGCGAGACGGTCAGGGGCAATTCCTGGATACAGTTCAACGTCCGTTATTACATAATAGCGCTTATCTTCGTCGTCTTCGACGTGGAAATACTCTTCCTCGTGCCGTGGGCGGTCATATTCCGCGAGTCCGGCGTCATAGCTTTCGTCGAGATGATGGTATTCATCGCGGTGCTGCTGGCCGGCCTTATATACGCGTGGAAGAAAGGGGCCCTCGAATGGCAGTAATAGAGAAGATACCGGCTTCGGGCCTCATAGAGAAGTTCCCCGGCGGAAACCTCGTCCTCACGACTGGCGAAAGCGTACTCAAGTGGAGCAAGGCCTCTTCGCTCTGGCCGCTTACCTTCGGCCTCGCCTGCTGCGCCATCGAAATGATCGGCACCGGCGCTTCAAGGTTCGATATCGACCGCTTCGGCGCCGGCGTATTCCGCGCCAGCCCCAGGCAGTGCGACGTGATGATAGTCGCCGGCACGATCTGCGTGAAGATGGGCGACTGCATGAAACGGCTTTACGCCCAGATGCCAGAACCCAAATACGTCATAGCGATGGGCAATTGCGCCGTATCAGGCGGCATCTTCTATAAAGATACCTACTCCGTCGTGAAGGGGACCGAGGCGCTCGGTATCCCGGTCGACGTGCACATACCCGGTTGCCCTCCGAGGCCGGAGAACCTCCTATTCGGGATAATGAAACTGCAGGAAAAGATAATGAAGGAGAAGCATGGCAAACGTTGAGGCCCTGGAGATACCCAGGGACGGCCTGCTTGAAGCCGCGCGCGGCCTGCTTGACAGGGGCTTCGACAGCCTGCACTGCATAACCGCCGTTGATAACAAGGACCATATCGAACTCATATACAGCTTTTACTCGATGAAGGACCGCACCGCCGCGGTCATCAGGACGCGGCTCGAAGGCGACCTTACCGTCGAAAGCCTTGAGAAATTGTGGAGATCCGCGGATTGGCTCGAGCGCGAGGTCTTCGACCTTTTCGGCGTAAAATTCCTGAACCATCCTGACCTTAGAAGGATATTGAATCCCGAAGAATGGACTATACATCCGTTAAGGAAGACATAACTACCGAGGAGTTCTGGGTGAACATGGGGCCGCAGCACCCGTCCACCCACGGGGTACTGCGCCTCGAACTCAAGCTCAGCGGCGAGACGGTCGTCGACAGCATCGTCCATATCGGCTACCTGCACCGCAGCATCGAGAAGATCGCCGAGAAACGCTCATATACCCAGTTCATACCTTTCACCGACAGGCTCGACTATCTCGCGTCGATGAACAATAACCTCGCATACGTGCTGGCCGCGGAAAAACTGATGAATATCGAGGTCAGCGGCAAGGCAAAGCATATCAGGGTCATAATGGCCGAGCTCAATAGGATAGCCAGCCATCTCTTCGGCGTTACTACGTTCACGCAGGACCTCGGCGCTTTCGCCACTCCCCTCTTTTACGGCATGCGCGAGCGCGAGAAGATAGTGGAATTCTTCGATTCGGTATGCGGCCAGCGGCTGACCTATAATTATATGAGGATAGGCGGCGTGTCGCACGACCTGCCTGCTGGCTCCGAAGAAAAAATAAAGAAGATAGTCGCGTATATGCGCCCGAAACTGGATGACCTCGAGGCCATGTTCAGCGCGAACAGGATATTTACCGCCAGGACGAAAGGCATAGGCACGCTGACCGCCGAGAAAGCGGTCAATTACGGCGTGACCGGGCCGAACCTGCGCGCTTCGGGGGTAAAATGGGACCTCCGCAAGGATGAGCCCTACGAGTGTTACGATAAATTCGATTTCGATATCCCGACCGGCAGGAACGGCGACGCATGGGACAGGTATAAGGTAAGGATGGAAGAAATGCGCCAGAGCCTGCGTATCATCGAGCAGGCCGCTGGGGGGATCCCTGAAGGCGACCCGACGGTCAAGGCAGGAAAGATATTCAGGCCGGCGCCCGGGCAGGCATATATAAGGAGCGAGAACCCGCGCGGCGAGTTAGGGTTTTACATATTCAGCGACGGCTCGCCCATGCCGTACAGGTTGAAGATACGCGCGCCTTCATTCTCGAATATCTCGGTCCTGCCGGAACTGATAAAAGGCCTCAAGATCGCGGACGCGGTATGCGTGCTCGGGAGCCTCGATGTGGTCATGGGGGAGATAGACAGATGACCATCTCCATACTGACATTCATAATAATGGTGATAGTGGGCGTGATGGTCCTCGGGTTTATCGCCGTATCGGCGATGTTCCTTATATGGTGGGAGCGCAAGGTCTCGGCGCACATCCAGACGCGTTACGGGCCGATGCGCGTCGGCTGGCACGGCGTACTGCAGTCGGTCGCGGACGTCATCAAGCTGCTGCTCAAGGAGAATATAACCCCGACGGGAGCGGACAAGCTCATCTGGTGGACCGCCCCCTTCTTTGCGGTAGTGCCGTCGGTAATGGTATTCGCGCCGATAGGCCACGACCTGAATATCGGCGTGCTTTACATCATGGCGATGACCTCGCTGTGCGTCCTCGGGATATTCATGGCCGGATGGGGCTCGAACAACAAATATTCCCTGCTCGGCGGCATGAGGTCGGCCGCGCAGATAATAAGCTATGAGATACCTCTTATCCTGGCGATGGTAACGGCCGTGATGTTCGCCGGCACGCTCTCCGTGCAGAAGATCGTCGAGGCGCAGAAGAGCGCCTGGTTCGTCTTCCATCCGAGCATGGCCGTCGCGTTTCTCGTCTTCCTTATCGCGGGGACCGCCGAGGTCAACAGGACGCCTTTCGACATCCCGGAGGCCGAATCGGAGCTCGTCGCGGGGTTCCATACGGAATATTCCGGAATGAAGTTCGCGATGTTCTTCCTCGGCGAGTACACTAACATGTTCATCATATCGGCGCTGGCCGCGGTGCTGTTCCTCGGCGGCTGGAGCGGGCCGTTCCTTCATCCTATAATATGGTTCCTTATAAAGACATACGGGATCGTGACGCTGATGATGTGGATTAGGTGGACGCTGCCGAGGGTCAGGGTCGACCAGTTGATGAATTTCGCGTGGAAGGTGCTCACGCCTGTATCGTTCGCTAACCTTGCCGTAGCGGGATGGGTATTACTGAGATGATAAAAGCGCTGTTCGTGACGCTGAAGAACATATTCGTGAAGCCGGTGACGCTGCAATACCCGACGCAGAAGATGCCTATGGCCGAAAGATTCAGGGGGCTCGTAGACCTGCGGACGGAGAAATGCATCAAATGCAACCAGTGCGTGAAGATATGCCCGACATCCTGCCTCGACCTCTCCCTAAAGGAAGGCGCCGACAAGAAGAAGGATTTCGGGCACTTCAAATATAACATGGAGCTCTGCTGCTTCTGCGGGCTGTGCGAACAGGTCTGCCCGACGCAGGCGATATACATGAACAAGATCTACGAGATAGCCGTCTACGGGCACGATAAATTGCACATAGACCTTTTGGGAACGGGTAAATATGATGAATGGGCTCATCCGACAGTTAAGTGATATCGTAAGTAATTACGGGCTGCCGCGGGATTTCGTCGTGCAGGCCTCCTTCTATGTCATTGCGGGGCTTGCCTGCGTCTTCGCGTTCGGGGTCGTGGCGATGCGCAATATATTCCATTGCGCGGTCTCGCTCGCGCTATGCCTCTTCTGCATCGCCGGGGTCTACCTCTTCCTTAACGCGGAGTTCCTTGCGGTAGTCCAGATACTGATATACGTAGGAGCGATAGTCACGCTCTTCATATTCGCGATAATGCTGACGTCCAACATAGAGGACCGCTCGATAAGGCAGGCGAACAGGCAGGTCCTTGTATCGGCCGCCGTAGCCGCGGCCATATTGTCTTTCTTTATTTTCATAATCATCGGCGCGCCGTGGAAAACCGCCGCTGAAGGCACGGCTACGGCACCCGGGCTGGAGGATATCGGGCGCGCGCTCATGTCCGCATACGCTCTTCCGTTCGAGTTCATCTCCCTCATCCTTCTTGCCGCGCTCGTCGGCGCGATAGTCATAGGAAAGGCCAAAAAGCAATGATACCACAAAACCATTTCCTTATATTAGGCGCGGTCCTCTTCGCGATGGGCCTTTACGGCGCGCTGACGCGCAGGACGGCGATCGGGATATTGATGTCGATAGAGCTTATATTGAACGCCGCGAACATAAACCTTATAACGTTCAATAAATTCATCGGGGGCCCGGACGGCCTTGGGCAGGTCTTCGCGCTGTTCGTCATGGCGATAGCCGCCGCTTCCGCGGTGATAGGGCTTGTGCTGGTGATAGCGGTTTACAGGAACATGAAAACGATTTTCACGGAAAAGATGAACATACTGAAATGGTAAGATACGCGCACCTTATACCGCTATTCCCGTTTGCCGCCTTTGCGGTGAACATCCTTTTCGGGCGCAGGCTCAGGAAGGCGAGCGCACTCGTCTCCATAGGCGCTTCCTTCATCTCGCTTGCCATAGCCGCGGTGACCTTTATCGGGAACGCGCGCTGCGGAGAGGGTTCGTATATGGTCGGCCGCTGGCTTTCGTTCGGGGGCATCTCCCTCGACTTCGGCGTCACTGTGGACCCGTTGTCTTGCATGATGCTTATGGTCGTGACCGTCGTAGGCACGTTGATACAGATATATTCCATCGGGTACATGCGCGACGACCAGCGTTTTTCAAGGTTCTTCGCCTATATGTCGCTTTTTATGGGCTCGATGCTCGGCCTTCTGCTCTCCGACAATTTTGTGATGCTCTATATATTCTGGGAAGGCGTAGGGCTCTGCTCGTACCTGCTCATATCCTTCTGGTTCGAGCGGCCTGCTGCCGCCAAGGCAGGCATGAAGGCGTTCATAACCACGAGGATAGGCGATACGGGCCTGCTGATAGGGATATTGCTGCTCTTCTCCGCCACGAAAACTCTCTATTTCAGGGACCTCGGCAACCTCGGGATAAACGACTCGCTGCTGACGGTCATAGCGCTGCTGATATTCTGCGGCGCGGTCGGTAAATCGGCGCAATTCCCGCTGCACGTATGGCTTCCCGACGCGATGGAAGGCCCGACGCCGGTCTCCGCCCTCATACACGCGGCGACGATGGTGGCCGCGGGCGTATACCTCGTCGCGCGCACCTACGGGCTGTTCCTCGCGCACCATTCATCGCTCATTTGGGTCGCGTATATAGGCGCGATAACCGCGTTCATGGCGGCAACCATCGCGACAGTAAATAACGACATAAAGCGCATACTCGCTTACTCGACGATAAGCCAGCTGGGTTTCATGATGCTCGCGCTCGGCGTCGGAGGTTACGACGGGGGCACGTTCCATCTCATGACGCACGCGTTCTTCAAGGCCCTGCTCTTCCTCTGCGCGGGAAGCGTCATACACGCGGTCCACACTCAGGACATATTCAAGATGGGCGGCCTGCTCGGGAAGATGAAGGCCACCGGATGGACTTTCATAATAGGCGCTCTCGCGATCGCCGGCGTGCCGCCGCTGTCGGGGTTCTGGTCGAAGGATGAGATCCTCTCCGAGATACTCAGGGAAGGCCACCCGGTCCTATTCGGCATCGCCGCAGTTACGAGCCTGCTTACTGCATTCTATATGTTCCGCCTGATATTCGTCGTGCTGTTCGGCAAGCCGCGCTCGGAACTGCACGCGCATGAGTCGCCCGCCGTCATGACCGTCCCGCTCGGCATACTCGCGGCATTCTCGATATTCGCGGGTTTCTTCAGGCCGGTGGAATTCGAGCCCATCATGATGGGCGTCTCGATAGCGATATCCGCCGCGGGGATAGGGACGGCGTATGTATTTTATATACTCGGCAACAAGATACTCCCGGCCCCGCTTCGTGCGAGGTTCTCTTTCCTGTATAAGCTCATATCGAATAAGTACTATGTCGACGAAATATACGAAGCTCTCATAATAAAACCGAGCATGCGGCTCGCGGGCATCGCCGCCGCGTTCGATTCGAAAGTTGTCGACGGCGCCGTGAACCTTACCGCATATCTCTCGGCCGTATCCGGCAAACTGCAGTACTGGTTCGACCTCTATATCGTCGACGGCATAGTGAACATGGCCGCGAACATAACGTGGCTCTGTTCCGCGGTATTCCGCCGGCTCCAGACCGGCTTCGTCCAGAATTACATACTAATAGCGTTCTTCGGTCTCGCGATAATGATACTGATAAAATTGACAGGAGGTCAGTGATGCCTTTTCCGTTATTGAGTTCCGTAATATTCCTGCCGCTGCTTGCGGGCCTGCTTATACTTTTCGTCCCGAAGGACAGGACCGGCCTGATAAAGGGCATCGCGACTGCCGCGACCGGCATAACGCTCCTGCTGGCGGTAGCGGCCGTGCTGGGCTTCGACTATAATGAGGCCGCGATGCAGTTCGTCGAGAAGGTGTCGTGGATACCGCAGGTGAACATCAACTACCACCTCGGCATCGACGGGATAAGTATAGGCCTCGTCTTCCTGACGGCGCTGCTCGGTTTCCTCGCGTGCATCGGCTCATACGGCATCAAGGAACGCCAGAAGGAATACTATTTCCTCTACCTGCTGCTTAACACCGGAATGCTCGGGACGTTCCTTTCGCTGGACCTCTTCCTCTTCTATGTCTTCTGGGAGATAGTGCTCGTCCCGATGTACTTCCTTATAGGCATATGGGGCGGCCCGCGCAGGGAATACGCCGCTATCAAGTTCTTCATATATACGCTGGCCGGGTCGGTCTTCATGCTGCTTTCGATCCTCGCGCTCTATTTCACGTCCAGCCCTCATACGTTCAACATGCTCGAGCTCGCCTCCTCCGGAAGCGGCCTCGCTAAAGGCCTGCAGATCATGGTCTTCATAGGTTTCTACCTCGGATTCGCGATAAAGGTCCCCGTATTCCCGTTCCATACCTGGTTGCCCGACGCGCACGTCGAGGCCCCGACGCCTATCAGCGTGCTGCTCGCGGGCGTCCTGCTTAAAATGGGCGGATACGGGTTCTTCAGGATAAGCTACCCGATACTTAAGGACGCCGCCGTATATTTCGCGCTTCCGTTCGCGGTACTCGGGCTGATAAATATCGTCTACGGCGCGTTCGTCGCGATGGCGCAGACGGATTTCAAGAAGATGGTCGCGTATTCCTCTGTAAGCCATATGGGATTCGTCATGCTCGGGCTCGCGAGCATGACGGTCACCGGCTTTAACGGCGCGCTGTTGCAGATGTTCAACCACGGCGTCATTACCGGCGGAATGTTCCTCCTGGTCGGCGTGCTCTATGACCGCGCCCACACGAGGGACCTCGGCAAGTTCGGCGGCCTCGGGACGAAGATGCCGGTTTATTCGGGCGTGCTGATAGTGTTTACGCTCGCCTCTCTCGGCCTTCCCGGCCTCAGCGGGTTCGTCAGCGAGTTCATGTCGCTCATGGGAGGCTTTATCTCATTCCGTCTCATAACGATAATATCCGTGCTCGGCATCGTGATAACGGCGGGGTATTTCCTTTATATGATACAGCGCGTGCTGCTCGGGCCTTTGAATAACACGTGGGCCGGCATCGCGGATATCAACAAGCGCGAGCTTTTCACTCTCGTGCCGCTTATGGCGGTCGTCATCGCCATCGGCGTCTACCCGCTGTTGATACTGAATTACCAGTCCGTGGCCATTACTGAACTCATCCGGAACATCGGGGGATTATTCCTTTGAACGTCGCGGAAAGCGTAAAATTCTTCCTGCCCGAACTGATACTGGCGGCATCTGCGGTAGCGGTGCTGATAGGGGGCCTCTTTGTAAAAAAGAGGGCCGTCCTCGGCGCGTTCTGCCTCGCGGCCATACTGCTTTCCATATTATGCATGCCGCACAGCTATGAGGCGGCTGGGCCCCTCTTCTCCAACATGCTGCTGAACGACACGTTCTCGGAATTCTTCAAGGAGATATCCCTGCTTGTCATAGGGCTCGTGATACTTGTATCGCTCGGGTACAGGCCTTTCTCCGACGAGGACGCCGGCGAATACTACTTCCTGCTGCTCGCGGCCGCCGTGGCCATGATGGTAGCCGCTTCCTCGAACAACCTGATGATGATATACATATCGCTTGAGGCGATATCACTGGTCTCCTATATGCTAACCGCTTTCCTGAAACGCAACCCGTTCTCGAGCGAAGCCGCGCTCAAGTATTTTCTCTTCGGCGCGCTGGCTACGGGGGTGATGCTCTACGGCATATCTTTCATATACGGCCTTTTCGGCACGACGGACCTTTCCGCGATATCGGGCGCGATAAACGCCGGGGGCGCGAATTCGCTCGCGGCCGCGGTGGCGCTGCTGCTGGTCTTCGCGGGGCTCAGCTTCAAGTGCGCGCTCGTACCGTTCCATATGTGGGTGCCGGACGCCTACCAGGGCGCGCCGACGCCGATAACCGCCTTCCTGTCCGCCGGGCCCAAGGCGATAGGTTTCGCGATACTCGTCAGGGTCTTCCTTAAGAATTTCTTCCCGATGTTCACCGGATGGGCGGATATAGCGCAGGTGGTCGCGATAATCACGATGACAGCCGGCAATATCATCGCGATCAACCAGGAAGACATCAAGCGGATGCTCGGTTATTCGTCGATAGCGCAGGCCGGCTATATCCTGATAGGTTTTGTAGTCGGGACATCACTCGGAATACAGGCGATCATGTATTACCTTTTGGCGTATGTGCTGATGAATATAGGCGCGTTCGGGTGCGTCGTCCTCGTATCGAACTCGATCAAGAGCGACCATATCGAGGAATACAGCGGGCTCTCGAAGCGGGAACCCGTCCTCGCGTTCATGCTGACGGTATTCCTGCTCTCGCTTGCGGGCATACCCCCTCTCGCGGGCTTCTTCGGCAAGTTCCTCGTCTTTGCAGCCGCGATACAGTCGAAATATTATATGCTCGCGGTCGCCGGCGTCATTAACAGCGTATTGGCGGTCTTCTATTACGTAAAGGTCGTCAAGTTCATGTACCTGAACGAGCCGCACACCATGGTCAGGGAACCGAAGCCGTTATCGGTGAAGCTTGCGCTGGTCATCGCGTTTATAGGCGTGCTCGCGGCGGGCCTCTTTCCGGTACCGTTCCTCAGGTGGATAGGAAGCTCCTTACTGTAAATATGATGACAAGGATACTTGTTATAGCGATACTGCTGGCTTCCGCGCCGGCGCATGCCGATACCGTCTATCTTAAGAATAAGGGCGTGCTGAAAGGGGTCATAAGGGCCGAGGACCCCTACCGCGTGACCCTCGCGATAGGCACCGGCACGATGAGGATATCCAGGGACCAGATCGAATCCATCGAGAAGGCATCCGAAAAGGAAAATGCGGCGATAGAAGCCTCCGCAAGGAAGAAGGCTATCGAGAAGGGCGCGCTCGTCCCCGACTCCTTCGCGGACACGGCCAGGCAGCTCCGCGAGCTGATAGCCAGCAGGAAGGCCGCGGACGACGCGAAAAAACTGCTCGATGACGCGAAGTCCTCCCTCGCGTCAAAAAAGAAGAAACATAGGAACCTCAGGGCGAAATTCGACGCGGTCAACGGCAAAGTGGCCGGGATGGACCCGCAGAGCGACATAATGAGCTATAACCGTTATATAACGGAAATGAACTCGCTTAACAGCGAGATCTCCTCGCTCGTAGAGGATCTCAATGCGCTCAGCGCGAAGGTGCCGGAATATGAGCGCAATTACTGGAAGGCGATCACCGAATACGGCAACGCCGTCGGGAACTTCCGGCTCGAGCTTGACAAGAAGGTCGAGGATATGAAGAGCCGCGGGATCAGCGAGGAAGAAGCCCTTTACGCGGACATAGCGTCAAAAGCTATCTCGGATATCGAGAAGGGCCTTAACAGGGACTCTGTCGCACTGACAAAAACAGCGAACGGCATGACGGTCAAGGCCGTACTGAACGGCAGCACGACCTGCCTGTTGGCCGTCGATACGGGCGCATCGATAGTAGTGATATCGCGCGATATAGCGCAGAAGATAGAGACGAACCCGAACGATACGATAGAAGGCGTGAATTTTACGCTTGCGGACGGCAGCACCACGCAAAGCGACGTAATAATGGTCAAGAGCATAAAAGTCGGCAATTCAATCGCCTATGACGTGCCGGTCGCCGTTTCGGACAATCCGCCGGGCCACGGCATAGACGGCCTGCTCGGGATGTCGTTCCTTGGCAATTTCAATATCAAGATGGACGTGGCCAACGGGAAGCTTGTCCTTGAGACGATAAAATGACTGTGGTATAATATGCGGGAAGAGGATAAAAAGAAGGCGGAATTCTACAGGCTGACTAAAGTCTGGGGGCTTCTCACCTTCGTCCCCGTAGTCCTTGCGGCAGGCCCACTGGCGGGATACTTCTTAGGAGAATACCTGGAGAAGAAGATCGGGTTCGCGCCTTACCTTTCGCTCATTTTCATGGGGTTTGGCTTCTACACAAGCGTAAGAGAGATAATAAAAATACTCAAGATAATAAACAAAGATGACAGAGACTCACGCGGCACAACCTGAACTCCCTAACCTCGTAGGGCTCCTGGCGGAGAAGCTCGAAGGGACGCCTTTCGCGCACTTCCTTCACCTCTACGAGAACATAATATATTCGCTCATGATCGTCGCGCTCGTATCCCTGCTGGCATTCTTCGCGTCCCGCAGGAGCTCGATGATACCCGGGCGGCTCCAGCTTTTCATGGAGATCGTCGTAGGCGGGCTCGATGATTTCGTATGCGGCATACTCGGTCCGAAAGGAAAGAGGTTCACGCCGTTCATCGGCACGCTCTTCATCTATATACTGCTGATGAACCTGATGGGGATGGTGCCGTTCCTGAAGTCATCTACATCTAGCCTCTCGACCACCGTCGCCCTTGCGATATGCGTCTTCCTGTATGTGCAGTTCACGGCAATAAAGGAGAACGGCATTATCGGATATGTAGACCACCTGATGGGAAACCCGAGGGGCGTAATAGCTTTCACGGTCTTCATACCTGTACTGCTCTTCTTCATACATATAATATCGGAGCTTGTGAAGCCGCTGAGCCTCTCCCTTCGTCTCCGGAGCAACGTCTGGGCGGAGGATATGCTTTTGGCGGTATCGGCGCAATTCGGGATAGGGGGCGTCCCCCTCTTCCTGTTCAACATGTTCCTGACCCTGCTGAGCAGCGTGATGCAGGCGGTAGTCTTCAGCTTGTTAAGCACGGTGTATTTCGCGCTTATACTGCCGCACCACGAGGAATGACCGCCCCCTTGAGGGGCTAACCTTAAAAGGAGGTAACAAGATGGACTACAAAGCAATGCTTTCCATATCGGTCCCGATAGGGCTGGCGATCGCCGCGTTCGGTTCCGCTATAGCGCTCGGAAAGGCCGTAGCCGCCGCGATGGAGGCGACCGCGAGGCAGCCCGAGGCATCAATGAAGATACTCATCAACATGATAGCCGGTTGCGCCCTTATCGAGGCCCTCACGATATACGCGCTCGTGCTTTCGTTCTCTCTGCTGGGGAAGATATAATATCCCGCGATGGAACTCTTAAAGTCTTTAAGCGCTAACGAGATCGTGGCACAGGTCGTCAGTTTCCTGCTGCTGCTTACCCTGCTGCGCATATTCGCCTGGAAAAAACTGCTGAAGATGCTCGACGACAGGCGCGAGAGGATCGCCTCGGAGTTCAGGAAGATCGAGGATGCGCAGTCCGCGGTCGAGAAGCTCAGGGCCGATTACGACAAACGGCTTGCCGGTATAGAGGCCGAGGCCCGCGCGAAGATACAGGAAGCTGTGGCCGAAGGCAAGAAGGTCTCCCAGGAGATCCGGGAAGGCGCGAGGCAGGAAGCGCGCACGATACTCGACAAAGCGCAGGAGAACATCGAGATAGAGGTCTCTAAGGCGAAGCAGGAGCTCAAGGAGAGGGTCGTCGAGCTCACGCTCGGCACCACGGAAAAACTGCTTAAAGAGAAGATCACCGATGAGAAGGACAGGAAGCTGGCTTCCGACTTCCTCGACGAGCTGGAGAAGGTGAAATGAACGACCGTTCGGTCGCCAGGAGATACGCCGAGGGATTCCTTGATTACGCCAAGGAGAACGTAGGCGCGAAGGCCGGGCTCGAGGACCTGATGTCACTCGGGAAGATGCTCGAAGCGGACCCCGAACTGCTGAAATTCCTCAAGAACCCGGAGATATCTTATAAGGACAAGGCGGCATTCATAGATAAAGTGTTCACGGGGACCTTCTCGGAGCAGACGCGCGAATTCATGAAGCTTATAGTGGAAAAGCGCCGCAGCGAAGAGGCCCCGAACATCGCGCTTGAAGCAAAGGAATTTTACTACCGCGAGATGGGGATAGAGCACGCGCTCATAAAAAGCGCGAAGCCGCTCTCCCCTGCCACGCTCGAGTCCATCAAGAAAAAACTCGAAGATAAGATCGGCAAGAAGCTCGAGGTCGAGGTCGAGGTCGATCCCTGGCTTATAGGCGGGGTGCAGGCCACGGTCGGGAATATCGTAATAGACGGCTCGGTAAGAAGGAAACTTTCCGAATTGAGGGAACATCTAATGGAAATAAAGGTGGATTGAAATGGCGCTAAGACCGGAAGAAGTGACTTCAGTCATAAAGGGCGAACTGGAAAAATTCAAGTCCAAGATGAAGATGGAATCCGTCGGGACGATACTCCAGGTCGGCGACGGGATCGCGAGGGTCTACGGACTCGATGACGCGATGATGGGAGAACTCGTCGAGCTCCCCGGCGGGGTAATGGGCATGGTCCTTAACCTCGAGGAAGAGAGTGTCGGTATAGCCATCTTCGGCTCCGACGAGAATATCAAGGACGGCGATACCGTGAAGAGGACCGGCAAGATCGCGCAGGTCCCGGCCGGAAAGGCGCTCGTCGGCAGGGTCGTCGACGCGCTCGGCAACCCGATAGACGACAAGGGCCCGGTGGTCGCGGACAGGTACAGGCCTATAGAGGGCCACTCGCCGAATGTCATCCAGCGCCAGCCGGTCAAGGAACCCCTTCAGACGGGCATCAAGGCCATAGATTCGATGATACCTATCGGGCGCGGCCAACGCGAGCTGGTCATAGGCGACAGGCAGACCGGCAAGACCGCCATAGCCATAGACACGATAATAAACCAGAAGGACAAGGGCGTCTATTGTATATACGTCGCGATCGGGCAGAAGCTTTCGACGATAGTTTCGGTATCGGAGACGCTTACCAAATACGGCGCGATGGAATACACGACGATAGTCAGCGCGCCGGCCGAAGCCCCCGCCCCCCTGCAGTACCTTGCTCCATACGCGGGCTGCGCGATGGGTGAGGAGTTCATGTATAACGGCAAGCACGCGCTGGTCATATACGACGACCTTTCCAAGCACGCGCAGGCATACAGGCAGCTCTCGCTGCTGTTGAGGCGTCCGCCGGGGCGCGAGGCGTATCCCGGGGACATCTTCTACCTGCATTCTAGGCTTCTCGAGCGCGCCGCTAAACTTTCGGACGAGCTCGGCGGCGGCTCCCTTACCGCCCTGCCGTTCATCGAGACACAGGCAGGCGACATCACGAGCTATATCCCGACGAATGTCATCTCGATAACCGACGGGCAGATATATCTGGAGACGGACCTTTTCTACGGCGGCGTCAGGCCGGCCATAAACGTCGGGCTTTCGGTATCGCGTGTAGGAGGTAAAGCGCAGACAAAGGCGATGAAGAGCGTAGCCGCGAAGCTCAGGATAGACCTCGCGCAGTACAGGGAACTCGCGGCGTTCGCGCAGTTCGGTTCCGAGCTCGATAAAGTGACCCAGGCGCAGCTGACGCGCGGCGAGAAGATGACCGAACTGCTCAAGCAGGGCCAGTACGAGCCGCTTCCCCTGTCGAAACAGGTTATAATAATATACGCCGGTACGAACGGCTACCTTGACGACATGCCTGTAGAACACATAAAGAAGTTCGAGGAGGGCCTTTACGCTTTTGCCGCCGAGAAATATCCCGAGATAGAGCACGAGATAGAGACCAAGAAAGAGATAAGCGACAGCACGGCCGCAAAGCTCAATAAGGCGGTCTCGGAGTTCAAGAGGCAGTTCAACGAAGCGCTGACAAAAAATGATACTATCGCTTAGGCAGATAAAGAGCAGGATAAAAAGCGTCGAGAGCACGAAGAAGATCACGCGCGCTATGCAGATGGTCTCTACCGCGAAATTCAAGCGCAGCGAGCAGATGCTCGAAACCGGCAGGCCGTATTACCGGAAGCTCGACTCTATACTCATAAAACTCCTGCTGAGCCTGAGCCCGGAACAGCTAAAAGCGCACCCTCTCCTCGAGGAAAGGGACGGCGCGAGGAAGTTCGCGCTTTGCATGATAACATCCGACAGCGGCCTCTGCAGCGTATATAACAACAACATCATACGCCTGACTGAGAAGATGCTGAAGCAGCACGGCAGGGAGAACGTCAGGATAATCGCGGTCGGCAGGAAAGGTTTCGTCCATTTCAGCAAGAGGGGCGCCCAGATAGTCAAGAGTTACATAGGCCTGCACGGGCGTTATTCCGCCGAGACCGCCGACAGGATCGCGAAAGACATGATAGACATGTTCCTGAACCATGAGGCGGACGAGATATATATAGCCCACAGCCATTTTGAGTCGGCTACGAAATACAAGCCGGATATAAGAAAATTCCTGAGCATCACTCCTCCGCACCCCGTAAAGGGCGAGATGGAGTTCATCGCCGACCCGGGCATAGACGAGATACTTAAGGACCTTATACCGAGGTACCTGTCGGTAAAGATGCGGCTTATATTGCTCGACGCATTTACGACGGAGCATTCCTCGAGGATGATAGCGATGCAGTCGGCGACGGACAACGCCGTGGAACTCATAGACAGCCTGACGATGCTGAGGAATAAGGCGCGCCAGGCCTCAATAACGAACCAGGTGCTTGAAGTGGCATCTTCCGCAGAAGCGCTTAAATAAGGAAATGAAACCACAACTTCCAAAAAGGGGATTTCAATGGCATACGGAGAAGTAATTCAGGTCATAGGCCCCAGCGTCGATATACGGTTCCCCGAGCATGAACTGCCGGGGATCCTCAATGCCGTTAGGATAGAGGACAAGGAAAAAGACATCGGCCTGACGCTTGAGGTTGCCCAGCATATCGGCAACAACACGGTAAGGTGCATATCGCTGGCTTCGACAGACGGCCTTGTGCGCGGCATGAAAGCGCTCGATACGGGTTCCCCGATCACCGTCCCTGTCGGGCAGCAGACGCTCGGCAGGATATTCAACCTGCTCGGCACGCCGATAGATAACAAAGGCATGCTGGCGAGCCCGGACAAGAGATATTCGATCCACCGCGACCCCCCCTCATTTGAGGAACAGCTTACGGTATCCTCCATGCTGGAGACGGGACTTAAGGTCATCGACCTGCTCGCACCGTACCCCAAGGGCGGGAAGATCGGCTTATTCGGCGGCGCCGGTGTCGGCAAGACGGTCATCGTCATGGAGCTCATACGCAACATCGCTACGGAGCATGGCGGCGTCTCGGTATTCGGCGGCGTCGGGGAACGCACGAGGGAAGGAAACGACCTCTGGCTCGAACTAAACGAATCCGGAGTGGTCAAGAAGACCGCGCTCGTGTTCGGGCAGATGAACGAGCCGCCGGGGGCAAGGCTGCGTGTCGGCCTTTCGGCCCTGACGATGGCTGAATATTTCCGCGATGAGGAAGGCATGAACGTGCTTCTCTTTATAGACAACATATTCAGGTTCGTGCAGGCGGGCTCCGAGGTCTCCACCCTGCTCGGGCGCATGCCTTCGGCCGTAGGCTACCAGCCGAACCTCGGCACCGAGATGGCCGAACTGCAGGAGAGGATCACTTCCACGAAACGCGGCTCGATAACGTCCGTGCAGGCCATATATGTCCCGGCGGACGACCTTACCGACCCGGCCCCGGCTACGACATTCTCCCATCTCGACTCCACGACCGTCCTTTCACGCAAGATATCGGACCTCGGCATATACCCCGCCGTGGACCCGCTCGACTCGACGTCAAGGATACTCGACCCGAGGATACTCGGCGAAGACCATTACAACACAGCGAGGAACGTGCAGAAGATACTCCAGAGGTATAAGGACCTGCAGGATATCATCGCCATCCTCGGCATAGACGAGCTCTCGGAAGAGGACAAGCAGGTCGTTTCGCGCGCGAGGAAGGTCCAGAGGTTCTTCTCGCAGCCGTTCTTCGTCGCGGAAGCGTTCACCGGGTTGAAGGGAAAATACGTGAAGCTCGAGGACACCATAAAGGGCTTCAAGATGATCATAGAGGGCAAACTTGACGACCTTCCCGAACAGGCATTCTTCATGGTAGGCACCATCGAGGAAGCGATAGAGAAGGCCGCAAAACTCAAGAGCGACAGCGAGCAGACCGATGCCAGATAAGACCTTCAAGATAAGCATAGCCACGCCCGAAAAATCCATTTTCGACGGTGAGGCGTCATCGTTGATAGCGCCCGGGAAGTCCGGGTACTTCGGCGTGCTTGTCGACCACGCTCCCCTCATAGCGCTGCTCGGGCCGGGGAAGATCACGATAAAGTACGGCACCTCAGGCAGCACGGTATTCGATTGCAGGAGCACAGGCATATTGGAAGTCCTTAAAAACAACGTCAGTATACTGATCGAGGATTCGATCAGTATGGTGGATGACGCGGAGATCGCCCGATGAACCACATACTCCAGTTGTTGCTCGCTCTTGGCATCATTATAGCCGCCGCAAAATTAGTCGGAAGCCTGAGCGCTGCCATAAAACAGCCTCCCGTTTTCGGCGAGATACTCGTAGGCCTGTTGCTGGGTCCGAGCGTCCTTAATATGATGGGCTGGCCTATTTTCGTTCCGCACGGGACGGAGGCTGTCCCGGCAATCAGCGAGGTGGTCCACGATATCGCGGAGATAGGCGTTATACTGCTCATGTTCATCGCGGGTCTCGAGACCGACCTGAAAGGCATAATCGCCGTAGGGAAGAACGCCTTCTGGGCGGCAGTCGGCGGAGTCGTCCTGCCTATGGGCTTCGGGACATGGTTCTCGATGTATATGGGTTTCCCCTTCACTGAATCGGTTTTTATCGGCACTATTTTGACCGCGACATCGGTCTCAATTACGGCCCAGACGCTGCTCGAGATCGGCGCGCTTAAGACTAAGGAAGGTTCGACCATACTCGGCGCCGCGGTCATAGACGACGTGATGGGTATCATAGTCCTGTCCCTCGTCGTCGCGTTTTCGATAAACCCGCCGCAGGCGTCCGGGGGCATATCCTCGGCCGCATTGCCTATAGCGGGGCTGGGCCTTCAGATCGCGCTTTTCTTCGCGGTGGCTGTTTTCATAGGCGCTAAATTCTTTGACGGTATACTCGATTATGCGGTCAAGCTTACTTCTTCCCACGCCCTTTTTGCCATGGCGCTCGTCCTGTGTTTCCTTTATGCCATAGGCGCCGAGTATTTCGGAAAGGTCGCCGCGATAACGGGCTCGTATATCTGCGGCGTCATGATGACAAGGTCGAAGCATTTCGAGAAGATCGAGCATTCGGCGAAGACATTCGCATATCCGTTCTTCGTCCCGGTCTTCCTCGTCGATATAGGCCTGCGCGCGAATGCCCGAGAACTCGGAGGGGATATCCCGTTCGTCATAGGGATCGTGCTTATAGCGATCTTGACGAAGGTCGGCGGCTGTATGGCGGGCGCTAGGGCTACGGGATTCGATAACAGGGAATCCCTGAGGGTCGGCGTAGGCATGATATCGAGAGGCGAGGTCGGTCTTATCGTCGCCGGTTACGGCCTCGGGCACGCGATAATACAGAAAGACGTCTTCTCGGCGATGGTGATAATGGTCCTGATAACGACGCTTGTCACGCCTCCGCTGTTGCGTGTGGTATTCCCGAAGAAGAAACTGATAGAGCTGTAGGGCTTATTTCCTGCTGCCCGGTTTTACGATGGGTTTTCCCGCCTTGCATAACGGGCATTCTTCCGGACGGAACGTATCTATCTTCAATTTGGCGAGCGACTTGAACGGCGCGCCGAATTTTGCCGTCCCTGCCGACCTGTCGATTACAGCTCCTACCCCGACGACCTTAGCGCCGAGACTCCTGACAAGGTCCGCCACTTCGCGCGCGGAACCGCCGGTGGTGGTCACATCCTCGATCACGATGACCTTCTCCCCGGGAGACAGCGTGAAGCCGCGCCTGAGTGCCATCTTGCCGTCTTCCCTCTCGGCAAATATCCCTTTTATCCCGAGCGCGCGGGCGACTTCATACGCTGCCGTTATGCCTCCGATAGCCGGGCCTATAACAACATTCGCCTTTTTGCCCTTGAACTTGCCGGCCAGCTCCTTGCATAATTTTGCGGACATCTTCGTATCGGCCAATACAAGCGCGCATTGCATGTAATATTCGCTGTGGAGGCCGCTCGAGAGCTTGAAATGGCCTTTGTGGAACGCGTTGCACTTCCTGAATATATCCAAGACGGCCTTTTGGTTCAACCTTCCATCTCCTTTATTATGTTCTTCGCGGCATATACCGGGTCTTTCGCCTCGATCACCGGCCTGCCCACCACTATATAATTTGCCCCGGCCCTGATGGCGTCCGACGGCGCCATCGTCCTCTTCTGGTCGCCTTTTTCCGCGCCCGCAGGCCGTATCCCGGGCGTGACTATGATGAAATCCTTCCCGAGGTTCTGCCTGATGAGCGAAGTTTCGTTCGGCGAGGCGACCACTCCGTCGAGCCCGGCGTCTTTAGCGAGCCTGGCAAGGGTTATGACCTCTTCGCCAATCTTCCTGTCCACTCCTATCTCGCCTATAGATGCCTGTTCCATGCTGGTCAGGACGGTCACGCCAAGCAATATCGGCTTGTTATCGGAACTTGCGGCGGCAACGGCCTCGGCTGCCGCAGAAGATGCGGCGGACATCATTTCGGAACCGCCCATAGCGTGGATATTCATCATGAACACGCCTAATTTTGCCGCCGACCTGACGGCATGCGCGACGGTATTCGGTATATCGTGGAATTTAAGGTCTAAGAAGACCTTCGCGCCCTTATCGTGGACCATTTTAACGGCGTCCGGCCCGTAAGACGTGAACAGCCCCATACCTACTTTGAAGACGCGCACGGCAGTCCCGAGCTTCTTGACCATCAAGGCGGCTTCATCGAGCGTTTTCACGTCGAGGGCTACTATAAGCTTGTCTCCGGCCGCTACGTTTTCAGGCATCCGGTCAACTCCTTTATGTCATTTATCTTCCTGCCGCGCATGTATTTTTCCATGCCGCCGATTATCCCTGCCGCTGTCGACGGGTCCACGAAGTTCGCGGTGCCTATCTGCACGGCGGCGGCTCCCGCTATTATGAACTCGAGCGCGTCGCTGCAATCCATTATCCCGCCCATGCCTATTACCGGGACCTTGACCCTGCGGGCCGTCTCCCACACCATCCGGAGCGCTATCGGCTTTATCGCGGGCCCGCTGAGCCCTCCGACGATATTACCGAGTACAGGCGTCCGTGAATCGATATCTATCGCCATCCCGGTGAACGTATTGACGAGCGACACGGCATCCGTTCCTGCCTCCTGCGCCGCGAGCGCTATCTCGCTTATATCCTTCACGTTCGGAGAAAGTTTGGTAATCACCGGCTTGCGGGTGGCTTTCCTTACCGCCCTTACGACATCCGCCGCCGAACCGGGCTCCCTCGAGAATTCAAGGCCGCCCTTCACGTTCGGGCAGGAGATGTTTATCTCTATGGCGTCCGCCCTTTTTACTTTATCGAGCTTGGCGGCGAGCCGCGCATAATCCTCTATGCAATGCCCCGCTATCGACACGACCACGGCGGTCCTCAGCTTGCTCAGGAACGGCATCTTGTCTTTTATGAAAGCGTCGACGCCGTCATTCTGTATGCCTATCGAATTCAACATGCCCGAAGGCGTCTCGACCATGCGCGGGGGCGGGTTGCCCTCCCTCGCCTTAAGCGTTACCGATTTGGTGACTATCGCGCCTAACTTATCGAGGTCCACGAGGCCTTTATATTCCTCGCCTGAGCCGAAAGTGCCGGAGGCGACCATGACCGGGTTCTTCAGTTCCAGCCCGCCTATCATGACTTTTAGCGATGGTTTTACCATATCATCTCTTCCAGTTTGAATACCGGCCCGTCCTTGCAGATGAGCTTGTATCCGGACTTCGTCTTTATCGCGCACCCGAGGCACGCGCCCACTCCGCAAGCTATATATTCCTCGAAAGACCCGTATGCCTCTACCTTGAGTTTTTTCGCGGCGTTCGCGGCGGCTTTAAGCATCGGTGACGGGCCGCAGGCATACACGACCGTCCCGGAGGGCTTTTTCCCGGCGATCGACCTGCCAAGCAGGTCAGTTGCAAAGCATTTCTTTCCGCAGCTGCCGTCATCGGTCGCCACGAGCGTTTTTATGCCGAGGCCTTCAAAATGTTCCCTGCAAAGGAGCGACTTCCCGTCCTTTGCCCCTATTATAACCGAAACGTCCTTCTTTTTATCCTTTAAAAGCTCCTCCGCGAGGAAAGCGAGCGGCGCTACGCCTATACCGCCGGCGATTATCACTATGTCTTTCTTCCCTTCGGGGACGGTGAACCCTTTGCCCATGGGCCCCAGGATATCGAGGATCTCGCCGGCTTTAGCGGATGATAATTTTTTCGTGCCTTTCCCTAACACCTCATAAAGTATACGGAACGAGCCGCCTTCCACCCTGTGGAAGCCGAACGGCCTCCTGAGGAGCGGTTCCGTGGAATTGCCGCACCTGATTGTCATGAACTGCCCCGGTTTTGCGGCCTTCGCGATGGGCGGGCACTTTACGGACATGAGGAAATAGCCGGGCTTCACTTCCCTGTTGGATAAGACCTTTCCTTTTGCCTGCTTCATCTATTGCCTCAGTTTATCCTGCAATGCCTTGTGCCATTCCTTCAAGGGCCTGACCTCGGGCCCGTATTTCTGCATAGCGTCTATGCCCTTGACGGCGGCGTCCGCGCCGGGTATCGTCGTGACGCACGGGATCCCGAGCGCTACGGCAAGAGACCTTATCTTGACCTCATCCTGCCTGGGTTTTTTTCCGGACGGCGTATTTATTATGAACTTGATGTCGCCGTTCTTCATCAGGTCGATTATGTTCGGGCTGCCTTCGCTTATCCTGTGTATCTCCTCGGATTCGACGCCCTTCTTCCTGAGCTCGGCGGCGGTGCCTTTCGTCGCTATCATCTCGAAACCGAGGTCGCGCAGCCTTTTCGCTATCGGGCCTATCTTTTCCTTGTGGCTGTCCTGGACGCTTATGAACACCTTGCCTCCCATCGGGAGCGCGCTGTTCGCGGCCATCTGCGATTTCGCAAAAGCCCTTCCGAAATCCACGTCTATGCCCATGACCTCACCGGTCGACCTCATCTCCGGCCCCAGTATTATGTCTATTCCGGGGAACTTAACGAACGGGAATACAGATTCCTTTACCGATATCTGCGGCGGGATTATCTCTTTGGTGAACCCGAGGCCCTTAAGCTTCTCCCCCGACATCACTTTGGCCGCAAGCTTCGCGAGCGGAACACCGATCGCCTTGCTCACGAACGGTATCGTCCTCGAGGCCCTCGGATTGACCTCCAGTATATATACCTTTCCGTCCTTGACCGCGTACTGGACGTTCATGAGCCCGACTACATCGAGTTCCTTCGCGAGGGCATACGTCGCCTGCCTGATCTCATCCATTATCTTCTTGGTCAGAGTATGCGGGGGGAGGACCATCGCCGCGTCCCCGGAGTGCACGCCGGCCTCCTCTATGTGCTCCATCATCCCGCCGATAACGAAGGTTTCTCCGTCGCCTATCATGTCGACGTCAACCTCTATCGCGTCGTCGAGGAATTTGTCTATCAAGACGGGGAATTCCGGCGACGCCTTGACCGCGTGCGTCATATAATATTCGAGCGACTCGTCGTCATAGACGATCTCCATGGCCCTTCCGCCCAGCACGTATGACGGCCTGACCATGACGGGGTATCCGATCCTGTTCGCGGCCTCTTTTGCGGCCTCCACGGTGAACGCGGTTCCGTTGACCGGCTGCCTGAGTTTCAGTTTTTCGACGAGGACCTTGAACTTCTCCCTGTCTTCCGCTATATCTATCGCTTCCGGCGTCGTGCCTATTATCCTTAGCCCGGCTTTTTTAAGCGCTACCGCAAGGTTCAGCGGTGTCTGCCCGCCGAATTGCACGATGACGCCGTCCGGCTTCTCTTTGTCGGCGATATTGAGGACGTCCTCTATGGTCAACGGCTCGAAATAGAGCTTGTCCGAGGTGTCGTAATCGGTCGAGACCGTCTCCGGGTTCGAGTTCACCATTATAGTTTCGTAGCCGATCTCCTTCAGCGCGAACGAGGCGTGCACGCAGCAATAGTCGAACTCTATGCCCTGGCCTATCCTGTTCGGCCCGCCGCCCAGTATCATTATCTTTTTCCTGCCGGACAGGCGTACCTCGTCCTCCCTCTCGTATGTAGAGTAGAAGTAGGGCGTATACGCCTCAAACTCCGCGGCGCATGTATCGACGAGCTTGTAGACGGCGCTGATGCCGCCGTTGATCCTCGGGCCGCGTATCTCCGCTTCGCTGGAGCCCTGCAGGTGGCCGATCTGTTTGTCGGAAAAGCCGAACTGCTTGGCCTTCAGCATAAGCTCCGGGCACATCGCGGATCCCTTTATCTCGTCTTCCAGCTCGACGATCTCCTTGATGTTCTGGATGAACCACCTGTCTATTTTCGTAAGCGCAAATATCTGTTCGACCGTAAACCCTTCCTTCAGCGCGTACCTTATGTAGAAGAGCCGGTCCTGGTTCGGAGTGCTGAGCTTTTTCGAGATCTCCGTCTTGAAATCGGGGCTCTTCGATCTCGCCTCATATTCGTCCTTAGGGTCGGCCCCGAGCCCGAACCTGCCTATCTCGAGCGAGCGGATGCCTTTCTGCAGGGCTTCCTTGAACGTCCGGCCTATCGCCATCGTCTCTCCGACCGATTTCATCTGTATGCTGAGCGCCTGGTCAGCCTTCGGGAACTTTTCGAAGGCCCAGCGCGGTATTTTCACGACACAGTAATCTATGGACGGCTCGAAGGACGCCGGCGTCTCTTTCGTTATGTCGTTCGGTATCTCGTCGAGCGTATACCCGACCGCGAGTTTTGCCGCTATCTTCGCTATCGGGAACCCGGTCGCCTTCGACGCGAGCGCGGATGACCGCGATACGCGCGGGTTCATCTCTATTATTATCTGCCTTCCGGTTTCGGGATGCACGGCGAATTGTATGTTCGAGCCGCCGGTCTCGACGCCTATCTCGCGGATGACCTTGATGGCCGAGTCGCGCATCTTCTGGTATTCCGCATCCGTCAGCGTCTGGGCGGGCGCGACGGTTATGGAATCTCCCGTATGTATGCCCATAGGGTCGAAGTTCTCGATAGAGCATATTATTACGACGTTGTCTTTTAGGTCTCGCATGACCTCGAGCTCGTATTCCTTCCACCCTATGAGGGACTCCTCGATAAGGACCTCGCTTATCATGCTGTAGCTCAGGCCGCGCTGCGTTATCTGTTCGAACTCCTGCCAATCGGACGCGGTCCCGCCTCCGGTGCCGCCGAGGGTGAACGACGGCCTTATGACGAGCGGGAACCCGATCTCTTTCGCTATCTCTTTCGCCTGCTCCATATTATACGCGAGGCCGCTCTTCGGGAGGTCGAGGCCTATCTTAAGCATCGCTTCCTTGAAAAGTTTCCTGTCCTCCGCCTTCTTGATCGCATCCTCTTTCGCGCCTATCATTTCGACGCCGAATTTTTTCAGCACGCCGGAATCGTGCAATTGTATCGCGCAATTGAGGCCTGTCTGCCCGCCGAGCGTAGGCAGCAGCGCGTCGGGCCTTTCCTTTTCTATTATCTTTGCCAGTATCTCGGGCGTTATCGGCTCTATGTATGTGACGTCCGCGGTATCGGGGTCGGTCATTATCGTCGCGGGATTCGAGTTGACCAGCACCACCTCGAATCCTTCTTCCCTGAGCGCCTTGCACGCCTGTGTCCCGGAATAATCGAACTCGCACGCCTGGCCGATGACTATCGGCCCGGAGCCTATTATCAGGATCTTATGTATATCGGCCCTCTTAGGCATGTTTGTTTTCCCTCATCATTCCCGCAAATTTGTCGAAAAGATATTCCGCGTCATGCGGCCCCGGGCAGGCCTCAGGGTGGTACTGGACGGAGAAGACCGGCAGTTCCCTGTGCCCCATCCCCTCTACGGTCTTGTCGTAAAGGTTTACGTGCGTCAGTTCCATCTGCTTATCCGGTATCGAATCTATGTCCACCGCGAACCCGTGGTTCTGCGACGTGATATCGACTTTCCTCGTCCGGAGGTCCATTACCGGATGGTTGCCGCCGTGGTGCCCGAATTTCAGTTTATATGTCTTACCGCCGAACGCGAGGCCGAGTATCTGGTGGCCGAGGCAAATGCCGAATATCGGCAGCTTGTCCCTCAGTTCCCTGACCGCCTTTATGTGGTAAGGCACCGCCTCGGGGTCGCCGGGGCCGTTGGAAAGGAAGAGGCCGTCCGGTTTAACGGCCATAATATCGCTTGCTGTCGCAGCGGCAGGGAAGACCCTTACCCTGCATCCGATCCTGTTCAGGTTCCTGAGGATGTTCAGTTTCATCCCGCAATCGACGGCCGCTACGGTAAACTCGGGTTTCTGCCCCGGCTGCGACGGCCAGTCGAAAGGCCTCGCGCAGGCGACCTCTTTTACGAGGTCCCTTCCTATGAGGCCGGGAGATGCCTTCACTTTCTCAAGAAGCGCCTTTACGTCGGAGTCCCCGGAAGATATTACGCATTTCATCGCGCCCTTGGTCCGCAGGATCCTTGTGACGGCCCTTGTATCGATCCCCTGTATCCCCACAATCCCGTATTTTTTCATATAGCCGTCGAGCGTACCTCTGCTGCGGTGGTTCGACGCGATACTGCTCAGCTCCTTCACGACAAAACCTTCCGCCCAAGGCTTCGACGATTCGACGTCCTCGTCATTTACCCCGTAGTTGCCTATAAGCGGATACGTCATGGTGACCACCTGCCCTTTATACGAGGGGTCGGTAAGGATCTCCTGGTATCCGGTCATAGATGTATTGAAGACGAGCTCCCCGAACGCCTCCGCTTCGGCTCCGAACTGCTCGCCGGCAAAATGGGTCCCGTCTTCGAGAACTAGGTGTGCTTTCATGCGTCTCCCGTTTTATCCCCTAGAATACAGGCGAAAGGGCATCCTTGCCGGCGTCAATCGCCTTTCCGGCAGGGCTCCTGTGGTAATCGACGTACTTAAGGTTTTCCTGGGCCTTCTTGCCGTAATATGAATCGGGGTATTTCTTGACCACGAGGTCATAAAAATACTGGGCATTGTCCCAATCCTTGTTATGAAAAGACAGGTCGCCGGCGGCGAGCCAATCCTTCGCCTCGAGCTTCTCCTTGCCCGACAGCATATTTGCGGGGGCGGCGCAGCCAATGGCGAGCGAAATAACCATAACGGACGCCAGAACCTTGATAATCCTGATACCCATCGACCTCCTCCTTTTCGTTTAGGCGAATTTCCCGTTCTCGTATCTTATCTTTCCGCCGACTATCGTGATAACCGCCAAGCCGCTGAGCTTCTTTCCTATCAACGGCGTATTTT
>JBAZJG010000011.1:0-53853 GCA_041651455.1 Candidatus Omnitrophota bacterium
TGCCGTCAGTGTCGAGGTAGGCGACATTCGCCTCGTCGCTGTCCCTGCCCACGAAAATATTCGTCGAGCCGTCATTGGTAGTGCCTTTGACTATAAGCCGTCCGGCTGCTGGCGTGCCGTCGAAATCCGTTGTATTAACGCCGACGTATCCGGTTTCGCCGATCCTCATCCTTTCATTCGTATGGCCGCCGGTAAAGAAACGCAGCGGTGCGCTCGCATGCCTTGTGCCTATCGAAAGGCCGCCGCTAAGGGCCGTATCGGAACTTACGGCGGATCCGTCGGCCACGAACATACCGGTAGTGGTATATCCGGTCCCGAATGCCGCCATCCTTAATGCGCTGGAAAAATTGGCTTCTGTACTGTTTCTCACGTTAATTTCTGAAAGAGTATTTCCTGCAGCTGCGCTAACATTCGTGACAGCCATAGCTACATTGCTACCGTCCTTTGATCCGTAGATTTCAAGGTCCGAATTCGGCGCTGCTATCCCGATGCCTACCCTGTTCGCATCCGCGTCTATCGAGAGCGTATTCGAGTCGAAGTTCAGCGCGTCTACGCCGCCGCCGAGGGTCACCGCGGTATCGGCGGGCATGTTAGTCGTAAGGGCCTGGCCGGTCGCGTCCGGGAAAGTAAACACGTGGTCTGATGTCTGGCCGGCAGAGCTTATCGTGACGCTGTTGCCGTCGGAGTTGACCTCAAAGGTATCGTTCGTAGTCCCTGTTATCGCGGTGCTCCCGCCGACCGCCCCGAACGAAAGGGTACCCAAACCGTTGGTCTTAAGGACATGGCCGTCCGACCCGTCAACGCTTGGCAGTGTCCATATCAGGTCGTCTCCTATCGCATCGGGCGCCTTGAACCCGACATAATTCGATCCGCCCGCGGCCAACTCGCTGAACCTAAGCTCGAGGGTATTACCCGCTGCGGTCCCGTGGGGGCTTAAAGCCAGGCTCGTACCGCCTATAAGGGCCCTTGTCGCAGGACTGTTATCTGCCGCGCCCGCAGTCGCCGCCTTCGCGGTCTGGAATATTATCGCGGATGCGCCGGTACCCGTCGCAGTCCCGGCCTTCAGGATAAGGTTGCCTCCATTTAGATTGCTTCCCGTTTCGTATGCGCCTCCTGCCTGCACGGACAGATCGTTTCCCGCCTGGCCTGCCGTCTGATGGCGTTCCATGCCAATAGTCCTGCCCGATTGGCCGTCCAGCGATACGATGTAACTCGGCACCAATACCGTCGGGTTCCCGTCAAAGGTCCCGCCGATGCCTATGTTGCCGCCCGCCGGCTGCAAAACCAGGTTCGTAGCGGCTGCGGCGCTGCTCCATCCTCCAAGCCTTGTATAATCCGTGCCTGCCACATCCTTCGGCTGGATATAAAGATACGGGCCCACGGCCGCGGAATAGAATGTGCTCTCGGAACCGGTCACGACCTTTAATGTGCCCACGACTTCAAGCTGCGCGCCCGGGTTCCCGGTGTTTATGCCGACCCTGTTACTGGCGGCGTCTATTGTAAGCGTATCGGCGTCGAAATTAAGCGCATTTATCGCGTCATTCAATGTGACGGCGACAGTCGCATCGGACATGTCGGTGGTAAGCACCTTTCCGGACGCGTTCGGGAAAGTGTAATCATGGTCCGATGTCTGACCGGCGGAATCTATGGTCACACTGTTGCCGTCCGTATTTACTTCCCATGTGTCCGAGGTCGTGCCCGAGGCTGAGAGCGCGCCTGAAATGGTGCCCGTGACATCAAGATCGCCGGAGATGTCGACCCTGTCCGAGGCGGCATTCAGCCGCAAGAGCTCGGTCAGCGTGCCCGCCTGCGATATCTTGAATATCATATCTGCGTTCTCGGAGCCCTGTGTCACTGTCGTCAGCACCGTATCTATCGATCCGTGCTTCTGCAGGTTACCCGCATCCTCAACATAATACGCGAGCCCCGTGCCTATGCCGGCTTGCGGAGCGTTCGTAGTAGAATGCTCTATCTTTAAGATGTCGCTTACCGCGTTATCGACCACATCTTCATTAAGAAGCGCCATGCCGGCGGTCGGCGTCAGGGTGATAAGGTCGACATTTGCGGACGTGTTCGTGAACTTGAATGTGTCCCACTCCTTGAATTGCATTATATTATCCGACTGCGAGATATATATGCTGTGCGCGTAATCGGGATTGCCGGACACAGAGCTTATGACAGCGAACGATTTCTTGTCATACAATGTTATATCGTCGTAGTGATACGCAATGCCGGTATTTTCGAACGCGTTCTCGACAAACATAGTGCCCGCCGCCGTCGCTTTTGCGGGGACAGGGGCGGTGGCGTCACGGACTATTACCGCGCTCGCGGGCTGAAGGTTCAGGTTGCCCGCCGGGGTAGTAATGAACGGGTTGCCCCCGTTGCCGAATGTCAATGTCGGCGTCGCGGACGTGTTATCGGTGTCAATAGTGAACGTGTCCGATGATGTGCCCGCTATAGCCGCGCTCGCGGCATAGAGCGTACCGTCGACCTCCAGGTCGTTCTGGATATAAGCGTCACCCGCGCCGGCAACAGCGGCGCCTGCGTCGCTGCCGACCACCAGGTTCGCAACCGGCGTGGTGTCCCCGAGTCCGAGATAACCGTTAGCGTCAAGCGTAAGCCGCCTCGTGCCGGACATTGATATGAAATAGCCGGCGCCGGGGATAACGGGAGAATAACCGGCTTCGGAGCTTAGGGTACCGGCTACATAATTCCTGGTTGTCGAGGTATCGGCGACCACCGAGGCATCGATGCGTATAGCGCCGCTATTCAACCCTTCGAATTTCGCGACCTCTATGGTTCCTGTGGGGTCGTAAACGTGCAACTCGTTCTCAGGAGCAGATGCCCCTATTCCGACGCGGTTATTCTGGGCGTCGATAGACAGCGTATCTGAATCGAAATTCAGCGAATCCACGGCATCGTTGAGAGTGACGTCAACCGTCTGGGTGGAAAGGTCGAGTATGCCGTCATTTATGTCGACGGTCCCCCCGTTCGAATCGATGACTAGGTTCCCTGATGCGGTCGTTACCTGCCCGTTGCTGCCGCCGGAACCGCCGAGGCGGAGGGTCGTAAGCGCGTTGTCGTTATTGGAATTCACCGTGAACGTATGGCTCGTCGTGCCGTTTATCGCGGCGCCCGAACCCGTTATCGTCCCGACTGCGGTTACGTTGCCGGCCGAATCGACATTGAACATAGATACGCCTCCCAGCTGCAGGTCGAACAGGAAGTTCGCCGTCGCGGGGCCGCCCGCCGCCGTCTGCGTAAGGTTGAGCTTTATGCCGGTATAGTTTCCGGCGGCTTTGTTTATCGTCGCGGCGTAATCATACGCGACCTCATTGCCGGTGGAAGCGTTCTTCGTGACGGCTCCGGTAAGGCTGTAGCCGGTCGCGGGGTTCAGCGCAAGGTTGGCGTTATAACCGCTTATTATATCGGCATACAGGTAGCGCCATGCCAGGCTGGCAGAGCCGAGGTCATACGTGGAATCCGCGGACGGTATCAGCGATGACCCGAAATAGCCGGTCACGGTGACAGTATCGGATACCGTATCGCCGAGATACATCGCGGAATCGAAATATGAGACCCCGTCCACCTCAAGCACGCCGGTGACATGTAAGTCGTTGTTAGTCGTAGCGTGGGTATTGGTCCCCGTCGCGGTCCCGATCTGGCTGTTGCCGCCGCTTCCCGGGGCTATGACCAGATCTTCGTTCGCGGCGGTCGTTATATCGACCGGCACGCCGTCGAACTCGAGCTGGCCGGCACGGGCCTCGCCCGCAGCGCCCGGCGGCGCAAGCATGAACCAGCTGGCGAAGAAATATATCAACAATACGGCGAATACGTTCTCGGGAGCCCTGGCGGAAATGTTTTTCTTTAATGTAAGCATTTCGAATTCCTCCTTTAGATTTTTATTCCAATGTGAACATGAAAGATTCTTCTCCCGTTACGGTCTCCTCGGTATTCTTGAACATGCCTCTCAAAGTGATAGTGCCGGCGCCGTTAAGCACCACGGTGCCGTCCTTTTTTATATACAACGCCTCGTCCGATGGTGATGGCGGGGCGATCTCCCCGTATATGAAATTCTCCGTGGAAAATACCGACGAGTTGCCGCCTCCGACGGTGACGGACTTCGCCTCGAATGTCTCCGCCGCGTTCGCGGAAGACCCTTCGAGGTCTATCGTGACGTCGTCGACAGACGACGGCACTCCCTCCGGATTCCAGTTTTTCTGGTCAGCCCAGGTCGAGGCGTCGCCCGCGCCGATCCAGTTCTTGTCGGCGCCGTATGCCTGCCCCCGTCCTGCAGCCACAAACACTGCCGCGCAAACCAGGGCTATAAGCGCATTCAACGCATTCTTCATCTTATGAATAACGCGGCTCCGGATATGTCCATCTTCGTGACCTTAAGCTCGACTTCGCCTTCGCACATTACTATATTGTCGGTGTTCTCATCATAGTCATAATCGTACATCCCGTTAGGGCCGAGCGAGAGCAGGTTAAGTCCCGCCTCTACGCTCGTGTTCGATTTGTCGCTGAAGACCGTCTTTCCTGCGGGATATTCTACCGTATATGATGCTATCTTCGGGGCCGTAAGGCCCGCTCGGCTGAAGTTGACGGTAAGCCTCCACTCGCTGCCACCGGCCGGCACGGCGGTCAGTTGTATGACGTCCCTGTCGTCTATTCCGGAAAGGTTTGAAAGGAAAAATGTCCGTATATGCCGGGAATCGGGGATAGGGAACCTCATCCCTTCTTTAATGGCAAGCGCGCCTCCCTTTGCGGGGCTGTTCCTCAGGCTGACGAAGCTTATCAGGTCCTTCTTCTTCCCTGATGTCTTATCGCCGGCCGCCGGAGGCAGGCTCGCCTCGGCGTATATCTCTATGCCGCCTATGAACTGAAGCTTATCATCCGGGACATCCCCTCCGCCGGAGATGTTGTTGTTGGCGTTGTCAAAATATTTGAGGGAGAAGGATGTTATCTTTATGCCGAACGGGTTCTTCGATATCTCGGACCGGCCCTCGGAATCCTCTACGAATACCTGCCCGTCCTCCTTGACCCACTTGTATCCCGTGACCGTATCGGGGTTCTTCTTCGGGTCGGGATGGAAAGTAAAACGCAGCAGGCTTCCCGGGGCTACCTTCGAGACCAGCTGCACTTTGTTCAGCTCTTCCTTCCTGCCCCAGTCAAGCATAGAGGCCGCAACAGGATTATAGGCGTCGGTATCCGGCGCGCGCGCTTCGGCTATAGGAATGCTTGCGCCGGGCTTTATCTCCCTGTCCAGCTCGTATACGTTAAGCCCGCTCTGGGCCATATGGCTTGAATCGGTCCACGGGTATACGGCCTCGACTTCGTCCGAATACGCCTTCACTATCTCGAGCGAGTCCCGCAGGCCGTTCCTGTCCGGCGTGCCCTCTATGAGCTCCTGCATGACCTGCGAAAGGACTTTCTGCAGCATCAGCTCGTCCTTCATATATGCCCAGCTCTGCAGCGCAGTCGCCACGCTCCAGTATATAGCGCCCGTTATGAATACGACGATAAGGACCGCTATAAGCAGCTCTACTAGCGTGAATCCGGACTGCCTTTTATCCACGTCATGTCCTCAAGTAAGGTAACGAGCTCTACTACGGGATCCCCGTCCAATCTGCCGTCAAGAAATACCGATACTTCCACTTTCAGCGGCTCGGAAGCCGCGCTGATATCCGTATATATCCTCCATCTCCTCCCGTTCAGTTCTATCGGCGGCTCTTCGACGGGCGGATAGTACGTGCTGCCTATCTCCTTGAACCGCCCGGTCGTGAGATCGAGGTTCTTCACGCGTTCCATCTGCCATTTGGCCAGGTTCAGCGCAGTTATCGTCTCCCCCGTCATCGAGGAGGACGCCAGCGTGTGCGAGAAGAGCTGCATCATCGGCACGAAAAGCGCCGCGAGCACAGCCAGCGTGATAAGCACTTCCGTATATGTGAAGCCTTTACGGGCTTTCATGCCTTAAAATGAGTTGTATTTCAACTGTATCGTCCTCGTTATCCCGCCGACCCTCCCGGTCGACGACAACAGCGACTGCTTGAAATCCAGTTTCACCTCGTATGTGCCGTCGCCGAGAGAGGTGGGGTTCACGAAATACTCCTCGCTGCCTATGATTATCGCCTGGGATTTAAGAAGGAATACCGCCTGGCTGATGCCGGCCTCTGCCAGGTACAGCGCTTTCGCGCGGTTCACCTCATACTGGTTCGTCAACGCGATAGACGACAACAGAGCGACAAGGCTCGCGCCGATAAGGCTGACGGTCAGCACGACGATCAGCACGCCGAATAATACGGCGCCCCGCCTGTTACCATTCGTTCGGCTTCTGCCCCGCATAGCTTCCCCATTTTGAGCTCAACGGCTCGGTGACGTTTACCACGACGTCCGCCTTGTCCGTTATATATGCCCAGCCGCCCGCGCCGGACGGCGAATCACCGCTCGATATGTTCTCTATAGTGCTGAGGCCCTTCTTACTGGTCACAAGTTCGGGAGGGATGCGGTCGAGATAGGCCCGTTTAACGCCCATATCGTCGTACTGCGCGGTCAGCAGCTCATCGAGGGTATCCGGGTACTTGCCTTCCTTGGCCCTGAAGAGAGTGATCCTGGTCCTTATGGAACTGAGGTTGGTCTGTGTCGCGGCTATGCGCGCTTCGACGTCGAACCCTATGAAGTTGGGTATTATAGTCGTTGCAAGGATCGCGATTATCGTTATCACGATCAGTATCTCGATAAGGGTAAAACCTTTACGCTGCTTCATATGGCTCTCCTTTATGCTTTTATTATCTTGATGAGGTTGAATATCGGCAACAGCACCGAAAGGGCTATGAACGCAACTATCGCACCCATGACCAGCAGCAGGAACGGCTCCAGCAGGCTCGTGAAATTGCGCAGCGTGTATTCGACCTCCGGCTCGTAGAATGAAGCCACCTCGGAGAACATTTCGTCGAGGTGCCCGGATTTCTCGCCGCTGCTTATCAGCTGTATTACCATCGGCGGGAATATCCCGGAAGACCTGAAGGCCTCGGTCACCCCCTGCCCGACATTTACCCTGTCCCGTATATCTATGAATATCCTGCGCAGCACCATGTTCGGTATGGTGTTCTCTACGACGGCCAGGCCTTCATGGAAAGGGACCCCCGTCTTAGTAAGGGCGGCCATCGCCCTGCTGAACCTCGATATCATGACCTTAAGGTATAGTTCGCCGAAAAGCGGCGACTTTAATACATAACCGTCTATCCTGTACTTGCCTTCGGGCGTCGACATATACCATTTGAGCCAGAACGCGAATAAGACAAGTCCTCCGGCCGCGAGGTACCAGTAATTCCTCAGGGCCCAGCTCAAGCCCAATATGACCTTCGTGGGAACCGGAAGCCTGGCCTGCGATGCCTCGAATATCGAAACGAAATTAGGCAGCACCGCCACCAGCACAAAAGCAACTACGGCCAGCGATAGCCCTATAAGGACGACCGGATAGATCAGCGAGGATTGCACGCGCGACCTTATCTCGAGCTCGTCGGCTCCGAGCGAAGCCAGGCGCTCAAGGACATCGTCGAGAAGCCCGCCGGCCTCGCCTATCTTCACCATCGAGACGAAAAACCCGTCGAACACCTGCGGGTGTTTCGCGATGGCTTTCGAGAAGCTCATGCCGCCCTGCACGTCCTTCGTGACCTGCTTTATTACGCTCCTGAGTTTCTGGTTCTTGACCTGCTCGGCCACGTTATCAAGGGATGATGTAAGGGTGTTTCCGGTGCGCAGCAGCGTGGCAAGCTGCCTCGTGAATACGATGATCTCCTGCCTGTTTATCCTCGAGACCGCCCTCGAGTAGTATTCCTGCAGGCTGCCCGGCGATGCTGCCTGCGGCCTTATCTCTACGATGCTGTATCCGAGGTCCCTAAGGCCGGATGCGACTTCGTATTCGTTCCCGCTCTCGGCGGACCCGGTAACCAGCTGCCCGGACTTGTCGCGCGCTCGGTATGTGTACTTTGGCATCTGTATCTTTCATCGACCTATCGAAATATTCGTTTTGGGCTCCGGCTGGCCTTTATCCCCGGGCACCGGACCGCTGTCCACGCTCTCGTAAAGCTCCTTGGCGTAATCCGCGAACGCGCTCCTCGGGTAATCGGAGATCAGCTTCTCGAGCCTGTCACGCGCGCCTGTGTTATTGCCGAAATAGTAATATTCGATGAGCGCCGCGCGATAGAGCGATTCCGGGGCTTTCGGGCTGCCCGGGAACTGGCCCGCTATATTCTCGAAAAGGCTCAGGGCCTGTGTCTTCCTGTATTTTATGTCCTTGCGGCGGCTCTCGAGGCCTATGCCCTTATCGAGCTTATCCGCCTTCTCGAAGAGCTGGTATGCGATGCTGAGCTCCCCGGTGGGGCCGATGTTCACGTAAACCTCTTCCTCTTCCTTGGCCCCGTATATCTTCGCCTCCTCCTTGGAACGGAGTATCTTCGGCGTTATGAAGACGGCGAGTTCCGTCTGCGCCTGGTCCTTCGAGCGGTTGCTGAACAGCAGCCCGATCACCGGAAGGTCGCCGAGCAGGGGTATCTTTGACTTTATCTTGTCGTCCGTCTGTTTTATCAGGCCGCCGATGACTATCGTCTCGCCTTCCTTTACCCTGACGGTAGTGTCGGCTTCGCGCGTGGTTATCCTCGGTCCGGCATCGAGCAGGGCCGATACCGAGCTGACCTCAGGGTGGATAAGCATAGTGATGTAGCCGTCGGCATTGATCGAAGGGATCACCCGCAGCGTCGTCCCGACATCTATGAACTTCGTCGTCTCGGTCGTGCCTGTCGTCGTCTGCGTCCTCTCCTTGTAAGGGACCTTCTCTCCTATGACTATCCTCGCCTCGCGGTTGTTGAGCACGGCTATCGACGGGGACGCAAGCAGGTTCGCCTTCTGGTCCTGGCATAACGCGTCTATAGTTGCCGTAAGGGACAGCCCCTTGAAATTCAGGGTGTCGATCTTGAACTGCCCTCCGGAGAGCGTGCCGGAAGGGCCGGGGACCGTCGTTGTCGTCTTCAATTCCTCCTGGAACCCCGTCTTCCTGTCGAACAGCCCCTTGACCGCGCCGGCCGGGCTGTAATCGGCCGACCACGTCACGCCGAGGTTCTCGAGGTCCTTCGAGGTGATATCGACTATCTTTACCTCGACAAGGACCTGCTGGGGAGGCAGGTCAATGCTGTTAATAAGCTTCTTGACCTTCTCGATATTCGCGGTGTAATCGGTGATTATCAGCATGTTCGAGACCTCATCTACCTTGATATCGCCTTTGGCCGAGATCACCTTCCGCAGCAGGTTCTGCGCTTCCGCCGCCTTGAGGTATTTCAGGAAAACCGCCTCGCTTGACATGTCTATGCCCTCGGCGGAACCGGAGCTTATGTAGATTATGTTCCCTTTCTGGACGTGGGCATAACCGCTTGCGGTAAGTATCGCGTCGAGCGCCTCGCTGAGGGTCACGTTCTTCAGGTTGACCGTGATCTTGCCTTTTATGTCCGTGCCCGTCACCAGGTTGAGATCGTAGGACCAGGCGAGCGAACGCAGCACCGCGTTTATGTCGGCATCCTTGTAATCAAGCGATATCAGCGTATTCTCTTCCGCCGCTGCCAGTCCGACGGCCAATGACAAGATTGCGATCGCTGCGAAATATCTTAGCTTGTTGTCCATGTCTCCCTCGTGTTATCTGTTAAGTGTAACAGTAACGGTATCGTTCCCGTCGGTAAGCGTTACCGCGTCCTTCGATATCCGCGTAACTTCCCATCCGCCGATCTTCGCGCCTATCCTTACCACCTCATCGTTTATTATGGCGGTCGAATCGTTTCCAGCCTGCGTTATGCCCGATAACTTGAAATCCCCGGCCTTGTCCTTCCTGCCGGGCTTCTTGGAAACGAACGGGTCCGCTTTCAGGATTATGGCTTCCGGCGTCCGCGCATTCTCGAAAGCCGTCAGGTCCGCGCCTTTCTCGAGCAGCAGCATCGAAACACGCATATTCGTCTTCGAATGCGAGGCGCCGTCCTTCGTCTGTGATATCTCCACGTCCGACACGACAAGGTAATCGGAAAGGTTCTGCAAACGGTTAAGGTAATTCACTACGCTCGAATACGGGCCCGAGAACTTAATGTCAAGCTTGAGTTTAATATAGCCTTCATTCTCCCTTTCGATGTCCTGCCTTATCGAATCGAAATCCATGCCGAGGCCCTCGGAACGGCGGGTCATCTCCCCGAGAAGCTTCGATACCGAACCGGCGGAAGGAATTTTCTTCTCGTAGTTCGCGATATCCTTCAGCACGCTGTCATAGCTCTTCTGCAGGTCGGCCAGTTCCTTCTCTTCCGCCTTTATGTCGGGGAATTTCTCCCTCGTCTTAGCCGTCTCGTCCTCGATCTTCCGCAGTTCGGATCTCGCCGTATTTTGTTCCGCGACGAATCCGCGCCCGACCAGGCTGTACCCGGCCAGCGCCGCGAAGGCGACCGCAATGATTATGACTATCGGTTTCCTGCTTCCCATTCAGCCCCTTTAGTTTGCCATCTGCGCCGCGATCTCGAAATTATAGAGCGTCGCGTCGCCCAATTCGCCCTTCTGCGTGAAATTGAAGCTGGAACCCTTGAACTTATTAGACCTGTTCAGGTTCTCCATGAACCTGGATACGGCCTGGTTGTCCAGCGTAGAACCGTTTATGACCACGCGCTGCCCTTCGACGGTCAGCTTGTTTATCCATATTTCATCCGGTATAAGCGTCGGCATGTAGACAAGGGCCTGTGATAATTCCTCGGGTTTGCCCGTCTCCGCTTCCTTCAGGTACTGCAGTTTTTCTTCCGCCGCCAGCTTCTTCTTGACCAGCAGGTCGTAATCCTTCGCTATCTGGACACGCTGCGATTGCCTGCGTCCGAGTTCCTTCTTGGCCTCCTCGAGGCGCGCTTTCGCGCCCGCAAGCCGGCCGCCGCTTCGGCGGTTCAACGCGTTCGGCGCCGCTATAAGGACCACTGCCAGCAGCGCGATTATGAACAGGATATTTACTTTCGGCCCCTTCCGGGCGCCTGCGCCGGACGGCGCTGCCTGCGCCTTCCTGCCCTGTTTCGGGATAAGGTTAAACCGCTTCATCTTTTGCTCCCCTCAACGCAAGCCCGACCGCCGCGGCCAGTTCCGGACCTGCACCTAGCGGATCGAACACGCTGACCTGTATATTGAAGGTCTTCTTAAGGAACGGGCATATGCCTTTATTCGCGGCGCCGGGGCCCGATACGGCTATCCTGCCGGGCGAAAGCGAATCCGGCCTTGAGAATAAGCCCGAAACTGTCTTGAAAGAATGCTCGATATCTATTATGAGGCTCTCCAGGGCCGATGAGACCGACGGTTTCGATGCGACGCTTCCGTCATCGTTGAGCGCGCCGCGCAGGACGTCCGCGGATATGGCCACTTCCTGCACTGTCCATACGTCGCGCCCGAGCCCTATGATCATCTCCGACGAACCGCGGCCGATATTCAGCACCAGCGTGAGCTTTGAGGCATCTTCCGCGCCCGCGGAGAGGGAACACATAGCGGCATAAAGCGATAACGGCGACGGTTCGACCGCCAGGACTTTGAGCCCGGCATCGGAGGCCTCCCTCATATTCTCAAGTACCGCCTCCCTGTTCGCCGCCGCAATTAGTATTTTGATATCTGTAGACATCAAGTCCGCGGAGGGAATACCGGCTTCCTGCAGGACCGCGTAATCCATGCTCATCTCCTGCATCCTGCGCGCGTCCATCCCGAGAGCCTCGGCGGCAGCCCAGGTGACGGCGCTGTCTATTTCGGACTCCGGCATCGGAGGCAGCTTGACCACCCGGAACTTAACATCCCTGGCCGGCAACCCGATCACCGCATCTCCTTTCAGCCCGTTCCCGGAAACGCATTGCTTTATCGACGCTCCTGCCTCGGAAGATCCCGCGAATGAGCCGCCTGCAAGCATGAGCCTGCCTTCGGACCTTCCGACCCTTGCGAAGGATATCCCGTCCGGGCTTACGTCCAGGCCTACGGGCAGATATCCGCTGAATTGCCTTTCCCTCTCCGGTGCTGCCGTCCGCGCCTGCGCGGGCGCGGGGCCGCCGAAAAGCGACGAGATCTTCCTTGAAGATATCTCGTCCGGCTTTTTGCGCTCGAAGATATCCTTCACTACATTCTGGGCGCCGGTGTTATCAGGCAACTTTTCCTGCGTCAATCCTCACCTCGCATTTTTGCGTCTTCGCGACTATTTCGTCGGCCAGATCAAAATAATCCCTGGCACCGAGCGAGCGGTTGTCGTATACATGGATGGGTTTCTTGAATATCGGCGCCTCGCAGAGTTTTACGTTATTGCGGATGACCGTATTGAAGACCATCCCCTTGAAATACTCGCGTATCTGGTCGAGCATCTTTGCGCTTATCTTCGTGCGGGTATCGTAAAGCGTGGCAAGTATGCCGAGTATCTGCAGGTCGGGATTCAGCCTCTCGCGCACGATATCTATGGTCGAGAAGAGCTCTTTCATGCCTTCAAGCGAATAATAGTGGGTCTGTATCGGTATCAGTATGGAGTCGGCGGCGACAAGGGCGTTTATCGTGACGAGGTTCAGGCTCGGGTTGCAGTCGAATATGATGAAATCATAATCCTTCTTGAGCAGCATCTTCCTTACCGCTATCCTGAGTACGCTCTCCCTGCCCAATACGGTGGCCAGTTCCAGCTGGGCACCAGACAATACCGAATTCGACGGGACGGCATCGAGCCCCTCGACCTGCGTCCTGGATATGACGTCGCAAAGCGAAACGTTGTTCATAAGCACGTCGTATATCGTCCTGTCTATGCTGTCCTTGTCGAGCCCCAGCCCGAGGCTCGCATGCGCCTGCGGGTCGAGGTCGATCACAAGCACCCTGAATCCCCTCTCGGCGAGGCAGCCCGCGAGGTTGACGGCCGTGGTCGTCTTCGCGCAGCCGCCCTTCTGGTTCGTCACCGCGATTATCTGCCTGCTGACCGAGAAGATCTTCGGCGAGACCACCGGGGCCGGCTGGTCGGACGCGGCCGGTGCGATATCCCCGGCGACATCGAGTTCATTCAGTCTTTTTATTATATTCTTAAGGTCGTCGAGCATTTTACAGGATCCCTCCGTCTGTTTCCGGGTTACCGAAAGGCTGCAGCCCGGAGAACTGCTTCCGGATAAGCCTAAGGCTGTAACCGCTCCTGCGAAGCTCCTTTATCTTCTTAAGCCGCTCTTCAACTTCCGTCTTGTCGTACAAACGCTTGTTACCCTGCTTTTCGCAGATATGAAGCAGGCCCATGTTGGTGTAATAGTTGATCGTCGCCTTTGACATAAGGAACAGCTTCGACAACTCATCGACAGTGATCAGATCGCTCTTAACAGGCCCCATACAGCTCCTCTTTCAGAGTTGTTAATATGTATTAACAAGTAATATTTATCGTTATATCTTGCTATCATATATTAGCTTATATAATATGTGTTAACAAGTCTATTGTCAAGAGAAAAACAGAGGGGGCGCCGTTTAAAACGGCGCCCCCTGAAAACCGGAGAATTATACTTCTAGACGGCCTTCTTAAGACCTTCCCTGACCTTTCCGTCTATTATTTTACATATCTCGTACTTGCTGCACTGAGAGCAGCATTCGCTGCTCTCCCTGGTCCCCGCCCTGGCTGGGCAGTCCCAGAAAGACCCGCATTGTATACAACAACCGAAACGCCCGCCCCCTGAGGGGTCATTCATTGTATCTAACCAGGTATTTCCCGTCAAAATAAAGGTATTGGGTGTTCGTAAGGTACCCTTCATCTACCGGCAGGTCGTTGTACCTTCCGTAATAGGTCCACCTCTCCTTGGAGTTGCCCCATTTCCCGGTGTCGTCAAATTCCTTGAGGTCGGGCTCGCCCCACTGCGCGATGACCTGGTCCTTCGTAAGCCCCGCCCTGAGCATGGAGGTTCCGAAAGGATGTTTGACTATCTGCTCGACCGACGGCGGCTCGATCCCCGCGCAACCCGATAATGCGGCCGCGGCTGCCAATGAAGATAATGTCCAGAAAGCGATAAGCTTTAACGTTGCCTTTGGCATGCGCTACCTCCGTTTCGTTAAAATGATATTAGTCCTTATGTGCCTGTTATTATAAGCTCCTTTTTCGCCAAAGTCAAAATTATAAAATTTTCCTGACGGCGTGAACGAGCCCTCCTCCTCAGCTATGCGGCAGAATTCGTCGTACAACAGCATCCTTGTCCTCGCCCTCGACCTTACCGTCGTATCGACGCCGGGCCCGCTGACCTTGAATATAAGCTCGTCCTCGAATGTCCGCGTATTCGCGTCGAAGGTCTGCGCATGCTGCAGGTACCTGGCGTCTACCTGCACCTGTCCCGACCGCTGGGACCAGGATACGTCTTCCCATTCTATTCCGTCCGCGGAAGGCGGCATCCATAGGTCGATGAAATATATGCCGCGGTCTTCCAGCAACCGTGATACCGAGCGAAGGTGCGACCTAATATCCGCGTCCGTCAACAGGTACCTGAACGAATCGAGCATGCAGACGGCAAGAGAGTACGGGCCGCGCGGAGGAAATTCCCTCATGTCCGCGGCGGTACAATCTATTTTCAGTTTTGCGGAGCCGGCTTTTGCGACGACGAATTCCGCCATCTCCCGCGACTTATCGATCCCCGACGCGCGGTACCCCCTGCGCGCGAACTCCAGCAGATGTATGCCGGTGCCGCAGGCAAGGTCCAGCACCGACTTGCCCTTCGCGGCGGAAAACTTCTCCGCGCACGCCTCGATAAAATCGCATTCGGGCGCGCGATCCCAGCTATACGCTATATCGCAGTATCCGGGGTACGAATATGCGTCCTTCATTTGAGTCCGCACCTTTCAATGGCGGCTCCGAACATCCTGTTTATCATATCCGCGTAAGACAGGCCCTGCAGTTCCGCGACCATCGAGAAATAATCGTCTTTCGAGAGCGACGGCAGCGGATTCGCCTCGAGAATGAATATGCGTTTGCCCCGCGCCGATACGCGGAAGTCGAACCTCGCGAAATCACGGAATTCGAGCGCGCGGAACGCTTCGGCCGCCAGGGCCCCGATCCGGGCCTCGAGGGCAGGGTCGACCCCGAGAAGCTTCCTGTATCCCGCATTTGGCGCGGCATGCCCGCATTTTTCAAGAACATGGCTGCTTAGACCGCTTTTCGCGCAGACATGCCTCTCTACGACAGGCAGCACGGATACCCGCGTGTTGCCTATTACTCCCGCGGTAAACTCCCATCCTTCCACGAACTCTTCTATCAGGGCCGGCTGCTTATACGTTCTTATGACATACGCGGCTTTTTCTTTCAACGACCGCATATCCTTTACGACCGAATCCGCCCATATGCCCTTGGCCGAACCCTCATACGCGGGCTTTACTATGACCGGGAATTCCATTTCCCCCGAAAAGGCGATACCATCGGCCTTGGCCGCCATGAAATACCGCGGCGTAGGGATACCGTGGTACCTGAAAATTTTTTTCGCGGCTGATTTGTCGAGCGCGACTGCTAACGCAAGCGCGTCGGGCCCCGTATAGGGTATCCCGGCAAGATCCAGCAGTATCGGCACCTCGGATTCCCTGTTCCTGCCCGATATCCCTTCGGCAATATTGAATACTATGTCGTATTTCAGGCGCCGGAATTTCTTTAGGAGCTCGTTTGAGCCGCCTATACGGCCGACGCGGTGTCCGGCGGACTTGAGCGCTTCCTCGACCGACGATATCGTCTCGGGGCTGTCGTGCTCCGCGCAGGCATCCTTAGGGGCATGTTTCGGAGGGGCCGATCTTATGTCATAAGTGAGTCCGACGAGAAGGGGCATTATTTCATCAGTTCTATTTCTATGGAATTACTGCGGGGTATATAGGAGACCGTAGCGTAGACCCTCTTCTTCGCTTTCAGGACAAGGTTTATCTTCTCGCCCGGGCGCAGCATCGAATATTTCCTTATAAGGTTCTCGACAAAATCCTTAAGGTCCTTTTCCGTGGAAGGCAGGAATGACAGGTCGAGCACAGCCGAAGGCGTGTTCTTCGAAAGGGATACCTCGTCTACCTTGAACTGCCCGTGATATGCGGATGTCTTCTGCAGGGATTCCTTGATGGAAGCGAGGTCGTAGAATACGGCGGATTCCTTCTGCTGCGTCACAAACATCAGGACTGCGGCCACGATGACCGCCGAGGACACAAAAGCGCCCTGTAATATCCTCCTGCCCCTCAGCTTTTCGAGCTTGATCCTCTCCTCGAGCCGCATGCGGGCTTTCATGGAGGCGACGTCGATCTCGAGGCCTCCTTCGCCGGGCCCCATCCCGGACCTCATCTGCCTCTCGTCTTCCTTGTCCTTAAGGAACCTGTCATGCTGCTCTTTTGCTTCGGCCTCTATCCTGGCCTCTTCAATAAAGAGCTGCATCATCTCGCGGCGGACCTTTGCTTCTATCCTGGCTTTTTCTTCTTCCATACCCTGCACTTAAAATAAAAAGGGCGGTGATCGCGGCAGTCCCAGCAGGGATCCGCTCCCGAACCGCCCCTTTTGGTTACTTAACGAAAGCTATATCGTCAATATATATGGTGCCCTGCTTCTTACCGGCGCAGGTCATGTCGTCAAAGACCACGACGAACTCGGTCATCGACGTCAGGTCCGTCAGGCCGTTGAATTGCGCCAACGGTATGACTATCTCCTGCCAGTCCGGCGTTATGTTGCTTATCATGTACTTGCCGACCTCGCCCTTCGCGTTCTTCAGCTCGAGCTTGACCTTCGTGGAATGGCCGGCCGTCGCATCGCCTTTGATCCAAAGGCTCAGCTTATCGTACTGCGAGGCGTCCTGGTTCTGGAGTTTCATCCAGAAACCGTTGTAGGCCGGGTTCGGCGAATCTACGTCATAATCCAACTGTACGGAAGAACCGGTGCCGCCGTGCATATCGGTCTGGTTGAAATTCATCTTGCAACCCTGCGTCTGGTCGGCTTCGTCCCTGTTCCACGCGCCGAAATCGCCGCCGATATTGTTCGGCTTGTCCCCGGTATTGAAATCAGCTATCACGAGCGTCGCCGCGGATACCTGCCCGGCGAGCATCAAAACTACCGCCGAAGCGGTAAGAGAAGACAATATAGTCTTCATTTGATCCCTGACCCCCTTTCTGTTTATGAAACTGTTCCCGTTAAGTCTACCTTATGGACTTGCTATATTCAAGGGCAATCGGGCCTTTACCTGCCCAGCAATACCTCCACGGTGTGCGCCTTCTTGTCCTTCGGCGCCGGCACGACATTGCCGGTTATCTTTTTGCCGTCCACCTTTATCTCCTTGACACCGTATGATACGTGGTTCGGGTCGGAGACCGTTATCTTATAGGACGCGCCGCGGAATTTCCTCGTCATTTCGAACCCGCCCCACGCCTTAGGAATACAGGGGTCTATCAGCAACCCGTCGAGGACCGGCCTTACGCCGAGTAGCCAGTTCGTGCCTACCCTGCAAAGCCATGCGGCCGAACCCGTATACCAGGTCCAGCTGCCGCGGCCGTAGTTGGGCGAATCCGGCCCGTCCGAGTTGCCCGGCGTCGCATACGGCTCGGCTTTGTAATGGTCTATGTCCGCGGTCCTGTTAGGAGGGCATATCTTGCTGTAAAGGTCGAACGCGAGCTCCGGTTTCTTCCTGAGCGATTCGGCGATCACGGCCCATGTGGCCGCGTGGGTATATACGCCGCCGTTCTCCCTAACGCCGGCCGCGTAACGGCTGATATAACCTATCTTCTGGTTGGGTTCCGAGAAAGCCGGGTAAAGCAGTATCGCTCCGTAGTCCCTGTAAATGTACTTCCTGCAGGAATCCAGCGCCTTCTTTATCCTCTCATCGGTGCCGGTGCCGGCGATGACGGCCCATATCTGCGCGTTCAGGAAGATCCTGCCTTCCTTGTTCTTCGAGCTCCCGACGAGGGAACCGTCGTCGCATGTGGCCCTCCAGTACCATTCGCCGTCCCATGCATATTTATTTATCGCCTTCTTGAGGTCCTCGTATTTTCTCGCGTACTTCTTCGCGTCGGCCTTCCTGTTGACGGTCTTGCTCGACAGGACTTCCTCGGACCACCTCTTGATTATGTCGGCAAAGAAATGCGCCATCCATATCGATTCGCCCTTGAAGTTTACCCCGACGAAATTCATGCCGTCGTTCCAGTCGCCCTCGCCGATAAGCGGCAGGCCCCGTTTCGAGAACCTCGAGAGGACCTTCTTGATCGAGCGCTCACAGTGCTCGATCAATGTCGCCTCTCCGCCGTCGACGAACTTCACCTTCTCCTTGAGTATCTTGTAATCGGCCGTCTCCTCGATATAGCTGAGCGTCACGAACACAAGCCAGAGCAGGTCGTCGACCTTCTTCGTCCTCGGGCCCCATTCGGCAAGGGTATGCCACCAGTGGTAGACCGTCCCGTCCTTGAACTGGTGCGCCGCGTGCAGGAGTATCTGTTTCCTTGTAAGCGACGTATCCAGCGGAAGGAATATCTGGCTGTCCTGCAGCTGGTCCCTGAACCCGTAAGCGCCGCTCGACTGGTAATACGCGGCCCTCCCCCAGATCCTGCCGGAGATCGCCTGGTATTTCAGCCAGGTGTTCGTCATTATGTTCATAGCGGCGTCCGGCGTCTTAATGACGAGGCCGGAGAGCATATCTTCCCAGTATTTTTTCACTTCTGAGAGCGCGGCGTCGGTATTCTTTACGTCGGAATACCTGGCGATCGTCTTAGCGTCCTTTGCCTTGCCCTGGCTCATCCCGAGTATGAAGACCACGTCTTTAGACTCGCCGGGATTCAGGTCTATGTTAACCTGGAGGCTTGCGATCGAATCGTTCCACCTGCCGGTCGTATTCGTAAGCACGCCTTTCTCGACCGCGGCCGGGTCGGCGATCGTGCGGTACATGCCGATGAAGTTCTCCTTGTCGCCCTCGTAATACTCGGGCTCGACTGACGACGCGAAGAATGCCGTGCAGGGCCATTCGCTGATCACCTGGCCCTCGAGCATCAGCTGCTTCCTTTTTATCCCGTAAAGCGCACGCGAGCCCTTTACGTATTCGGTGCCGATGAAGGTCCTGTGGAATTCCCTGTGCGTGTCGTCCTTGTTGCCGAGGAGCCACTCGAAATACGTGAACATCGACAGGGACTTTACCGTATCGGACGAGTTCTTCAGCGTGACCTTCCAGAGCTCGAGCTGCTCGCCCCGGGGCACGAACATCGTCACGGCCGAGTTTATCCCCTTGTATTTCGCGGACAGGACCGTGTATCCGAGCCCGTGCCTGCATTCGTACTTCTCGAAATCGGGGCATACGGGCTTCCACCCGAGCGACCAGCGCTCCCCGGTATCCTTGTCCCTGACGTAAATGTACTTGCCCCATTCGTCCCTGACGAGGTCCTGCTCCCAGCGCGTTATCCTCGCGAGGTTCGAGTTCTCCCACCACGAGAATCCCGAGCCGGCCTGCGACACGACGAGCGCATAAGTCCCGTTTGAGATGACGTTTACCCAGGGCTTCGGGGTATCCGGCCTGGTTATTACGTACTCCTTTCCGTCATCGGTAAAATAACCGTAATCGTTCTGGAATTTCATATTTGCTTATTATTTCCCTTCGTTGAACAGTTCGTTGGCTTTAGGCACTATCGCGTCCACGGCATCCTTCACGGGCTTCAGGCCGTTGAACATCAGGTCGAATTCCGGGTAGATGTACAGGTCGCGTATCTCGCGCCATTTCGCGTGGAACGGGTCGTATACCGTCATCTTGACCGCCTCATTGAGCATCTTCTTGTTAAGCGGCACGTTGCTGCTCAGCGCGAAATGCTCGCCTTCGGCGATCTTCTTGTTCGCCGGCTGCGCGAGGCCCGACTCCGCCAGCATTATCTGCCCGTCGTCGCCGCTGAGGGCTTTCAGCACTTCCCATGCCTCGGCGGGATATTTCGTCGAATTCAGTATGCCGTAACCGGTACCGCCGGTCGCGAACTTCCTGACTCCGCCCGGCCCCTTCGGGAACATCGCGACATCCCAGTCAAAATCCTTGACCTTCTTGACTATCGGCGTCTCCCATATGCCCGAATGGAACATCGCGACCCTCTGCATCATGAACATCTGGATGACACCGAGCCCCTGGTTGCGGAACGTGTTCGAGGTCGGGGATACCTTGTATTTCTGCGAGAGGTCCACGAGGAATTGCAGGCCTTCCATCGATTCTTTCGACCCGAGCAGGCACTTTTTCGGGTTCTTGACGTTGTCCGCGATCTTTCCGCCGAAACACAGCACGAAGTTCGGCCACATATCGCTGTAGAAACCGTACTGCGTGACCTTTCCGTCCTTGTCGACCTTCGTGAGCTTCTTCGCCATTTCAAGCAGGTCGTTCATGGTCCAGTCGTCAGTCGGGTAAGGCAGGCCCGCTTCGTCGAACAGTTTCTTGTTATAATATATGCACGCCATCGGCGCCGTGTCCCTCGGGATCGCGAGCACCTTCCCGTTGACCGTATACCTGTCCACAACTTCCGGGAAGAAATCGCTGAGGTTGAACGTGCTGTCCTTTTCCATGTAAGGTTTCAGGTCGAGGAATACGTCCTTGTCTGCGAACGATACGAACATATTGACCTCCGCCGCGATGATGTCGGGCGCGGCGCGGCCGGCTATCTCGGTAAGTATCTTGCTTACATAGCTGCCGAACGGTATGTGCTCGAGCTTGACCTGTATGTCCGGGTGGGATTTCTGCCAGTTGTTAAGCGTAGTCGTGATTATCTCTATCTCTTCGGGGCTGCCCCAGAATGCCACCTTAATCGGCACCCTCTTCGGTTTACCTCCGGCCTGCTGCTGGCCGCATCCCGCCGCCTGCAATGCAAAGGCGAGGATGATAAAACACGCCAATAACCTCTTTATCCCTCTCATCACAAAGCCTCCTGTTTTTAGGCGTTCATGAAAATCCTCTGCAAGACAAGGCAGGCCGCGCCCATGGCAACTGCACTATGTCCGAGCCTTGCAGGCACTATCCTGAGGTTCCTTATGTTCTCCTCGCGAGACCACGAATGTATGGTCCTCTTGACGGAATCCATGAAAAGCGACCCCGCCTGCTCGACCCCTCCGCCTATTACCACGACTTCCGGATTAAGCAGGTTTATAAGGAACGCTATCTTCTTCCCCAACCGTTTTCCGGCATCTTCAAGAAGCTCATTCGCAAGCTTGTCCCCCGCCTTGGATGCCTCGATCACCAACCCGAGATTTATCTTGCCGGGATCCCCGCCGGCCGAATCGAATATCCGTGATTTGCCGCCGGCCTTCATCGCCTCCCTCGCGTAATAAGTCACACCGAGGTCTATCTCCCACGTTCCGAGGCTCAACGACTCCTTCCTCCTCGCTTCCGTGTCCGGCTCGGTCGCGTTGAATATGCCGACTTCCCCCGCCGAACCGTTTGAGCCCCTGTAGATCTGCCCGTTTATTATAAGGCCGCACCCGACGCCGGTATACATGTATATCATGTCGTTTATGTCCGACTCGAACCCGAACCAGCGCTCGCCGAAGACCGCGCAGGCCGCGTCATGCTCGACGAGGGTCGGGATGTCGAACTCCTTCTCGAATATGTCCTTGAGGGATACGCCGGATATCGACACCATCGAGAGCCCCATGGACCCGAGCCACCTTATCGTCTGCCCTTCAACGTCTATGACGCCGGGTATGCCGATACCGAGCCCCTTGATCTTCTCCGGCTCTATCTTCGACTTGGCTAGGACTTCCTCGACGGTCTCGACTAGCCTGTCTATTATCGCTTCGCTGTTGTCGGCCGGCCTCTCTTTCTTGACCTCGCATATTACCTGCATCTTCGGGTCGACGAGGATGCCGACGATATTGAGCGCGGTAAGGCCCACGCCTATAATGTAGCCGAACTTCGGGTTCAGCTCGACGAGCGTAGGGCGCCTTCCGCCGGTCGACACGTCGAAACCCTTTTCGACGACGAGGCCGTTCGCTATGAACTCGTTAATATAATTGGATATCGTCACGATGTTCAGGCCGGTCTGCCTCGATATCTCGGTGCGGGAGATCGGCCCGCGCTTCACGACGAGCTCTAATATGGACAGGTTCTTCCTTTGCTTGTCGGAGAGTATCCTGTCGGTTGCCAACGCGTTCTTGGTGTTGACGTTCCTCATCTTAGTCCCGCCTTTTATTCGAAGAAATTCTCGTTTAACAGCTTTTCGACCTTCTTCGCCACGGGGTCCTTATGGAACCTCTGTCTTATGGCGCCGTCGTTCAGGTAGTTATCTATGGAAGGCAATATCATGCCCTGGTCGAGGGCGAGGTACCTGTATGAGACCTTGCCGTTCTTAACGTTCACCGAATCGTAAAAACCGTATTCGCCGTACATATCGAAATAGAAGAGCATCCTCCTGATGCACGATATCGCCTCTTCGGGAGTAAAGGCCAGCGAGAGGAAGACGACGTGCGGAGTCGCGACACCTTCGTCCTTGTATCCCTTGAAACCTATCCCGGCTACGCCGAACTCGGTATACCCGCCGTAGCTGCCGTCAGGGGTGGAGCACGGGGAGAATCCCCAGGCCTTATACCCCTTCTGCCTCGCCATCGCGATATGGGCCTGCGCTCCCTTCAGGTCGTTGAGGCCGAGCCCTTTCGGGGCAAGCTCCTTCTCCTTTACCATCAGCGACGGCATCAGGAACTCGAAAAGGCTCCCGCCCCAGCTCGGGACGACCTTCTCGCCTTCGTATGTATAATAACCCTGGTAATATTTAACACCGGATTTCTTCACTTCCTTGCCCTGCGGCTTCTGCGACTGCCACTCCACTTCCGGAGGGAAGGTCCTTGCCATCTTGTACCAGTGGTCCTGCGGGACATCGCCCTTGCCGATCGCCACGAGGCTCGTGAACCTCGCCTCGCCGTTGAGCTGGCCGTAATTATAAGGGGAATATTTGTCCGTATCCCTGTCGAAACCGAGGTTAAGCTGGCCTATCTCCTTATTGTAAAGCGCCGAGAAGTCCATCTCGTCGAGCAGTTTCGAACAGCGCTTACCGAGCTCTTTGTCGAACGCCTGCCTCGCTATTATGAGCCCGCCCGCGAACCACCCGTTATCGACCGATGAGATATACCTGCGCGTGACCTGCAGGTTCGTGGTCGAATGGTAATTGTCCCAGAGGCCGTGCCAGCGGGGCATCTTCTCGACGATATCGAGCGTTGCGGAAATACGACTGACCGCTTCTTCCCTCGTTATGAACCCCATGTCGAAAGCCGCCACTATATTTATGAAATAAAGGCCGGTGTTCGTCGGCGACGTGTAATCGCCTATCGCCCTTTCCGGCGCCATGCATATCCAGTCGAGCGGGAGGCTGCTCCTCTTATCCACGACGTTATCGAAGAATCCCCATGTATCCTTAGCTATGCCCTCAAGCATCTGCCTGTCGGGGCTGGTCAACAGCTCGCCCCTGCGGCCTTCGGCGAGCACCTTATCGGGGTACCGGTTGATATTATCCTTGAGGCCGTTGAAGAAAAGCTCCTTGTCGCCGTAGAACGATATGTCGTCAAGGTATATCTTCCCGCTAATGACGCTCGGCTCTCCCTTGAATATGAACGAAAGCTTGCCCATCTTGTTCATGTCTAGGCCGGGGAATTTTTCCATCGGCACCCTTATCTCCTGCCATTCCGTCGTCGCCTTAACGAGCCCCGAAATTTCGGCTTCCTTGTTCGCGCCGTAACCGTCCTCGAGCGCGAGCCAAAGCTTCTCCGAGCCCTCCGAGCCCTTCATCCAGAAAGATATGCCCTTCGCGGCGCTTATGTCGAGGTCGTTGAGGCCCGTCGACCACGACGCCCTCTCGCCCTTCGGGATATAGAATTCCAGCTCGAGCGAATACCCGGAGGCCGTGCGCCTTATCCTGTTATTGTAGGCGGCCTGCAGGAAAGCCGGTTTCTTCGAAACCAGCGCGGGAGCGCCGCCGATCTCGTTGGGGTCCTTACCGTCGTTGAAATGTTCTATTATCTTAATATCGGAATCTGCGGGGATCCTTACGGGGACCTTGTCCTGGGCGCTCGCCGCGCGCGGCGCGGACAGCGCAAGGCATAGGAAAGCAACGACCGCAATTACATAACGGCGAGACATCATCGATTTTACCCCAGATTGATCTTCAGGAGCACCGGACCTTCGTCGCTGTGCTTGAAGGGTATTATTGCTTCGCCGGACCTGAAAGAGAACTCCAACTTCTTCCCGTCGGCGAATACCTGCTTGGGCTTCTTCTTCAGGGCGACCGTCAATTCACCGTCCGACCTCGGGAAGCCGTGAAGCTCTATATATACCGAACCGCCTTTTTCAAAGGCGCTCAATACCTGTGAGGTGGAGAACATTATCCTAGCTCCGCTCGCGCGGGAGTCCTTGACCTGGACGCCAATGGGTATTATCAGGCCCGTGAGCGGCGGCACCGTCATCTCCGCGCCGTACGGCATCTTCCTTTCCGCCCTCGATTGGGGGTCGGCGAACGTTATATAACCCGACTCCGGCGTCCTGTAATAGTTGGCGACAAAAAGGAACGCATGGCCTTCCCCGAAGAACTCCTGCACGATAAGCCTGCGGTTCGCCGACGAAGCATTGCCGTGTATATCGTCCATCTTAAGGATCCGCGAATATGCCTCTATGTTCTCTTCCGTAGAATATCCGAAAGCCGTGCCGAGTACGAGCGCCCAGCCGCTGCCGAAAGCGTGCCCTGAGGCCCCGCCTAAATGTTTAATGAACCCGCAGACGCTGTCATCCTGCAGGACCGCGACCGGTTCCGTGTTCGGCTCGTTGAATATCTGGACAGGATTCAGCACCGATATCTCCCTTACGTCGAAAAACTCTACGGTCGGCATCCTCGGAGATATCTCCTCTGCCTCACCGAGCTTAAGCGCCTGTTTGATAACCTCGCACGGTTTCATCGAAAGGTCGTATTTCGGCACCCTCGGAAGGATGACGAGATGGCCCCCGCCCAGCGCGTAATTCGCGAGGAGCTTCTGCGACTCCGCGTCCATATATTCGAGCGAGACGGCCCAGACCTGTTTGTATTTCGCGAGGTCCTTCGGTTTTGCCTGTTCGAGGTCGACTATGTCGTAATCGCAATTTATCATCTTCAGGACCTTTGCCATCCCCTCGTAGAAGACGCTGTCCCTTATCGCCTTGGGATTGTAGCTGAGACCCGTCTTTGAAAGGTCGCAGGAATTGACCAGCTCGGTCGCGTAATAGGGCTTATAAAAGACCAGCGCGACTTTCGATTCCGCCTTCGCCCTGCATGCCAGCGTGCCGTAGGACGAAGCGAGCTTGCCGAACCTGCGGATGACCGGATACAGCGGAGATTCCCTGCCTTCATGGTCGAGCGGCGTCTGCCAGTAGAATGTCGGGCCTACGGCGGACTTGCCCTTCGGGTTCTTGCCCTGCGAGAACATGTAGAAATTCATTCCTGCGGCGCCGTATGCAAGCGCCGATTTATAGAAGAGCTCGAGCTCATCCGGATATGTCACGACAGTGTGCTCCCTCGTGCCGGCCTGCATCTCGGCAACGAACGTGGGCCCCCTGTTGCCCTGCATCGCGCGGGCGAACTGCTGGATAACGGCCGCGTCGTGGAAATTCCTGTAAGATACGTTCTCGGGTATATGGTCGACGGCGAGGATTATCTTCGGGTACATCTTCGCGACATCCTGGTACATCGTTACATTGAGCGGAAACTCTACCGCGCGTCCCCAGACCCATCCCGGGAGGTTATGCGTGAACGGCAGGGTTATGCCCCTCTTAGATGCCTCCTTAATAAGGTGCTCGAGATACATCGCGTAGTAGCTGCGCCAGAACATATGCCAGTCGATGTCGGCGGCAAGCTCGGCCGGCTTCGATATGTTGCCGGAAGGAGGCACGACCGACGAGAAGCTCTTGTATTTCGTCCTGTAGAGCGCGTTGAGCCTGTTTATTTTCTTGTATTTCTCGGAAAGGAACTTCTTGTAATAGTCGAGCGCGACGGGGTTGTAGTCGGCCTCCCTGTCGAGCCACGTGAAGACGCCTATCTCGTTGCATACCTGCATCGATATTATTATGCCGTTCGGCTTGTTTACGGAGTTGTTCCTGATTATCTCGAGGATCTTGTCGTACCATAACCTCGCGTACTTCAGGTATGTCGGGTGCATCAGCGTCACGCGCGCGTGGGAGAACGGCTTGCCGTCCCTGTTCAATGAAAGGATCTCGGGGTGCGTCGAAAGCAGCCACTGAGGTATACCGTGGTCCATATATTCTGCGAGGATATAGGGGCCCGGCTTGACTATCAGCTGCAGGCCGTTCTTCCTGCACAGCTCTATGAACCCGAGCAGGTTCCTCTGCGGGTTCATGTGGCCCGAGAAATCGAATTTGCCTTCCTCGTATTCGTGCCAGTCCCACGGGATATACGTGCTTACGGCATTGAGGTTTGCCGCTTTGGCCTTCTTCAGGTGCGCCGGCCAGTTCTCCGGCCTTATCCTGAAATAATGGACCTCCCCCGAATAGAGGTAGGTGTCTTCCGTACCCAGCTTAAAGCTGTCTTCGTCGAATTTGAAATCCATGCTCTATCAGTCTCTCGCGAACCCTATGTTGTCTATGTATACCGTCCCCGCCTTGGGCCTCGAGACGGAATCTTCGAACACTATCGTAAACTCCGTCATCTTTCCGAAATCTTTTATGCCCTGGAAGCTCGAGAACGGCACTTCCACGGGCGCCCACGTCCCGCTAATCTGCGTGATGTACGCCTTCCCGACCTCGCCGTTGGCGTTCTTCAACTCCACTTTCAGCTTCTGGGGATAACCTTTCGCCTCGTCGCCCTTGATGTACAATACGAGCTTGTTATAGTACGAGGCGTCTACGTCCCCGAGTTTCATCCAAAAACCGTTATATGCGGGGTTCGGGGAATCCACGTCGTAGTCGAGCTGAAGCGAAAAACCGTCCTTGCCGTATTTTTCGTCGGGATTGAACGACATCTTAGTTCCCTGGCTCGGGTCGTTCGGGTCTTTGTCCCACGAACCGAAATCCCCGCCGACATTGTTGGGCTTATCGCCGGTGTTAAAATCCGCTATAACCATCTCTTTGCTTGGCGCTGCCGCCGCAGGCGCAGGTGCCGGAGCCGCCGGAGCCGAAGGCGCAGGCGTCTCGACAGGCTTAGCCGGCGAGACGGGGGCGGGCTGCACGGCTACGTCGATCTTAGGCGCAGCCGTAGATATATCCGCAGAGGGTTGGGCGGTCGGCGTCTTCTGCTGGCTGCACCCTAAAACAGCCGCCGAGACCAGAAAAATGCCTATGGTAATTACAAAATTCTTCATGACTACTCCCTCCATTTTTACGGGTGGATCGGAAAAACTTAGGAAAATCTTTTAACGATTATATTATAAAACCTTATTAAAGTCAAACCTAAAATATAAAGGTTATTTGCCCTTTTCAAGGTCGTCGGAAAGGATAATCGCTTCCGCGATCTGGCGCATGGTTTTGCGAAGGCTCATCGCCTGTTTTTGTATCCTCCTGAAAGCGTCTTCTTCTCCTAACCCCTTACGCATCAATATGCCCTTTGCCCTCTCGACGAACTTCCTTGTTTCGAGCTCTTCCTGTATTATCTTGGACCTGACCATGATCTGGGCGTTCTCTATCGCGACAGCCGCCTGGTTCGCGACGGCCGTAAGGACATTGGCCTCCGTCTTGGAGAACTTATGCGGCGTCGAGGTATATGCGTTCAGGACGCCTATGACCTTGCCCCTTACAGTCATCGGTACCGACAGCAGGGAGCAGAGCTTCTCGCTCTTCGCGATGTCCCTGTTCACGTACCTTTTGTCTTCGCGGACATCGGGGACGGCTATCGGCTTGCCGTCCTTTGCCACAATGCCGGCTATGCCTTCGCCTATCTTTATGTTCGGCTTCTTGTTGTAAGCCTCACTGACGCTCTGCGTCGCGCGTATGACCAGCTCGCCCTTCTGTTCGTCGAGCAGCATGAGCGAGCAGATCTTGGAGTCCATGACCTCGGCGGTCACCATGACGATAAGCCGAAGGATGTCTTCCAGGTACAGGTTCGAGGCTATCGTCTGGCTTATCTTCGAGAGCGCCTCTATCTGCTTCTCGTAAGCCGAGGACTTCGGCGCTTTTACCGGGGCTTTGCGCGTCATAGTATCGACAGGTACTCCTTAAGCTCGTAGTCCGTAACGCGGGCCCTGTATTTGTCCCATTCGATCTTCTTGTTCTCTATGAAAGTATGGAAAGCGTGCTCTCCGAGCGCCTTCCTGACGACCGCGCTCTTCTCGGTCTCGAGGATCGCCTCGTAGAGGTCTCCCGGGAGCGGCCTGATGCCGCGCTTCGTCCTCTCCTCGGGCGTGAGCTCGAAGACGTTCTCTTCGGTCGGCGGCGTCAGTTCGTATTTCTTCTCTATACCCTCAAGGCCCGCGGCCAGCATAACACTGAACGCGAGATAGGGGTTGCATGCCGGGTCCGGCGAGCGGTATTCGACGCGCGTCGCCTTCTCTTTGCCCGGCTTGTACTCGGGTATCCTTACGAGCGTCGAACGGTTCCTCTTCGCCCACGCGATGTATACCGGCGCCTCGTAGCCCGGCACGAGCCTCTTATACGAGTTGACCCACTGGCTCGTTACCGAGGTTATCTCGCGCGAATGCTTCAGGATGCCGGCTATATAATGTTTCGCGGTCTTCGACAGGTGGTACTTGTCCTTCGCGTCAAAGAACGCGTTCTTGTCGCCCTTGAACAACGACTGGTGGACATGCATCCCGGAGCCGTTCATCCCGTATACCGGCTTCGGCATGAACGTCGCGTAAACTCCGTATTTCTGCGCGACTTCCTTTACCGTGACGCGGTATGTCATGGCGGCGTCCGCCATCGTCAGCGCGTCGGTATAACGGAGGTCTATCTCGTGCTGGCTCGGCGATACCTCGTGGTGGCTGTATTCGACGCCTATGCCCATCGACTCGAGCATCAACACCGTATCGCGCCTTAAGTCGGCGGCCGGGTCGGGCGGGGTCAGGTCGAAATACCCGCCGTTATCGAGGAATTCCGTGGAGCTGTTGTTCTTGAAATAGAAGAATTCGAGCTCCGGGCCCACGTAAAATGTGAAACCGAGTTTCGCTGCTCGCTTGAGGTTCTGCTTCAGGATATACCTCGGGTCGCCCTCAAAAGGGCTTCCGTCGGGCCTGACGATATCGCAGAACATCCTCGCGACGGCGAAGTCATCCTTCTGCCTCCAGGGGATCAGGCAGAACGTGTTCGGGTCCGGCCTGGCCATCATGTCGGATTCGTCGATGCGCGCGAAACCCTCTATGGAGGAGCCGTCGAATCCCATACCCTCCTCGAGCGCACCCTCGAGTTCCTCCACGGTTATCGCGAAGGACTTCACGAAACCGAGTATATCGGTGAACCAGAGCCTGATGAACTTCACGTTGGCCTCTTTGGCCATCTTCAGTACATATTCCTTGTCCTTAACCGACCTCGTAGCCATCTCGGATTCTCCTTTTTAATACTTGTTCGTTATCGGTATCCTGCGGTCCCTGCCAAAGGCCTTGGGCGTTATCTTAACGCCGGGAGGGCTCTGGCGCCTCTTATATTCGTTCCTGTCTACCATCGTTATGACCTTCTTTACGGTCTTGGGGTCGAAACGCTGCGCGATTATCTCCGCGGCTGACTTGTCCTCTTCGACATAGAGCTTCAGTATCGCGTCGAGGACGTGGTAAGGCGGGAGGGAATCCTGGTCTTTCTGGTTCGGTTTCAGCTCCGCCGACGGCGCCCTCTTTATGGTGGTAACGGGTATTATCTCTTTCCTTGCCACCGCATTCCTGTATTCGGCAAGCTGGTATACGACCGTCTTCGGGACGTCCTTTAGCACGGCAAAACCCCCGGCCATGTCGCCGTAGAGCGTGCAATAACCTGTGGACATCTCGCTCTTGTTGCCGGTCGTAAGGACGAGCCACTCGAACTTGTTCGAAAGCGCCATGAGGATGTTCCCGCGTATCCTCGCCTGCAGGTTCTCCTCGGCTATGTTCGGCTTCGCGTCCCTGAACTCCTTCTTAAGTATCCTCATATACGACTGGTACAGCACACTTATCGGCATCGTCAGGACTTTTATCCCGAGGTGCTTGGCTACGGCAACGGCATCCGACCTGGTCTCTTCCTTCGTATACATCGAAGGCATCGTGACCGCGGTGACATTGTCCTTGCCTAACGCGTCGGCCGCTATGCACGCGACAAGCGCGGAATCTATGCCGCCGCTGACGCCGATGACCGCCTTCTTGAAACCGTTCTTGGCCACGTAATCCCTCGTGCCGGCCACGAGCGCCTTGTAGATCTCTTCGATGCTGCCGAGTTTCTCTGTCCTGCGCGGCGGGAACGGGGGCCTGATCTTGACCTCGCACTTCTTCAGGGATACCTCCTTGCTCCTGTAATCCCCTCCCGCGCCTTTCCTCTTCGGCGCTTTCCTGTACTTCAGGTACTCCTCGACGTTAAGGTCGAAGAGCACGATATCTTCCTCGAACTGCTTGCCGCGGGCGAGCACGCTGCCCTTCCAGCCGACTATCATGCTGCCGCCGTCGAAAACAAGCTCATCCTGTCCGCCCACGAGGTTATCATACAGTATTATCGACGCGGTATCCTGGGCCCTCTTTATAAGCATGTTCTCGCGCGCTTGCAGCTTGCCGGAATGGTACGGCGAAGCCGAAATGTTTATCATGACCTGGGCACCCATATCCATCGCTTCGAAGCTGGCGGGGCCGTTGCCCTCCCAGATATCCTCGCATATGTTAACGCCTATCTTCAGGCCTTCGAATTTGAATACAAATGACTCGTCTCCGGACTTGAAGTAGCGTTTTTCGTCGAAAACACCGTAGTTCGGGAGCATTATCTTGTGGTATATATGGATGAGTTCCTTGTCGCGGATCAGCGCGGCTGAATTATATATGCCGTCCTTGCCCCTGTCGAGGCAGCCGACTACGGCTATGATATTGTCCGTCTTATGGACTATATCGTTGAGGGCCTTGGCGGCGTCATCAATGAATTGGGACTTCAAAAGCAGGTCTTCTGGGGGATATCCGGTCAAAGCGAGTTCAGGGAGGATCACTATGTCACAACCCAATGATCTTGCGTCACTTATGTACTTAATTATCTTTTCCTTATTGCCCTGGAGGTCCCCAACGGTCGGGTTTACCTGGGCCATCGCAAATCGGATTGGGTCCATTTTCACCTCTCTAATTTAGCCTCTTATTATAACAAAAATCCGTAAAAATGCAAGTAAAGAAATTTTATTGCTTTTACGCTTTTATTGGGATAGAATCATCGAAAAAGGGGAACTATCCGTGAGAAAAACCGTCCTGTTATGCGCCGTAATGCTGCTTTTGTCCGCGAACCTGTGGGCCGATACCTTATTGTTCAAGTCGGGCAAGAAAGTCGAAGGAAATATCAAGTCGGTGACCGGCGGATCCGTCACGGTAGAGATATTCGGCGTCACCGAGATGACCTACGACCTCGCGGATGTACAGGAGATAAACGGGCAGGCGGTTGAACTGCAGCCTGCCGACGTCGAGACGCCTGTCTCCGAAACATCTGCCGCCGGACCCGAGCCGGCCCCTGAAGTGACGGAAGAGTCCCCGATCGTCGAGGAAGAACCCGCTGCGCCGGAAATAACGCTTTCGGAGAAAGAGCAGGCGATGCTCGGCGCGGGGCTTATTGCCGCGGTAATGGCTTTCCTCGGGATAATACTGCTGGCCGGCCTTGCCATTTACGTATTCTGCTCGCTATGCCTGCAATTGATAGCCAAGAAGACCGGGACGGAGCCTGCATGGCTGGCGTGGATACCCGTGGCGAACCTATTCCTGTCGTGCAAGATAGGCGGATTGAGCTACCTGTGGTTGCTGGCTTTCCTGGTGCCGTTCGTCAACGTGCTTGTATCTATCTATATCTGGTACAGGATCTCCGAGGCGAGAGGCAAATCCGGATGGCTGGCCCTGCTTATGCTTGTCCCCGTTGCGAATTTTGTCTTTATGGGATACCTTGCCTTCTCGAGGAGTGAAGCAGGGACGGTCCCGCCACCTGTTAAAGGTGAGGAGCCAGCAAGCCCTTTTCAGGACCGCCCCTATAGGCCCCCTCTCGAATAAACCTCAGATGTCGAAATAGAGGTAGAACTCGTACGGATGCGGACGCATCCTGACCGAATCTATCTCCTTCTTCCTCTTATACTCTATCCATATATCGATGACGTCCTTCGTGAAGACCCCGCCCTTAAGCAGGTAATCGTGGTCCACCTCGAGCGCGTCTATGGCGCGGCGAAGCGACGACGGGACGGTCGGTATCTTACTGAGCTCTTCCCCTTCCAGTTCGAAGAGGTCCTTGTCGTTCGGTTTGCCCGGGTCTATCTTGTTCTGGATGCCGTCAAGTCCGGCCATAAGCATCGCGCTGAAGGCGAGGTAGCCGTTGCATGACGGGTCCGGGGGCCTGAACTCGATCCTCTTCGACTTCGGGCTGTCGCTGTACATGGGTATACGTACGGCTGCCGAGCGGTTGCGGGCCGAGTAGACGAGGTTGACGGGCGCTTCGTATCCCGGGACGAGCCTCTTGTATGAGTTCGTCGTCGGAGCGCAGAACGCCATGAGGCTGTTCGCGTGTTTCAGCAGGCCGCCGATATAATACTTCGCGGTCTGGCTCAGCAGCGCGTAGCCGTTCTTGTCGAAGAACAGGTTCGTGCCGTCCTTCCAGAGGCTCTGGTGGCAGTGCATGCCCGAACCGTTGTCGGCAAAGAGCGGTTTCGGCATGAATGTAGCGACCATGCCGTTCTTCTTAGCCATGTTCTTGATGATGTATTTGTACATCAGCAGGTCATCGGCCATCTTCGTGAGCTTGTTGAACTTTATGTCTATTTCGCACTGGCCCGCGGTCGCGACTTCGTGATGGTGGACTTCGATATTCAGGCCCGCTTCCTTCATCTTCAGTATCATGCGGCTTCGAAGATCCTGCAGAGAATCGTGCGGCGGGACGGGGAAATACCCTTCCTTGAAACGCACCTTGTATCCGAGGTTCGGGTCTTCCTTGCGGCCGGTGTTCCAGTCGCCCTCGTCGGAATCGATGAAATAGTAGCCCGAGTTCTCGTTCTGGTCGAAGCGGACATCGTTGAATATGAAGAACTCCGCCTCAGGCCCGAAGTAAATGCTGTCGGCTATGCCGGTGTCCTTCAGGTACTTCTCGGCCTTCTTCGCGATATAGCGCGGGTCGCGCGAATACGGCCTGCGGTTCAGCGGGTCGTAGATATCGCATATGATGCTGAGCGTCGGGACCTCGCATACCGGGTCGACGACGGCCGATGTCGGGTCCGGTATCATTATCATGTCGGATTCCTGTATCTTCTGGAAACCGCGTATCGACGAACCGTCGAACCCTATGCCGTCCACCCATATCGAGCGGGTGATGTCGTCCATCTCGAGAAGCTCCGACGCCGGTATCGAGAAATGCTGCCATAATCCGGGCAGGTCGTTGAACTTGAAGTCGATTATCTCGATCTTCTTGTCTTTGATCAGCTTCATCGCGTCGCGGGCGGCTTTCTCGTTGAAAGAGCCGTTCGCCAACGGATTTTTTGTCTTCACTTCCGTTATTGCTGCCTTCTTCTTTGCCATGCTGGCTTCCTCCTTTTAATTGATGCGAAAAGTGTACCGCTTGAATGTTAAATCCATATTACAAACATGTTAAATATCAGCCTATCGCGGGGCAGCTCTTCTCCCCCGTCCTTATCCGGATGCATCCGTTCAGGTCGAGCACGAAGATCTTCCCGTCTCCGACATGGCCGGTGCGCGCGCCTTCGAGTATCGCGTCAACCGCGGGTTTCACGAACTCTTCGTTGACGGCTATCTCCAGCTTCACTTTCCTGAGCAGGCTGCCGGCTTCCTTGTGGCTCCTGTATATCTCGGATATGCCTTTCTGCCTGCCGCGGCCCATTACAGGGGTGACGGTCACGAGATGTATCTCCTGCTCCTCGAGCTTGGCCATCACTTCGTCCAGCCTGTCGGGCTGTATTATCGCGATTATGTACTTCATGGCTCCTTAATCCCCCTATCAGTTGTTATGATTTACATGCTATTCAAGCACCGTATATCCCGCTTCGCGGTGCTGGCTAAGGTCCAACCCGATGCGCTCATCCTGCTGCGATGCCCTGACTCCCATTACCGCGGTAAGCACCTTAAGCAGCACGAATGTGACGACGAACGAATACACCGCCGTGATTATCACGGCCTTGAACTGTATCAGGAACTGCGCCGGATTGCCGTAGAATAACCCGTCCGCGCCGGCAGGGTTCACGGCTTTCGTGGCCCATAAGCCCGTCGCGAGCGCACCCCAGATGCCTCCGATGCCGTGCACGCCGAATGCGTCGAGCGAATCGTCATAACCGAACTTTACCTTCAGCAGCGCGACGGCCATATAGCAGAAGACCGATACGCCGAGCCCTATCCATAAAGCGCCTATCACATTGACGAAACCCGCGGCGGGGGTGATGGCAACAAGGCCTCCGACCGCGCCCGTTATGATGCCGAGCACCGTCGACCGCGAGTTGAATATCCAGTCGAGAAGCGCCCATGTGAGCCCTGCCGCTGCGGCGGCTACGTGCGTAACCACGAACGCGTTCGTCGCCAAAGAGCCGGACCCCAAAGCGCTACCGCCGTTGAACCCGAACCATCCGAACCACAACAGTCCCGCGCCCAGAACCGCGAACGGCAGGTTATGCGGGGGCGATATCTTATCCGGATAGCCGTGGCGTTTCCCCAATACGAGCGCGCTTGCGAGCGCGGCGATCCCTGCGTTGACATGGACTACCGTGCCTCCGGCAAAATCGAGCGCGCCGTCGGCCCTGAGGAAACCCCCTACGCCCCACACCCAGTGGCAGACAGGGTCGTATACGAGCGTCGCCCATAGCAGCGAGAAGACGCAGAACGTCGAGAACTTCATCCTCTCGGCGAACGCGCCGAGTATGAGCGCGGGCGTGATTATCGCGAACATCGCCTGGAATATCATGAACGCCTGGTGCGGGACAGTCGCGGCATAAGCCGGGTTGGGTGCCAGCCCGACGCCCTTGAGCCCGAACCAGTCGAGCCCTCCGATTATGCCTTTGACATCCGGCCCGAACGACAACGAATATCCGAAAAGTACCCATTGCACCGTTATCAGGCACATCAGCATGAAGCACTGCATAAGTATCGAGAGCACGTTCTTGCGGCGGACCAGTCCGCCGTAAAAGAACGCGAGCGCCGGCGTCATCATAAGCACCAGCGCGGACGACGTCAGCAGCCACGCGGTATCGCCGGTATCGACCGCGGCAGGGGTGATCTCTTCCGCGGCCACTACCGTCGCTATGACGGTAAACAGCAGGAAAGCCGCGAAAAACCAGAACGGCGGGCTTTTGAATACCTTCAGCATTTCAACTACCTCCTCCTTTTCTTCAATTGCGTATCCAATTGGCAACATTCGGGCAAAAAAATCACTTGATGCCCAGCTTCTCCTTGACCACGCCGGCATAGACCCTGTTGATGCGGTTGGTCTTGAACCAGCGTTCCAGGGTCGACGGCTGAATGTCGACCCTTTTCGCGAGATCATAGAGAGTATAGCCCCTGTCCTCCTTCAGCCTGCGTATCTTCTCTATCAGCTCCTTATCAAGCATTGGCTTAAATGGCGCCGTCGCCTTTTTCTCCGGTGCGTATCCTGACCGTATCCTCGACGGGATATATGAAGATCTTCCCGTCTCCGATCTCGCCGGTCCTCGCGATGCCGGTTATCGCCTTCACGAGCTTATCGGCATCGGCGTCCTTGACGACGATCTCGATCTTGATCTTAGGAAGGAAATTCACCTTATACTCCCTTCCCCTGAACTGCTCGGTGAGCCCTTTCTGGCGGCCGTGCCCCTCTATGTGGGTGACCATCATCCCGGGGTAACCGAACTTATCCAGGGCCTCGGTGAGCTCCTCCAGTTTCTCTACGCGGACAACCGCTTCTATCTTCTTCATCTTATTGGCCCTCCCTAATTGCTGTACGTATAAAAATTAGGATAAGCGGGCGTACCGTGTTCCGGGATATCCAAGCCCTTGAGTTCCTCCTGCGGCGAAACTCTTATGCCGAAGAACTTATCCATCAATTTGAACCCGATGAAACCCAGCGCGAATGCCCACGAAACACAGACGGCAGCTCCGATGAGCTGGGCTATCAGCTGGCTGTATCCTCCGCCGTATAACAGCCCCTTCACGAAAGGTTCCGATGTCGAGCCGAGCCCGTACGTCCCGTCGGCAAATATACCGACGCTTATAAGGCCCCAGACACCGTTAAGCCCGTGCACGCTGACGGCGCCTACCGGGTCATCGACGCCCCTGTTCTCCCAGAAATACACGCCGACGACCACTATGGCCCCGGCCACGGCACCTATGGCAACGGCGGCCCATGCCTCTATCCACGCGCAGGGCGCCGTGACGGCGACCAGGCCCGCAAGGCAGCCGTTAAGCATCATGCCGACATCCCATTTCTTTGTTTTGAGGTATACGAGCAATATCGCGACCGCCGCGCCTGCGGCTGCCGCAAGATTGGTGTTGACGGCCACTACCGCTATCCTCAGCTGGTGGGCGGAGAACGTGGAGCCCGGGTTGAACCCGAACCACCCGAACCATAGTATGAAGGTACCCAGCGCGGCAAGCGTGATGCTGTGGCCCGGGATAGCCCTCGGCTTCCTGTCCTTATCGAACTTTCCGAAACGCGGGCCAAGCACTAATGCGCCGGCGAGGCCCACAAAACCGCCTATCGTATGGACGACACCGGAGCCTGCAAAATCGACATGGCCGGCGCCGAAGGGCAGCTTCGAAAGCCACCCGCCTCCCCATACCCAGTGCCCGTATATAGGGTATATGACTGCCGTCACAAGGATGCTGTAAAGGAAATAGGCCTTGAATTTCAGCCTTTCCGCCACGGCACCGGAAACAATTGTCGCTGCGGTCCCGGCGAACACGAGCTGCCAGAAGAACATCAGATATCTTCCGACATCATAGTTCTCGCCGTGGAGGAACCATCCTGAAGTACCTATAAGCCCCCTGTAATCGTTGCCCATCATCAGGGCAAAACCGAAGGCCATGAAGATCAGCGACGCCATGACAAAGTCTATCGTATTCTTTGCCATGAGGTTCGTGGCGTTCTTCGCCCTGCAGAAACCGGCCTCGACCATCGCGAACCCGGCCTGCATGAAGAAGACCAGGAATCCGCAGACGAGGATCCAGACGTAATCGACCGGAGAATTCGGGTTCTTGGCCAGCGTCTCCGCGCCGCTCGGGTCCTGCGCGAACGCCAGGCAGGCCATCCCTATAGTTACCGCGAATATCGCGAGAAATGCCGTTATTTTCCTAAACATGGGTCACCTCTATTTCTTCCTGAACATCTTGCTGAACACGTCAAAATCGACATCGAACTGTATCGTTACCGTGTCGGCAAGGTTGCGGTTGTTGTAACGTTCGTAACCGACGAGCATCGAGACGTTGTCCGAGAACTTCCACGAACCGCCGAAGTTCCACGAGCCGTACGCGCTCCTGGTACCCTGATATTCCACGCAGAGCCAGAGCTTAGGCGAGATCTCGTTCATCGTCCTCTCCCACGCGCCGAAGAAACCGTCGTTGTCCTTCTCGCCGTCCTCGTTAAGCAGCAGCTCGTCGTTGCCGTAGAAATAGCCCGCCGAGACCCTTCCGAGGTCGAGATCGCCGGCCTTGAACGTCTTCGCGGCCTTGCCGTATACTATATCGTAATTTGTCCTGTCTTTCTTGGTGCCTATATCGTAAGCGCCCACAGCCAGGGCCGGGAAGAACTCCCCGAAAGCGCCTTCCGGTATCCCACCTTTTGCGTTGAAATACATCGGGTAATCGTCCAGGTCACCGAGCCCTGTCTTGTGGTCGAAACCCGCCTCAATATTGAACTTTTCGAACGGCAGGATGCCGACCGTGAGGCCTTCGTTGGTTACCGTGTCGGGCCTGTTCCCGGCCGAGTCCCTCTCCGTCGGGAGGTACATGTCGCCCGTGATGTGCATTACTCCGTAGGCCTGGATGTCCGTGGAAGGGGCCCATATGTGGGTAGACGCGGTAGCAAAGACCGAAGCGGGTACCGATATCAGCATGACAAACAAAGCCGCACTTATATATCTTTTCATCTTTTTTCGCCTCCATTTGACGTATCAGATCAGTCTTGGGTTATACATCGCCTTGATCTTCAGTGACCTGTCGACGCCGATGTCGTCAAATGCCTCGGAACTCGCCCTGCAAATCGGGCAGCTCTTCGGGGGCGCTTTACGATGTGTGATATATCCGCACTTAGCGCACCTGTACTTGCCTTTTGGCTCTTCCATTGCTGACTCCGGTTTCTTGTCTTTACACGGGTAAGTATAAGGATGGATGTTAAATCTGTGTTACGGGCAGGTTAAATCTTCATTGCGGAAAAGGGCGGGATACCGGCTATAAGCTTAACGCCTGAAATTTAACGTCGTGCGAAGAGCCGATTTATGACGGAATTGCTTATTCTTGCTGTGAGTAATAATGAAAGGCCGAGCGAAACCAGGATTTCAGGCGATGAACTTGTAGCCGATGTTGCGGATAGTCTCGATGAAGGTATGCCTGCGGTCCTCTATCTTGGAACGCAGGCGGCGGATATGGACATCCACCGTGCGGGTGCCGCCGTAGTAGTCGTAGCCCCAGATCTTGTCCAGGAGCTGGTCGCGCGAATAGACACGGCCCTTGTTCGACGCGAGGAACTTAAGCAGCTCGTACTCCTTGAAGGTAAGCTCTATCTTGCTGCCGTTGACCGTCACCTCGTACCTTGAGATGTCTACGACGAGGTCGCCGGCTTTGATCACGTCCTTGGAATCGGTCGGGATGACCTTCTTCAGCAGGGCCCTTACCCTCGCGACAAGTTCGGACGGATTGAACGGCTCGAATATGAAATCTCCCACGCCCGGGATGCCGTCGAGCGCCTGCATCCCGCCTTCCGGCAGCAGCGCGAAGACGGGCGTCTCCCTGAGGAACCTGTCTTTCCTGAACGCGCGGAAGACAGCCTGCGCATCGAAATTCTTAGGGCAGGTGAAATCCAGCAGTATGATGTCCGGGCGGCGTTCCAGAGCCTCTTCGTACACCGCCTTTAAGCCGGTATCCTCCGAAAAATAGACCTGGTAGTCGGCTTCCTTAAGCGCCTTGCGCGCGCGTTTAATGCCCTCGTCTTCGATGCCGAGGATAAGTATGCCACTCATAGCTTCACCGCCGTGACCGTTATGCCGTTCCTGCCGGCAAGTGCTATCGTCTCGTCCTTTTCGATTATGAGCGTCTTATTAGCCTCTATCGCGAGGCATGAGGCCTTCGCCTCGGCCATTGAAACGACCGTCTGCGGCCCGACGACGGGAAGGTCGAACTTCATGCTCTGTTTAGGGCGGGCAACCTTTATGACGGTCCCTCCCGGCCCCGCGAGCCGGCCTGCGCGCAGTATCATCGCGTCGGTGCCTTCGATGTCCTCGACCGCTATGACCGCCTTCTCCTTGACGAATATCGAAAGGCCTACGTCGAGTCCCGCGATATCCTTGGCTATCTTCAACCCGAACCTGATATCCTCTTCCTGCGCCTGTGAAGGGCTTTGCCCGGGAGTCAGCACTCCGGCCCCGGGAAGGAGGTCCTCGAGGAAGAGCGTCGAATCGAGCAGCTCTACGCCCGCCGACCTCAGCGTCGAAGTTATCAATGACAACAGCGTATCATCTTTCCTGTCCAGCGCCTTGACGAGAATGGATTTCATGAGGCCGTCGATCTTGAGCGCCTCGTTGAATATGCGGGATTTTGTTATGCCGCCGGCCATCACGGCTTTCCTGACGCCTTCGGACTTGAATATTTCGAGGACTTTTGAGAGCTCGCCGAGCTTTACCCAAAAGAACTTGTCGGCGATGCCGCCGACCTCGGGTTTCGTCTCGCCTTCTATGCCTACGGCGACGACATGCAACCCTTTAGCCTTGGCGGCTTTCGCGAAAATGACGGGAAAATCGCTTTTTCCTGCGATCAATCCTATGGTGTCCATATTTATCTATCTTGATATGCCCCGTTCAGAGGCAGTGACAAATTCCACGAGGTAATCTATTTCGGAGCATTTTGGGACATCTGACTTTATCTCTTCCAGGGCATGGGATACCGTCAACCCCGAATTAAAGAGGATCTTAAAGGCCTTCTTGAGGGCATTGCGGGACTCCTGGGGGACCTCGGCCCTTTCGAGGCCGACCGTATTAAGGCCGTATATCTTAAGCGGATGGCCGTCGCTCATCGAAAAAGGCACCACGTCCTGGGTCACCTTTGAGCAGCCTCCTATTATGGCAAGCTTCCCGATGCGCACGAACTGGTGGACCCCGGTAAGCCCGCCGATATCAGCCCTTTCTTCAACGGTAACATATCCGGCGAACGTGCCGCAATTGGCTATTATGGCCCTGTCCTTTATCACGCAATCGTGCGCCACATGGCAATACGCCATCAAAAGCACGTTATTTCCGATGACCGTGGAGGAGTCCTTGTCGGTACCCATATTTACCGTGACGTATTCACGGATTATATTATTATCGCCTATCCTGACGTAGCTCTTCTCTCCCTTGAACTTCAAGTCCTGTGTAATCGAGCCGATGACCGCGCCTGGGAATATCTTATTGTCCTTGCCTATCGTAGTGTGCCCGTCTATTACGGCATGCGCGCCTATGACGGTCCCGTCTCCGATCTTGACGCCGGGCCCGATAAAAGCATAAGGGCCGACTTCAACCGAGCCGGCCAACTCTGCCTTTTTATCTACTATCGCTGTAGGATGGATCTTCATTATGTCCTTTTGCCGCTATTCCGACGCCTCTTCGCCGCCGACAAGCGCGAACATGAATTCGCCCTCTGCCACAACTTTCCCGTCCACGCTCGCGACCGCCTTGACCTGCACGGTCTTCGACCTGAGCTTCAGCACTTCGGTCTCGAGGACCAGTTGGTCACCGGGCACGACCGCTTTGCGGAATTTTACCTTGTCCATCGACATGAAGAAGGCGTATTTCCCGAGGTTCTCCCTCTTGTTCAGCATCATCACGCCGGCTACCTGCGCGAGCGCTTCCATTATCAGCACACCGGGCATTATCGGCATGTTCGGGAAATGGCCCGGAAAATAAAATTCGTTCATCGTGACGTTCTTTATGCCGACCGCCCTCTTGTCGTCCTCGAGCTCTATGACCCTGTCTACGAGCAGGAACGGATAACGGTGCGGAAGTATCTTCTTGATGTCGTTTATGTCGAGCGGGGTCCCGACGATACCCGGGCCCTTGCTCTCCATCGCGCCCGCGCGCATGCGCTCCTGCTGCTGCCTGATCTTCTGGAGCAGCCTGATATTGAGCGGATGGCCGGACTTCACGGCTATAACGTGCCCCTTAAGCGCCATGCCGAGCAGGTACAGGTCGCCTATAAGGTCGGATACCTTGTGGCGGGCGAACTCGTCGTCGAACCTGAGCTTGTTCTTTATGACGCCGTCCTTGCCGACCACAAGCGTATTTTCGAAATTCGCGCCCTTGCCGAGCCCCTGGCGCCTCAGCGCTTCGGCTTCGGCTTCAAGGCAAAAGGTCCTTGTCGGGGCTATCTCTTTCTCGTACGTCTCCGGCGTAAGCACGATCGAAACGTACTGCGACCTCAGCATCGGGTGGTCGTAGCTCAGCATATATGAGATCTTGAACTCGGAATCCGGCAATATCGCGAGGACCGTGTCGTCCTCCTCGAGCCAGATCGGCTCCTTTACCGTGAACGACTTCCTCTGTTCGGCCTGCGGTTGTATGCCGGCCTTTTTTATGAGTTCCACGAACGGCGTCGCCGAGCCGTCTATGCCGGGGACCTCGGGGCCGTTTATCTCGACCCTCACATTATCTATCATCATGCCGCTCAGCGCGGACATGAGGTGCTCGATCGTGTGGACCTCTGCGCCGTCGGAAGCGAGCGATGTCCTCCTGAGCTTACGGCTTGCCTCCATCACGTTCGCGATGGACGCCTTAATGACCGGCGAGCCGGGCAGGTCGGTGCGGACGAAACTTATCCCGGCGTTCTGTTCCGCCGGCAAAAGGCGCACCTTCGTCTTCGAGCCCGTATGGAGCCCTGTACCCTCTATCTCAACCGCGTTTTTTATCGTCAGCTGCTGTTCCATCTGCGATCTTGCTCTCCAACTGGTTTATTTTTTCCTGAAGTTTTTTCAGTTCGTCAACAATCTGCGGCAGACGCGACACGAAAGCATTGAGCCTCTTCGCCTCGTCGTGCGGCTTCGCCGGATAACCCGATACGCATATGTTCGCCGGGACCGATTTGGTCACTCCCGCCTGCGCGGCAAGGACAGAATTATCCCCGACCGTTATGTGCCCTACCAGCCCCGCCTGCCCCGCTATGGTGACATTGTTGCCTATGACCGTCGATCCTGAGATCCCCGCCTGCGCGATAATGAGCGTATTCTGCCCGACTATTACGTTATGCGCTATCTGGACAAGGTTGTCGATCTTGGTCCCGCGGCCTATGACCGTCTTGCCGAAGCGCGCCCTGTCAATCGTGACATTCGCGCCGATCTCGACGTCATCCTCTATCACGACGGTGCCTATCTGCGGTATCTTACGGTGCTCGCCGTTGACAGACGCGAAACCGAACCCGTCGCTGCCGACGCAGGTGCCGGGGTGTATGACGACCCTGTCGCCCAATACCACCTTCTCCCTGAGCACGACATTCGGGTATATCAGGCAGTCGCAGCCTATCTTCGCGTTATAACCTACGTACGCTCCCGAATATATTATTGTCCTGTCGCCTACGGAGACACCGTCATCGAGGACAGCATAGGCCTGTATAGCCACATCGCGGCCCAGTTTCACGTCCTTGCCGATGACAGCGGCAGGATGAATGCCGGACGGGAACTGCTGGTCGTTCGGCATCATTATGGAAATTATCTTGGCGAATGCCAGCGAAGGGTTCGCGGTCCTGATAATGGGTTTCGGGGCATCCGCCGTCTCGCGCGATGTTATTATCGCGGCCGCCCGTGTAGTATCCATCAGCGGGGCGTAACGGGGGTTCGCGAGGAACGTAAGGTCGCCTTCCTCCGCTTCCCTTATGCCGCTTATTCCGGTAATGACGGTACCGCTGTCCCCTACTACTTCACCATCTATCAGTTGCGCAATCTCTTTGAGAGTCTTGCGGATAGGCGAACCTTCTCCGGACACTTCTCTATTTCTTTCCCTTTACCTGGTATTTGTCGTTGAGTATCTTCAGGACACGGGCGGTCATGTCGTCGCTCTCGTTCCCGAAAAGGACCATCCTGCTGTCGATAATATACTTGTAGTTCTCTTTCTTGCCTATCTCATCGACTACGTCCTTGATCTCCTTGAATATGCCCCTGGCCATGTCATCGCGTTCTTTCCTGAGCGCTTCCCTCGAATCCCTGTCGAACTCCTGCAGCTTCTTGAGCTTCTCTTCAACGGCGGCCTGCTTCTTCGCCTTTTCCTTATCGGAAGCCACATCGAGCTCGTCCTTGAGCTTCTTTATCTCCGCGACAAGCTTGTCCCTGTCGCCCTGTTTCGCGTTGCCCTTGGCCTCGAGCTGCTTGTCGAAATCCTTGGTCTTGTTATATTCGTCGAAGACCTTCGCGAAGTCCATATGGCCCAATTTCTGTTCCGCCGCGAAAGAGGAATTGACGGCCGATAATGTCATGGTCACAAAGAACGCTGCTACCAGCAACTTCGATAATGCCCTCATCTTGTTTCTCCTTTCGGTTAAAAAGCCCTGCTGAGGCTAAAATGGAACCTTCCTTTTTTCTTCTCGCCCGGGTCTATCTTCAGAGGATAACCGTAATCGAGCTTTACCGGGCCTACCGGCGTCTTGACCCTTATGCCGGCTCCGGTGGAATATTTGTAATCGCCCTGGCCGAAATCCCCTTCCTTCTCCCACACGTTGCCTACATCGAAGAAGACCGCGCCTTTAAGGAACTCCACCACGGGGAACGTATATTCTGCGCTGGCCACTATCATGGCCTCGCCGCCCAACGGGTCGTTGGTCGCGGGATCCTTGGGGCCGAGGGCCCTTTCCTTATAACCGCGCACCGAATCGGCGCCGCCCGCGAAGAACCTTTCGTATATCGGCACGCTGTCGGAATTCCCGTAAGCGCCGACCGCGCCCATATGCGTGCTAAGCTCAAGGACCTGCTTCTGTATCGGCGAGAAATACGCCATCGCCGACCCGTACCATTTTACAAAATCCTTATCGCCCTGGAACGGGCCGCCCGCGCCCTCGACCGACGCATACGCTATATACCCCTTCGTCGGGCTGTACGACGAATCCCTCGTATCCCTCGTGAAACCGAGCTGGAGGCTCGAGATGTTGTTTATCCCCGCCTCTTTCCTCAGGTCGTTCGTAGCGCCGTCGTCGACGTTCGATATCCTTACCTCTTCGAGCCTGTAGGTCAGGTCGGCCCTGTCAAGATCGTCGAACTCCTTGCCGAGGCGGAAGTCGAAACCCCTTCTCCTCTCATCATAACCGTAACCCGTGCTGCTCGACGACAACCTTGTGTTCTGGTATATGTCGAAACCTAGCAGGTAGGGATAGTCGAATATCCACGGGTCGGTCCAGCTGAGCTGGTAGTCGCGCCTTGTCGTACCGAGCTCGGCCCTTATGACCAGCTGCTGACCGCCGCCGGTGAAGGTCGGCCAGTTCATGATATCGAAATTACGCTGGGTCACCTGCACGAAACCGACAAGCTTGTCGACCGTGGAGAAACCGCCGCCGAACGAGAACTCTCCGGTCTTCGTCTCCTTGACGTCGACGAGCAGGTCCGCCTTGTTCGGCTCCTCGGTCTTCCCGGTATCGAAAGTTATGTCCTCGAAATAACCGAGGTTATACAGGCGCTCCTTCGAGCGCTGGAGCTTCGCGCCGTTGAACGGTTCGCCCGGCTTCAGCCTTATCTCCCTCCTGATGACCTTGTCCTTCGTGCGGATATTGCCGCGTATCTCCACCCTGTTGACGAAGGTCAGGTCGTTCTCGGTTATCGTATATTTTACGTCTATGTTCGAGGTCTCGGGGCTGATGGCCGTCTCGGTCTTGACCACCGCATATATATAGCCCTTGTCGAAATACATCCCCTGTATTATATCCGCGTCGGCGCGCAGGGCTTCCTGGCTGAACGCCTTGCCGACGTTCATCTTGAGCGCCTTGCGCATGTCCTTCTCGCTGATGACCGCGTTGCCCGATATCCCTACGGAGTTGACGAGGTATTTCCTGCCCTCGTCGACCTTTATATGTACGAACAGGAACTTCCCGTCATCGTCGTACTTGAATTCGGGCTCCATCCTGGCGTCGAGGTAGCCGTTCGATTCGTAGAACACCTTCAGCTTATCCATGTCGGTGTCGAAAGCATCCTCGTTGAATACGCCCGACCTTATGAACCACCAGGCGGTCTTCGTCGACATGAGCCTGAGCAGGACGTCCGTCTTGAACGCCTTGTTCCCCTCGAAGGTTATCTTGCGTATCTTGACCCTCTTGCCCTCTTCGACCATTATCGTTACGACGGCCTTATTGGTCGTCGGGTCAAGCCGTATCGCGTAATCTATCTTGGAATGCGTGAAGCCCTTCTTATAATAGAGTTCCCTGATCGCCCTGATGCCTTCCTTTAACTGGCGCTCGTCAAGGATCTCGTCCTGCTTGACCTTAAGCTCCTTCTTGAGCCTTTCATCACGGATGACCTTGTTCCCGGCGAAGATGATCTGGCCGATAGGCGGCTTCTCCGTTACGATGAACACCACCTCGATGCCGTCTGCGAACTCCTTGACCTCGGCCTTTACGTCCGAGAAGAACCCGAGCCCGTATATCCGCTTGATATCCTCGTCAACGGTGCTCTTCTTGTAGGCCTCCTGCGGCTTCGTCTTTACCTTAGACAGGACCAGGGAGGAAGAGACCGTCTTGTTGCCTACGACGAAAACGTTCTTTACCATCCTCTCTACAGCCGGGGCCGGAGCTACCGCCGGGACGGCCGCCGCATCGGGAGCATCCGGGGTATCGGGCAGCGCCACGGTATCCGGAAGTGCCGTTTCCTCGGAAAATACGGGGTTTAAAAGCCCGGTAGAAAGGGCAAGAATAAAGAAGAGTCCAGGAAAGATCTTCATAAAAATCCTCATTTAATCGTCTAATTTAACATACGTGTGAGGCAAAGTAAAGCAAATAATCGGGCTATGCTTCCTGCCTGATCGAAAGGTTCTCGAACCTCGTCAATTCCTTTATAAACGCCAGTTTTATAGGCCCCGTGGGCCCGTTACGCTGCTTCGCTATCATAAGTTCGGATATGCCCCTGTTCTCGTCCGTCGGCGCATAGAACTCTTCCCTGAACAGCAGCAGCACAAGGTCGGCGTCCTGCTCGATGGCGCCGGATTCGCGCAGGTCGGCCAGCTGAGGCCTTTTATCGTCCCTGCCTTCCGGCTTGCGCGAAAGCTGGCTGACGGCGATCAACGGGACGTTGAGCTCCTTTGCCAGCGCCTTCAGCGAACGCGATATATCCGCTATCTCCTGCTGCCTGCCCTCCGAACGCATCGAGGGGCTGTCCATCAGCTGGAGGTAATCCACTATGATAAGTTTCAGGTCGTGCTGCGATTTCAGCCTCCTGGCCTTGCCCCTCAATTCCAGGGCGGACAACGCAGAGGAGTCGTCTATGAATATAGGCGCCTCCGAGAACTTCCCGGCGGCATTCACGAGGTGCGGCCAGTCGGACTGCGAAAGGAAACCGGTCCTTACCCTGCTCGCGTCGACCCTCGCGTGCGAGCAGAGCATTCTCTGCGCGAGCGATTCCTTCGACATCTCGAGGCTGAATATGGCGACCGGCTGTTTCAATGCTATGCCGACATGCTCGGCTATGCAGCATGCCAAAGCGCTCTTGCCCATCGAAGGCCTTCCCGCGACGACTATCAGTTCGCCTTCATGCAGGCCGGATGTCATCTTGTCGAAATCGTCGAAACCGGTCGCGAGGCCTGTTATATTCGTCTTGCGCTGGTAGAGCGAATCTATCGTCTCTATCGAATCTTTGATTATCTCCTTCAGCGAGACGAAACCGCCTTCTATCTTCTTTGACGATATCTCGAAGATCATGCGCTCGGCTTTGTCGAGGAGCTCCCTCGCTTCGTCCTGCCCGTCGTACGCCTCCGACAGGATCGTCGTCGCGCTCGAGATAAGGTTCCTCAGCATGCTCTTATCCTTGACGATCTTCGCGTAATGGCGCACGTTCGCGGCAGTCGGCACGTAAGTGCTCAACGTCGTCAGGTAATTTATGCCTCCGATATCCTCGAGCTCGCCCTTCTTCTTGAGCTCTTCCACGAGCGTTACGAGGTCAACCGCCTTGCTGTTGCTGTAGAGGCTGACTATCGCCCTGAATATGAGCCGGTGGGCCTGTTTATAGAAGGCGTCTTCGGAAAGTATCTCGAAAGCGTGGGAGATCGCCTCTTCCTCGATGAGCATCGAGCAGAGGACCGCCATCTCGGCCTCTAGGTTCTGGGGCGGCAGCTTCTCCAGCGATATGTCCTTGCCTTCCTTATTGGCCATTTACTTTTTGACCACCCAGAGCTTGAGCGACGCGTTTATCTCCGGGTGCAGTTTTACGGGCACCTGGAATATGCCTGTCTGAGTGATATGCTCCTTCAGGTCTATCTTCTTCTTGTCAACGGTAATGCCCTCGGCCTCGAGCGCTTTCTGTATATCGGCGCCCGTCACGGACCCGAAGAGCTTGTCGTCCTTGCCCGCTTCCATCGCGATCGTGACCGACGCCTTCGATATCGCGTCCGCGAGCTTCAACGCTTCCTGCCTTTCCTTCTCAAGGGCTTCCGCCCTCTGCTTCCTGTTCGCTTCGGCAGCTTTTATGTTCTGCTCGGTCGCCGGCAGGGCCAGTTTGCGGGGTAAAAGGAAATTCCTCGCGTGCCCCTCGCTTGCGGATATCAGATCGCCCGACTTGCCGAGACCATCGACATCCTTCAATAATATGACTTTTATAGACATCGTATGACCCCTTCGATTTGACGTAAACCGTTAGACGGATGTGTAGGGAATGAAGGCCGCGAGGCGCGCTTTTTTGATCGCCCTGGCCATCATGCGCTGGTGCTTCGCGCAATTCCCCGAGATCCTCGACGGTATGATCTTGCCGCGCTCGGTAATGAACTTGGACAGCTTCATGATGTCCTTGTAATCTATCGAGTTGATCTTCTCGCCGCAGAACTTGCAGACCTTTTTCCTGAATACCCTTCTCTCTCTTCTTTCCATTTCGTTTCTGTCTTCTCCTCTTTGGTCTTTATATTACGACTGTTAGAACGGGACGTCTTCGCCCTGGGAACCGCCGGGCTGGGCGTCCGGGGATTCGGCGTCGGGGGCGGCGCCCTGTTCCTGCTTGCTGCCCTTGCCCCTGCCGAGGAACTGCACCCTTTCGGCGATCACTTCCGTAGCGGAACGTTTTTCGCCCTGCGGGGTCTCCCAGCTCCTGCTCTGTATCCTGCCTTCCACGAAAACGGGGCTTCCCTTCGAAAGGTATTCCCCGCACGATTCGGCCATCTTAGCCCAGACGACCACCTTTATATACGATACCTCTTCCTTCTTCTCTCCCTGCTGGGTATATACCCTGTTCACCGCTATCGTGAACGTCGTCACCGCGCTGCCGCTCGGTATGTACCTGAGCTCCGGGTCGCGCGTAAGGTTCCCTATCAGAAATACTTTGTTTAGGCTAGCCATCGCCTGCCCTCCTATGCGGCTTCGTGGATGAAAATTACGGCCCTGAGTATGGACTCGTTTATCTTGTACAGCCTTTCCATCGCCGTGATAGAGGAGGTCTCGGCCGTGAAATATACGAGCAGGTAACGGCCCTTCTTGTCCTTCTTTATCATGTATGCGAGGTCGCGCGTGCCGAGGTCCTCTTTAGCGTCCACCTTGCCGCCGTTCTTGGCTATGACGTCAAGTATAGAGGTTGTAAGTTTCCCGTACTCCTCGTCGGTCAGGTTCGGTTTCAGTATGAACAACCCTTCGTATTTCTTCATCTTCATTCCTTTCTATTCTTAACGTTGAACAAGTTCGCGGCGCGTTCGGCGCCGTCCTTGACCCATGTCTCGCAGCATTCCACTGCCTTCTCTATGGCACATCCGAGCGTTTCGGTCTCGCTTTTCGTGAAAGGCGAAAGGACATAACCGCTTAACGCGGGGCCTCCGCTGCGGCTTATGCCTACCCTCAGGCGCGCGAAATCGCAGCTCCCGAGATGCTCTATTATGGAAGCAAGGCCGTTGTGCCCGCCCGCAGAGCCTTCGGCGCGGATCCTTATTATACCGAGCTCAAGGTTCACGTCATCGCAGATGACGAGTATTTCCGCGGGTTCCGCCTTCCTTCGCGAAGAGAGCGACCTGACCGCCTGGCCCGACCTGTTCATATATGTCTGGGGCAGTGCGATCGTGACTTCCTCTCCGCAAACCTTGCCTTTTCCAACGAGCGAATCATACGCTTTGGAACTTAACCTTATGCCGTGCTTATCGGCCAACGCCGAAGCTGCCATGAACCCGACGTTGTGCCGCGTCCTTTCGTACTTCGTTCCCGGATTACCCAGGCCGACGATCAATTTCATCGGGCCGTTATTCCTTCTTCTCCTTGGCCTTGGCCTTCGCCGCTTCTTCCGCAGCTATCTCCTCGGGTTTCTTCTGCTTCGTTACTTCGGGTTCCGCCGGAGCCGTCTCTGCCGCGGCAGCCGCTTCCTCAGGCTTGATCTCTATCGGCTTCTCGACCGCGAATATCCTTACCTCGGGGTCGTTGAGTATCTTCACGCCCTTAGGCGCGGCTATGTCCTTGATGAACAAGGCATCGCCGATCTTGAGGCCGCTGACATCGACCTCGAGTTTCTGCGGGATATCCGTAGGCAAGCACTCGACCTGGATCTCCCAGAGCAGATGCTCGAGGACGCCTCCGTCCTGCTTGACGCCGATGGCTTCGCCCCTGGCCGCAAGCGGTACGTCGACCTTTATCTCCTCGGTCAGCGATATCTCGTTGAAATCCACGTGCAGGATGTTGCCGCTGAGCGGGTCATGCTGTATCTCTTTTATTATGCACGTCTTCGCCTTCGCTTTTTCGTCGCCCTCTATCTTAAGGTTGATGAGCGCGTTCTCTCCGGCCGACGTATGGAGCGCTATCTCCATCGCCTTCCTGTTCAGGTAGAGCGGCATCGCGTTCTCGCCTTTCCTGTATACGACGGCGGGTATGGTGCCCTTTTCGCGCTCGCGCTTCGCGGCCTCTTTTCCTGTCTCTTTCCTTACTTTGACTTCCAGTTTTACCTGTTCCATCTGCGCTTTTCCTTTCTTCTCTTTTATTGGTAGACCTTATCGAACAGTATGCTGATCGATTGTTCCTTGTGTATCCTCGCTATCGCCTGGCCAAGCAGGGGCCCCACGGACAATACCTTGATCTGCGGTATCATCTTCTCCCTCGGTATCGGGATAGTATCCGTCACTATGAGCTCCTCAAGCTCGGAATCCTGTATCCTCTCGATCGCCGGGCCGGAAAGGACCGCGTGCGTAGCCGCGGCATAGACCTTCTTCGCGCCCGCTTTCTTCAGCGCCGCAACGGCCTCGACGAGAGTGCCGGCTGTCGCCACGAGGTCGTCTATGAGGCAGACGTTCTTGCCCCTGACCTCGCCCATTATGTTCATCACCTCGGCCTGCTTGTCGTTTATGCGCCTCTTGTCGACGACGGCCAGGCCCGACTTGAACTTCTTCGCGTATGCGCGCGCCATCTTTATGCCGCCGACATCCGGCGAGACGACGACGAGGTCGGGGAGGTGCTTCTTCTCGAAATACTGCATGAATGTATTTACCGCGAAAAGGTTATCGAGCGGTATATCGAAAAATCCCTGTATCTGCCCGGCATGCAGGTCCATCGTGAGCACCCTGTTCGCGCCCGCGACCGTTATGAGGTTCGCGACGAGCTTGGCCGTTATCGGGACGCGCGGACGGTCCTTCCTGTCCTGCCTGCTGTAACCGTAATAAGGCATGACCGCCGTTATGCGGCGCGCGGACGAACGCTTGACCGCGTCTATCAATATGAGAAGTTCCATGAGGTTATCGTTGCCGGGGAAGCATGTCGGCTGGACAATGAAGACGTCCTTTCCCCTGACATCCTCGTCGACGCGCACCCTTATCTCGCCGTCGTTGAACCTGTCGACGGAGGCGTTGCCGAGGCGGACCTTCAGGTGAGCGCATATCCTCTTGGCAAGCGCGGGGTTCGCATTCCCGGAGAAAACAAGCAGGTTACCGTTGATTTTCATCTTTTGCCCTTTTTGTTTTTGGACCTGTCCAATATCCTCGCCGGTACCCCTACCGCTACCTTGCGTGCCGGCACATTTTTATTTTTTAATACGACGCTTCCGGCGCCCGTTATCGCGCCGCTGCCTATTTTTACGGGCGCGACGAGTACTGTGCCGCTCCCGATAAACGCTTTATCCCCCACGGACGTCCTGCTCTTCTTCTTCCCGTCGTAATTCGCCGTGATGGTCCCGCACCCTATGTTAGCGCCCTTTCCGATGACGGAGTCGCCGAGGTACGTTAGGTGCTTCGCTTTTGCCCCCCTGCCGATCCTGCTGCGGACGACTTCCACGAAATTACCTACTTCGGCCCCGTCCTCAATGACGGTGCCGGGCCTCAGCCTGCAGAACGGGCCTATCGAACATCCTTTGCCTATCACGACATCCTTCTCGATGACCGTGAAAGGATATATCACCGTGTCCCTGCCGATCTTCGCGCCCGGCGCGATGAACGTTGAGGACGGGTCGAGCACCGTCACGGAGCCCTTGTTCAGCTCCGCCGACTTCCTCCTGCTTATTATCGAATATGCGTTCGCCAAATCCGACCTCGAGTTCATCCCGATCGACTCATCGGGGTCCCCGGTCTTGAAAGCCCTGACACGCTTTCCGCCGGATATTAGTATCGCTATCGCATCCGTCAGGTAATATTCTTTTTTTACTTTTGACCTGCGTATTTTTTTGATCGCGTCGAACAGGTCGCGGCGGTCAAAACAGTAGAGGCCGACGTTTATCTCGCGTATCTTCCTCTCCTCCTCGGACGCCTCTTTCTCCTCGACGATCGCTTCGACATCGCCTGAGATGCCGCGCACGACCCTTCCGTACCCCGAGGGGTCGCCCATGTCCACGGTCAGCACCGTGCATGATACGCCCGATGCCTTATGGGACCCAACCAGCGATTTCAGGGTCTCCTCGCGCACGAGCGGGACATCGCCGTATAGGACCGCGATATCATCGTACTTCGAAAGCTGCCTTTCGGCCGACTTAACCGCATCTGCGGTACCGAGTTGCCTCTTCTGGACTACAGGCACCGCCCGGCCTTCGAGAAAACGCTCCAGGCCGGCGGACCCGCTCCCTATGACGACCACAGGGCGGCGGAACCCCGCCGACTTCGCCGTCTCCAGGACATGCTGCAGGACGGGTTCACCGTGCAGGTCATGCAGGACTTTCGGGGTATCCGAAAAAAATCGCGTGCCCTTGCCGGCGGCAAGGACTATGCAGCCGAAACCGCTCAATTAAACCGCCTTCTACGCTATCTTACGCTTGTCTTTTTCTTCATCGCGGGTGATCAGTATGGGCTTGATCCCGCGCGTTATGCATTCAGGCGTGATGACGCACTCCGCAATCTCGTTCTGAGAAGGGATATCATACATCACTTCAAACATTATCTCCTCGAGAATGGAACGCAGCGCCCTTGCCCCCGTGCCCTTGTGCATCGCCTTCTTCGCGATAGCGGCAAGCGCCTCCTCCGGGAACGAGAGCTTCACGTTCTCCATCTCGAAAAATTTCGTATATTGCTTTATCAGCGAGTTCCTCGGCTTCGTGAGGACCTCGATGAGGTCCTTCTCGTTAAGCGGGTTCAGCGTCGCGACGACCGGGAAACGCCCGACGAACTCGGGTATCATCCCGAACTTCAGCAGGTCTTCCGGCTCGACCTGCGACAGCACCTCTCCGAGCTTCTTCGTCCTGTCGTCCTGGTTATTGAACCCTATCGTCTTCTTGCCGGCCCTGCGCTCGATTATCTTGTCGAGCGTCGAGAACGTACCGCCGCAGATGAACAGTATGTTCGTCGTGTCTATCTGTATATATTCCTGCTGGGGGTGCTTCCTCCCGCCCTGAGGCGGGACGTTCGCGGTCGTGCCTTCGAGTATCTTAAGCAGCGCCTGCTGGACGCCCTCGCCGGAGACGTCCCTCGTGACCGAGACGTTCTCCTGCGTCTTGCCTATCTTGTCTATCTCGTCGATATATATTATGCCGAACTGCGCGCGCTTCACGTCGTAATTGCACGACTGCAGAAGCCGCAGCAGCACGTTCTCGACATCCTCGCCGACGTATCCCGCTTCCGTGAGCGGGGTAGCGTCGCAGAGCGCGAACGGCACATCGAGGACCTTCGCGAGGGTCCTCGCGAGCAGCGTCTTTCCCGAACCGGTCGGCCCGATGAGCAACACGTTCGATTTCTCGAACTCGACGTCGCGGTTCTGGGCCTGCGTTATTATCCTCTTGTAATGGTTATAGACGGCGACCGAAAGCTGGCGCTTTGCGCGCTCCTGGCCGATGATGTACTGGTCGAGCTGGCGCTTTATCTCCGCGGGCTTAAGGAGTTCCTTGACCTTCGATTCGCGCTTGGTCCTTAGCTCCTCTTCCTCGTCGCTGGACAGTATCTGGCTGCAAAGCTTGACGCAGCTCTCACAGATGTATGCGCCCTGCCCGGAGAAAAGTTTCTTTACTTTTTCGCGGGATTTCCCGCAAAACGAGCATCTTT
>JBAZJG010000012.1:0-46550 GCA_041651455.1 Candidatus Omnitrophota bacterium
CCAAGTGGCTCTACGACTTCATAGGCGACAGGCAGGAGACCACCTCGACCTTTGCAGGAGGAGGCGGCTCTTTCGCCACCAACGGTTTCGATCCCGCCCAGAACTCCATGAACGTCGGCGCGAAGCTGACCCTTGCCTCTCACAACAACTGGAGCCTTGAGACAAACTACGACTTCGAATACAAGGAGGACTTCACCGCCCATACGGGTTGGGCGGATATAAAGTATAAGTTCTGAGCTAGAAAATCACCGAGGAATAGCATCTCTAGAACCCAAAATTCCTTGATATGAAAGGGTATTAGGGTTATAATACCGCGGTATATATAAGAGATACTTTCCCGTAGTGACGCGGCAAACAGCCGCCATAAATTTCCCTCTTATTCCAAGATTTGATTTAGGCAGCCCACCGTAAAAAATGGAGGAAGAAGATGATTCTCAGAAAAAGCGATAAGAGCTGGTTTCTTATTGTTTTCTTCGCAACGGTCTTACCGTTCCAACAGCCCCTTTTCGCCGCCCAGCAATCAGTCAGTTCCAGCACAAATCTCGATAATATTAACGGCACTATTAACGGCGCGGAGATTTCCGGCAATAATTCCCTCACTCTTACAATACCCAATACTTACGGGATCAACACTAATTATGCCACCAACGGTTATTTAAACGCCATTGACACGAGCACGGCCCCTTATACAGGCACTGACCTTACGGTCACGTTCAATGGTTCAAGCAGTGTTTATGGCGACGTCGGTTCGAGCGGCGTGCCCGTCACTGTTATAAACGCCGGAGCGGCCGGATCTACCGTGACGTTCAATTATTTCGATTCCGGCGGCGTAGAGTATGGTAATGTCTACGCTACCAGCTTGAACTTGACAGGCGGCGGTACTGTCGTTATCGGAGGCGGCGCGGAGCTTTGCGGTAACGCCTACAACACAAGCGGTACGGCGAACCGGGGAACTCTTACCTTTGACGGCTGGAACTACTCGAGCAGCGGGAACATAGGGACCGCCGGCGCCCCCCTCTCCGCAATCAACCTTAAGGGGCCGTTAGGGGGCGGCACCACCTTGCAGGGCACTGTCTACGCCCAAAATATCAACATAACGACTAATGGCAATAATTGGTTCAATGGCGATGTTACCAGCAATATAAACTTTACCTCAGGTTTGAGCGGGAGTAATAGCGGCGGCGCTCTTTTTGGCAGCGGCGCAAGCCTCATCGGCAACGTTACCAGCACCACGGCAGACGGAGGTATGTTTTCCCTCAGAAGCGGTACCCAGTCCGTTAGCGGGACTGTGGGCTCGGCCCTGCTGCCCCTCCATGAGGTCAATGGCGGCCAAAACGGCGCAGACAGCAGTTTCCTTGGTGCCGTATACAGTTCTATACTGGGTGTATCCGGGACCGGTACGGTAACGCTTAATGCGGATTCCACTGTCGGGACTACTACGGTTACGAACGGCGGCGCCCTTCAGCTCCAGAACGGCATCACAGTGACAGGAAGCACGTCCTTGACATTGAATGGTACCGGGATCTCTTCCGGAGGGGCGTTGCGGAATATAAGCGGTAACAACGCCTGGAGCGGGGACATAACCCTAGGTACCGCTTCTTCACGGATCAATTCAGATTCCGGCACTTTAACATTAAGCGGAGGGACCATTTCAGGGGCCGGGAAGAACCTGGTCGTCGGCGGTGCAGGCGGCACTTTGATCGGCGATGTGATCGGGACCACTACCGGCACTCTCACGTACGACGGATCTGGCACGCTTACCTTAACCGGCGCCAATACCTACAGCGGCGGCACGGCCCTTAATAGCGGTACGGTAATATTGGGCAACGATACTGCCCTCGGCACGGGAAGCCTGAGCGTTGCCGGCTCAGGCGCGATCCAGTCGAATAACGATCTACGCACCATAGCCAATAATATTAGCTTGGGCACCAATAACCTTACGGTATCAGGCGACGACGACCTTACCTTAACCGGCATCATAAGCAGCACATACGGTTACGGGGCCCTGATAAAGACCGGCGCAGGGACCTTGACCTTAAGCGGCGCGAATACTTATACGGGAGGAGCGGATATCAGGGAGGGGACTTTACAGATCGGCGCCGGGGGGATCCTGAGTGGAGGCAATCTCTCCAGTTTTGTCGGATCCGGGGCGTCGCTGGACTTGAACGGGCAAACCATATCGACGGCAAGTGAGGTATTGGGGATCGCAGGCGCCGGCGTAAATAATGGCGGCGCATTGCGCAGTGATACCGGTTCCGGGACCTGGAGGGGACATAACATTTATCTTACCGGTGATGCAAGGATCAATAACAATTCCGGCAGCGGCGATCTTACGATCGGTTCCGCCGGCACCCTGCAGCAATTGCAGCTCCAGACGTGCGGTTTAACCGTTGGCGGAGCGGGCGATACGATCATTAACGATATCATTACGAGCACAAACAACACCAGTACCCTGGCATATGACGGCACAGGCACTCTTACGCTTAGCGGCGCTAACACTTACACCGGCGCCACTGTGGTTAACTCCGGAACGCTAAAAGCCGGAAAAGGTATCGAGGGCGGTACCGACGGAGCTTTTGGTAACAGCTCGGCCGTGACCTTAAACAACACCGACGGCGGCGGCCTGGATCTCGATATCTACACCGTCAATATCGGTTCCCTCAACGGCGTTTCGACCAGTACCGTCAAACTCGGCACGGATACCCTCACGACAGGCTCGCTCGGCACCGCCGACACTTATGCGGGCGTGATCTCCGGAACGGGCAATTTGGTCGTGCGCGAGGCCGGCACAGGCAGCTTGACTCTTACGGGAGCCAATACTTACACCGGACAGACTTTGGTGAATAACGGGAAATTGATCGTCAGGAACGCCAACGCACTCGGCAACGGCTCGGCTGTCACGGTTGATAACGGCGCTACGCTTGACATTGGCACCACCGGTGTCATTATCAATAACACTTATACCCAGAATGCCGGTTCAACCCTTGCCTTGACCATATCAGGGCCGTCATCATCCGGTAAGATAACCTCAGACCACGCCGCAGCCATATCCCCGGCGAGCAATGTCAATATTACGGTAAGCGGATATATTCCGGCCAACACTACATTTACGATAGTACAGGCTGCTGCAGGCGCCGGCGTTAATGTTCCCGGTACGATCACTTCAAATAGCCCCGTGCTTACTTTTTCAGGATCAGAGACAGGCGGCGACCTGGTCCTTACCGCGTTAAGGACCCATTCCTACAATACTATAGCTTCCGGCAATGCCGGCGCAGCCGGCGCGTCGCTTGAGCAAGCGGGCGCCTCCGGCGCCTCCGGCGATATGCTTAACGTATTATACCAACTCGACGACATGCCTGATGCCCAAAGCATAAACAACGCCCTGCAGACCGTTACGCCCGTCGTTGACAGCGGCATAACCAATATCAGCAATACCTCTATAATACAGTTCATAGGCACCGCTACCCAGAGGCTGGAGGGCCTCTTCGCCCGGGCGCGCCAGAGAGAAGAGACCGGCGTCTCTACCGGAAGCAAAGGGTCAAGCGGCCTCGAGGCCTGGGGCAGGGGATTCGGGGAAGCCGCCCACCAGGGTCCGCGCGGAACAAGTAACGGCTATTCTGCCGTCATCTGGGGCACGGCCTTAGGAGCCGATATTCCGGCCTTTAACGACAAGGTCCGTTTCGGCGCCAGCGGCGGTTATGCCCAAAGCGATGTCAACTCCAAGGATAATTCCGGCGCGACGGATATCGACAGCTATCAATCGGCCTTCTACGGCGGCTACATGGATGCAAACAACCCCTTCTACATAAACGGCGCTTTCTCGTTTGCTTATAACACATACAAGGGCAAGAGAAATATTGATGTAGGCGCGATTAGAAGGATAGCCAGCTCCAGCTACAAGGGACAACAGTATTCAGTCTTATTCGACGGCGGATATACTCTTAAGACCAAGCAGATCAACATAACGCCTATCGCCTCACTTCAATACCTGCGCCTGCATCTCCAGAGCTACACCGAAACAGGCGCCGATGCCCTGAACCTAAGCGTCAGGAGCCAGAACTACGACATGCTCCAGTCAGGTCTCGGCGCAAAACTGGACCGTTCCTTTGATACCAACTGCGGCATCTTGACCCCTGAGGTCCATGCAAGGTGGCTCTACGACTTTATTGCCGATAAGCAGGAGACGACCTCATCCTTTGCAGGCGGCGGCGGATCGTTTGCCACCCAGGGGTTCACTCCCGCACGTAATGCGTTAAACGTCGGAGGACGTCTTGCCTTGGTCACCAAAGGCAACTGGAGTTTTGATGCCAACTATGACTTCGAATACAAGCAGGATTTCACCTCCCATACGGGATGGGCGGATATAAAGTATAAGTTCTGATCCCTTTTAGTTTAGCGGGAAAAAAATTTGGACCACATAACCATTCTCGGCATGCTCGCCGCCACATGCACCACGATCGCGCTCTTTCCCCAGGTCATTAAGATCCACAAGACCGGGCATACGCGCGACCTTTCATTGCCGATGTGGATAATATTCTCCACCGGCATATTGCTCTGGCTAATCTACGGCATTATAATCCGCAACCTCCCGATAATCTGCGCGAACGCCATAACGCTTTTATCGTGCGCGTATATCCTGATAATGATGGTCAAAAACAGGGGGAAGCCATGAAACGCTTCGCGTTCTATATCATCTTCCTTTACGGCGCCATATTGGTCATCCTGACGCAGCCGGTCATGCTCGCGTCTTTCGCTTCGGGTTCCGACGGGTTCGACTGGAAAGAGATATCTAAGATATTCGAGGCGTGGAGGTATTGGGCGCTATTCGTGATAATGCTGTTGTGCGAGGCGGCCCTCCTCGGGATATCCGTGAAAGCGGAGAGTAAGAGGCCCGTTACGAGGAAACCCGTACTCTTCTCGGTCATCGCCTCGTCATTCCTCGCGTCTTTCCTTATATTGGGCATCGTTGCCGCCATTTCCGAGACGATAAATAAAGAACCCGACCTGATAGCCGGTGTCATAGCATTTATGAGTTTCCCCGAGATAAAGGAAGCTTTCTTTAAGGGGAATGCCTTAGGAGTCGGCGCCGCCGGATTCATTATCGTATGGCTTATATGGGCGCGTGTATTCTACGGGTGGAGCAGGAGACTCGAACCGAAGACATTCATCGGAAAGCAATGCAAGGCGCTTTTCGCGGGCAGCGTCCTCGAATTGCTCGTCGCCGTGCCGACACATATCCTCGCGAGGAGCAGGGATTACTGCTGCGCGGGGTTCTCTACATTTGTAGGCATCGCGCTCGGGATATCGGTAATGCTGCTTTCGTTCGGGCCGGGCGTCTTCTTCCTGTACGCGGACAGGTGGAGGAAACTGCACCCAAGCCGCACGGGAAAATAGATGGATGAAAAGGCCTTTGAGAATTTAGTCGTTGAGGCCGTCGAGGGTCTTCCGGACGAGTTCAAGAAGAAACTCGAGAACATAGATATCGTGATAGAGGACGGCAAACCCGGCCGACTGCTCGGGCTTTACCAGGGCGTGCCGCTGTCGCAGAGGACGCATTATTACGGAAACGTCCTGCCCGACAAGATAACCATATTCAGGAACAACATAGAGAGCGCGTGCCGCACCGACGACGAGATAAAGGAAGCCGTCAGGCGCACGGTCATACACGAGATAGCCCATTACTTCGGGTTGTCGGACGACCACATGAAGGATTCCGGTACATATTAGGAGGCGGTGTGAAAAAAATATCCATAAAACGGGGATTAAGCGTTATAATCATGTTGGCAGGCCTTTTAATGCCCGCATATTGCGCGGCGCTTGATAACGTTATCAGGGAAGACGTCGGATATTACGCGGACCAAAAGAGCGCCGAAGGCGCGGTAACCTCGATAGACGGCGACGGCGGCGTCTTCACGATAAAACCATTCGATGCCTCTCAGACGAACAGCGACGAGCTGATATTCCGCGTCATGCCCGATACGCAGGTATATAAGGCGGGCAAGAACATCGATTCGTCGGATATACAGGTAGGCGATGTCGTCGCGGTGGAATACCTCGATGACAAGGCGGGGCTCAAAGCGGTCACGGTAGACGTCCAATAGGAGCGGAGGGCTGGAAAGACCTGTTGAAATACATAGAAAGATATATAAGCTGATATAATATGAAAAGAAGGATAGAAGAAGAGACAGTACTTTTTATAAGCGTTATCAAGTGGGTATTCCTCGCCACCGTGATAGGGGTAATAGTGGGGTTCTCCACCACGTTATTCCTGAAGGCCCTGAAATGGTGTACCACGCTCGGGGGCAATTCCCCTAATTATTTCCTGATGCTGCCGGTCGCCCTTTTTGTCAGCGTACTCCTGATAAAATACCTCGCGCCGGACGCCAAAGGCCACGGGACGGAAAAGGTCATAGAGGCGATCCACAAGCGCGCCGGCAGGATAAAACTGATGGTAGTCCCGGTAAAATTGGCCGCGACGCTCGTTACGCTTGCCGCGGGCGGCTCTGTGGGGAAGGAGGGCCCATGCGCGCAGATAGGCGGCGGGCTGGCGTCGGGTTTCGCGGACTTTTTCAAGTTCGGGGATAACGACCGCAGGAAGCTTGTCATATGCGGCATCAGCGCGGGTTTTGCGTCCGTCTTCGGCACACCGATAGCCGGGGCGATATTCGGGGTGGAGGTCCTGTTCGTCGGCAGCCTCCTTTACGACGTGCTCCTGCCGTCTTTCATCGCCGGAGTGGTAAGTTTCCAGGTGTCTTCCGCGTTCGGGATAACGTATTTCTACCATACGATAAATTTCGTCCCGGTATTCTCCGAGATATTCTTCCTTAAAGTGATACTTGCCGGTATGTTCTTCGGGATATGCTCGGCGCTACTCATAGAAGTGCTGAACCTGTCCGAGAAGATAGCGGGCCGCATCAGGGTCTGGGAGCCGCTGAAAGGCATCATCGGAGGCGCGCTGCTGGTGGGGCTTACCCTTATCTTCTCGAAGGACTACCTTGGCCTCGGGCTCGATACCGTGGAAGGGGCCCTGACAGGGGCCAAGATAATCTGGTACGCATTCATATTGAAGATAATATTTACAAGCATAACCCTGAGTTTCGGAGGGAGTGGGGGTATTGTGACGCCGATCTTTTTTATAGGGTCCGCGGCAGGGGTCCTGTTCGGGACCATGCTGGGCCTTGATACGTCCACGTTCGCCGCCATAGGGCTCGTCAGCCTTCTCGCAGGGGCGGCAAATACGCCGATATCGGCCAGTATAATGTCGGTAGAGCTTTTCGGGCCGAAGATTGCGCCGTATGCCACAGTGGCATGCGTGGTGAGTTTCCTTATGACCGGGCACAGGAGCGTATATCCCTCCCAGGTCCTGGCCATAAAGAAATCTTCATCGCTCTCGGTGGACATGGAGCAGGACATGGAAGATGTTGTCGTGAACATCGAACCGAGGGAAAAGAGCCTGACAAAATTCCTGCTGCAGGCCATAAGAAAGGTTTCTAAAAAATGAAAATAACCCGTACAGTGCTGCTCGCGGCCGCGATAGTCGCCGTTTTTTGTGTTACCGCCGGCGCATCGATGCAGAACAGGGACAGCGAACTTTGCAATGCCGCGATGACAGGCGACATCAAAAAGACGGAAATATACCTGAGGCGCGGGGCTTTCGTGAACGCGAAGAACTGCGACGGCAAGACGCCGTTGATGCTTGCGCTGGAGAACGACCACCAGTATGTGGCCGAGATGCTGTTGAAGGAAGGCGCAAACCCGAATTTCGCGGACCCGGGCGGGACCACTCCGCTTATGATCGCGGCGAAGAAGGGCCTCGTGGATACAGTAAAACTGCTTTTATCCAAAGGCGCGAACCCAAATACCCAGCAGAGCAACATCAAGTCCGTCAATGCCAGCGAGAACAAGACCCCGATAATGTTCGCCGCGGAAGGCGGCAACCCGGATATAGTCAAGATGCTCATAGCGAAAGGCGCGAACGTGAACAAGAAGGCCCGTGATGGCAAGACAGCGCTGGCGATCGCGGAAGAGAAGGATTTTTCGGATATAGTTAGTATCCTTAAAAAAGCCGGCGCAAAATAAAAGGAGGGTCGTAATGAACAGGATGAAAGCACCGATAATCTTTTTGGCCGCGGCGGTATTATGCGGTTTCCTTGCGGCGGACGCGTATTGCGCCGGCAAGGACGACCCGCTGTCGGTGATATTGACCCTGCAGGGCAAGGTGAACGCATCTTTTGCAAAAATGGACGCCGAGGTCGCGGCGGCGGCCAAGGAATTAGCCAAGACCGGCATAAACGGCGCGGAGGCCAGGAAGATAATACGAAAGCTCGCGAAATCCAGCCGCTACTGCATCGACTGTTCGACGGTCGACATGAAAGGCAATATGGTCATCGTCGAGCCGGAGGAGTACAAGAAATACGAGGGAAAGAACATAATAGACCAGGACCAGGTAGGGCTGCTTCGCAAGACAAAGCGTCCGGTCCTCGGGGACGTCTTCATGGCTGTCGAGGGCTTCTATGCCACGGCGCTTGAGCATCCGGTGTTTTCCGAAAAGGGCGAAATGATCGGATCGATCAGCCTGCTCTTCAAGCCGGAATATTTCTTCAGGTCGGTGGTCGAGGCCGAAGTGAAAGGGCTTCCGGTCCACGTATGGGTGATGCAGAAGGACGGCAGGGACATCTACGACGATGACCCGAAACAGATAGGAAAGAACATACTCGAAGATCCCATGTACAAACCGTTCCCCACCGTGGTAAATTTCGCGAAAAAGATCGCCTCTGACCAGACGGGTTCGGGCTCGTATGATTTTTACGACATAGGCACGAAGGAAGTGGTAAAGAAGGATGCGGTCTGGACGACGGTCGGCCTCTACGGCGCGCAATGGCGGCTAGTGGTCACGAAGAAAGAAGCGCTCCCGTCTGGCAGCGGGGAACAAGACGCCTCGATCAAGAGCGCGACACAGGCGGCGGCAAGCATGCTGCAGGGGATATACGACAAGCACAGGAAGGGCGAGTACACCATCGAGCAGGCAAAGAAGCTCGGCGCCGACCTTCTCAGGCAGCTGCGTTACGGCGACGACGGCAAGGGGTATTTCTGGGCCGACACGGTTGACGGCCTGAACATAGTGCACGCGATAGACACCGGCATCGAGGGCAAGAACCGATATGACGCGAACATAAACGGCGTCTATTATATCCGCGAATTGATCGCGAACGGGAAGAAGCCGGGCGGCGGATACACGGTTTACTGGTTCCACAAGCCGGGCGGGAAAGAGCCGGCGAAGAAGAGGGCTTACAGCCTGCTCTTCAAGCCGTTCGGGTGGGTTATAGGCACAGGCTATTATCTGGAGTGAAAAAAGTTTTTATGGTAAAATCCTGATATGACATTCAAAGAGCTGATGGAAGAGGTTAGGGCGGTCGATTTCGACACCGTAAGGGTCGATAGCTATTACTATTTCGAGGCCGTTGTGTTGAGGGACAAGATCCCGCTGCTGAAAGAGAAGCTCGGAAAGGTCTTCGGCGAACCGGTGTGCCCTTCGAAGAAGAAACTCGGCGCCGATATCCAGCAGGCGATAGAGGATTTCGGCGGCATACGCGACGACCAGGTGCTGTATTTCCTCAAGGACAAGGAGTTCTCTTACTTCGCGATGCTGTGGCCGTGGACCGACGAATACCACATAACCTTAAAAGTAGGGAGAAAATGAGGATACTGCCGTTGCTTCTCGCGATGGCTGTATTATCCTGCGCGCCGTCCTGCCATGCCGAAGGCATAGGCACGCTGATGCAGGTCGGCAGCAGCATGGACGATGCGGAGAGGACGCTCGCGAAAGAGACCGCGCAATATGAAAAGGTCAAGGCCGGTTTCGACGGCGGCGAGATAAAGAAGGGGCTTGCCAGGGATGCGGTCATAAAGAAATACGGGCCGCCGCAGGTCGCGTTCAAGGATTCGCTGACGAAAAGGGACAAGTGGGTCTACAAGCCCGGCTCGTCGAATTACTTCGAAGGCGAGAAGATCTATATCTTTTTTGACGGCCAGGGCCTTATCGACGAGACGCAGCTGATAAAAAAGTGAGGCACCCATGATACTCGACAAACTGGTCAATGCGGAAAGGTATTACAACCTGCATGCCGGTTTCAAGAACGCGTTCGAGTTCCTGTCCAGGCATGATATTGCCGACCTCCCCGACGCGAAATACGAGATAGACGGCAAGCGCATATACGCTACGGTGTTCGAAGGCCAGGGGAAAGGCCGCAAGGCCTCGAAGCTCGAAGCCCACAACAAATACATAGACATACATTACGCGATCTCGGGTTTCGACGAGATCGGATGGAACCCCGTCCAGGAATGCGCCGTGAAAGACGGCGGATATGACGGGAAAAAAGATTTTCAGCTTTACTCCGACGTCCCGAAGATATGGATACCGCACGCCCCGGGGACGTTCATCGTATTCTTCCCGGAAGATGCCCATGCCCCCATAACCATAGCGAAAGACCTGCATAAGGTCGTGGTAAAGGTAGCGGTCAAGTGGTAAAGGCCTTTGCCGCGCTTCTGGTGATAGCTTCCGCCTGTTTTCCCGCCTGCGACGTTTTCGGAGATCTCGAGGAAGGGCTTACCGCTAAAAAGACGCTCCGCCCTGACGGGACCGTGCAGAAAGTCGAGGTGACGGACCGCAGCGGCAGGAAGATATACGAGGCGTTCTACGGCCCCGACGGGAAACTCGCCCTGAACCCGGTGGACAACTGGGCCGCGAAGAAATGGGTATACGACGGCGCGAACCTCGTTAAAGAAAAAGTATACGGCGACGACGGCCGCGTCAAGGAAACGAAGGAATTCAACCATTCGGGCGACCTGATCGGGAAAAAATATTTCGGAGGCGAAGATAATATCGATGAGTACGAAGAATACGGAACCCAGATCTTCCCGTACGGCACGGTCGAAATGTATGAATAAAGCGGCCGTTTCGCTCGCAGCCGCTTTGCTTACGGCGATAGCCGTCGTATCGAACGTATCCGCCGCCGGGATTAAGACCGTGAGCGGGCAGCTGGTCGACATCGACTGGGCCGGCTCCAAGATAGTCGTCAGCTGGCTCAGCCAGGACGACAACACGTTCCATGATGTCGCGATAAACGTTCCGGACAACGCTAAGCTCAGGCGGGGCGCGGATGAGATAAACTTCTCGGAGCTTGAGACGCCTTCCGACGTCACGGTAAAATATTCCGAAGACGCCGACGGGAACGCGGAACTCATAACCCTCAGCGTGACGAATCCATATTAAACGGAGATAGAGTGCGTAAATACTTTTTCGCGGCGGTTGCGGCCGTAATATCCATGACGATAATAACGGGCTGTATGCAGGCCGGCTCGAGGGAAGCCAAGAAGATCATCGAAAAGGACTCCGGCAAGACCATCGAGATGAAGGTCGGAAGCAGCATACTCGTGGACCTTCCCGGCAACCCGACTACCGGTTATATGTGGGAAGTATCGTCGATGGACCGCTCGGTCCTGCAGAAGATCGGAGACCATAAGTTCTCCGTGAATTCGAACGTCATCGGCGCGCCCGGAAAAGTATCGATGCGATTCAGGGTGATCGCGCCGGGCAGGACGCAGCTGGTCCTCGCCTACCGCAGGCCGTGGGAAAAGAACATCGCCCCGGTAAAGACCTTTTCCGTGGACGTCATCGCGACGAAATAATATGCCTGCGCCCGTACTGACCGTTACGCTGAATCCTGCGGTAGACAAGACCGTCGACGGCCCGCGCGTCAAACTGAGCGCCGGCGGCAAGGGCATAAACGTCTCGCGCGCCCTGAAAACTCTCGGGGTGGACAGTGTGGTGACGGGATTCGCCGGAGGCAGGCCGGGGGATTTTATAAGGTCTGCGCTGAAGAAAGAGCGCATAAGCGAGCGCCTGGTCGGGATACGCGGAGCGTCGAGGCAGAACCTTACCGTGATAGGCAGGGGCGGCAAAACAACGCGCCGTATCGAGAAGGGGCCGGCCGTCTCGGCAAAGGAATTTGTTGAATTTAAAAAGGCCTTCGTGAAACTCCTGCGCGGGCGGCGTTATGTGGTATTTTCCGGCGCCAACGCAAACGGGCTTAAGGACTCTGCATACGCGGAACTTATCAGGATAGCGAAAAAGAACGGCGTAATGACCGTTCTTGACACAAGGGACGCCGCGCTTAAGGAAGGCCTCAGGGCGAGGCCGGATATCGTGAAACCGAATATAGAGGAAGCGCGGTATATCTGCGGGAAAGGCACGCTGGAATGTTTGCGCGCGAAAGGCGCCCGGACGGTCCTGTTGACGATGGGCGCGGCAGGCGCCGCGGCTACGGACGGCAGGGATACGGTTATCGCGCGCCCGCCGAAAGCAGGGGCGGTCAATAATGTCGGTTGCGGCGACGCGTTCCTCGCGGGCTTCATCGCGTACAGGTTGAAGGGCAGGGATTTCAAGGATTCTGTCCGGGCGGCGACTGCCGCTGGAACGGCAAACGCTGCGGCGAAAGCCGCATGCCTCGTTCCCGGCTCGTTCAAGAAGAAGGATTTCCTGGAGATACTCAGGCAGACGGATGTATAAGCTCGAAGAAAGTGATATAATAGAGACCTTCGTAAGGTCCGGCGGCCACGGCGGGCAGAACGTGAACAAGGTCTCGACCTGCGTGCACCTGAAGCATATCCCGACGGGCATAGAGGTGAAATGCTCGAGGGAGCGTTCGCAGGCCGCGAACCGTATGATCGCGCGGCACATTCTCGCGCTGAAAGTCGAGGAGAAGCTGCTCGGCCGCCAGTCGGAGATACGGCAGAGGATAGAAAAGATACGCAGGCAGAAACGCAAACGTTCAAAGAGGGCCAAAGAGAAAATGCTAGCCGACAAAAAGATGCATTCGGAAAAGAAGTCCCTGCGCAGGAAAGTCACGGCCTTATCCATAGCGTTGTTGTTGTCGGTCCAGTCGGCCGCCTTCGCCATCAACTGGCGCTCGAATTTGCAGGACGCGCTTAAAAAGGCAAAAGACGGCAGCAAGCCGGTCATGGTGGATTTCTATACCGACTGGTGCAGCTGGTGCAAGAAGCTCGACAGCGAGACGTATTCTAACACGAAAGTCTCCTCATTGGCCGAGAAATTCGTCTGCGTTAAGATAAATGCCGAGAAGGAGCCCGCGCTCGCGTCTAAATACCAGGTCTCGGGATACCCTACGATACTGTTCCTCGACGGCAGCGGCAAGGTCCTGGCCAGGATACCAGGATACCTGCCGCCCGACCGGCTGCAGAGCGAGATGAACAAGGTATTGCTGACAATGCCCCAGGTCGAGGACAAGGCGGGCGAGGGCAAGGGCGGCGGCTTCATAGTGCTTGATGACGGGCCCAAGCTGGACAAGGACGGCAAGCCGGTCCCGCCGAAAACGGTAAAACAAGATTTCGTATATAACGGGTTCGTCGAGGTCAAGGGCGACGAGCTTATGGTCCAGGTGAATTACAAGGGAGAGACGTATTACGTGACCGAGGGCGAGTCATTCGGCGGCTTTACGGTCAAATCGGCGAATAAGGACAGGGTGGTCCTCTCCGGCCCGGGCGGCGCGGAGACCATGCTGGAATTCAGGAAACCCGTGAAATCCGGCGAGACGCTCAGCTCGATAAAGGACATGTTCGCCGAAGTGTCGCCGTCCGGCGATACGGCCGATACCGGCGCACCAACGTCAGCCCCCGGCATGATGGCGGGCAGGGCCAGGACGATCATCTCGCTGCTGCCTATAATAATATTCGTGCCGGCCATGCTCGTCTTTTACGTCTATTTCTCCCTGTGCCTGCAGTTCATTGCCCAGAAGACCAAGGCGGATAATGCCTGGTTGGCATGGTTTCCGATAATGAACGTATTTCTGCTGCTGAACATAGCGAAGATGAAATACAGGACTTTCCTGTTCCCGATACTCGCGTTCATCATATTGTCCGCGCTGCCGCTCTTCGGGACAGTAACGCCCCTTATCGGGCTGGTCCTGATGCTTATCATGATGATCACGGCCATCTATTTCGTGTTCCTTACGGTTTTTATCTGGTATAAAATATCCTTGGAAAGGGGCAAGTCCACGGGGCTGTCGGTCGTGCTTACGATACTTATGTTCATTACCCCGCTGAACCTTTTCGTGCTCGGATACCTGGCTTTCTCTAAATAGGGGAGCGGCATGTTCTGGAAAAGATTTTTTATAGTAATAGGCATACTGGTCATACTGGCCTTCCTCGCGCAGCTCTTGATCGCGCCCCGCCTCAAAGACCTGCTGACCAAGGCGATCAAGGACTCTCTCGGCATAGAGGTCTCCGTCGGGGACTGCGAGCTCAGCATGCTGAAGAGGAAGATCGTCCTTTCCGACGTGGCGATAATGAACCCGGAGAAGAAAGACGACTACCTGTTGAAGGCGAAGCAGGTAAGCGCGGATTTCTATTTCCTTCCGATATTGTTCAACAGGCAGATATTGAGGGTGGTATCCCTTACGGACCCTGAGGTCATACTCTACCTCGACGAAGCGGGCAAGTTCAGGATCCCAGAGATAAAGCGGGACGCAAAGAAAGTGCCGGGCAGGGGCGCGGGCGAACTCCTGTTCAAGAAGCTCGAGATCAGGAACGGCAATTTCAAGTTCATAGACCAGAAGGTCTCGAAGCCCGCGACTATAACGCAAATATCAAACATAAACGGCAAAGTCGTCAACTCGATATCGCTCTCCGACAGGACGGTAATAACCAACGTTAACGTCAAGGGGGCCATAGAGGGGCAGGGGACGTTCTCGGTGGACGGCAAGGGCGCGTTCCTGCAAAAGCCGATCAGTTTTGACGGCACCGTGAAGTTGAGTAAGATCCCGATGCAGGAGTTCTCGCCTTATTACGGCAGCAACCTTTCGGTCAACGTAAAAAGGGGCGACCTCTACCTGGATACCGCGGCGCTTTGCGAAAAGGGCCTGCTGAACGTCAAGAGCGAGGTAAAGATTGAGAACGTGGAACTCGAGCCGGTCGGGGACCCGACGCAGACCGTGCTCTTCGAGATAAAGACGATTGATGTCATAGAGTTCCTGAAGGACGAGAATAATGTGGTCAAGTTCAGCTTCGAGATAAACGGTGACCTCAGCAAACCGGACTTCAGATGGGGCACCGAGATGACGCGCGCACTCACGAATTCAATGTTGAAGGCCCTTACGGACGGCGTATTAAGGTCGTGGAAGATCCCGTTGAAGGCCCCGGCCAAGGCCGGAGAGACGATAAACGACCTTATCGGAGGTGAAGCCGGCGAGGCCGCGAAGAAAATAGGCGAGAAGCTGCAGGGCATACTGGGAAAATAGGGTTGACTTGCCGGCCCTAAAATTATATAATAGCCGAACCTTTCGAAAATCCGTAAACTTATGCCGAGGTAGCTCAGTTGGTAGAGCGCGGGACTGAAAATCCCGGCGTGATCGGTTCGATTCCGATCCTCGGCACCATTTCACATACAAATAAAGAGGAGGGAGCGGTCATGGCAAAGCTTGTGAAGAAGGCCGGGGTGAAGAAGGTGACATTCAAGCTTATAGCGCCCTACGCCAACAGCGTCAGTGTCGCCGGAGATTTCAACAATTGGGACGTCAACGCGGCCCCGATGAAGAAGGACTGGAAGGACGACTGGACAGCCGCCCTTAACCTTAAGCCGGGTCGTTACGAATATAAGTTCTATGTCGACGGTTCATGGCAGAATGACCCGAGCTGCGACGTTTGCGTGCCGAACGAGTTCGGAAGCACCAACTGCGTCGTCGAGGTAAAATAAGCCAAGCTGGCGTAGCTCAGTTGGTAGAGCAGCGGTTTCGTAAATCGCGGGTCGGAGGTTCAATCCCTCTCGCCAGCTCCATAAACTTCAGAGTCCAATTTGGCGAGATTCAGGGAAGTCCTAAAAGAACGTAATTTCTTCCTGCTCTGGCTTGGGCAGATAATCTCGCAATTCGGCGACAGGCTCAACCAGATGGTCCTTATCGCGATCGTATACGCGAGGACCCCCGGCTCGCCCTTCGAGCTCGCGAAATTCTTCTCGTTCACTATAATTCCGTCTTTCTTCGTGAGCCCGCTTGCGGGTGCATTCATCGACAGGTGGGACAAAAAGACCACGATGATCGTCTGCGATGTTTTGCGCGGGCTTGTCGTCCTGGCTGTCCCGCTGCTTTTCGTGGACGTGGGATCCGCGCCGTCCGTACCGATATATGCAGCGGTCTTCCTTATATTCGCGGTCAGCTGTTTTTTCCTTCCTGCGCGACTCTCGATAATCCCGGACCTCGTCTCGAAGGACAAACTGCTCGTCGCGAACTCGCTCTTTACCGTGACGGGGATGATCGGGGCGATATTCTGGTTCGTCGTCGGCGGAGTGCTCGTAGAGATGGTCAAGGTCAGGAACGGCCTATTCATAAACGCGTTGATATATCTTATGTCCGCCGCGGCCATAGTGTTCATTACCGGCCACCATAGGCGCGCGAAAAAAACGTCCGGCCCGGTCAGCGCGGCCAATATAGAAAATATGATAAAGACCTCCATCGTAAAAGACATAACGGACGGGCTCAGGTACCTGAAGCACAACCGCGAGGCGAGGTTCGCTTTCCGCGTGCTGTTCGTCATGATGGCGGGCGCCGGTGCGGCGTATTCGGTAATTATAATTTTCATACAGGACTCGATGGGTTCGATAACCAAAGACCTCGGCCTGCTCGGCATGTTCCTCGGGGCGGGGTTCTTCGCCGGTTCGCTGGCCTACGGCAAAGCGGGACACCGGTTTTCCATGCACAAGACGATATTCGGGTGTTTTATCGCCGCCGGCCTCGCGATGTTCGCGTTCACTATGCTGCTGAAATGGACGCAGTCGTTCATGGCCGCGTCGGTGGCGGCTATGGTCCTCGGCATATTCCTCGCGCCGGTAGGCATCTCGACGAACACGATGATACACGAGATGGTCGTCGAGAACATGCGCGGCAGGATATTCAGCTCCCTCGGCATCGCTATGAATATCGCGTTCCTTATATTCATGCTCTGCTCGTCGAAACTCGCGGAGACGCTGGACAGGAGTTATATATTGTATGCGGTCAGCGGTTTTTACGTCGTCGCGGGGATACTCGGGTTCGCGGACCTTTACTTTTTCAAGGAGAAACATATAAATGCCTGATCTTGACGTCATCATAATCGGCGGCGGTCCCGCCGGGCTTACGGCCGGCATCTACGCTTCGCGCGCGAGATTGAAGACGCTGCTGCTCGAGAAGATGATGCCGGGCGGGCAGATACTTACGACGCCCCTGCTCGAGAATTATCCCGGGTTTTCCGAAGGGGTCACGGGGCTCGGCGTCATAGAGGAGATGGTAAAACAGGCCCAGCGTTTCGGGCTCGAGATAAAGACGGGAGAGGTGACGAAGATAGAGGATAGGGGCGCTTTGAAGGCCGTGGTTTCCGACACGGGCGCTTACAACGCGGCGGCGGTCATATTCGCGATGGGCGCGAGCTATTCGAAGCTCGGTGTCCCCGGAGAGGAGAAGCTGGCGGGCCGCGGCGTATCCTATTGCGCGACATGCGACGGCCCGCTCTTCAGGAACAAGGAAGTGGCGGTGGTCGGCGGCGGCGATACAGCCATAGAGGAGGCCCTGCACCTCGCGCATTTCTGTTCCAGGATAAGCGTGATACACCGCAGGAACGAATTGCGCGCGACAAGGATACTACAGGAGCGCGCGTTCGCGGAAAAGAAGATAAATATCGTCTGGGACAGCGTCGTTACCGAGATATTGGGGACGGAAAAAGTCGAAGGGGTCATGACGAAGAACGTCAAGACGTCGGAGCAGAAGATAACGCCCGCCGCGGGCGTCTTCCTGGCCGTCGGCTTTACGCCGCATACGGGCATCGCGAAAGGGCTTGTCGCGACGGATGATAAGGGGTATATTATAACGGATGATGATATGGCCGCCTCGCGCGCGGGATTCTTCGCCGCAGGCGATTGCCGCAAGAAATTATTGAGGCAGTTCGTGACTGCCTGCGGTGACGGCGCGACGGCCGCGTTCGCCGCGCAGAGATATATAGAACAAAAAGGAGGAGCGAGATGAAGAAGATTGCATTGGCAGTCATGATAGCCGCGTTAAGCGCCGGGCTGTGCTTTGCCGCGAGCCCCGAGAAGAAAGCCCAGATAGCCGCGAAGAACTGGCTGGAGCTTATAGATAACAAGGATTACGCGCAAAGCTATGACACAGCCGCCTCGTTCTTCAAGGCGAATATCAACAAGAACGACTGGGTAGAGACCTGCGGGTCGCTCCGGGACATGCTCGGCAAGGCTGAATACAGGAAACTAATATCATCAACGCGCGAGAGCAAGATGCAGGGCGCGCCGGACGGGGAGTACGTGATACTCGTCTACGAGACGGATTTCAAGAGGAAGGTCAATGCGCAGGAGATAGTCGTGCCGATGCTCGACAAGGACGGCAAATGGCGCATATCGGGATACCACGTCGATTAAAGACAACCAACGGAGCTGATCATGTCTGACAACGTTTTGCAACTGAAGGACGGGGATTTTGACAAGCAGGTAATCGAAGCAAAAGGCGTCGCGATCGTGGATTTCTGGGCCGAATGGTGCATGCCGTGCAAGATGTTAGCGCCGGCCGTCGAAGCCGTCGCTAAAGATTACGCCGGCAAGATAAAAGTCGCTAAGGTCGAGGTCGACGAGGCCGTAGAGACCGCGTCGCGCTTCAATGTCATGAACATCCCGACGCTGATATTTTTCAAGGACGGCAAGGAAGTCAGCCGCGCCGTAGGGGTGGTCTCGAAGGAGGAGATATCAAGAAGGCTGGACGCGCTGCTGAAATGAATTTCGCGGTATTCTGCTCGGGGCAGGGGACGAACCTGCAGGCGATAATCGATGCCGCGAGGAAGGGCTGCATAAAAGCCCGGCTTGCGCTCGTCGTCTGCGATAACCCGAAGGCCTATGCGGTCGAGCGGGCCCGCAGGGCGGGCATACCGGCGGCGGTATTCGACCCGAAGGATTTCACGTCGAAAAAAGAGATGGAATCCGCGGTAATACGCGAGCTTTCCGCGAGGAAGATAGGGCTTATCGCGCTGGCCGGCTATATGAGGATATTAAGCGGCGGCTTCGTAAGGAAATACAGGAACAGGATAATCAACGTCCACCCGGCGCTCCTGCCCGCATTTAAAGGTGGACAAGCGATAAAAGATGCGATACAATACGCAGTTAAAGTAACGGGCCCGACGGTTCACTTCGTGACCGAGGAGGTCGACGGCGGTCCCATCATCCTACAGGAAGCGTGCCCCGTCAGGCATGACGATACGGAAAAGACACTTCTGGCGCGCGTCCATAAACTGGAACATAAGCTGTATCCCGAGGCGATAGACCTTTTTGCCAGGGGGAAGCTGACGGTAAGGGGCAGGAAGGTAATAATCAAGTAGATGGCAATAAAGTTCGGCACGAGCGGCTGGAGAGCCGTTATCGCAGACCAGTTCACATTTGCGAACGTAAGAAAAGCATCTCTGGGCATAGCAGGTTACGTCAAGGCGCACCATTCTTCGAAGAAGACCCCGCCTCTCGTAGTTATCGGCCACGATACCCGCTTCAATTCCAGGGAATTTGCCACCACGGCCGCAAAGATACTTGCAGCCAACGGGGTAAAGGTCCTCTTGACCGACCGCGACACCCCGACGCCCGTCATATCATACCAGGTGATCAATAAAAAAGCCGACGGAGCCATAAATATCACAGCAAGCCATAACCCGCCCGAATACAACGGGCTTAAATTTTCGCCTTACCACGGCGGCCCGGCGGCCCCGGAAGTCACGGCAGAGATAGAGAAGCGCGCCGCGGCGATCAAGAAAGATATCCCCGAGCCTGCGGTCTCGGGGCTAAAATACCCCATAGAGGTCTTCGACCCGAGGCCGGAGTATTTCGCGAGGATAAGGAACTTAGTCGACCTCGAGACGATAAAGAAGGCGAAGCCCAAGGTGGTCGTCGATGTCATGCACGGCACCGGGCGCGGCTACCTGGACCGCATACTGAAAGAATGCGGCTGCGACGTGGAGGTGCTCAATGACAACCTCGACGTCCTGTTCGGCGGGCATCCACCGGAGCCGGCCAAAGAGAATATAGAGAAGATGCTGTCTGAGGTGAAGAAGCACAAGGCGCGCCTCGGCCTCGGAGTGGACGGCGACGCCGACAGGTTCGGCATAGTCGACGAATCGGGCAGGTTCTATACCCCGGACGAGGTCATCGCGCTGCTTTTCAAGCACCTCATTGAGACGCGCCCGAAGCTCCCGAAGGTCGCGCGCACGCATTCGACCACGACGCTCATAGACCGCATAGCCGCCAAATACGGCATAGAGGTCGTCGAGACGCCGATAGGGTTCAAATATATCGGCGAGGTCCTGCAGACCGGCAAGTGCATCATCGGCGGGGAAGAGTCCGGCGGGCTTTCGATAGCCAACCACGTGCCCGAGAAAGACGGCATCCTCGCGTGCCTGCTCGTTACCGAGATGGTAGCAGCCCGCAAACAGAAGCTAAGTGGCATTATGGACGGCATATATAAGGAATTCGGCAGGTCGTATCCCGGCAAGATAAATATAAAGCTCGACGACGCGCACAAGGCGCGCCTGCTCAACATGCTCGCGAAATCCCGGCTGAAGAACGTCGCCGGCATGAAGGTGGTAAAGGCAGCCGCTGTGGACGGGTATAAATATACGCTCGAGGGTTCCAACTGGCTGCTCGTGAGGCCGTCGGGCACCGAGCCGTTGATACGTTTCCATTTTGAGGGAAGCACCGCCGCGAACAACAAGAAGCTCGCGGCCTATTGCCATAAACTGATAAAGGCGGTAGAATCACCTGTGGCGAAGGCAACACCGCCGGAAGAGGACTAGCGATGAAAAAAATAACTATCAAGAAGGTAAAAGGCCGCGAGATACTCGATTCACGCGGCAACCCGACAGTCGAAGTGGATGTCGTCCTGAGCGACGGAACGTTCGGCCGCGCGGCCGTACCGTCGGGCGCGTCGACCGGCGAGCATGAAGCGCTCGAACTGCGCGACGGCGACAAGGCCCGTTATATGAACAAGGGCGTCCTGAAAGCGGTAGCGAACGTCGACGATCTTATTGCGCCGGAAGTCAAGGGCATGGACGCCTTCAAGCAGAAAGAGCTTGATAGCGCCATGATAGATCTCGACGGCACGCCCACAAAGGCGAAGCTCGGCGCGAACGCCATACTCGGCGTCTCGCTCGCGGTCGCCAGGGCCGCCGCGAACTCCAAAGGCGTACCCCTCTATAAATACCTCGGCGGATCGAAAGCCGTGACGCTCCCGGTCCCGCTCATGAATATCATCAACGGCGGGCTTCATGCCGACAATAGCCTGGACCTGCAGGAGTTCATGATAGCGCCGGTCGGGGCGCCGAATTTCCGCGAAGCCCTGCGCATGGGCTCGGAAACGTTCCACAACCTGAAATCGGTTCTTAAAAAGCGTGGCGACAGCACGGCCGTCGGCGATGAGGGTGGTTTTGCGCCGAACCTCAAGTCGAATGAGGAAGCGCTCGAGCTGATAGTCCAGGCGATAACCGCTGCCGGATACAAGCCCGGCAAGGACATATCGATCGCGCTCGACCCGGCGTCGTCATCGTTCTTCAAGGACGGCAAATACGTATTCAAGGCGGAAGCGGCTAAATCGGCGGACGAGATGATAGACATGTACGCCGGATGGATAAAGAAATACCCGATCGTCTCCATAGAGGACGGCCTCGCGGAGAACGACTGGGCGGGGTGGAAGAAGATGACCGACGTGCTCGGCGCCAAGACCCAGCTCGTCGGGGACGACCTTTTCGTCACGAACGTAAAGTTCCTCAGGAAGGGCATAGACCAGGGTTGCGCGAACTCGATCCTCATCAAAGTCAACCAGATCGGTTCGCTGACAGAGACCCTGGATACTATAGCGCTTGCCCTGAAAAACGGCTATACTGCCGTTATCTCCCACCGTTCGGGAGAGACGGAGGATACGACGATAGCCGACCTAGCGGTCGCGACTAACGTGGGGCAGATAAAGACCGGGTCGCTTTGCAGAAGCGAAAGGATCGCCAAGTACAACCAGCTCCTGCGCATCGAGGAGGAACTGGGAAACAAGGCGGTCTACGGGGGACGCACTTGGAGAAGAAGAGGATAGGCTGGAAGATAATAATCGCCTCGGCAGTGCTGGCCGTACTGTTCCTGCCGGGCATAACGAAGTTCACCCAGCTGAAAGCGAGACAAGCGCGGCTGGATAGCGGCATAGAGAAGTTAAGGGCAGGCGAGGTCGACCTGCGCGAAGAGCAGGAGCGGCTCGAAAAAGACCCGACTTACATTGAAAAAGTAGCAAGGGAAAAGCTACAAGTCGTCAACAAAGGTGAAACAATAGTAAGGGTAGAGAAGAAGAATGGAAGATAGCGCAGTTAAGACGGATGCTGTTAAGATCGACGATGTAGTGGAAGCCGAAGTCATCAAGATAACGGATTTCGGCGCGTTCGTGAAGTTTGGAAGCGGGAAGAAAGGCCTCATCCACATCTCGCAGGTGTCCGACTCGTATGTCAAGAAGGTGGACGACCACCTGAAGATAGGCGACAAGGTCAAGGCGAAGATAATGAAGGTCTCGCCGGACGGCAAGATAGACCTTACGCTCAAGAGCGGAGCCCCGAGGAAAGACGACCAGAACGGGCGCCAACAGGGCGGGCCGAGGCCTTACAGGGGAGACCAGGGCGGCAGCCGCAGGCCCGGTAACCGCGATAACAGCTTCCGCGAGAACATGTCATCGTCGCCGGACGGGAAGTCCTTTAGGACCTCATCCTTCGAGGATAAGCTCAAGGGTTTCCTGAAAGAGAGCGGCGAACGCCAGTCCGACCTCAAAAAGCACATCGAAGAGAAACAGCCCAAGTAAACCGGCTATATTAGGCCTTGCTATTGCGCGCATGGTCTGTTATAATCGAATTCCCTTCAGCAAACTACCGCGGGGTGGAGCAGCCTGGTAGCTCGCAAGGCTCATAACCTTGAGGCCAGAGGTTCAAATCCTCTCCCCGCTACCAATATACGTAAGGGCGTTAACGTTACGTTAACGCCCTTTTTGTTGTTCAGGCAAAAACCTATGATATATGAATTCGCATTCCACGCTATTATAGGCTAACGACGAATTCTGTCAATTATATTTGTGTTGAAAAGCTAGATTTGAGTGCTATACTAAAATTCAAGGCAGTGGAATGTGCCACAAAAAGCGAAGTTCGTATAATATATGTTAGACAGGGATAAATAAAGGAGAAAATTACATGAAACCGCTGCGTTTTTATGAACATTTTGCCTGCGGATATGGGACAATATGGCTGATGTTATTATTCGTTTCATTGATTACTCAGCAGCATATTGATACAGGCTGGTCCGGACTCGTTGTGTTCCCAATAATTGCTTTAATTTATGCCTTCGTAAGGAAGTCAAGCGAAGAAAAGGAATCAAAAATAATAGCTCAAATTACAAAAAAAGATGTCAGGTGTTACCTTAAGAAAGCCTTAAGAATAGATCTATTAGTAATCGGGATTTTATTTATTGGATATTTAACGTGGATTTTATATGTTAATTGGATAAATCACTTTTCGGGAATATGCGATACGCCTGCAATGACAAATTTTATAGTATCTAGTATTTTACTACTATTAAAATACTTTATATATTTCTATGTTCCTTGTCTATTGTTTGCAATAGGAATCGAGTGGTATAGATCATTACCCGAAAAGAAATAATAATGTCTAACATTTCACTCCAGCGGACTGTCCCGGCCGTCTGTTTTAAGGTGCCAGCCGCTGAGTTCAATCGTTAGGTGAAAAATAAAGGAAACGCAAAATGAGATATCTTACGGGTATTTTGATAATTACAGTATGCTGTGTATTTTGTGGTTGTGGTAAGATTGGCCAGCAAAATTATTCTGGTGGAAGCTTTGGAGGAGCGGCGATCCCTGGGGATTATACAAAAGGCTATAATTTTGTGTTCCAATGTAAAGAAACAAAGCCATTATTCGCGATTTTTTGGATAAAGACTTACGGCGCCCCTAGTAATTCAAAAACAGATTCTCGAGGTTTAATCATAGAAATCAACGGTCATCCGATAACCCCATCATTATCTAAAAAAACAGTATACGCCCTACAACCAGATTATAGTTTAAAGGAAGTAGCATTAACAAACGAAGAAATAGATCATCTTTTTAAAGTCGATGAAGAGCATAAAGATTCTTTAGCACATGATAAATTATTTCAAACTAAAATAGTACCGAACCTAAAAATAGTGGACAAATAACGCACCTAACATTTCACTCCAGCGGACCGCGCCCAAATAAAAAACATAAATATAATAAATCCAATACAATAGAAACAAAATAGATCGAGATGGAAACTTGACATACATGATATAATCGAACAAGCGAAACGACGAATCAAAGCGGTTTCGACTCGATCGTTAGCGCCGTTCGATTATATAAAAAGGAATAGCGCTGATGCGCCGATGAGTTCAATTCATTAGGTGGCTAAGGAGGCAAGACCATGGACGGGATTGATGCTGGAAGTTTTTTACTCTACATGGGCTCGGCCTGGTTGTTCTTTTTCTCACCGTTGTTACTACCTGCAATATTTTTGGTTTTGAACCTCAGTTTTATTGATCGAAAGGGTATCTTTTTCCTTGCTGGCACCGGTATTTGCTTAGTCATAAATATAGTCGGCGGTGGCTTAATAGGGTATTTTGTCAATGAATATTATCTCGCTCATAAGTTAGATGAACATACCGACAGAATTCCTTACGATTTCCTATTAATGCTCTTAGAGTATATTATTCCTGTGGTTCTAGCCATCATTGCTATGGTAGTTATGACAGGCAAGTTCCGAAGAGGTCGCCAGTCAAAAAGATAATTGCACCTAGCATCTCACTCCAGCGGATTGTCCCGGCCGCCTGTTTTACGGTGCCAGCCGCTGAGTTCAAACGTTAGGCAGAAGGAAGGAATAATGAGATTACTCGCAATAATCTTCGTGTTATTACTACCCGCAATAACATTCGCGGAATGGAAGCCCACGCTTCATCCTGATGCGAATAAAATATTAGATGAAGCCCGGCAGGATACCAGTGAAAAACGCTACGAAGATGCATTAGCAAAATATGTATGGTTCCACCAAAATGCCCTGAAATATGATAAAGCGCTTTATGGTGTTCGGCTATCGTTTGCTTTAAGCGATTGGAATGAACTTGCGAAGGTCTATCCTCCGGCTCTTGCAAAGCTAAAAGAAGCTCGCGACGAGGCCAAAAAGAACGTCATAGACGAAAAAGATCTTCGAGAATCGTTTCATGACATGGTTTCGATCAATCATGTTCTTGGAGAGGAATCCCTTACAAAGGAAACATTCATGTTGCTTGATGCTCGTAATGTGGATTCCGCAAGGAAGGTCTACGATATTGCGCAACCCAGCCTGATTAATGCCAAAGAGTATAAAGTATGCGGAAAATATATCGACTCAAAGGATTCGTTTTCTAAATTCGTTGAGTTTTACAAGGAAAACAAAATATTTGCCAAAGACTCAAGGTATGGAAAAAGGCATCTTGAATACGCCAATAAAGCGTTCACGAATGAAATCACAACGCTCATAGCGATTTTAGTTCTCAACCAGCGCAAAGTAGAGGCCGAAGAGATCGCAAGCAAAGCTAAAAAAGAATGGAATGATGCGTCATTTTATTCAGAAATAGATAAAGCATTACAGGGACAGGTTCCAAAACCATGGCCGTAAAATAAATATGCCTAACATTTCACTCTAGCGGAGGCTCGCCGTGCTCGCACCCGCTGAGTTCAATTGTTAGGCGTAATATTACATAAAGGAGAATAGCGATGAGAATTGCAATGATGGCGCTAGCTATAGCGGCATTTACTTCGTTATCTGCCGTTGCTTCAGAAAATGCAGTACCCATAAGCGGTTATGGAAATATGTCAATGGAAACATTTGAAGGCAAAGTGTTAAAAGTCTACACCGCCGAAAACAAAGGGGCGAGATTCCGCGCCTACGTAGTTAAATGGAATAATCAGGAAATCGTTGTTTCAGATATGTATGGAACAACAGATAAGAAAGAAGGGGATAATGTTAAATTTGTTGTACAGCAAATGGAGATGCCGGATTTTACATCTATGGGAGCAAATGATGCCAAGACCATAAAGTGCTTACAGTTTTCGACTGAAATGGAATATCCATCATTTGATACGTCTGGAGGATACGAGAAGGAGTCCGCAGTATCTTCCTTACGGACGATAAGTACCGCATGTGAATGTTACAGAGTTGCAAATACACCGATAGCATATCCGTCAGATCTTAAGGCGCTATCTGAAGCAAACCCGCCGTACATCGATAAGCAATTAGGTAGCGGGACCAAGAGCGGGTATAAGTTTCTATATACCTATATAGGTCCAAGTAAATATACATGCGTTGCTTCTCCCGAAAATCCAGAATTATCGTCGGAAAAAAAGACCTATTTTGTGGATGAAACAGGAGTAGTAAGATTAAATGACGCATCGGGACCTTCTGTGGAATGAATTTAGTGTGCTCCGCCTGAAACAGTACCACCAAGATAGTATAAACGTCAACGTCGATAGAATATCTATAATTCGATAAAAAGAAAATGTAATCAGAATGGAAGAAAAGAGAAAAAACATATTGTTTGGAGTGGGGGCGCTCTTGTTTATGTGTTTATACCTTCTTTTACAAAATACCTCTTTCAATAGCACAAGTTCTTTTATAAATAGTATAAAAGAAAACTTATTTATATTAGTAATAATAGTTTTCATAATGTTGCTATTTTGGGTGATCGAGGTGTTACTCGATAAGGATTGGCAGAAGAGGTTTAGAAAATTCGCAAAGAAAAATGGATTAGCTTATACTTCAAAACCCGATCTTACTTCCGCACAGATCCTTAATGCCTTTGGAATCGCAGATACTAATGAAATTACTGATATTTTTATCGGTGAATGGAAAGACATACCAATGGTCGTTTTTCATGGCAATGTTTTTGGTGGTTTTTACGGTTACAATACTTACGAGAAGCTTTATATATCAGCTTTAGTTGATTTGGGGAAAGTGCCTATGAAAAATTATTATGTCTTGCTTCCTGAAGAGAAATCTACCCTTGATAAGGAAAATAGTTCGGGCAGCGTTATCGTAAGGAATAATCAATTACTATTTAAACGTGAGCGGAAATTTACAAGTTCGTACCTCACCCCTAAAGATATCGCTTCTTTTATGGATGAAACAGTTAGGATCGTTATGATGGTTAAAAAGAACGGCGATAAAACTCAAACAAGTTAACGATTTTATTTATAAGGTACTCCCATGTTTCACTTGAGAGCTGTACTAGAATTATTTCAATGCATAGATAAGATAGTCTAACATTTCACTTTAGCGGAGGCTCACTTCGTTCGCACCCGCTGAGCTCAACCGTTATGAAAGGATAAAATGAAGAGATTAATAATAATTCTTACTTCCTTAGCTTGTGTAGCTTTCACCTTGACGGTATGTAGAGGCGCTGAAATTGATGATTTGGCTTTTGTGCAGTCCGCTACGGTCTTAACAATTAGCCCTGGGACAGAACATGAAAAGGTCTACTTAGGGCAAGACTTAAAAGATTTCCTGAACAATTTTGAATTAGATAAAAATAAAGGATTAAGGCTGGTCTTCAATTCCCAAAAAGGAAACATCGTTATTAACGGTAAAAAGTATCCTGTGGACTACTGTATAGAGAAAATCGCATCTGAACCCGTTATTCTTAAGATCAATGCAGATGGTCGTACAATAAATATTAAAGAGAAAAAATGAAAACGCATAGCATTTCACTCCAGCGGAGGCTCGCTTGAAAAAAAGTATTGGTCTCGTATTTTTGGTTGCATGTTTGATATCAGGCGGCACGGCGCATGCGGACTCGAGGGAGGACACGCTCATCGCGGCGGCGGCGTCCGGCGACGCGAAGAAGGTCGCGTGGTACGTCGGCGAGGACGTCAATATCAACTGCCACGGGCAGAACGAGACGACGCCGCTCATCGAGGCCGCGAAGAACGGGCGCGAGGACATCGTGAAATACCTTCTGTCGCATTATGCCTCGGTCAACCTGGACGATAAGGACAACGTCTCAGCGATGATGTATGCTGCGAAGAACGGCTATACGGGCATCGTCGGGGACTTGCTCTCCGCCGGCGCCAACAAGAGCGCCCAGGATATCCGCGGTTATACGGCACTGATATACGCCGCCGAAGGAGGCAACAGTGATACCGTCAAGCTCCTTCTCGACAAAGGCGCAGACCCGAACCAGAGGTGCACATCTACCGATACCGCCCTTACGATAGCCATACAGGGTAAAGACGCGGGACTTGTGCAGCTGCTTTTGTCAAAGGGTGCCGACCCGAATACGAAGCTGACCGAAGGCACCTTCTACGGCAGGCACGGCGACCGCAGCGGCAACGACGGCATCACGGCCCTGATGAGGGCCGTCCAGTCCGGCAGTATCGATATAGTACAACTGCTCCTGGATAAGGGCGCCAAGGTAAACGAAGTCACTACCACGAACGATACCGCCCTTTCATATGCCGTGGCGGGAGGTCATAAGGATATCGCGGACCTGCTCAGGAGCAAGGGCGCTAAGTAGCAAATACGCAATATTTTGTATCAGAATTATTTTGACACCACAACCCGATTGTGGTATAAATAATCGTAGTAAAAGCCTACATCAAACAAGTATTCCTCGTTAAAAGAAGAAAAATATGTCCCTCGGACTGTCCTTAATTGACATTGTGTCATTGGAGGCAAGATGATCGAGAGGTATACCCTGCCCAGGATGGGCAAGATCTGGGAAGACCAGAACCGTTTCCAGCGCATGCTCGACGTGGAGATAACCGCTTGCGAGGCATTCGCGAAGAAGAAACTCATACCAAAATCCGCCCTTTCCGAGATAAAGAAGAGGGCCCGCTTCGACGTAAACCGCATCAAAGAGATCGAAAAAGAGACAAAACACGACGTCATCGCCTTCATTAAGAGCATATCCGAGAACGTCGGGCCCGACGCGAAATACATACACATGGGCCTGACCTCGAGCGACGTGCTCGATACCGGCCTGTCGCTGCAGATGCGCGACGCCGCCGACATCATCATAGATGACCTCAAGAGGTTCCTCATAGCGCTCGAGAGAAAAGCCAAAAAATACAAGAACACCCCGTGCGTCGGAAGGACTCACGGAGTGCACGCCGAACCGATGACCTTCGGGCTCAAGTTCGCGCTGATATACGCCGAGACGCAGCGCAATATCGCGCGGATGAAAGCCGCGCGCGAGGCAATAAGCGTCGGGAAGCTCTCCGGAGCGGTCGGCACGTTCGCGAACGTCGACCCGTGGGTTGAGGAATACGTATGCAAACGCCTGAAGCTCGAGCCGGCGCCGATAGCGACACAGGTCATCCAGCGCGACAGGCACGCGCAGTTCCTTTCCGTTATAGCCATTATCGGCGGGACGCTCGAGAAGTTCGCGACCGAGGTAAGGGCGCTCCAAAGGACCGAGGTCCTCGAGGCGGAGGAGCCGTTCACCGAGGGGCAGAAGGGCTCGTCGGCGATGCCGCACAAGCGCAACCCGGTAATCTGCGAACGCATCGCCGGGCTCGCGAGGGTCCTGCGCGGGAATGCGCTCGCATCGATGGAGAATATTTCGTTGTGGCACGAGAGGGACATCTCGCACTCGTCGGTAGAGCGCGTTATCCTGCCGGACTCGTGCATACTCATCGATTACATGCTTAACCTCGCGACCGACGTCGCGATGCATATGGCCGTATACCCCGATAGGATGATAGAGAATCTCGACAGGATGAAGGGCCTCGTCTTCTCCCAAAGGGTGCTTCTCGCGCTGATAGGTAAGGGGGTCACGAGGAACGAGGCGTATGACCTGGTCCAGCGCTGCGCGATGCGCGTATGGAAGGAGAACGTGGAGTTCAATGCCGCACTGGCGGATGACATCGAGGTGACGAAGTATCTCGCGCAGGAAGAGATAGAGGCATGCTTCGACCTTGGATATTACACAAAGAACGTGGACAGGATATACAAACGGTTAGGGCTATGACAGAGAAGACAAAAGAACAGGTGATACTCGCCACCGAGGGCGTGCCGCTGAAGTTCTTCAAGCGCGGCAAGGTAAGGGATATCTACGAATATGACGACAAGCTGCTGATAGTCGCGACGGACAGGATATCCTGCTTCGACGTAATTCTGCAGGAGGGCATCCCGTTCAAGGGCAAGGTCCTGACGCAGATATCGGGTTTCTGGTTCTCTTTCCTGAAGGACCTTACGGAAAACCATATCGTGACCTTCGACATGGATTCGCTGCGCGACCGCCTCGGGGATTCCACGGACATGCTGCGCGACCGCTCGATGCTCGTCAGGAGGACGCGTCCTCTGCCGATAGAATGCGTAGTCAGGGGATACCTGTCGGGTTCCGGCTGGAAGGAATACAAGGAGAGCGGCGAGATCTGCGGCATAAAGCTGCCGAAAGGACTGAAGGAATCGGACCAGCTGCCCGAGCCGCTGTTCACGCCGTCGACGAAAGAGGACGTGGGCCACGACATCAACATGACCGAGGTCGGCGCGAGGAAGAAGCTCGGCGACCGGCTTTTCGAGTTAGTGAAATGCAAGGCCATATCCATATATAAAAAGGCCGCCGAATACGCGGATTCTAAAGGCATAATAATCGCCGACACGAAATTCGAATTCGGCGTGACGGACGAAGGCAAGACGATACTGATAGACGAGGTGCTTACGCCCGATTCGTCGAGGTTCTGGCCGAAAGAGAAGTACAAGCCGGGCGGGCCGCAGATGAGTTTCGACAAGCAGTTCGTGCGCGATTACCTCGAAGGCCTGGATTGGTGCAAAGTGGCCCCGGCGCCGAACCTGCCGGAAGACATCATAAAGAAGACGAGCAAGAAATACCTCGAGGCGTTGAAGAAGCTTACAGGCAAGGAGATCTAAGTGCTCTGGCGCGTTGAAGTAAGCGGAAAGGACGGGGCGGCGGACCCCGGCATAAAGAAGGATATCGAGGACCTCGGGATCAAGAGCGTTGATTCCGTCGAGGCCGTGCAGGTATATATAATCGAGGGGGATATCGGGCAGCAGGAGATCAGGCGGATATCCGCGGAACTGCTTGCGGACCCGGTGACCCAGCGCTATACGGCCGGCCGCGGGCCGGCCAGCGGAAGGGACAAGTCCGCGAAACATGCCGTCGTCGAGGTAACGTATAACGCCGGCGTCATGGACCCCGTCGAAGAGAGCGTCAGGAAAGGCATCCTCGACCTCGGCATCGGCGGCGTCGAGACGGTCAAGACCGCGAAGAAATACATCATCTCTGGCAAGGCCGCGGAGAAGGACCTGAAGACGATAAGCGAGAAACTGCTCTTCAACAAGGTCATACAGCATGTCGTATCCGGGCATGATTCATACACCTCGAAGAACCCCCCGAAATATGATTTTAAGCTGGTAACGGTAAAGATGCTCAACGCGTCCGGCAAAGAGCTCGAGAGGATAAGCAGGGAAGGCCAGCTCTTCCTCGACCTGGCCGAGATGCGCCGCATAAAGGAATATTTCACGCGGCTCGGGCGCAATCCTACGGATATAGAGCTCGAGACGCTCGCGCAGACCTGGTCGGAGCATTGCGCCCACAAGACGTTCCGCGGCATGGTCGATTACGAGGCGGGAGGCAAGAAGCGCCGCATAAAGAACCTGCTGAAGGAGACCGTAATGAAGGCGACCGCGGAGCTCAATAAGCCGTGGTGCGTATCGGTCTTCAAGGACAACTCGGGCGTCATACGTTTCGACGAAGAGAACAATATCTGTTTCAAGGTGGAGACGCATAACCACCCGTCTGCGATAGAGCCGTACGGCGGGGCGAATACGGGCCTCGGAGGCGTCATACGCGATCCGCTCGGTACCGGCCTCGGAGCGAAACCGATACTGAACACCGATATCTTCTGTTTCGGCGAGCCGGATTACCCGTTCTCGCGCCTGCCGAAAGGCGCGCTTCACCCGAAGAGGGTGATGAAGGGTGTCGTTGCGGGCGTCAGGGATTACGGCAACAAGATGGGCATACCTACGGTCAACGGCGCGGTGCTCTTCGATAACAGGTATATCGGCAACCCGCTCGTTTATTGCGGCAACGTCGGGATAATGCCGAAGGATAAGTCGTTCAAGGAAGTAGAGAGCGGCGACCTCGCGGTCGTCGTCGGAGGCAGGACGGGACGCGACGGCATACACGGCGCTACGTTCTCGTCGGGAGAACTGACCTCGGAATCGGAGCAGGTCTCCGCGCAGGCGGTGCAGATAGGCAACCCCATCGAAGAGAAGAAGATGGCCGACTGCATACTTAAAGCACGGGACCTCGGGCTTTATGACGCGATAACCGATTGCGGCGCGGGCGGGCTCTCGAGCGCGGTCGGCGAGATGGGCGAGAAGACCGGCGCGAGGATCGATCTTTCGAAAGTCCCGATAAAATACGGCGGGCTTACCTATACCGAGATATGGATATCCGAGGCGCAGGAGAGGATGGTCCTGTCCGTCCCGAAGAGTAAGGTAAAGAAACTGCTCGAGGTCTTCGAGGCGGAAGACGTCGAGGCGACGGTAATAGGCGAATTCACGAAGACGAAGAAACTCGAATTATTTTACGGCGGCGAGAAGGTCTGCGAACTGGGCATGGATTTCCTGCACGGGGGCAACCCGAAGGAGGTCAGGAAGGCGAAATGGAAGGCGCCGAAATTCGCCGAACCCAAGTTCGCTTGCCCGAAGGACCTCACGCCTTCGCTGCTGGGCCTGCTCTCGAACTGGGATATCTGCAGCAAGGAATGGATAATCAGGCAGTATGACCACGAAGTGCAGGCTGGCTCCGCCGTTAAACCGCTCGTGGGAGTGTGCAACGACGGCCCGTCCGACGCGGCGGTCGCGATACCCGTACTCGGCTCGAAGAGGGGCGTCGTGATATCGAACGGCATCAACCCGCGTTACGGCGACATAGACCCGTACTGGATGGCGGCCTCGAATATCGACGAGGCGCTCAGGCAGATAACCGCCGTCGGCGGCGAACTCAAGGAAGTCGCTATACTCGATAATTTCTGCTGGGGCGACACCGACCAGCCTCCGCAGCTCGGCAGCCTGGTAAGGGCATCCCTCGGATGTTATGACGCGGCGAAAGCGTTCAGTACGCCTTTCATATCGGGCAAGGACAGCCTGCATAACGAATATATCGTCGGCAGCAGGAGGGTCTCGATACCGGGCACGCTGCTCATATCCGCGATAAGCGTGACCGAGGACGTCACGAAATGCGTGACCATGGACCTCAAGGAGGCGGGGAACCTTATATATATCGTCGGCACGACGTTCGATGAAATGGGAGGTTCCCATTATTACGGCCTCAACGGCGTGACCGGTAATTCCGTGCCGGTTGTCGACCTGAAACGCGCGCGGGCCGTCATGGAGAAACTCAGCGCGGCGATAAGGTCCGGCCTCGTCAGCGCGTGCCACGATTGCTCCGAAGGCGGCATCGGCGTGGCCGCGGCGGAGATGGCTTTTGCGGGCGGGCTCGGGGCGGAGATATCGCTGAGCGACGTGCCTTTCAGGAACAGGTATGCCGCGCGCGGCGCGAAACGCAGCGACGGCGTGCTCTTCTCGGAGTCGAACACAAGGTTCATAGCCGAGGTCAGGAAAGATAATCGCGAGGCGTTCGAGAAGGCGATGAAGGGCGCCGTTATAGGCATGATAGGCAGGGTGATCGACCACAAGGATTTTGTGATATACGGTTTGGACGGTAAAGTCGCGGTAAGGTCGGATATAGATGAGCTCAAGGAGGCATGGCAGGGTCCGCTGAAATGGTAGCTGTCAAGGGCAGGCCAAAAGTACTGGTGTTGCGCGCCGCAGGGACCAACTGCGACGTCGAGACCGCGTTCGCGTTCGAACACGCCGGCGCGTCCGCGGAGCAGGTACATATAAACAGGCTCGTCTCCGGGGAGAAGAAGCTGCGCGATTACCATATACTCGCGGTCCCGGGCGGCTTCACCTACGGCGACGATGTCGCGTCGGGAAAGGTCCTCGCGAATGAACTTAAATACAAACTGGCCGCCGACCTTGAAAAGTTCATAGGCGCCGGCAAGCTCATAATAGGCATCTGCAACGGTTTCCAGGTCCTCGTGAAAGCGGGCCTGCTGCCGGGCAAGGGCGAGGGAGGCGAGCAGCTCGAAGCGACCCTCACGACGAACGATACGGCAAGGTACGAGGACAGGTGGGTCTACCTGCGGATGGCGAAGAGCCCCAATATGGAATCGCAGAACAGGTGCGTATGGACCCGCGGCCTCGACGAACTGATATATATTCCCGCGGCGCACGGCGAAGGCAAGTTCGTCCCGAAGGACGCGGCGGTACTCGGAAAATTGTGGGCCAACGGGCAGGTAGTCTTCAGGTACGTGGACCCGCACGGGAAGCTCGCGGGTTTCCCGTGGAACCCGAACGGCTCGGTAGATAACATCGCGGGAATATGCGATATAACGGGAAGGATATTCGGCCTGATGCCGCATCCGGAAAGGCACTTGTTCTCGACTCAGCATCCCCGCTGGACGCGCGGGGAGGCCCAACGCGAGGGCGACGGCGTCAGGATATTCAGGAACGGGGTTAAAAGCGTCTAGAGGTAAACATGGACGGAAGGATCAAGGAATACTGCGGGCTGTTCGGAGTATACGGTCATAAGGAAGCAGCGCGGCTTGCCTATCTTGGCCTGTATGCCCTTCAGCACCGGGGCGAAGAATCGGCCGGAATAGCGTCTTTCGACGGTGAAACGACGCATGTCCATAAAGGGATGGGCCTGGTCGCCGATGTATTCAACGAAGGTGTCCTGAGCGAACTGAAAGGCCATGTTGCGATAGGCCATGTAAGGTATTCCACGACGGGATCCACGACATTGAAGAACGCCCAGCCCGTCGTCGTAGATTATTCACGCGGGACCATAGCGGTCGGGCATAACGGCAACCTCGTCAACGGCGCGAGATTGCGCGACGAGCTCGAGGCGCGCGGGTCGATATTCCAGACGACGCTCGACTCCGAGATAATCATACACCTGATGGCGAGGCCCGAGCATAAGAACCTCGAGGAGGGGCTCGTATACACACTGCGGCAGCTTAAGGGCGCGTTCTCGCTTGTCATAATGAAAGAGGACATGCTCGTCGGAGTGCGCGACCCGCACGGCTGGAGGCCGCTGTGCCTCGGAAAATTAGGCGACGCGTATGTGCTCGCGAGCGAGACAACCGCGCTCGACCTCATAGAGGCGGAGTTCGTGCGCGAGCTTGAGCCGGGCGAAGTGTTATATATAAGCAAGAAGGGCCTGCGTTCGACGAAGCCGTTCGGCGACAGCAAAAAAGTCGCGCACTGCATATTCGAGCATATATATTTCGCGAGGCCCGATTCGTATATCTTCGGCGAGTCGGTGCACCTTGTCAGGCAGAGGCTTGGGCATGTGCTCGCAAAAGAGCACCCCGTCGACGCGGACCTTATCGTCCCCGTTCCGGATTCAGGGACGCCCGCCGCGCTCGGTCTCTCGCATGAGTCGGGAATAGAGCTCGAGATGGGCATAATCCGCAACCATTACGTCGGCAGGACGTTCATCCAGCCGCTGCAGCATATCAGGGATTTCAGCGTGAAGATAAAGCTGAACCCGATAAAGGCGCTGTTGAAGGACAAGAGGGTCATAGTCGTCGACGATTCGATAGTGCGCGGGACGACATCGAAAGCGAGGATAAAGAAGCTTTACGACGCGGGAGCGAAAGAGGTCCATATGAGGATATCGTGCCCTCCGATAAAGTTCCCGTGCTTCTACGGGATAGATTTCCCGACGAAGAAGGAGTTGATCGCGGCGACGCATACGGTAGAAGAGATACGCAAATACCTCGGCGTCACGACCCTCGGATACCTTTCGGTCGAGGGGCTGCTAAGCTGTGTCGCGTGCCCGAAGAACTATTGCACGGCGTGTTTTACCGGAGATTACCCGGTGCCGTTCGGCGGAGAGGCAAACAAGTTCGCTACTGAGCATAAAGGATATTAAAATGGGGCTTACCTACAAGAAGGCGGGTGTCGATATCGTTGAAGCGAGCCGTTTCATCGGCGCGATAACAAAGTACACGCGCAGCACGGCGCGCAAAGGGGCGGACTGCGGGCTCGGCGGGTTCGGGGGGCTATTTGACCTGAAGGCCTCCGGATACAAGGACCCCCTGCTCGTATCGTCCACCGACGGAGTCGGCACGAAACTCAAGATCGCCTTCCTTGCTGGAAAGCATGACACTGTAGGCATAGATATGGTCGCGATGAACGTGAACGACGTGCTGACGACCGGCGCGGAGCCGCTGCTCTTCCTAGATTATATCGCTACGGGGAAGATAGACAGGAGAGTCCTCGCGGACGTCGTTAAGGGGATATCAGAAGGGTGCAGGCAGGCCGGCTGCGCTCTTGTCGGCGGCGAGACCGCGGAGATGCCGTCGTTCTATAAGCCCGGCGAGTATGACCTCGCGGGTTTCTGCGTCGGGGCGGTCGAGAGGAAAAATATAGTCGACAACTCCAATATGGAGGAAGGCGATATAGCCGTCGGGCTGGCCTCGAGCGGCCCGCATTCGAACGGTTATTCGCTCATAAGGAAGGTTTTTTCGACGGCCGAACAAAAGAAGCTCGCGAAAGAGCTGCTTGCGCCGACGAGAATATACGTCAAGCCCGTGCTCGAGCTCAGGAAGGCCGTAAAGGTCAAGGGCATAGCGCACATAACCGGAGGGGCGTTCTTCGAGAAATTACCGCGCATCGTCCCGGACGGGAAGACACTCGTCATAGAAAAGGGATCGTGGGTCGTCCCGGAGATATTCAGGAAGATACAGAAGAAGGGCCGTATCGAGGAGGTCGAGATGTTCCGGACCTTCAATATGGGCCTCGGCATGATCGTTGTGATGCCGCCGCAGGATTTTAGCAAAGCGAAGAGGATCTTCGCGTTACACGGCATAGATTCGTGGATAGTCGGATCGGTCAATAAGGGCAGCAAAGCCAAGGTCCCGCCGCAGCGGGGCAAGGTAAAGATAATATGCGGGTTCTGATCATAGGTTCGGGCGGCAGGGAGCACGCGCTCGCCTGGAAAATAAAACAGTCGACGCTCGTAGATAAGGTCTATTGCGCGCCGGGCAACGGCGGCATCTCGTCGATAGCCGAGTGCGTCGATATAAAGCCGGACGATATCACGGGCCTTATCGGGTTCGCGACGAGGAACAAGATAGACCTTACCGTCGTCGGGCCGGAAGCGCCGCTCGCGCTCGGGATTGTCGACAGGTTCTGCGTGAACGGGCTCAGGGTGTTCGGCCCGTCGAAGGAAGCCGCGAAGATAGAAGCGAGCAAGGTCTTCATGAAACAGATCATGAAGAAATATAACATACCCACGGCGGATTTTGAGGTGTTCGAGGACAGCGCCCGCGCGAAGAGGTATATCGAAGGGCTTAAAAGGAATTTCGTGGTCAAGGCGGACGGGCTCGCGGCCGGCAAGGGAGTCGTCGTATGCTCGTCGAAAGAGCAGGGGATATCCGCCGTGGAATCGATGATGGAGCGCCGCGAGTTCAGGAACGCGGGGAGCAGGATAATCATCGAGGAATGCCTCGAGGGCGAGGAGGTCTCGATACTCGTGATCACCGACGGGAAAGATTGCGTCCCGCTCGCGTCAGCACAGGACCACAAGAGGATATTCGACGGGGACAACGGCCCCAATACGGGCGGCATGGGCGCTTATTCGCCGGCGCCGGTGGCGACGCCCGAGCTGACCGATTCCGTAATGAACGGCATAATCAGGCCGACGATCGCCGCATTGGGCAAGGAGAACGCCCGATATACGGGAGTATTATATGCAGGGATAATGGTGACGGACGCGGGCCCCAAGGTCCTCGAGTTCAATTGCAGGTTTGGGGACCCTGAGACGCAGGTTATCCTCCCGCGGCTCAAAAGCGACCTGATCGAGCTTATCGAAGCTTCGATAGACGACGAGATAGATATGGCCAAACCGGACTGGGATGAGAGGGCATGCGTGTCGGTCGTGCTCTCTTCGGGAGGATACCCGGGGGAATACGAGACCGGATTCGAGATAGAAGGCCTCGACGCGCTCGATAAGGCGAAAGACGTATTCGTCTTCCATGCCGGCACGAGATCCGCCGACGGAAGGACCGTCACGGCGGGAGGGCGCGTGCTGAACGTGACCGCTCTCGGTTCGGATATAAGGGACGCGATCGACAGGTGCTATAACGCGGTCAACCTCATAGAGTTCGAGGGCATGCATTTCAGAAGGGATATAGGGCACAGGGCGCTGAAGAGGTGAACAAAAGGAGCTTCACATGGCAAAACCCAAGATAGCGGTGATACTGGGATCGGATTCAGACCTGTCGACGATGGAAGAGGGGCTTAAGGTCCTCAAAGACTTTAAGGTCCCGTTCGACCTCAAGATAATGTCTGCGCACAGGAGCCCCGCGCTCGTGCACGCGTTCGCGAAGACCGCCGAGAAGGAAGGCATACACGTGATCATAGCCGCGGCGGGCGGCGCGGCGCACCTCGCGGGCGTCATAGCTTCGATGACGCGCCTGCCGGTCATCGGCGTGCCTATGGAGACGAGCAGCCTGAACGGGATGGATTCACTCTTCTCGACGGTGCAGATGCCTTACGGCGTGCCTGTGGCGACGATGGCTATAGGCAAATCGGGCGCGCGCAACGCGTCGATATTCGCGCTGCAGATACTCGCGCTCGAAGACAAGAAAGTCGCCGGCGAGCTCAACGCTTTCAAGAAGAGGCTTGAGGCCGACGTGATAGCGAAGAACAAAAAATTAAGCTTATGACGATAGTGGTGCGCATCGATGCCTCGCGGCCTGATGCGGGAAAGATAAATGAAGCGGCTTCGGTCCTCAGGAACGGCGGGTTGGTGGGTTTCCCGACCGAGACGGTATACGGCCTCGGCGCGAACCTGTTTGATGCCCGGGCGGTAAAGAAGCTTTACAAAATAAAGAACCGCCCGCTGAACAAACCGCTTACCGTGCATATCGCGGGCCCGGAGGACGTGAAAAAGATGGCCGGCCGCATACCGCTGAAAGCGGCGAGATTGATGAAGAAGTACTGGCCCGGGCCGCTGACGCTGGTATTGAAGGACAAGCGCGGCAGGAAGACCGGGTTCAGGATGCCCGACAACAGGATAGCGTTAAAGCTGATCAGGGCGGCGGGTGTGCCCGTCGTCGCGCCGAGCGCCAACATATCGGGCAATAAGCCGCCTGTCAGCGCGAAGGAGGTCCTGCGGGACCTCGACGGGATGATAGAGGTCGTCATAGACGGCGGCAGGACAAAGATAGGGAAAGAATCGACGGTGGTGGATATGTCGGGCAGGAAGCCGGTGATATTGCGCGAAGGCGCTATCCCGGGGCCCAAAATATGCGAGGTCGCCGATGGTTAAATCCGTCCTGATGGTATGCACGGGCAACTCGTGCCGCAGCGTAATGGCCGAGGGCCTCCTTAAGAAATGGCTGAAAGAGCATAAGTGCGCGGATGTGAGGGTCGCCTCGGCCGGCATCGCGACGATACCGGGCATGATGGCCAGCTCCAACGCCGTAGAGGTCATGAAGAGGGAGCACGTCGATGTGTCGGGCCACCGCGCCCAGGTGGTGTCGGGGCAGCTCATAAAAGAATACGACCTGATACTTTGCATGGAGCCCGTGCACTCGCAGTCGATAAAGGAGCTTTTGCCCGAGGCCTCGGAGAAGACGCACCTGCTTGTCGAATACGCCTATGACGGGGACGCGGAAAAACCGAAGAACCTCTGGGTCACGGACCCTATAGGCAAGCCGAAAGAAGTGTATGAATCGGTCCTTATGACCTTAAAAGACGCGATAGAAAGGGTGGGGAAGAAGATATGCGCATAGCCATAGGCGCCGACCACGGCGGTTTTGACCTGAAGGCGAAGATGATCAAGTACCTCAAGTCCAAAGGCCACGAGGTGAAGGATTTCGGTTGTTTTTCCGCAGAATCCTGCGATTACCCGAAGTTCGGGTACGCCGTCGCGGACGCGGTAAGCAAGAAGAGATTCCCGAGGGGCGTGCTGATATGCAAGAGCGGCATAGGAATGTCGATAGTCGCGAACAAGTCGCGCGGCGTCCGCGCGGCGCTTGTTTTTGATATCGACGGCGCGCGCTCTTCGCGCGAGCATAACGACGCGAATGTAATCGTCTTCAGCGCGAAGGCGACGAACATATTCAAGGCGAAGAGGATCCTTGACGTCTGGTTCGCGACGAGGAGGGCGGGGGGAAGGCATTTAAGGAGAGTAAAGCAGATATCAGACCTGGAGGCGATTTGATGGACCATCTCAAGAAGACGGACCCGGAAGTATACGAAGCGATAATCAACGAGACGAAGCGCGAGGAGGGCAACATAGAACTTATCGCGAGCGAGAACTTCGTAAGCCGCGCGGTCCTCGAGGCGCAGGGCTCGGTGCTCACGAACAAATACGCGGAGGGCTATCCGGCCGCGCGCTGGTACGGCGGATGCGAGCATATCGATGTCGCCGAGAAACTCGCGATAGACCGCGCGAAGGAGATCTTCAAGGCTGAACACGCGAACGTCCAGCCGCACTGCGGCTCGTCCGCGAACATGGCCGTCTATTTCGCGGCGCTCAATATGGGCAACACCGTAATGGCGCTCGACCTCGCCTGCGGAGGCCACCTGACGCACGGGCACAAGGCGAACTTCTCGGGGAAATATTTCAATATAGTGCCTTACATGGTCGACCGCAAGACGGAGATGCTCGACTACGACGGGATAGAGAGGATTGCGGTCGAGTGCAGGCCGAAGATGATACTCGCGGGCGCGTCGAACTACCCCCGCGCGATAGATTTTAAGAGGTTCCGCGGGATATGCGACAAGGTCGGCGCGTACCTGATGGTCGACATGGCGCATTTCGCCGGCCTCGTGGCCGCGGGGCTGCACCCGGACCCGGTCCCTTACGCGGAATTCGTCACCACGACGACGCACAAGACGCTGCGCGGGCCGCGCGGCGGAATGATACTCTGCAAAAAAGAGTTCGCGAAGAAGATCGATTCGATGGTCTTCCCGGGCATACAGGGCGGGCCGCTGATGCACGTCATAGCGGCTAAAGCCGTCGCGTTCAAGGAAGCTCTCGAGCCGGAGTTCAAGGTCTACCAGGGGCAGATACTCAAGAACGCGCGCACGCTCGCGGCGTCCTTCCAGAAGAAGGGCTACAGGATAGTGTCGGGCGGCACCGATAACCACCTCTTCTCGATAGACCTCAACAGCAAGGGGCTCAACGGCAAGGACGCGCAGGAAGCGCTCGACAAGGCGAGGATAACCGTCAACAAGAACACTATTCCCTATGACCCGAACCCCCCGATGAAACCGAGCGGGATAAGGATAGGCGTGCCGGCCGTTACGACGCGCGGAATGAAAGAGAAAGAGATGGAAGAGATAGCGTCGTTAATGGACGAGGTCTTGGGCAATATAACCGACGCCGCTGCCGCTAAACGGGTAGGCGACAAGGTCGGCTTGCTCGTGAAAAAGTTCCCGCTTTACGCCGACCTCCTGAAAGGTGAATGATATGGCGAAAAAACCGTCATTGAAGAAGAAGCGCCCCGAATGGGACGAATATTTCATGGGGATAGCGGAACTCATATCCGAACGCTCGACCTGCCTCAGGAGGTCCGTCGGCGCGCTGATAGTCAAGAACCGCAGGATACTGACGACCGGTTATAACGGCACGCCGAGCGGCATTGCGCATTGCGAGGACGCGGGCTGCCTCCGCGAAAAACTGAAAGTCCCGTCCGGCGAGCGCCATGAGCTTTGCCGCGGGCTACACGCGGAACAGAACGCGATAATACAGGCCGCGCTCTACGGCGTCGACATACACGCCAGCACGCTCTACTGCACTAACCAGCCGTGTTCTATATGCGCGAAGATGCTCATCAACGCCGGCATAAAGGAGATCGTCATCGGCTCGGGATATCCCGACGAGATGGCGAGGAAGTTCTTCGAAGAGGCCGGCATAACCGTAAGGACAGAACCGGTAAAGGGGAAGAGATGAAATGCCCTTTCTGCGGCACGATAGAGGATAAGGTAATAGATTCGCGCATATCCGCCGAAGGCGACACGATAAGGCGCCGGCGCGAATGCCTCAAGTGCCAGAAACGGTTCACGACCTACGAGCGCCTCGAAGAGCACCAGATGATGGTCATCAAGAAAGACGGCAGGCGCGAACCGTTCGACAGGAAGAAGCTCCTTTCCGGCATAGTCAAGGCGTGCGAGAAGCGGCCGGTCCCGATGGACAAGATAGAAGGCATGGTCGACGAGGTCGAGCGCCTCATACAGCGCAACTATGAGAAAGAGGTCTCCTCCACGACGATCGGCGAGTTCGTGATGAAGCAGCTGCACGACCTCGATGAAGTAGCGTACGTCAGGTTCGCTTCGGTCTACAGGCAGTTCAAGGACATCAACCAGTTCATGAAGGAGTTGTCCGGCCTGCTCAAGGAAGGACAGAAACCGGACGATAAGAGCAGGTATTGAAAGAAGCTTTATACTGGGAAAAAGCGGCCGGAACTGCCGCGCCGGCAGTACATTGTCTCCTCTGCCCGCATGACTGCAAAATTGCGGACGGCGCGACAGGTATCTGCGGGGTGCGCCGGAATTCCGGGGGCAGGCTCCACTCCATAATATACGGCGAGACGACGTCCGTCGCTCTCGACCCCATAGAAAAGAAACCCCTCTACCATTACCATCCCGGCGAATATATCCTGTCGCTCGGCACGAAAGGGTGCAATTTCAAATGCCCGTTCTGCCAGAACTGGGCGATATCGCAGGATGACGGCGCCCCGACCGAAAAGATAACCCCCGAGTGGGCCGTCGCGAAGGCGAAGGAGCTCAAGTCGTTCGGTATCGCATATACGTATAATGAGCCGTTCATCTGGTACGAGTTCGTCCTCGATACCGCTAAGCTGGCAAAAAAGGCCGGCCTTGAGAACGTGCTCGTGACAAACGGATACGTGAACCCCGGGCCGCTTGCGGAGATCCTGCCGCTCATCGGCGCGATGAACATAGACCTGAAATCAATAGACGACGGGTTTTACAGGAAGTACTGTAAGGGAAGTTTGGGGCCGGTCTTGAGTACAATAAAAACATCCGCGAAATCATGCCATATAGAAATAACCAACCTCGTCATAACCGGTCTCAATGACACCGATGCGGATTTCAAAAAATTATCCGGTTGGATATGCGATAACGCCGGGCCGGAGACGCCGCTGCATTTCTCGCGGTATTTTCCGTGTTACAGGATGGACCTGCCGATTACACCCAAAGAGACCCTTGAGCGCGCCCGTGGCATAGCAAGGGAAAAGTTGGAAAACGTATATCTGGGAAACATCTGAAGAATGTGCCCATGGTGTTCGAAACGTGATTATTGACTATCGGCTAATTAAGTGGCATACTTCTTACATATACAGGGGGTTGAGACCGGCATGGAACGTCGTGTTGGATTTGCCATAATTTTTGCCTTGGGGGTACTGTCTGTCCTTTCGATGATAGCCCTCGCATTCGCCTTTACCTCGTTACGCGAGACATACATTTCACATAATTACGCCTATTCTATCAAAGCAAAATTTGCGGCAGAAGCCGGCCTGGCAAGGACTATAGCAGAGCTTAAATCCGAAACCCTTGCCAATTTCCAGGATGCTTTAAACGAAACCTGGGCTTCGGGTTATAGCGGCACCGTAGGGAACAATACTTATAACGTTACGGTAATCGACGAGGCCAGGAAAGTAAATATAAACAATGCGAATGCCCAGCTACTCGACAACCTTCCAGGGATAACGCCGGAACTGGCTGCCAATGTCGTGAGTTACAGGACAACCAGTGTATTCGCGACCCCGGAGGAGATCAAGTTTGTTACAGGCATTACGGCAGCCATATATGCAGGGATATCCGACCTAATTACGACATCCTCGTATTCGGATCCGCATTGCGCCGGCAGGAGCCCGATAAATGTCAATACCGCGGATTTCACAGTACTTCAGGCGGTCTTTGAGGGTATAAGCGGAGGCGGAAATACCATATCTACTGGCGAAGCGATTGCACTGGCGACGCATATAGCAGGGGACAGGTCGTCGTCTCCCATGACGGCATGGGCCGATTTCAGCGCATCCATAGATGATGCCGTGTCCGACGGCCACATATCATCAGGCGAGGCTGCGATTATAAAAGAGAACTGCAATCCTAACAGGGTAAAACCCTCCTCCACCCTGACCGCTTATACCACGGAGTTCTGTTATAACTCGGGAGGCGTATACAGCCTTCTCTCGACCGGTGCCTCTACCAGGGCGGGAGTCCAGGTGGGCGCAGTGCAGAAGCGTATGATAACAAAAATATTTGATATGTGGGTCCAGACGGACAAGGCCGAATTCATGGTTCCGTGGCTTAATGACGAGATGGAGGAGGTGGACCTTGCCGATGGTGATTTAATATTTGTGACATGGATGGATTCCTGTCCGGTAAATTCGACGCAGAGTTGGGATACCACGGGTTACGATACGGTGCCCAACTCATTAAAACTGGGTTTTTGGGACAATTTTGAAGAATATATCATGGTGTGGCCCGATACGTACGGCGACCGGATAAACGACTGGTCCGCCTGGTATTGGGGTTCGGGAGGCCTTAATGTCTCCGGAGGCGTACTTAATGTCTCGGGAGGCTGGACACAGTCGAATCTTGATTACCAGTATCCGGGAAGATTTCCGACCGTCAATAACACGAACAGGTGGAATATGGGCGGATTAACCTGCACGATCTCCATGAGGTGCCCCAATATTTTTTACTGGAGGAGATGGATCAACTCCAACAACGATACAAGGATATATGTGGAGGGCGATCCGAGCGGCTCCGGGAATACAAGGCTTACTATAATGTCGCCTTCCGGATATGAATACGGAAGTTATTCCTTTCCCGGCAGCCCTACAAGGATCACTATCAGGTTGAACGGCAATAATACGGTCGCCGCGGCCTTTATGTCGAACGGGACCATCGGGGGAACTCAGAGCATAGGAAGCTCAAATATGAGTAACTCGGGCCAGGTAATAGGCGCCTATCAGGCATGGGTCGATAACGTCAGGGTCATACCGGCCAAAAGGGGGACTAACACATGGAACGGCCGGTATATATCGGCTCCTTTTAACCTAACGGGGTCGGTAAGGCTCGGGAATATTTCCGGCACGGTGACTATCCCCGCATCGGCAAACGCGGCATCGGAGACCGTCACCTATGGTTTCTGTCCCGATGGCAGTTTAGACGTGAACGGAGACGGCACCCCCGACGCGGCGATAAGCAGCGGCGATATGACAAATGTTTTTCAATATGTGGTCTATTTTTCCTCAAATAACGCGACCCTTTACGAAACGCCGGTCCTGGAGGACATAACCATAACCTATATCAGGGATACGGTCAACCTGTATTACAGATGAGGGCTAAAATGACGAGATCTTTACTGAAATGCGTGATATCGATCATGGTTTTTCTCTCGTTGTGTGTGCCCGCTTTCGCCGGAGACGGGGCGGATCCCAAGCAGCTTCCGGAAAAATACTTTGCAGAGGACTACCTCTATGGCATATGTTTTATACAGGGGCTAAACGAGACAATAAAAGCCATAGAGTCCCTGGACCTCAGTTCCAGAAGGCCGACATATGTGCGCTACCTTGAGATGGCAAATGAATACGAATCTATGGCGGATAATAAAAAAAGCAAGGATGGTAATGGGCAACTTTTACCGGATGACCAGAGAAGATATCTCCTGATCGCCCTGAATTGTTTTGAGCTGGTATCGAAGAGTTCCGTCCTCGAGATAAAAGGCAGCGGAGAGAAAGGGATAAAAAGGTGCAGGGAAAAGCTGCTGTCCCTTAAAGCGGATGAATTTGAGGACCAGTTCCTTGTGCTCCAGAGGTGCATAGACATCGACCAGAGCCAGGACGTAAAGAAGAAAGAAGAAAAGTTGCTTGCATATTACCAGCGGGGCAAGGAATACGAAGACAAGGCCGATAAATCCTCCGATAACGGTTATAAGAAAAAAAACTATCTGGCCGCATTGGATTTTTACGGGATAGTCGTTTCTTTCACCAAGGATAAGGACCTGAAGAAGCAGGCCGGAGAGGCAAAAGTGCGCTGCATAAAGGCGATGATCCCCCTTTAACCTTGACAAAACTGCCCTGATTCTGCTATCTTATATACCAGAAGACAAAGGCGTCTACCTAGTATAAGCGACAAAGGGGACGCTTTTTTTATTTCTTACCAATCTATAAAAAGGAGCCAGCAAAATGTCCAGCAAGAAGATCGAAGATTTTATGTCCAAGGTCATCGCAAGGGACCCCAACCAGCCCGAATTCCACCAGGCGGTCCAGGAAGTCGTGGAATCCGTCGCCGATTAT
>JBAZJG010000013.1:0-42350 GCA_041651455.1 Candidatus Omnitrophota bacterium
CCCGAGAGTATGCTATCTCCGCTACGAGCTTTATTCCGCGGTCTTCCCGCTTATCGCTCTCTCGGAATACGCCGCAGCTCGCGGAAAATTAAAGGTATAACATAAAATGAGGTTCAAACCGGGGCTTACCGCAAAGATCACGAAGCATATAGTATCGAACAAGATAAAGGGCAACCGGCGCTTCGCGCTGGTATTGATGCTCGAGCCGACGTTCATGTGCAACCTCGCGTGCGAGGGCTGCGGCAGGATCAGGGAGTACAAGGAAGGCCTGAACAGGATGATGAGCGTCGACGAATGCATGAAGGCAGTCGACGAGTGCGGCGCGCAGATCGTCTCGATCTGCGGGGGCGAGCCGCTCGTCTATCCGCATATAGAGGAACTGATAGACAGGCTGACGAAGAAAGGCAAATACATATACCTTTGCACGAACGGCCTGTTGTTCAGGGACAAGATGCCGCGCCTGAAACCGAGCGGGAACCTCATGGTTAACTTCCATATAGACGGGCTCGAGAAGACCCACGACGCGATAACGGGCCTGAAGGGCGCCTATAATAAGGTCATAGAAGCGATAAAGGCCGCGAAGAAAAAGGGTTACTTCGTCTGCACTAACACGACGATATACAAACAGACTGATATAAACGAATTAAGGCAGCTGTTCAAGACGCTTGACGACCTTAAGGTGGACGGCTTCCTGATATCTCCCGCTTACGGGTATGTGCATGTAGGGGACGCGTTCTTTTTCAAGAAGAAGGAGCTAGCGGAGTATTTCAGGAAACTTGAGCCCGAATTCAAGAAGTATAATTTCCTCGGCTCCCCGTTATATATAGAGTTCGTGCAAGGCAAGCGCGATATAGATTGCGCGCCGTGGTCGACGCCGACGCGCAACCCGTTCGGCTGGCGCTCGCCGTGCTACCAGCTTGCCGACAGGCATTTCGCGACTTATAAAGAGATGATAGAAAAGACCGACTGGAAAAAATACGGCCCGAAGAGCAGTAACCCGCGCTGTGCGGAATGCGCGGTGCATTGCGGGTTCGAGCCCGCCAGCGTGCTCGAGGGCAAATCGTTCAGGGATATAATGAAGCTCATAGGGTGGCAGTTCACTTAGGGCAAGGGGCGCGCCATGAAAGCTCAGGAACTAAAGGAAGGCCTTGAAAATCTCGGGTATGACTTCTTTACCGGGGTCCCGTGCTCGCTACTCGGCGGAATAATCAGGGAACTCGGGGACGGCTATATCCCTTCGGTAAGGGAAGATACCGCGCTGGGCCTTGCTGCCGGAGCGTATCTCGGCGGGAAGAAACCCTGCGTGCTGATGCAGAATTCCGGCATCGGATATTCACTGAACGTCCTTACGAGCTTGAACCTCATATATGATATCCCTGTGCTCCTTATAATCAGCTTCCGCGGCTTCGGGGGCAAGGACGCGCCCGAGCATATAGTAATGGGCAGGCACTGCGTGGAGCTTATGGAGGCCGTAGGCATAAGTTCGAAGGTCTGCGGCGGGCCCGATATCGGAGCCGCGCTGGCGAAAGCCGACGCGCTGGTAAAGGACGGCAAGCCCTGCGCCATATTCATAAAAGAGGGGGCCGTCTCATGATAATGCGGGATGCGATCGCCGGGCTGCTCTCCGCAGTAAAAGACGAGTATGTGGTCTGCGCGAACGGTTTCATCTCGCGCGACGCTTTCAACGCGAAGGACAGGCCGCGGAATTTCTACATGCTCGGTTCGATGGGCCAGGCGTCGTCCATCGGCCTCGGGCTTGCGGTCGCGGACCCGCGCAAAAAAGTGGTAGTGCTCGACGGAGACGGCAACCTGCTGATGAACCTCGGGATACTAGCGATGATAGCAAAGATATCGCCCAAGAACCTTGTCCATGTCGTCCTCGATAACGAATGCTACGATTCCACGGGCGGCCAGCCGACGATATCGTCCTCGATAGACCTTGCCGGGGCCGCGCTCGGATGCGGGATAAAGAACGTAATGAAGGCGGGCGGGACGGCGGACATACCGGCGGCATTCAGGGAGTGCCTCGCCAAGGAAGGCCCGGGTTTCCTGCTGATAAAAGTCGGCCGCGACCCGGCGGGAAAAGCCCCGCGCGTCGATATCGCGCCGCCTCAGATAGCGGGGAGGTTCAAAAAAGCATGAAGAGATACGTACTCTTGAACCCCGGTCCGGTAAATATTAAGGATAAGGTAAGGAAGGCGCTGCTTTCGCCGGACATCTGCCACCGCGAACCCGAATTCTCCTCCCTGATGACCGGCTGCGCAAAAAAACTGCTGCGCGCGTTTTCGGTGACGGGATCATACGAGGCCGTCTTCATAACGGGCTCCGGCACGGCCGCGCTCGAGGCGGCGGTCGCGTCTTCCGTGCCGCGGGGGAAGAAGATTCTCGTCATAAACAACGGGATATACGGAGAGAGGATAGCCGTTATAGCAGCACGCCACGGGATAAGAACGGTAAACGCCAAGTCAGATATCACGCGGACGCCCGACATGGAGGCCGTCGAGAGGAAGCTGCGCAGGGACAGGTCGATCGCGGTCGTCGCGATGGTCCACCACGAGACGTCCACGGGGATATTGAACCCGGTCAACGAAGCCGGAAAACTGTGCAAAAAATATAAAAAGCTGTATCTTTTAGATTCCATAAGCGCAATAGGCGGAGAAGACCTCAACTTCAAAAAATGCGGCGTCGATATCTGTGTAGGGACCGCAAATAAATGCATAGAAAGCATACCCGGCGTCTCGTTCGTGCTGTTGAGGAAGACGGCGCTGACGGCGCTCGGAAAAGTCGCGCCGAGGTCGCTGTATTTCGACATCCCCGCGAACCTGAAAGGCCAGAAGGCGGGCGTTCCGCTCTTCACTCCCGCGGTGCAGGCCTTTCTCGCGCTCGATATCGCGCTCGATGAGTTGATCAAGGAAGGCGTCGGCAACCGGATAAGGAGATACCGTGAGCTTGCGGGCCGCCTGAGGAAGGCGTTCGGGGACGCGGGGCTCGAGTACCTTGTGGACCCCGCCTGCCATTCCAACACGATAACGGCATTGCGCCTGCCTTCAGGATATACCTACGAGAAGCTGCACCGGAAATTCAAGTCCAGGGGATTCGTCATATACGCGGGCCAATCGAAGCTCAGGAAGACGATATTCAGGATAGCGAATATGGGACAGATATCTGGCCGCGATTCCCGCCGGCTCATAACGGCGGTAAGGAGCATATTCAGCCGATGAAAGCCGTGATACTCGCCGCGGGAATAGGCAACCGCCTGAAACCCTTGACGGATAAGATGCCGAAGTCGCTTATAAAGATCGGTGACAGGACCGTGCTCGAGCGAATGCTCGACTCGCTCGTAGACCTCGGCATAACGGATGTGACGATCGTGGTCGGACACCTGAAGCATATGATAATGGACCTGGCCGGGAAGGATTACAGGACGGCAGGATGCAAATACATAACCAACCCGGATTACGAACTCGGGAGCATCCTTTCGCTGTATGCGGCGAGGGACGAGTTCGCGGGTGAAGACGTCCTGCTTATGGACGCGGATGTCATATTCGAGAATAAGGTGCTGGCCAAGGTCATTGATTCTACGAATGCCAACTGTTTCCTGGTCGACAAAAACCTCAAGGATGCCGCGCAAGGCGAGGAGATGAAGGTCGCCTCGCTCGGAGGCAGGGTGGTCCAGATAGCGAGGAAGGTCACCAGGGAATATGACAGCATCGGGGAAGGGGTCGGTTTCTGCAAGATATCTTCGGCGTGCTCAAAAGAGCTCTTAAAGTCCCTCGAAAAGAGGATATGCCTGAACCGCCTATGCGATTACGAGATGGCGCTCGATGATTTCTGCCAGCGGGTTAGCGCAGGGGTTGAAGATGTTACGGGATTGAAATGGACGGAGATAGATTTCCCTGAAGACGTAGAAAAAGCTCGAGCCATCGCGGGAGGGTTACTATGAAGAGCATAAACAGGGTCTTAAGCGAACCGCTTTCGGGTTTATTAGTGAAGTCGGGGCTGCACCCGAATTCTATCACTTTGATGAGCGGCGCGGCAGGGCTTATAGCTTTTTTGTTCTTCTGCATTGGCAACAAGATGAGCTTTATAATTGGCGCGCTCTTCTTCGAGCTCTTCTATGTGCTCGATAACTGCGACGGCGAGGTCGCGAGGGCGAAGGGCCTGTCGTCAAAGTTCGGCAGCTGGCTCGATACGATGGTCGATTACATAATCCATGTCATCGCGTTCGGCGGCATAATGTTGGGCGTATACAGGCAGAACGAGAACCCGGTGATATTCATAGCCGGAATAGCCGCAATGGTCGGGATATTCCTGTCGTTCTTCGTTGTGATCCTGCAGAAGACGAAGAATTACGGGCTCGCGATACACGGCATGCCGAAAGCTCCGGGCGGAGCGGAGAAGCAGTTGAGCGTCTGGGACAAGGTGATCGACGTGCTTTCCGTAGGGGATTTCTCGCTCGTCGTGATAATATTCGCCGTCATAGGCAGGATGGAGACGCTGCTGTGGCTTGCCGCTGTCGGCGCGAACCTGTTCTGCGTCATACTGCTTGCGGTCAATTTCAAGTATTTGACCGGCCGTGAATAGATGAAGATACTCAAGAAAGCGATACTGGCCCTTGCCGCCGCGCTCTTTGTGTGGATAATCTTCAAGTCGGGCCCCGACCTTATCCTTGCGCAGCTCGTCTCGCTCAACTGGAAGATAGCAGTCGTCATAGTTGCCTACCTCATAGTGTATTATTTTGATACGATGGGATGGCGGTGGGCTTTCCGCAGGGAAGTAAAACTGCCGGCGCTCTGGCGTTTCTTCCTGGCCAGGCAGGCGGGCGAGGCGATAAATTATACTACGCCGACCGCGTATATCGGCGGCGAGCCGGTGAAGGCGCTCGTGCTGCGCAAGCGCGACGGCGTAGATATGGTGGACGGGCTCGCGAGCGTTGTTATAGCGAAGACATCGCTGTTCCTGAGCAAGGTCGTCTTCCTTCTGGCGGGCATACTGGTCGCGCTGAAGATATTCAGGTTCAGCGGCATAGTGGCTACCGGGATACTCTGGACCTTCGCCGGGGTCTTCGGCCTGCTGGTCCTTTTCCTGTTCCTGCAGAAGAAGGGCCTCTTCATGCTCGGGCTCAAGATGGCGCGCAAATTCAGGCTAAACGAGCCCCTTGAAGGGAAGAGGACGAGCCTCGAGGAGATCGACAGGGTAATAAGCGAATTTTACGCGAAACAGAAGCTCCGGTTCTTCCTCTCTTTCCTGTTCCATCTTGCCGGGTGGTTTGCCGGGCTTATCGAAGTATACCTGATATTGTATTTCCTCGGCGTGCAGGTGGACTGGACCAGGGCGCTCGTGATAGAAGTATTCTTCAAGGCCGCGAACTCCGCGTTCTTTTTCGTTCCGGCGGCCCTCGGAGTGCAGGAAGGCGCCGGATACGCGGTGCTCGCCGCTCTCGGCATAGGCGGAGAGATCGGCGTGGCGCTAAGCATAGTTAAAAGGATACGCGAGATAGCCTGGGCGGGTTTCGGGCTCGCTATATACTGGAAGACTCCTAAATGATATTAGTAACCGGGGCTAACGGGTTCATAGGTTCCAGGGTGGTACGCCAGCTGCTCGGGCAGGGCGAGCGGGTGCGGTGTTTTGTACGAAGGGAGACGAACCTCGTCAACCTGGAAGAGGGCGGGGCCAGGTATGAGGTCGAGATGGCTTACGGGGATATTCGCGACTCCGGCTCGGTCAGGAAAGCCGTGGAAGGGGCGAGGGCCGTATACCATATAGCGGCCTACGCGCACCTATGGTACCCGGACGTGAAGGCGGTCTATGACATCAACTGGAAGGGGTCGAAGAATGTCTTCCAGGCCTGCCTCGATGAAGGCGTGGAAAAAGTCGTATATACCAACACCGCGGCGATAATGAAGGGCGGCACAAAGAGCCGGCCCGGAAACGAGGACGCGAGCGTCCGGATGACGCTCGCAGACATGCCCGGCCATTATACGCGGTCGAAATTCCTCGCGTTCCGTGAGGCGTTGAACTATTCAAAGAACGGGCTGCCCGTTACCATAGTTAGCCCCACTACGCCGGTCGGGAGAGGGGATTACAAGCCCACGCCGCCCGGCAAGATGATAATAGATTACCTTAACGGGAGATTACCGGCTTATATAGAGACAGTACTGAATTATATAGACGTGGATGATGCCGCGGCGGGCCATCTCGCCGCGGAGAAGACGGGCAGGATAGGGGAACGCTACATACTCGGCGCTCATAACCTCACGCTAGATGAGTTTTTCGCGATGCTCGCGAAGATAACGGGCAGGCCCGCCCCGAAGGTAAAACTGCCGGCGGCGCCGCTTTTGCCGATCGGGTTCGTATGCGGAATGATATCGCAGAATATAACGCACAGGGAACCGCTGGTGCCGTGGGAAGGCCTGAGGCTCGCCGCGAGGCCGTTCGCCTTCGACTCATCAAAGGCGGTCAGGGAACTTGGCCTGCCGCAGGGCGATATCGAGACCGCCTTAAGGAAGGCGGTCGAATGGTTCCGTACGCAAGGGTATATGGCTAACGCCAAGACCGGAGGCAACAGATGAAGATATTGACCCCGAAGAAGATCGGGTGCTGTTTCGGAGTGAACCGCGCCGTAAAACTGACCGAAGAGGCCCTTTCCAGGAAAGTGCCGGCTTACATAAACGGCGAACTCGTGCATAACGACACGATAACGAGGAAACTCTCGGAGAAGGGCCTCACCGAGATAAAGAGCATAGATGAGGTCAAGGACGGCACGCTGATCATCAGGGCGCACGGCATATCGCCCGACGAAAGGGCGAAGGTCGACGAGAAGAAGATCGAGATCGTCGACGCTACGTGCCCGATCGTAAGGCAGGCGCAGGTCTCGGCAAAGATGCTGGAGGAGGAGGGTTACCAGGTCATGATCGTCGGCGACAAGGCGCATGCCGAGATCAAGGGTATATTGGGCCACCTGAAGAACGAGGCGCTCGTGGTATCAAACCATAAAGAGGTGGACCCGGCAAAGCTCAAGAACAAGGTAGGCCTCATATTCCAGACGACGCATTCGATAGAGCTCTGCAGGGAGGTCGTGGCGGAGGTCATGAAGGTCGCGCATGAGATAAAGATAATAAATACAATATGCGCGGATATAAGGAAGAGGCAGGAGGACGCCGTAAAGCTCGCCCAGAAGGCAGACCTTATGATAGTCGTAGGCAGCCATCACAGCTCGAACACGATAAAACTGAAGAAACTGTGCATGAAGTATAACGATAATACGATGCAGATAGAGCGCGCGAAAGACCTCGACCCGAGAAAATTCAAGGGAGTAAAATCGGTAGGGATAATCGGGGGCGCCTCTACGCCGGATATACTTATAGAGGAAGTCAAGAAGAGGCTGAGGAGCATAAACAGGAAATGAGCGTTAAGGCGGCCGTAATATTCGCGCTTTACTGGGAATTGCGGCCATTCGCGAAGAGTCTGGGCATAGGGTTTTTCGGGTCATTGGCGCCGGTTATCGCCGCCGATGGCGGCAGTATCGTGATCGCCCGCAGCGGCATGGGCGCCGGGAGGGCCGAGAAGACAGCCGAGCGCGTGATCGAAAAATATAAACCCGACCTCATAATATCGGCAGGTTTCTGCGGAGCGCTCGTCGATGAGCTTAAGATCGGAGACGTGATTGTCTCGGACCTGAAGGACCGCAAATTGTTCTGCTCGCCGAAACCGCTATTTACCTGCGAAGAGAAGACGGCGGCGTTCCATAAGGAGGGCGCTATAGTCGTCGATATGGAATCCTCCGGTGTCGCCGAAGCGGCCGCGAAGGCGGGGATAAAGTACCTCGCGGTCAAGGCTGTAAGCGACACGCTGTTGGAGGAACTTCCGCGTTCGCTTCTCGGGTTCTTTTCCGTGCCGAGGCTGCTTCGTTTCAAGGACGCTTCGCAAAAAGCTTCGAAGAACCTTTCGGAATTCCTGCTCGAATACATCAAAAAAGGAGAGAACAGATGATAATAGTGCCGGCCCTTCTGACCGACAAGCCAGCCGACCTGGAGAGGATGATACGGCAGGCGGAGGGATTCTGCGGCCTCGTCCAGGTGGACATCATGGACGGAAAATTCGTGCCTTCAAAGAGCATTTCGGCCGCGGACCTCGCGAAGATAAAGACCGGGCTTGAGCTTGAGATACATATCATGGTCGAGGACCCGTCGAATTACGTAGTGCCTTTCAAGGAAGCCGGCGCAGGCAGGATCGTCTTCCACCTCGAGTCGAAGGACGACCCCGCCGAAGTTATAAAGAGCATACGCGCGCAGGGCATGCAGGCCGGCATAGCGATTAACCCGGAGACGCCCGTATCGAAGGCGGAGCCGTTCTTCAAGGACATAGACATCTTGCTTTTCCTTTCGGTCAATCCCGGTTATTATGGCAGCAAGTTCATCCCCGAAGTGTGTGACAAGGCGCGTTCGCTAAAGGGAAGGAAGGACAAGCCCGTGATAGCCATGGACGGGGGGCTAAAATCGGATAATATCGTGATGATACGCGATGCCGGGGTGGACCTGGCCTGCGTAGGAAGCGGTGTCTTCGGCAAGGGGGATCCCGCGCAGAATTACCGCGCGCTCACGGAGATGCTCGGTTAATTTGTATAGACAACGCTTTTTTATATGATATAATTTAACCAAGAAGGAGGGTAATATGCGTATATTCATCGTATCAATGCTGTTGATTGCCCTTACGTTCACGGTATCTACTCCCGTGCTTGCGGCCGATTCCAGCGGCCTCATAAGGAACGGCCTGGTCGGCGCTGCGACGGGCGCGGTAGCCGCGGGCGCATCCCACGGCAAAGCCGGCAAAGGCGCGCTGATAGGCGCAGGGACCGGAATAGCCGCCAATGTAATAGCGGATGCCATAATGCCCAGCGAGAAGAGCGCTCCTGAGCAGGCACCGGCCGCATCGTCCGGCGACTCGAGCGGTTTCGAGAGGGGATATACGAAAGGCTATGAAGCCGGTTACCAGGCGGGTTACCAGGCGGGAGTAAAGGGTCAGTAGGCCCTGCCTTGTCCAAGGCATAGATTTTGACTTCATAAAAGCCCTTTGATGATTGAATCGGAGGGCTTTTTGTTTTATAATGCTACCCAATAACAAGGTGGTATATGAACAGGAAAAGGGTAAAAGGCGAGACGGTCGGCGCGATAATGAAGAACGAGTTTTTGGCCGTCCCCGAGCATTTCACGATCGATGAGACGATAAAGCATTTCCGGACCGCTTCCCTCGAGAAGGTCTCCAAGCCCTCCTATATATACGTTGTCGACGGGAACGGGCACCTTGTCGGAGTGGTCCAGATGAGGGACCTCCTGAGCCACGCGCCCGGGGTCCGCGTGAACGACATAATGCTCAAGAATGTCGTAAAAGTCCATGCGGAGATGGACCAGGAAGAGGCGGTAAAGTATTTTATTAAGCACAGGTTCCTCGCGATCCCGGTCGTGAACAACGACCAGATGCTCGTCGGCATAATAACGGCCGACGAGATGGTCGATATCGCGGAACTGGAAGCCGAGGACGATATCGCGAAGATAGTCGGTACCGGCGTCGACGAGATCACGAGCCGGTCTATACCGCGCATAGTCCGCCTTAGGCTCCCGTGGCTCGCGGTCAGCATATTCAGCGGGCTGACATGCGCTTTTATCACGGGATGGTTCCAGTATGAATTGAGGTCGGTCATCGCGCTCGCGTTGTTCATACCCATAGTCCTCGGGCTCTCGGAAAGCATAGGGACGCAATCGGCGACTATAGTCGTAAGGAATATGGCCCTCGGAAAGGCCACGTTCAGGGACGTGAGATGGCTGCTCCAGAAAGAGATACTGGTCGGCATAATCGTCGGCCTGGCCTGCGGTATATTTGTCGGCGGGATAGCGACCATGTGGCAGGAGAGTTCCAAACTGGGCGCGGCCCTGGCGATATCGATGTCCGCCTCCATAATGCTGTCCGGAGCCGTCGGTGCGTTCCTGCCGTTTATATTCCGCGCGCTCGGGTTTGACCCCGCACTTTCTTCGGGCCCTATAGTGCTTGCCACATGCGATGTTATAACGCTTCTTATATATTTCAAGGTATCGGGTTTTTTCCTCGCGGGTTAGAAAGGATCCAGGCGCACAAATGAAAAACAAATATAAGATTGAAGTGTTCCCGAACTTGCATAAAGGTTATGAGATAAACATAGAGATCCCCGAGTATACCTCGGTCTGCCCGAAGACGGGGCTCCCGGATTTCGGCACGATAACTATAAGGTATATGCCCGGCAAGTCGTGCATAGAACTGAAGTCGCTTAAATACTACATCATCGGCTACCGTAATATGGGCATATTCTACGAGAACGTCATCAACAAGATACTGAAGGACGTGGTCTCCGCATGCAAGCCCAAATGGTGCATCGTGACGGGCGATTTCAACGCGCGCGGGGGGATAAGGACTACCGTGACCGCGAAATACCGCATAAAATGAAGATAACCACGAAGAGCGGAGACAAGGGAAAGACGAGGTTATGCGGCGGAAGGCCGGTCTCCAAGTGCGACCTCAGGATAAAAGCCCAGGGAGCGCTCGATGAGCTCGTATCTTTTCTCGGGATGGCCAAGGTAAAGGCGAAGGACCCCGCCATAAGGAAGAAGATAGGCCTTATACAGAGGGACCTTTTCAGGATAATCGGCTCGATATCGTCCGGCGGCGCACAGAGGAAGAGTTTCTCGATAAAGGATTGCGACATCAGGATGCTCGAAGAGTTCGGGGATGCGGTCGAGGGCAGGATCAGGATGCCTTCGGGATTCATCGTGCCCGGAGTCAACGAGAGTTCCGCCGCCCTGCATGTAGCCAGGACGGTCGCGCGCCGCGCAGAATGCTCCGTCGTCGAGCTTGGCGCCAGGGTGAAGATCGAGCCGTGCATAACGGCCTACCTGAACAGGTTGTCCGACCTGCTGTATGTCTTTGCCGTTTGTGAGGAGCGGGGTTCCGAACCCGCCTGATATGGACGCCCCCTGCCCCGCCGATATCCGCGGAATCTTCTCGTTCCTTGCGGGGCGGTATGACCTTTTCAATGCTCTCGCGAGCATCGGGATGGACAGGTCATGGAGGAAGAGGGCGGCCGGCCTTGCTATAAGCTCCGCAAAGACCGGCCCGTATGTGCTCGACCTCTGCGCCGGCACGGGTGACCTTGCAATCGAGGTCGCGCGCATGGACAGGTACAGCCGGATAGAGGCGCTGGATTTTTGCGCCGAGATGGTCGAGATAGGCAAGGCGAAGGCGCGCGCTAAGGGCTTCGGAGGAAGGATAAGCTGGACGGTCGCAGATGCCTCCGATATGCCGTATGCCGGCGGGACGTTCGACGCGTTAACATGCGGTTTTGCGCTCCGCAATATGCAGAAAGACCTCGACAAAGTATTCGCGGAATCATTCAGGGTATTGAAGCAGGGCGGAGCCATGATAGCGCTCGACCTGACGCGCCCAGAAGGCCGGGCCAGGCGCATGCTGCACGGGATATACCTTAAATTCGCTTTACCCGTTATAGGGTTCATTATATACGGCAGGACATCCCCGTTCGAATACCTCGGGGAGTCGATATTAGGGTTTTACGAGGCAGAAGAGGTCAAGGAGAAGTTCCTTAAGGCGGGTTTCCGGGAATGCCGTTTCGAGCCGGCCGGCTTCGGCGCGGCGGGCATATATACGGCCATAAAGTGATAATTACGATATGAATAGGATACTTGTCTGGTTGGCGGCACCGAGGCCGCAGTTCTTCACTGCGGCGATCGTGCCGGTGGCGCTCGGCGCCGCGGTCGCCTGGAACGGCACGGGGCTGGTCGACTGGGGCCTGTTCTGGCTGACATTGGCAGGCGCGGTGCTATCGCAGGCCGGGCTCAACCTGACGAACGATTATTATGATTTCAAAAGCGGCGACGACGTGGTCAACAAGACCCCGACGCCGTTCAGCGGGGGAAGCGGGGTCCTGACGCGGGGATTGCTGAAACCGCGGGAAGTGCTTGCGGCCGGGCTGCTGTGTTTTGCCGCCACCGCGGCGATAGGATTTTACCTTGTATTTCTCATAAAAGGATATATCCTTATAGCTATAGGTGCTATAGGCATATTCCTCGCGTTCTTTTACACCGCGGGGCCGTTTAAGATAGGGTATACGAGGTTCGCAGAAGCGGCTACCGGCATCGGTTTCGGCCCTCTGATGGTATTGGGCTCGTATTACGTGCAGGCGCGCCGCTTGGCATGGGAGCCGTTCTGGGCTTCTATACCCGTGGCGATACTCATTGCGCTGGTCCTGTATATTAACGAATTTCCCGATTATGAGGCGGACAGGATTTCCGGAAAGAACAACACGGTGGTGTCCATCGGTAAGAAGAAGGCGGCCGGGTATTACGCGCTGCTGATGTTGTCCGCATACCTGGCGGTCGCCGCCGGCGCGATCTCAGGGATCCTGCCGGGAACGGCCCTGATCACCGCGGCGACCTTTCCGTTGGCCGTTATAGCGATAAAGACCGCATGGGCGCATTACGATAAGGTGAAAGAGCTTCTTCCCGCGAATGCGCTGACGGTAGCCGTACATTTTATTTTCGGAATGCTATTAACGATGTCTTACGTCTGGGGGAGAAAATAGGAGGAGCGGATGGCGAGCAATAGGAAGATTGTCGGGCTTGTGTGTTCGGTTGTTCTGGCTTTAACGGGCAATTTCAGTTTCGCGCAGGAGGCGGCGGTGGCTAACCTTATGGTACCGAATGCTATGCAGGGGACGTGGGAGAACAAAGGTACCGCTAAGCACAGCTATATATCCGACGGCGCCCGCACGGAGGGTGTGAAGTCGGTCCAGGTCAAATATAACGTGAGCGGAGCCAGGCAGGAATCGGGTTTCTGGTTCGGGCTCATAGGCAAGGACCTAAGCAAGTACGGGGAGGTCAGTTTCTGGGTGAAAGGCGGGAACGGCGGCGAGACCTTCAAGGTCGGCATAAAGGACAGCTCCCATTTCGAGGACAAAATAGACATAAAGGACCTGATACCCGGAGGGGTGACCACCCAGTGGCAGAAGGTCGCGATCCCGCTGTCGGATTTCAAATCGATAAAGAACTGGTTCAGCATGGACAACTTCTCGATCACGTTCCGCAACGATTACGGTCAGCCGTTCACGGGGACTATATACCTCGACGGGCTTGCCCTGGGCGGAGAGAGGACGGGTGTAGAGCGCCAGCCGGTCATAAAGTGGCCCGCGCCGGAGCTTTCAACGATGACGGACGAACAGTTCCTCGACCTCATCGAGCATTCCGCATGCATGTTCTTCTGGGATGAGGCGAATCCCGAGAACGGCCTTATAAAGGATAATTGCTCGGCCTTCATGGCGGACGCCGCGCCGATGGCGAGCATCGCGTCGGTCGGTTTCGGCCTTCCGGCGTTATGCGTCGCGGTCGACCGCGGTTGGCTGCCGAAGGACAAGGTCGAGGAGAGGATAATAACGACGCTGAAGTTCTTCAAAGACAAGGCCGAATGCGTCCACGGCTTCTATTACCATTTCCTCGATATGAGGACAGGCGACCGCTGGGGCGACTGCGAGCTTTCGTCGATCGATACGGCCCTGCTGATGGCGGGCGTGCTGTATGCGGGCGAATATTTCAAGGGCACCGAGATAGAAAAGCTCGCGAAGGAGCTTTACGACAGGGTAGATTGGGCATGGATGATGGACAACGGCACGACGCCGAGCATGGGCTGGTTCCCGGACAAGGGGTTCCTTCCTTACAGGTGGTCGGGTTATACGTCGGAGCACCTCGTGCTCTACTTCATGGGCATAGGCTCGACGACCCACCCGATGTCGCCGGACTCATGGAACGCGTTCAGCCGCGGGATGAACACATATAAGGAATACAAGTTCAGCGGGCCGCCCGCGCTTTTCACGCACCAGTATTCGCATTGCTATGTCGACTTCAAGGGCAAGGAAGACAGGTTCATGGATTACCAGGAAAATTCCGTCCAGGCGACCCTCGCTAACAGGCAATGGTGCATAGACAACATGACGCGCAGCAAGACGTACGGCCCCGACTGCTGGGGGTTGACCGCATGCGACGGGCCCGACGGCTACAAGGCATACGGCGCGCCTAACGGCGAGAACGACGGCACGGTATCGCCGACCGCCGCGATATCTTCGATAGTCTTCACGCCCGACCTTTCGATAAAGGCCGCGAAGTTCATGTATTCGAATTACAAGGACAAGATATGGGGCAAGTACGGTTTTGTCGACGCTTTCAACTGGGACAGGAACTGGGTCTCGGGCAGGTATATCGGCATAGACCAGGGCCCCATCGTCCTGATGATAGAGAACTACAGGACCGGCAAGGTGTGGAAGACGTTCGCGGAGAACGCCAACATCAAGGCCGCGATGAAGCTCTGCAATTTCACGAAGCCGAAGAAGGTCATAGATACGGTGAACCTTTCGGGCAGGTGGTACCTGAGGACCGGAGATGATTTCAAATGGTCCAAGCTCAAGTCGGTCGACAAGGAATGGAAGCAGGTGAATGTCCCGGGCGGGTGGGAAGCCCAGGGCTTCGATAATTATGACGGCTATGCATGGTACTGGTATGGCTTCAAAATACCGAAAGATAAGAAAGCCCTCTGGAGCGAGAAGGGCGCGAGGATACTGCTGAGGTTCGGGGGCATAGACGATTGCGACATGACCTTCTTTAATAAGAACCTCGTGGGGCAGAGCGGCCTCTTCCCGCCGAAACACCAGTCCGTCTGGGAAAAACAGAGGGAATACGTGATCCCGCTGAAGACGGTAAACTTCAAATCGGAGAACTTCATAGCGGTCAGGGTCTATGATTCCGGCAGGGTCGGAGGCATATATAAAGGCCCGGTCGAGATAAAGGTCATAAAGGAAGAAGCGCTCGAATAGATGGCAAAGGCACCGCGAAGGGACTATTTCGAAATACCCGCCTGTGCCTGGAAGAGGGCGCTAGGCGATATCCCGGCGGGGACGGCCAGCAGCTGCCCCAACAGGGGCGTCGCGCTCGGCGGTTTCGGCGCCGGCTCGTTCATGTACAGCATATCGGGTTCTTTCGGCCCGTGGTCGCTTAAGGCCGGCTCCTATGACCAGTTGTGGCTCGACTCATCCGCGTTCCATTTCCGCGAGAAGGTGGGCGATAAGGAAGAGAGGATACGCACCTTATCGACGGATCCCGCGCTGAAGACGAAATGGGAGAAACTCAAGAAGGGCGACGCGCAATACCACGCGCTGCAGCCGAAGGGCTGGGTCACGTACGGTTGTTTCGACCTCGACGTGTCGCAGAAATTCTTCTCTCCGGTAATCCCGCATAATTATAAAGAGACCTCCTATCCCGTGGCGGTATGGCAGTTCAAGGTATCCAACCCCACAAAACACAGGGCCGAGGCGACTGTCATTCTCACATGGCAGCATCCCCCCTTCAGCGGCACTTTGCCCCGCAAGGGCTTTAAGAATACCAAAAGGCAGGAAGGCGGGATAACAGGCATCGTGATGAAGGCGGACCATCCGGAAAACGTGCCCGAGACAGAGGGTTCGGAGTGGTGCATAGCCGCGAAGAGCTCCGATGGCACAAGGATAATTATCGGGACGGACTGGGCCAAGGAGGAGCCGGATTCAGCCGCGATGATAGCGGTAGAGATGTCGCTGGAGCCGGGCGGATCGACGACGGTGCCGATAGTGATATCGTGGGATTTCCCGGTGGTCAAGTTCGGCGACCCGCATAAGACGGGCACCGAATGGTGGAGGAAATATACGGAATATTTTAAGCGCGGCGGTTCCAGTTCCTTCGAGATAGCGAAGGAAGCGCTGAAAAATTACGCCGGCTGGGAGAAACAGGTCGACGATTGGATGGCGCCGGTAATAAACAGCGACAAATACCCGGAGTGGCTGAAGACCGCGGCGTTCAACGAATTATATTACACGCAGTTCGGCGGGACTTTCTACGAGTCGGGACTTAAGTCCGGCCATGACAGGGAATATATGGGCCTGCACGAGGACGACCATAAGTTCTTCGTTATGGAATCGATAGGATATCCTTACTGCGAGACGTTCGACGTCCGCCATTACTGCCAGATACTGACGCTAAAGTTCTGGCCGGAGATAGAAAAAGACATCCTCAGGTGCGTCGCAGACGGCATCGTGCATTTCGACGCGCTGCACCAGACGCCGCACGACTTCGGCGTGCCCACGGAGGACCCTTTCTTCAAGTTCGACACATACGGCACGAACAAACTCCACTGGAAGGACCTCCACGCGAAATTCATACAGCAGGTAGCGCGGTATTATTATGTTCACGAAGACCGCGCGTTCCTCGATTACTGCTGGCCTGCGGTCAAGATGACCTACGGGTACATGAAATCGCAGGATACCGACGGGGATTGCCTGCCCAACAACAACGGTTCCGACAATACTTATGACGCTTGGGGCCTCTACGGTACGAGCCTCCTTTGCGGCGGCCTTTGGGTGGGCGCGCTCGAGGCGATGGAGAAGCTCGCGTATGTAGAGAACGACGATATAATAAAGGAAGTCATCGCCATCCTCGACAAGGCGAAGGCAAATCTCGACGCACAGCTCTGGTCGGAGCAGAAGCAGTATTACCGCATAGATACCGCCGGCAAGCACTCGGACGCGATAATGGCCGACGGCCTGAACGGCCAGAGGTTCTGCGAGGTCATGGCGCTCGACGATATCCTGCCTCGGGACAGGATGGTAAAGTACCTGAAGAAGGTCTACGAGATGTGCGTTGTGCCGTTGGAGGACTATAACGGCGACGGCGTAGGCGACTGCGGCGCAATGAACAGCAAGAACGCAGACGGCACCGATATAGACATCAACATGGCAAAGGAGATATGGCCCGGTTCGACATACTTCCTCGCGGCTACGATGTACCGCCTCGGCCTGAAGGAAGAGGCCTTAAAGACGGCTTACGGATGTTATTACATGGTCTACGGGCACGAAAAGAGCGCCTACTGGTTCAATACCCCCGAGGCATGGCATAACGGCGGGCATTCGCCGAGGCCCGTAAAGCCGGAGCAGTACCAGAGGGCCCGTGCGGTGTGGGAATTCCTGCTGGAGATCCACGACCCCTACAGGGCCGTTTCCTGAAACGTCCCTAGATATCTTTCTCGCCCTCGACCTCTATCGGGCGGATACGCGTCACGCTGAAGAAAAGGTCCAGGCTTTTTATCCTCTCGACCCTCCTGACCTCCTTTATCCTCGGGAGGATAGACATCGAGAATATGGCTCGCAACAGGCCAGAGAGCGCGAAGAGCGCCAGGAGCCTGTATCCGAATACCGGCGGGAGGTTCACCGCGAGGACGCCTCCGAGGAGCGCCCCGGCGCATATCGAGGTCCCGTTTATCACGTTAAGGTATGCCACGCACCTTGTCCGCTTCTCGGGCATGACCGCATCGTATACGAAGTTGAAGACCGAGAGGTTGTATCCCGCCCAGACGAACCCCGCGAAGACCTGTATTATGACGAGGTATGCGACGTTATGGCCGAAGAGCCACAGTACAGGGACGAGAGGGATGAAGAACGACGTAAGGCGTATGATCTTCATGTTCCCCACGACGTCGGCGTGCCGCCCCCAGATGCCCATGGTCAGCAGGGTGGCTATGGTGGGGCTTATCGCGATGACGGTATAAGTCGCGTAACTGAGGTTCAGGTCCCTGAGCATATAGACCGCGAAGAACGGGCCGGAGAGGTTGACCGCGAAACTAATGCTCGCGACATAGAAGACGAATTTCGCAAAATTCGATTCCCTGACCCTCTTCACGAAATCCCAGAAGGAGAAGTAGTGCTCCCTCGTAACCTTTATCGGCGGCTCGTACATCTTCTTCAGGAAATACCACGACGTGAACCTTGCCGCGAACGCGAGGCCGAGTATTACCATGAAGCCCGTCAGCTTGTCCTTGCCGAAGATGTTGAGTATGAAGCCGGCGAGGAACGCGCAGGTTATGGTTATCACCCCGAGCAGCCTGTTGCGCCATCCGAAATACCTGCCCCTGCTGCGCCGGGGGATATGGTCCGACATGAGGCTGGTCCACGCCGGGCCCGGGAACGCGTTGAACGATGCCGCCATCGTCACGAATATGATGAGCCAGAAGACCTTGTTCCCCCTGAATAACAGCGGTATCAGCGCGATCGGCAGGAACATCAGCGCATGGAAGAAGACGAATATCGTTATTATCCTGATCCGGCTCTTCAGGTGCTCGGTGACATCTGCGGATTTCAGCTGTATCAGCGACGCGATGAGGTTAGGGAAGGCGGTCAGCATCCCTATCTGGCCGGTCGTGGCGTTCAGGGCGACCGCGAACGGCGTTATGTACTGCTCGGTGAAACCTATGAACGCCGAACAGAACGCGCCGTCTATGAATGAATTTCTTAAACTCTGCCGTATTTTTCCTTTTTTGTCCATGACGCCGATATTATAGCATAACCCGCCGGCATTGACATATCTTCGATGCGCTGTTAGAATCGGAATATGGATAATGCCTCGGTAAAGCTCACCAAGAAGGGGACCGCCTGGAACAGGACCGGCCACCCGTGGATCTACGGGGATGACATCGAGAAATGCGACATCTCCGGGCTATCGGGCGGTATAGTAACCGTCGAGGATAACCGCGGGAAATTCCTCGGCAAGGCGTTTTTCAACGGGAAATCTAAGATCGCGCTGCGTGTCATTACCGACGAAGATATTCCGGTAGACGCCGAGTTCTGGCGCAAAAGGATATCCGTAAGCATCGAAGCCAGGAGCGGCATAACGGACGCGGACGCCTACCGTCTGGCCCATTCGGAAGCCGACGGCCTGCCGTCGCTGATAATCGACAACTATGCGGGCCACCTGTCGGTGCAGACGCTTTGCCTCGGGATGGACAGGATAAAACGGCAGATAACGGACGCGCTCGTGGATCTGCTTAAGCCGAAGTCCATAATAGAGCGCAACGACTCCGCGACCCGCAAGCTCGAGGGGATGGAAGAATTGAAAGGGGCGCTATATGGGGAGCCGCCCGCCGCGGGCGTCGAAGTCCGCGAAGGGAAGATAAGGTATATCGTGGATATAATGAACGGGCAGAAGACGGGCGCATACCTCGACCAACGGGAGAACCACATCGCCGTCGAGAAATATTCGAGGGGATCCGTGCTCGATTGCTTCTCGTACCAGGGGTTATTCTCGCTCCACGCGGCTCTCGGCGCCGCGGATGTCACGGCGGTCGACTCGTCGGGCCAGGCCCTCGGGAAGCTTAAGGAGAACGCGGCCCTTAACGGGATCGGGAATATCGCGGTAAAAGAAGGGAAAGTGCCCGAGGCGCTCAGGGCCTACCAGGCCGAGGGCAGGCAGTTCGACCTCATAATCCTCGACCCTCCCGCATACGCGAAATCAAAGAAAGACCTGCAGGCCGCCGCGCGCGGTTATATTGACATAAATTTCAGGGCAATGAAACTGCTGAAGAAGGGCGGGCACCTGATGACGTGCTCGTGCTCGTACAACCTGTCGGAGGGCCAGTTCATGGACATCATCGACGAGTCCCTCTGGGAATCGCGCAGGCGGGCGAAGCTCGTGGAAAAGCGCATACAACCCAGCGACCATCCGATACTGCTGAACTTCCCCGAATCGAACTACCTGAAATGCTTCGTCCTTGAGATGCTCTAAAAACCCCTTGTTTTTGACACATCATTGCTATAATATTGTGATATGAAGGCCGCGAAGATATATTCGATCATCTTTATACCGCCGCTCGCGCAGTATGTCGTGACGCTTGAGGAGGCGGACGGCTCCAGGCTGCTGCCTATATGGGTCGGCATAAGCGAAGGCGCCGCGATCGCAATGGCCCTCGAAGGCCAGAAGTTCGCACGGCCGCTTACCCATGACCTCGCGGTCAGCCTCGTGAAGTCGCTAGGAGGTTCCATAGAAAAGGTAGTGATATCAGACCTGCGCGATAACGCGTATTACGCGAAGATAACTATAAGGCAGGACGACAAGGCGATGGAGATCGATTCGCGCCCTTCCGACGCCATGGCGCTTGCGGTAAGGACGAGCTCTCCGATATTTATCGAAGAGAAGGTCCTCGAGGCCTGCCCCGTTATAAACAAGCCGATAACCGCCGACGAGGTCAAGACCTTCGAGAAAGAGATAGAGAGCCTGCATCCCGAAGAGTTCTTCAAGAGGCTCGACGAGGAGGGCGGGAAGACGAAGGGCGGATTGGAATGATATGGCTGTCGTAAAAGATGTGCAGAATGAATCACCGCAGAAGATGGATGATGCAATCCGTTTCGGCAAGGATGTCTGCGGCGATTTCCAGGCGGCCGTCTCGAAGGAATGGATAGAGACGAACGGCCTCGGCGGATACGCGTCGTCCACCATAATCGGGACGAATACCCGCAGGTACCACGGGCTGCTCGTCGCCTCTGCTAAGCCGTCGCTCTCGCGCATGGTCATGCTCTCGAAACTCGAAGAGACGCTGGTCTTCAAGGACGGGAGCCGCTATAACCTGTCATGCAACAAGTATCCGGGGATAGTGCATCCCGAAGGGCACAGGTACCTCGACGAGTTCCGCCTGGACCCGTTCCCGGTATTTACCTACAGGGCCGGCGAAGTGACGGTCGAGAAGGCGGTATTCATGGTCCGCGGCGAGAACACCACCGTCATCACATACAAGATACTGAAATCCCCCGGCTACCTCGAACTGCTCGTAAGGCCCCTCATCGCCGCGCGCGACTACCATTGGCTCTCGATCGAGAATTCGAGCTTCAACAAGGGCGTCGACCGTTTCGAGGGTTATATAAGGATGAAACCCTATAACGAGTCCCCGATGATCTACCTCGCGAATAACGCGGACCGTTTCGAGCAGGCCGGTTACTGGTACAAGTCCTTCGAATATAACCGCGAGAAGGAGAGGGGGCTTGAATACCGCGAGGACCTTTACAGCCCCGGAGAACTGGGGTTCCTCGTGAAGGAAGGCGACAAGGCATACATAGTCGCCTCGACGGAAGGCCGCAAGATGCGGTCTGTCGAGGTGCTCGAATCGAGCGAGGTGCTGCGGCATAACGAAATAGCCGAAGCGGTCGGCCTGCAGGACAGCGTAGCTATACGGCTCGCGGACAGCGCCGACTCGTTCCTGATAAAGAGGGCCGACGGGCTTTCGACCGTGGTCGCAGGGTACCACTGGTTCTGGGACTGGGGAAGGGACGCGCTGATATCTCTGCCGGGCCTTACGCTTACGCTCGGGAGGTACGACGAGGCGCGGGACATCCTCCTGACATTCGCGAAGTTCTGCGACGAAGGCATGATCCCGAACAGGTTCCCTGAAAAATCCAAGGAGCCCGAATACAACAGCGTCGATTCCTCTCTCTGGTATTTTTGGGCCGTCCACAAGTTCCTCGAATATACGAACGACTACGATTTTGTAGAATCGAACCTGCTCGACTGCCTTGAGGAGATAATCAAGTATTACATAAACGGCACGCGATACGGCATAAAGATGGACCGCGACGGCCTGATCTCGACATCGGACCCGGACGTGCAGCTCACCTGGATGGATGCGAAGATAGGCGGCTGGGTCGTCACCCCGCGCAACGGCAAGGCGGTGGAGGTCAACGCGCTCTGGTACAATTCACTGAGGATAATGGAGGATATCTGCGAAAAACTGAACCTCAAGTACAGGCATGAGTGCGCGAGGCTCGCGAACCTCGCGAAGAAGAGCTTCGAGCTGGTCTTCTGGAGCGAGTCCGGCGGGCACCTGTATGACTGCGTAAGCGACGAGGGCGTAGACAGGACGCTGAGGCCGAACCAGATATTCGCGCTGAGCCTGCCGTACAGGCTCATAAGCAGGGAGAGGGAGAAGAAGATCCTCGATATCGTCGGCAAGGAGCTGCTTACGCCTTACGGCCTGCGTTCGCTCTCCCCGAACGACAGGAATTACAGGGGCGTCTATTCGGGCGACCAGCGGATGAGGGACGCATGCTACCACCAGGGGACCGTATGGCCGTGGCTGCTCGCGCATTTCATATCGGCCTACCTTAACGTGTACGGCAGGAACGCCAACACGAGGCAGGAGGCGAGGAGGTTCCTAAATCCGCTCTTCGCGCATTTGAAGGAAACAGGGCTCGGGACGATATCCGAGGTATTCGACGGGGATCCCCCGTATAACCCTAAGGGCGCGATATCTCAGGCATGGAGCGTTGCGGAGATACTCAGGATATATAAGGAAGAGCTGCAATGACGAATATAAAAGAAAAGGCCGGCATAAACCCGACGGATTTCGGTTTCTCGATAGTCAAGCTTGCGGCTGCGACCGGCGCGATGGTCTGGGGCATATACCACCCGTTCTCCGCGAATGACAGGGTGGTCTTCCTGTGGCTTATAGCGGCTTTCTTTGTTTACAACTCCGCGGTATACCTTTCTATATTCAAGCTGCCCGACAAGGCCTCCAGGATATACCTGATCGAGTTCTTTCTCGACCTGGCCTTCCTCGCGGTGATCGTGCCGATGACCGGGGGCATGAATTCCACCTTTACCCTCGGATATTTCCTGATAGCGGCCGCGCAGTCGTTCTATTACGGGCTCGCAGGCAGCATATGGATCGCGCTGGTATCGGTGGCGACATATTTATTGTCATGCCCGTATTGCCTATTCGCCATGCATTGGACCGACCTTTCGCTTAGGTCCGGGTTCCTGGCCCTGTTCTCAATCATGATGGGATACCTTTCGGACAGGGAACGGCGCATGCACCGCCAGCTCGTGAACGCCGAACAGCTCGCGGCGATGGGGATGATGTCCGCGCAGCTCGCGCATTCCGTCAGGAACCCGCTGAGCACTATAAGCCTGAGCGCCGAACTCCTTGAGGATGAGATAAAGAAATACGACGGCAAGGATACGGAGGAAGCCGGCACTCTCGTGAAGTCGATAATAAACGAGGTATACAGGATAAACGATGTCATAGAGGACCACCTGAATTTCATGAGGCGCTCAAAGACGGGGCAGGAGAGGTCGAATATAAACTCGGTAGTGGATTCCCTTATCAGGTTCCTCGAGAAAGAGGGGCAGAGCAAGGGCATCTCCTTCAAGAGGTCGTTCGACGAAGACCTGCCGTCCGCGGCCATCGAGGAGAGCAGGCTGCGGCAAGTGCTGCTGAATATAATAAGGAACTCGTTCGAGGCGATGCCGGACGGCGGCTGTATCGAGATAAACACGGGCCGGCAGAAGAATGAGGTCGAGATATCGGTCGGCGACAACGGCCCAGGCATACCGAGGGAATACCAGAAGAGGATATTCGAGCCGTTCTTCACGACAAAGGATATAGGCACCGGGCTCGGCCTTTACATCGCAAGGGATATAATCCTCGAGTGCGGCGGCGGGATATCCTGCGACAGCAGGAAGGACAAGGGGACAACGATAAAGCTGAGGCTGCCTTTCGCGGCCTGAAAAGGAGGAAGCTGTGGCTAAGATACTCATAGTCGATGATGATGTGGAATTCGGTATCGCGCTCTCCAAAACGCTCAAAGGGGAAGGGCATGATGCATCTACCGCCCTGAACACGGCGGAAGGTCTGGAGCGCCTGCGCAAGGACAAGTATGACGTCGTATTCGCGGACCTGTCGATGCCGGGGGAGAACGGCCTCGTGCTGCTCGAAAAGTCCAAGAAGGAGTTCCCCGGGATACCGGTAGTGATGATAACCGCCTTCGGGGACTGGGATACCTACGCTAAAGCCCTCGAAAAGAGCGTCTCGAAGTTCGTAAATAAGCCTGTCAAGAAAGAAGAGATAATGCAGATACTTAAGGATGTTTTGGGTTGACAAAAAACCGCTTTTAGAATAAAATAACCCTATCCCACCTTTTCGTTATTGTCGAGAAGGCTTCGTCAACCCAAAAATTAAAAACTTTTTAGGAAGGTCAATATGAGCAAAAGCGGTCTGGAATGCCTTTTTAATCCCTCATCCGTCGCCGTCATCGGCGCGTCCCCGAAGAAAGGAAAGATCGGACACGACGTACTTCTAAACCTCAAGGAATACGGGTATAAAGGGAAGATCTACCCGATAAACCCGAAGGATACCGAAGTCATGGGGGAGAAATGCTACCCGTCGGTCCTCGATGTAAAAGAAAATATAGATCTCGTAGTATTCGCCATTCCTGCGGCGGCTGTCATCGAAGTCATGAAGGAATGCGGCAAGAAGGGGATCGGCGCCGCGATAGTCATAACGGCGGGTTTCAAGGAGACCGGGCCGGAAGGGAAGAAGCTGGAACTCGAGCTTGCCGCCGTCGCGAAAGAACACAATATCAGGGTCCTCGGCCCCAACTGCCTCGGATTTATAAGCTCCACGGCGCATCTTAATGCCTCGTTCGCTGCTGTCTCGCCGCTTCCCGGAGATATCGCGTTCTTCTCGCAGTCCGGGGCGCTCTGCAGCGCGATACTCGATTGGGCCGTAAAAGAAAAAATAGGTTTCTCGAAATTTATTAGCATAGGCAATAAGGCGGATATATCCGAGACGGACCTGCTTAAGTCGCTCGGAGACGACCCCGACACGAAAGTAATACTCGGTTATATAGAGGACGTAAAAGACGGCAAGGAATTCATGAGGGTCGCAAGGGAAGTCACGGCCAAGAAGCCCGTTATTATCTGCAAGTCGGGCGGTTCCAAAGCGGGCGCGAAAGCCGCCTCCAGCCATACCGGAAGTCTTGCCGGTTCGGACGCCGCGTTCGACGCCGCGTTCGCGCAGACGGGCATAATACGCGCAGAGACGATCGAGGACCTTTTCGACTACGCCGTAGCTTTCTCCTACCAGAAATTGCCGCAGGGGCCTAACCTGGCCATAATAACTAACGCCGGAGGGCCCGGAATAATCGCGGTAGACGCAGTAGAGCGTTCGAAATACGCGAAAGTCGCGTCATTGAGCAAAGAGACCACCGATTACCTTAGGGGTGCCCTGCCAAAGACCGCTGCGCTTAACAATCCCGTGGACGTAATAGGCGACGCCGACGACCAAAGGTACAAGATCGCGGTAGGCGCGCTGCTGAAAGATCCCGGCGTGGACGGCCTTATAGTCATATTGACCCCCCAGAGCAGCAGCAGGATAAAAGAGACCGCCGATGTGCTCGTCGCGCACAGGGACGGCAAGCCGATATTCTCAAGCTTCATAGGCGGCAAGCTCGTCGACAAGGGCGTATCGATATTGCAGGACAACAAGATACCGAATTACCGTTTTCCCGAGAGGGCCATATCGTCCTTTGATATAATGGTAAAGCACAAGAACATGACGGACCTGCCGAAGGAAGCGGTCAAGTCCTTCCCGGTAGATAAGGCCAGGGTAAAGAAGATAATCGACGAGGCGATAAAGGCCGGGCAGAAAGAGATACCGGAGTATACGGCAAGGGACATAATCGAGAGCTACGGCTTCAGGATCCCGAAGAGCACGCTCGCGAAAGACGCTCCTGCGGCTGTGGCCGCATCCGAAAAGACGGGTTATCCCGTCGTCATGAAGATCGCATCGCCGGACATCCTGCATAAGTCGGATGTCGGCGGCGTAAAGGTAGGGCTGAAGGACGCTGCGCAGGTCGAAGCGGCGTTCAACGAGATGGTAAAGAAGGCTAAGGCGGCCGTCCCGAACGCGAATATCCTCGGCGTCCTCATCCAGGAGATGGCGGTGGGCGGCAAGGAGGTAATCCTCGGCATGACGAAGGACCCGCAGTTCGGCCCGATGCTGATGTTCGGCCTCGGAGGCATATACGTCGAGGTGCTCAAGGATGTCGCTTTCAGGATAGCGCCGATCACGCCTCGCGAAGCCGGGGAGATGATAGATTCTATAAAGTCGGTCGCGCTGCTTAAGGGCGCGCGCGGGGAGAAGCCCGCCGATATAGATTCGATAAAGGAAGGATTGCTCAGGCTGTCCCAGATGGTGACGGACTTCCCGATGATAAAGGAACTTGATATCAATCCGCTCAAAGTATTCTCCGCGGGCGACAAGGGCGGTTCGATAGCGATAGACGCGAGAATAAGCATAGACCTGGATAAAAAATAATACATGGACTCCGGCGAAAACAGGAAGACCCCTCTCTATGAGGCCCATAAGGGCCTCGGCGCGAAAATTGTCTCTTTCCACGGCTGGCTTCTGCCGATACAGTATACGAGCATAATAGAAGAGCATAACGCCACGCGCACCAAGGCAGGACTTTTCGATATATCCCATCTCGGCAAGCTCGAGGTATCGGGCAAGGCCGCTAAACCATTCCTTCAGAAGATATTCACGAACGATATAGATAAGGCCGTTCCCGGAAGGATCGTCTATTCCCCGTTCTGCGACGACCGCGGAGGGATACTCGACGACGTCTTCATTTATTGCGCAGGTGCCGGCAGGTACATACTGATAGTCAACGCCTCTACCTTCGGGAAGGACCTCGCATGGTTTAATTCGCATAATGGGGCAGGGGCTTCGATAAAGGATATCAACGACTCTCTCGGCGGAATAGCTCTGCAGGGCCCCGCCTCGGAAAGCATCTTACAGGGCCTTTGCGAAGCCGGCCTTACGGCTTTAAAGCACCGCAGTTTCGTAGAGACGAAAGTATGCGGCCATTACGCGCTGCTTTCGAGGACCGGCTATACCGGCGAGGACGGTTTCGAGATGTTCGTGCCGGCCGGTAAGTCGATCGAGATCTGGAATTCCGTATTATCGGCGGGCCGGCCTTACGGCCTTATCCCCGCGGGCCTCGGGTCGAGGGATACGCTGCGCCTCGAGGCGGGATGCCCGTTATACGGCACCGATACCGACGAGACGAAGACGCCTCTCGAGACCGGCCTCATGTGGGCGGCGGACATGGGCAAGGATTTCATCGGGAAGCCCGCGATAGCGGAACGCTCCGCGGCCGGGGCGAAAGAACGCCTCACGGCGTTCGAGATGATCGACAGGGCCATACCGCGCACCGGTTATGCGGTAGAGAAGGGCAGTTCTGTCATAGGGACGGTAACGAGCGGCTCTTATTCGCCGACGCTGAATAAGAACATAGGTTTCGCGTATATCACGCCCGGCAACGCGGCGGTCGGCAATGCTATTGATATAGTCGTGCACTCGGAGAGGAAGAAGGCCGTTGTCGTTAAGGCCCCATTTTATAGGAGAAAAAAATAATGGCTGACGTTGAAAAACTGCTTTTCGCGAAGACGCATGAATGGCTCAGGATAGAAGGCAATACGGGATATGTCGGTATATCGGACCACGCTCAGAAAGAGATAACCGATGTCGTATTCGTTGAGCTCCCGAAGATCGGCAAGGAAGTCGCCAAAGAGGGCGAAGCGGCGGTCGTCGAATCGGTTAAGGCGGCGTTCTCTATATACGCGCCGGTGTCCGGGAAGGTCGTAAAGGCGAACAGCGCGCTGGAGAAAGACCCGTCGATCGTGAACAAGTCGCCGTACGATGACGGCTGGTTCTTCGCCATAGAGTTAAAAGACATCAAAGAAGCGGACACCCTGATGTCTTTTAAGGATTACGAGGAATTCATAAAGAGCGGAGCGCATTGATTTGAAATATTCGCCGCATACCGATAAAGACAGGAAAGAGATGCTAGCCGCGATAGGCGTATCTTCCGCCGAGGAGCTTTTCAGGGCGATACCCGAAGAGCTGCGCGCAAAAAAGCTCGACCTGCCGGAAGGAATATCCGAGCTCGAGTTGAAGAGGGCCATCCATGACAAGGCTGACAAGAACTACTCTACCAATAAACTGATATCTTTCCTGGGCGGCGGTGCGTACGAGCATCATATACCCCAGGCCATCGAGAGCATAATATCGCGAGGAGAGTTCCTGACGGCTTATACTCCCTACCAGGCGGAAGCGAGCCAGGGCACGCTGCAGGCGATCTACGAGTACCAGAGCCTGATATGCGAGCTGACCGGGATGGACGTGGCGAACGCCTCGATGTACGACGGTGCGTCGGCGCTCGCGGAAGCCGTACTGCTGGCCGTCAGGGAGACGGGGAGGACGCGCGTCGTATTCCCGGAGTCGCTGCACCCGGAATACAGGCAGGTCGTTAGGACATATCTCGAGGGTTATAAGATAGAATTTGCGGAGATACCGCATGCCGGGGGCGTATATGACGAAGCCGCCCTTAAGAAGGAAACGGATGACAACACGGCGTGCGTCATCGTCCAGAACCCGAATTTTTTCGGTTTCATAGAGAAGGTCGACAGCATAGAAGCGGTTTGCCATGCGAAGGGCGCGCTGCTCATAGCATGCGTAAACCCGCTTTCGCTTGGGGTGCTGAAGTCCCCCGGAGAGTATAACGCCGATATAGCGGTCGGGGAAGGGCAGCCTCTCGGGATACCGATGTGTTACGGGGGCCCGTATCTCGGTTTCTTTGCCGTCAAGGAGAAGCATATGCGCAGGATGCCGGGAAGGGTCGCCGGCATGACGAAGGACGCCGACGGCAAGCGCGGTTTCGTGCTGACGATGCAGGCGCGCGAACAGCATATACGCCGCGAGAAGGCGACGTCGAACATATGCTCGAACGAAGGGCTCATGGCGCTGGCGGCATGCGTCTACCTCTCGTCGATGGGCAGGGAGGGCATCAAGGAAGTCGCGCGCCAGAACGTGTTTAAGAGCCATTACATGAAAGACAGGATATTGAAATTGAGCGGTTTTGAGCTCTTCTCCGATGCGCCGTTCTTCAACGAATTTGTGGTCAGGTGCGGAAAGGACCCCGAGAAGATCATAGCGGACCTGCTCAAGCACGGTATAATGGGCGGCATCCCGCTCGGCAGGTTCTACGCCGGGATGAAGAATTGCATGTCTATCTGCGTGACGGAAACGAAATCAAAGGAAGATATGGACAGGTTCGCCGAAGTCCTGGGTAAACATTAAAAATACTGAAAGTGCTGAAGGCAATGACGGAAAAACTCATTTTCGATGCAGGCTCAGCGGGCAGGAAGGGCTATTCCTTGCCGAAGCTCGACGTCCCCGACGCCGAGCTTAAGTCGCTTATCCCGCAGGATATGCTGCGCGCGTCCGAGGCGGCGCTCCCGGAGGTCAGCGAGCTCGATTGCGTCCGCCACTTCACGCGGCTGTCGCAGCTGAACTATTCGGTCGATACGAACTTCTACCCTCTCGGTTCCTGCACGATGAAATATAACCCGAAGGTCAACGAGAAGATGGCCTCCCTGCCGCAGTTCACGGGCCTGCACCCTTACCAGCCCGACTCGAGCGTCCAGGGGATGCTCGAGCTTCTGTACGAGACGGAGCAGATGCTCTGCAAGATCTGCGGTATGGACGCTTTTACGCTGCAGCCGGCCGCGGGAGCGCACGGCGAGCTTACCGGGATGCTTATAGTCCGCGCGTACCACACGTCAAAAGGGAACCCGCGCAAAAAGGTTCTTATACCCGATTCGGCCCACGGGACGAACCCCGCGAGCGCCGCGCTCTGCGGTTACGAGGTCGTCACGGTCAAGTCGGATAAGAACGGCAGGGTGGACCTCGACGCGCTGAAGGCCGCCGTAGACGGCGATACGGCCGTCATGATGCTGACCAATCCGAATACGCTCGGCCTTTTCGAGAATAACGTAAAACAGATCGCCGATATAATCCATAAGGCCGGCGCGCTTTTATACCTCGACGGCGCGAACATGAACGCGCTCGTCGGGATCGCGAGGCCCGGCGACATGGGTTTCGACATTTGCCATGTGAACCTGCACAAGACATTTTCGACCCCGCACGGCGGTGGCGGGCCGGGATCAGGCCCTGTCGGCGTCACCGCGGCCCTGGCGGACTACCTGCCTGTGCCGCGCGTCAGATTAAAGAGGAACAAGTACGTCCTCGACGCGGAATCGAAGAAGTCCGTCGGAAGGGTCCGCGCGTTCTACGGCAATACTGGGATAATAATAAGGGCATACTGCTATATGAAGTCGCTCGGGTGCGACGGGCTCAAGGACGTGACCGAAGAGGCGGTCCTCAATGCCAATTACCTGAAGGCGAAGCTCAAAGGCCATTACACGCTCGCGGTAGATGACGAGCCGTGCATGCACGAGTTCGTGCTTACGGGCAAGGATAAGAAAGCTTACGGGGTCAAGACGCTCGATATCGCGAAGCGCCTGCTCGATTACGGGTTCTACGCCCCGACGGTGTATTTCCCGCTTATAGTGGAAGAAGCGATAATGATCGAGCCGACCGAGACGGAATCGAAGGATACGCTCGACTCGTTCGCCGGGACGATGATAAAGGTCGCCGGCGAGGCGGCATCCGAGCCAGGATTGCTAACGTCCGCGCCGCACACGACGCCGGTACGCAGGCTCGACGAGGTGTTCGCGGCAAGGGAGCTCAACCTCAGATGGAAAAGGCCTGGCGCCTGATAATCGACGGCGCGCGTGAGCCCGCCATGAACATGGCCGTAGACGAAGCGATGATGGCAAAAGTGGCCGACGGCAGTTCGATGCCGGCCCTGCGCATATATAGATGGCTCAGCCCTTGCGTGTCGGTAGGGAAGTACCAGCGTTATGAAACGGCAGCCGGCACTGAGGTCATAAGGCGCCCTACGGGCGGCGGGTCGGTCCCGCACGGGGCCTCAGGGATGACATATTCGCTCGTGTACCGCGAAGGGTCGCAGGGGATCGCCAAAGGCGCCGCTGCTTCCTACAGGCAGATACACGGCTGTGTAGCCGGGGCGCTGAGGTCGCTGGGGCTCGATGCCCTGCTCATGGGTACGGAAAGCGCTCAGGCAAAGCCCTTCGGAGAGTGTTTTTCATCACCTGTGCCTTCGGACGTAATGGTTGGCGGCAGGAAAGTCGCCGGGGCGGCACAGAGGAGGAAGAACGGCGCAGTCCTGCACCAGGGCGAGATCAGTTTAGACCTTGACGTTTCCGGCAAATGGTCGTATAATAACGTTCAAACCGCATTCATAAACTGCCTATCCGAACAGCTGGATTTGAGGTTCCTGGAAACCCGGGTCTCTGAAGAAGAGGAAAATCTGGCAAGGGAACTGGTTATGGTGCGCAACGAGGAGGTGACGAAATGAAAGCAAAGGTAGACCCGAATCTCTGCACCGGCTGCGAACTGTGCACAAATATATGCCCGGACGTCTTCGAGATGAAAGGGGATGTCGCTGTAGCCAAGGTCAGCCCTGTTCCCGCGGCCGCGGAAGCTACATGCAAGGAAGCCAAGGAAAGCTGCCCGGTAGAGGCGATAGCGATAGAATAACGGATAAAAAAGGAGCAAGGTAATGAAAAAGCTGGCATTAGTGTTGTTAGTGGCGTTCGTTGCATCGATGGTAGCCGTAAATGTTTTTGCCGCCGAGCAGCAGGAGAGCGGTTTCGTGAAGTTCTGGCGCGGAGTGTTCCAGTGGCCGTTCAATGCCGCCAAGGACAGCGCCAAGGTAGTCGGTGATACCGGATGTAAAGCGGTAGGTACGGTCGCCGATGAAGGCAAGGCGGTAGGCGGGACATTGACGGGCGAAGAAGGTTCCGCTGAAAAGCTCGTTACGAATCCCGTGACCGGTACGGCGGACACGATAAAGACCGGCGTAGTAGGCACAGGCGAGATGCCCGGCAAAGCCACGGACGAATCCTGGCCGGCCAACAAGTAATATCTGTATCCAAACGCGATAAGACAAAGATAGAAAAGCCCGGGGCCTTCACCGATCCCGGGCTTTACCTCTAATCGGACAATATATGGGAAAGACAATATCGGAAAAGATCCTTTCCGAACATTCGGGAAAGGAATTGAAAGCGGACGATTTCTCGATCGTCAAGGTCGACCTCTGCCTGCTGCAGGACGGCACCGGCCCGCTCGCGGTGAGGCAGCTCGAGCAGCTCGGGATAAAGGAGGTCGTGAACCCGCAGGGCATCGCGGTATTCCTCGACCATGCGGCGCCTTCCCCGAGGAAGGAGCTCTCGAACGACCATATCACGTTGAGGAATTTCGCCCGCAGGACGGGATGCTACCTGTTTGAGGTCGGAGAGGGCGTTTGCCACCAGATAATGAGCGAGATGTTCACCTCACCCGGCGATGTCCTCGTCGGCGCCGATTCGCATACGTGCACCGGCGGTGCTCTGGGCGCTTTCGCCACAGGGATGGGCTCTACCGACGTCGCTGTCGCGATGGGGCTCGGCAAGACATGGTTCCGCGTGCCGCGCACTATCAAGGTGGTCGTCAACGGCAAGTTCCGCCCGGGGGTCTTCGCAAAAGATTTCATGTTATTCCTTATAGGGACGCTCGGCGCCGAGGGCGCGACGTATAAGGCGCTTGAGTTTACCGGCGAGGCGATGGAATCGCTGCCCATGCCGGAGCGCCTTGTCATATCGAATATGGCAGTGGAAGCCGGGGCTAAAGCCGGCATATTCGCTTCGGATAAGATGACGAAAGCTTACCTGAAACAGCACGGCAGGGAGGAGAAGTACAGGGAGCTCCGTTCCGACAAGGACGCCAAGTACGACAAGGAAATAGATATAGAAGTGGATAAGCTCGCGCCGATGGTCTCGATGCCGCATACCGTGGACAACACGAAGCCGGTCGATAAGGCCGGAAAGGTCAAGGTCCACCAGGTATTCATAGGGTCATGCACGAACGGCAGGATAGAGGACCTGAGGGTCGTAGCGGATATATGGAAAGGCAAGAAGCGCGATACGGATACGCGTGTCATAATAACGCCGGCGTCTAAGGACGTATATATGCTCGCCGTAAAGGAAGGGCTGATCGAGACGTTCGTGGATTTCGGCGCGACCGTCACGACCCCGGGCTGCGGCGCGTGCGTGGGCGTGCACGGGGGCATCCTCGGGGACGGGGAGAACTGCGTCTCGACATCCAACAGGAATTTCCTCGGCAGGATGGGCAACCCGAAGGGCTTCGTCTACCTGGCTTCACCGGCAACGGCGGCCGCCTCGGCGATAAAGGGCGAGCTGACCGATCCAAGGGAGTACTTCTGATGATATTACGCGGAAAGGCCTGGAAATTCGGAAACGATATATCGACGGACCTTATAGCGCCGGGAAGGTATTTCCACCTGCGCTCCGACCTGAATGAGCTCGCGAAACACGTGCTCGAGGATGCCGACGCGGAGTTCGCGAAGAAGGTCGGCAAGGGCGATTTCGTCGTAGGCGGAAGGAACTTCGGCCTCGGCTCGTCGAGGGAGCACGCGCCTACGATAATCAAGATAGCGGGGGTGTCATGCGTCCTCGCCAAGTCGTTCGCGAGGATATTCTTCAGGAACGCGATAAACATCGGGCTGCCGGTGATCGAATGCGATACCGACAAGATCGCGGCGGGCGATGAGCTCGAGATAGACCTCGAGAAGGGCGTAATAAAGGACGTTACCAAAAAGGTAGATCTCAAATTCGCGCCGATCCCGAAGGCGATGACGCAGATACTCGGCGACGGCGGGCTGGTCGAACATATAAAGAAGCACGGGGATTTCAAGATTGAATAGCATGAAGGTCGCGGTCATAGGGGCCGGGCAGGTAGGCGGGACATGCGCGCAGAGGATAGTCGAGCGCAAGCTTGCGGATGTCGCCATAGTGGATATAGCCGACGGCCTCGCGAAAGGCAAGGCATTAGACCTCGGCCAGGCGGGCGCCATAGAGGCGTATAATTTCAAGGTCGAGGGAAGCACCGACTATTCGATAATCAAGGGCGCGCGCGCAGTGATCGTGACGGCGGGGCTCGCGCGCAAGCCGGGTATGTCGCGCGAAGACCTGCTTTCAAAGAACGCGGCCATCGTAAAGGATATCGCGCAGAACGTAAAAAGATACTGCCCGGATTCCGTCATAATAATGGTCACGAACCCGCTCGACATAATGACATACCTGGCATGGAAAGTGTCTGGGTTCGACACGAAGAAGGTCTTCGGCATGGCCGGCGTCCTCGATACGGCAAGATTGAAGTATTTCATATCGCAGATGCTCGATGTCCTGCCGACGGAGATAGAGGCGATGGTCCTCGGCGGCCACGGGGATTCGATGGTCCCGTTGATCGGCCGCACGACCGTCAAGGGCAGGCCTATAGGCGAACTGCTGACGCAGGAAGAGATCGAACTGCTGGTCCAGAGGACCAGGGACGGCGGCGCGGAAATAGTATCGCTCCTGAAGACCGGCAGTGCATATTTCGCGCCTTCGAGCGCCGTATGCGACATGCTCGAAGCCGTCCTGAAGGACAGGCCGGAAGTCCTGCCTGCGAGCGTATATCTTGAAGGACAATACGGGATGACCGACATATACTGCGGCGTTCCCGCGAAGATAGGCGGGAGCGGCGTGGAAGAAGTGATCGGATTGCAGCTTACATCCGCCGAACAGGAAGCGCTTAGGAGGTCGGCGGCGCAGGTCAGGGAAGGCATAGAATACCTCAAGAGATCCCGGGCGATATAACTGAGAGGGGCATAAGATGAGAATAGGCGAGATCAAATTCAACAAGAAGACGAATACCCTCGAGGAAGAGTATTACAGGTACGAACTGCAGGATGTCGGCGAGCCGAACCTCTTCAGGGAGATATATAATTATTCCGACGTCCCGAAAGTGGTCTTCAACCACAGGATCGTCCCCATGAACCCGCCGGACGATATATGGATAACCGATACGACGTTCAGGGACGGGCAGCAGTCGCTTCCGCCGTTTACCGTCAAGCAGATAGTCGACCTTTACGACATGCTGCACAAGCTCGGCGGGACGGGCGGGCTTATCCGCCAGTGCGAGTTCTTCCTATATACCGACAAGGACAAGGAAGCCGTCCAGAAGTGCCTCGCGAAGGGCTATAAGTTCCCGCATATAACCGGATGGATAAGGCCGGTCAAGGAGGATTTCAAGCTCGTCAAGGAGATGGGCCTCAAGGAGACGGGCATACTTACGTCCGCCTCGGATTACCATATATTCCTGAAGTTAAAGAAGTCGAGGAAGCAGGCGATGGACATGTATCTTGGTATCGTGAAGGCCGCCCTCGACATGGGCATAGTGCCGAGATGCCACCTCGAGGACATAACGCGCGCCGATTTCTACGGTTTCGTCGTGCCTTTCGTGCAGGAGCTCATGGAGCTTTCGAAGGAAGCGAAGATACCGATAAAGATAAGGGCCTGCGATACGATGGGCTACGGGGTGACATATCCCGGCGTTGCACTACCGCGGAGCGTCAAAGGCATCATATACGGCCTCGTGAACCTCGCGGAGGTCCCGCCCGAGCAGCTCGAATGGCACGGGCATAACGATTTCCACCACGGGCTTATCAACGCGACGACATCGTGGCTATATGGCTGCTGCGCCGCGAACGGCGCGCTGCTAGGCATCGGCGAGAGGACCGGCAATACCCCGATAGAAGCCCTCGTGATGGAGTACCTCGCGCTGAGGGGCGTCAAGGACGGCATAGACACTACCGTCATAACCGATATAGCCGAGTACTTTGAGAAAGAGATCGGATACGAGATCCCGCACAACCAGCCGTTCGTCGGCAGGAGCTTCAACATGACGAGCGCCGGCATACACGCCGACGGGCTCATGAAGGACGAAGAGATATATAACGTCTTCAACACGGAGAAGATACTGAAGAAGAAAGTCGCCGTCGCCATCAACGACAAATCCGGGGTCGCCGGCATCGCGAAATGGCTGAACCTAAACCTGAACCTCAAGAAAGAGGAAGAGGTCGGCAAGGACAACCCCGGTGTCATGAAGATAAAAGAGTGGGTCGATTCGGAGTTCGCGAAGGGCAGGACCACGTCGATATCGAAACAGGAGATGGTCAGGAAAGCGAAAAAGTACCTGCCCGACCTTTTTGGGAGCGATACAGAAGATTAGCAAAACCGCCCAATGCGAACTGTGCCCGCGCGGATGCGTGCTCGATGAGGGGCAGAAGGGCAACTGCAGGGCCAGGACGAACAAAGACGGCAAGATAATAACTCTCGTATACGGCAAACCCTGCGCCGTGCATGTCGATCCCATCGAGAAGAAACCCTTGTTCCATTTCCTGCCGGCGTCAAAGGCATTCTCCATAGGCACGGCCGGGTGCAACCTGCACTGCAAATATTGCCAGAACTGGGAGATCTCCCAGTCGGAGCCGGAGAAGACAAATAATATCGACATGCCGCCGGAGGCGGCCGTCAGCAGGGCCGCGGGCAGCGGGTGCAGGTCCATCGCCTATACGTATAACGACCCGGTCGTCTTCTACGAGTACATGTGCGATATCGCTAAGATAGCGCGGCCGCGCGGAATAAGGAGCGTGGCGGTCACGGCGGCTTACATAAACCCCGAACCCCTTATCGAGCTCTGTTCAACGATCGACGCCATAAAAGTCGACTTCAAGGGCATAACAGAAGAGTTCTATAAAAAGGTGTGTTTCGGCAGGCTGCAGCCCGTGCTCGATTCGCTGAAACTGATAAAGAAGAGCGGTTGCTGGCTCGAGCTGGTCAATCTTATCGTCCCCACGCTGAACGACGGCGCGGACGACATCTCGCGCCTGGTCGACTGGGTCCTCGATAATCTCGGCGCGGATGTGCCGCTGCATTTTTCGAGGTTCTGGCCGCAGTACCAGTTGCGCGAACTCCCGCCGACCCCGGAAGGGACGCTCGACGCAGCCTGGCGGACGGCGAAGAAAAAAGGCATCAGGTACGCGTACATCGGGAACATCGCGCGGCATGACGGCAACAATACCTACTGCCCGAAATGCGGGAAACTCCTGATAAAACGCGCCGGTTACGACGTCATGGAGAATAATATCGCGGGCGGAAACTGCAGGTTTTGCGGGCAGAAGATCCCAGGCATATGGGAATAACGGAGGCGGACATGAAAGGCATTACGAGAAGGGAGTTCCTGAAGAGGAACTTTGTGCTCGCGGCGGCGGTATTGATCGCCGGCGGGTTGGTTAAGGCGCTCTCGGGGGTTTTCGGCAGGAAGGCCAACGTTTCCGATAAGGAAGCGCGTTATTATAAGACGCTCGCAGGATAACGGGAGCAGTGATGCAAGACCTCGAAAACATAATAAGGCCCATAAAAGCGGAACTTGCGGCCGTAAAAGGCAATTACTCGCACCAGCTCAGGTGGCAGTCAGAGCCGATAAAAGGCATAGGCAATTACCTTTCGCGCACCCACGGGAAATTCTTCAGGCCGACGCTCGTTCTGCTTTCCGCGAAGATGGGCGACAGCGCGAAGATGGACAAGGCGGTCTCGCTCGGGGTCGCGATAGAGCTTATCCATGCCGCGAGTTTAGTGCACGATGATATAATAGACGACTCGGTCCTGCGCAGGAAGCAGAAGACGATAAACAGCAAGTGGGGCAACGCGATATCCGTCATAGCGGGCGATTACCTTCTTGCCAGGGCCTTCGATATCGTCTCGAAGATGGACGAGCCGAGGATAATGACCGTATTCTCGAGGACCGCCGCGCGCATGTGCGAGGGCGAGCTCGCGCAACTGTCGAACGCCTATAATTTCAACATAACCGAACACGAATACCTCGATATAATAAAGAGGAAGAGCGCCTACCTCATATCCGACTGCTGCGCCTCGGGCGGGATGCTCGCGGGCCTCAGCGAAGAAAAGGTCAACCGCCTCGCGGCCTACGGGCTTTACCTCGGGATGGCGTTCCAGATAGTCGATGATTGCCTCGACCTTATAGGCAAGGAGAAGAACCTCGGCAAGTCCGTCTGGCAGGACCTCGACGAGGGCAAACTCACGCTGCCGATAATATTCATCCTGAAGGGGGCGTCGAAGAGGGACAGGATCAGGATAGTCGACCTGATAACCTCAGGGGGCAAGACCGCCCACCGGATCCTCAGGGAGAAGGCCTCAGCGACGGGCGCCATATCGCGTTCGAGGACGATAGCTTTCAACTACATCAAGCTCGCGAAGAAGAAACTGACCGAGAACGACGGCATGCTCAGGAAGACCTTTTATGATATCGCCGATTACGTCCTCGAACGAAAGAGTTGAAAGTATAAAAGGCAGGTCGCGGCGAGGTTCATGAACCCGGCAAGCGCGAATACGCGGCTTATCCCGATGACGGGTATCAGGATGGCGCTGGCAAGGAGAGCGCCGAAGCATGCGCCTGCAAGGTCGATACCGTAGACAAGGCCCGGCGAAGAGCGCTTGGCCGCGATCGAGAACATGAAACCCGTCAAGATCCCCGGCACGGCCGCAAGCAGGAAGAAGACGGCCTGCGGAAAGCGCAGTCCGGCCTGGAGTGAAAGCGCCAGCAGGAATGAATAGATATAGAAGAGCGACTGAACCCTCCTGTATATCATTGTCGCGTCCGTCTTGCCGGCTGTTATCTTTATCGCGCCGGCGCTGCCGATAACTAGGCCCGCCATGAAAGAGGCGAATATCATCCCCACCTTGTAATATACATACCCGTATACCGCCTGGAAGGCTATTATCAGACAGACCTGTATCGCCATTCCGGAGAATCCCGCCGCCGCTATCGAAAGATGGTAAGGGAAGCTCCTGCTTTTCGACACGGCCTGGTATATTGCCGCGAACAACGCAAATATCGCAGCTGCCATCAGCACGAGCAGGTTCGCGTCCAGTTTGTCGAGCATTCCGAGGAGGCGCGAGAACCATGGGTCTGCCCTCGCCGACCAGAGGACCATATCGTAATAATAACCGGCCGGGCGGAAATCGCGGTTGATCTTTACGTCCCCGGCGGCCTCGGCGACGGCTCCTTCGGCGTATTTTATCCTCGCGGGGTCCATGATGTCGGGGAGGTAGTGCCCGTTCACATAATCGAGTTCGAGCCCGCGCTCGTTTATCCTGCGCGACAATATCCCGTGGTCATAAGTGAGCGCGCCCGCGGACGGCGAGGCGAGGAATACCGCGGTATCTCCCGGTATCATCTTTATGTCGCCGAACTGCTTCCATAGCGTCCTTGCCATGCACGCGAGGAACTGCGCCTGTATCGGGCTGATGTAATCGCCCGCCGATGTCACGCCGAACGAGAAGACGCCGTCCTGCCGGAGTATCTTCCCGATATCCCTGTAGAACTCCAGGGAATAGAACCTGTTTATCTGGGCGGTATAAGGGTTCGGCAGGGCGAGTATAATGACGTCATAGGCCGGTCCGCCTTTTTTTGCGAGCTCCGCGACGAATAACCGGCCGTCCATAAGGTGCGCTTTGGCCCTCGGATCCCCGCTTTTTTTGAGGAGTTCAGGATCCATCTCGACATAATCTACCGACGCGACGGGGTGCTTGAGCACCTCATCGAGGGACCCGCCGGCGGAACCGCCGATAAGAAGCACGTTGGCCGGCGACGGGTGTTCCAGCATGGCGAACTGGACTGAAACCTCGGCCGCGACGGGATCGTCGCTCGAGGCGACGAGGAGGCCGTTATCGAACACGCTCAACTGCGGCCCGCGCGCGGACCTGACGATATTGCCGTATACCGTATCTTTCACGCTTACGAGGCCGAGCCCGCGCCACTGCAACTGCCTTGACGCGAAGTCGAGCGGGCCGGCGAACTTCACCATGAAAATGAATACGAGGGCCGTGAATACAAGGGATGCCGTCCACCTCGGCGGGGATTTTTTCCTGTCGGCCACTATGAGCACGGAGGCGGAAGTGAGCAATCCGCAGAACGCGCAGGCGATAAGCGGGTCCGTGAGGGAGACGAAAAATAGGCTGAACGCGAGGCCGCCCGCGGCGGCCCCGGCCGATTCGATGAGGTATACCTTTCCGCCGTCGGCGAACCGGCAGCTAAGCGCGAAGAGCGCGCCGAATGCCGCGCAGGCCGGCGCGAGGATAATGAAAGACGATGCGGCCATCGGCAGGATGCCGATTATCTCGCCGGGCGACGTCCCGAGGAAATTACGTATGTTCCTGATCAAGAAGACCGTAGCCGGAAGGACTAACGGTACGGACAAAAGCAGGATATGGAATATCTCTTCGGTATGCTTTTTGAGTTTCGCGGACTTCGCGGCGATGCTTCCCGCCGATACCCAGAAGAGCCACGCGGCGAGCATAATCCCTGCGGAGAGCTCGTTGCCGTAGAAGACGACAAAGAGCTCGCGCATCAGGATGACCTGCGCCGCCATCGAAGCGAACCCGAACGCGAATACCGCGGTATAGAGACGGCCTTTCACGCCAATAGTATAACACCGGAAATTCACTTTAAAAAAGCAAAATAAATCAGTTGCCGCCGGTCATATTGCGCAGAATAATATAGCCCGTCAAGCGCCGTTCGTGTTATAATCTCCACAGATAACACGGAGGCCATAATGTTCAATATCGGTCCGGCGGAATGGGCTGTACTTATCGTTGTCCTGTTGCTCGTATTCGGCGCCTCGCGCCTTCCGGAGATAGCCAAATCGATCGGTAAAGCTATCCAGGAATTCAAGAAGGGCATGAAAGACGACGACTCCCAGCAGTCCAAAAAAGATTAATCCCCTTTCATAGCATGGAAAGCAAAGACCTTACCTTTACGGGGCATCTCGATGAGCTCCGGCGCAGGATAATCATATCGCTGGCCGCGGTGGCGGTATGCTCGTGTCTCGCGTTCTGGAAGATACAGGACATCCTGTCGTTCCTCATGATACCCCCGGTGGACCATCTCGTGTTCTTCTCGCCGGTGGAAGCGTTCATGGAATACTGCAAGCTCGCGTTCTTCACGGGCCTTATTGTCGCATCGCCCGTCGTGCTGTTCCAGCTCTGGTCGTTCGTATCCCCTGGTTTGACCGGCAGGGAGAGGGGGGCTTTCCTCGCGGCGATGCCTTTCTCGGCCACACTCTTCATCGGCGGCGCGGCGTTCGCGTTCTTCGCGGTATTGCCGTGGGCGCTGAAATTCCTGATTAATTTCCCGGGGCCGGAAGTGGTCCCGGTCATATCGATATCGAAGTACCTGTCGTTCGTGATAATGCTGCTGCTCGTTTTCGGAATCGTTTTCGAGCTGCCGGTGGCGGTCTTCCTGCTGTCGAAGCTCGGGATAATAACGCCGTTGGTTTTGAGCAGGAACAGGAAATATGCTATACTGGCGATATTCGTGCTGGCGGCGGTGCTGACGCCGACGCCGGACGCGTTCACGCAGGTCATGATGGCGGTGCCGCTCATAATATTGTACGAGATATCCATCTGGATATGCAGGTTCACATATAAAAAGGAGCAATGAAAATGACGCTTGTAGAGAGGATAGACGCCGACCTAAAGGAAGGCATGAAGGCGAAAGCCGAACTGAAGGTCTCGACGCTGAGGATGCTGCGCGCGGCGATGAAGAACCTCGAGATAGAGAAGAAAGCCGATAAACTCGAAGACGGCGACGTGATCTCGATAATCGCGAAGCAGATCAAGCAGCACAAGGATTCGATCGAGGGTTTCACCCAGGGCAACAGGACCGACCTCGCGGACAAGGAGAAGGCCGAGCTCGCGATACTCGAGTCATACATGCCTAAGATGCTTTCGGCGGAGGAGCTTATCGTTATCGTGAAAGCCGCGATACAGAAGACCGAGGCGAAAGGCCGCGCGGACATGGGCAAGGTGATGAAGGCCGCAAAGGAAGACGCCAAGGGAGCAGCGGATGGAAAGATGCTCAGCACGATGGTCTCCGAAGAGCTCGCTAAATTAGGTTAGGAGGGCCGCCTGATGGAAACTAAGGTAATCAGGATAGAGAAGCCGGAAGAATACAATATAATAATCGGCCAGTCGCATTTCATCAAGACCGTGGAGGATATCCACGAGGCGATGGTCGGCGCCGTGCCCGGAGTGAAGTTCGGCATGGCGTTCTGCGAATCCTCGGGCGCATGCCTGGTCCGCTCGACCGGCACCGATGAGGGCCTCAAAAAGCTCGCGGAGAAGAACGCTCTCGCGGTAGGCGCGGGCCACAGCTTCATTATCATGATGAAGGACTCCTACCCGATAAACGTGTTGAACGCGATAAAAGGCGTGCAGGAGGTCTGCCGGATATTCTGCGCGACGGCCAACGCGGTAGAGGTCGTGGTCGCCGAGACGGAGCAGGGCAGGGGGATACTCGGCGTCATAGATGGTTCGAAACCGAAAGGGGTCGAGGATGAAGCCGGCGTGAAATGGCGGAAGGAATTACTGAGAAAAATAGGTTATAAAATTTCTTGACAACGTCCTTTTCAGTGCTATAATTACTATGGTTCTTTTGAAATGATCGTTTTAGGAGGTAGATGGTGAGCAAATATCTCTCTGTGATCGGCGGGTTGGCCGCCATCATCCTCGGAGTTGCAGGCCTCGTCAACTGGTGGGAAGAATACATCGTAGGCTTCCTGAAATCCGGACTTGTCCTGGTGCTTTTGCTCGGCGGTGTGCTCGCGTTACTCGCGGGGATCGGCGAGATAAAAGACTCCTTGGAGGAAAAGAAAGAGAAGAAGTAATAAATCTCCCCGGACCTCCTTCATTGCCTTCGACTAGTATGTCGACGGTCGGACGGTTTCAAGCTGTCCGGTTTGGTGAAGT
>JBAZJG010000014.1:0-40998 GCA_041651455.1 Candidatus Omnitrophota bacterium
CGCCGCTAAAGCCTTCGCTTCCGGCGGAGATACCCGTCTCTTCTGCTTCGCGCGCCTGAGCGAACAGGTCCGAAAGCCTGGCGTTGCTGGTGCCTATGAACTGGTTGAATGAGCTGTTGCTGACGTTTAAAACACCGCTGTCGGATATGGGGATAACTGTATTGAGGGCATTCTGTATGTCCCCGGAATCGGGCATATTGTCGAGCTCATTCAATATATCTAGCATGTCACCGGTGGCGCCGTCCTGCCCTGCCTGTTCAAGGGCGGCACCAGCTGCAGCCGCATTGCCTGTAGCAAGTTTGTTGTAGGAATTAACGCGATGCGCGGTAAGTATCAAGTCGCCTCCGGATAAAGAAGGGGTAAAAGACAATATAGCGCTGGAAACGGCAACCGAGGGCATCGCGTTATATGCAGAAGTACCTGTTCCGGCGTCTATCAGCCTGTAGACTGAATTGTTCTTTATATAATCGCTTACGCTGATGTTTATGGTGCCGCCGTTGACGGTCACGTCACCGGTGGCAACCGTTATGTTGCCGCATGAGGAACCGCGCAGGGTCAGGTCTATCTGGGAGCCCGCCGCCTGGGTATAATTGCCCCCAACCGACAGGGTGTTAGCGCCGATGTCCAGGGAGCCTCCGGCAAGTGATACGTTACCGCCCAGGGACGCGTTATTGCTTATTCCAAGCGTGCCGGAATTGACGGTTGTGGTGCCGGTGTAATCGGCGATCCCCGTGAGAATGGTCTTGCCTGTGCCATTGAAGTTAACATTAAGGGCGCCGGTAAGGTTCGTGGCGAATTCATAATCTGATTCGTTATGGCTAAAGTTCACGGTGGCTGTACCGGCACCTCCGGTTATAGCGGCAGCATTGATTGCACCGACAGCACCACCGTCGCCAATATTAAGGATACCTGTAGCGCCGGAAAAATTGGCAAGATAAAGCGTGCCCGCTCCTGAATTGACATTTACGACACCGCCGTCGGATACGGTCAGGGTGCCTGCGCCGGGATAACCGACATAAAACGAGCCCCCGGACGACAAAGTCGAGCCGGCGCCGGTGACGGTAACGGTACCGGATGCGCTGCTTCCGGCATACGCTAAAGCGATATCCCCGGTGCTGCTTACTTCGCCGCCGTCGGAAATAGTCAGGGTACCTGCGCCGCCGTTGACTCCAATCCACATAGTTCCGGAGGAGGCCAGTTCTGAGCCGGCGCCGGTGACGGTAATGGTACCGGGATGGGCAACGCTATTAAGGCCTATTTGCGTATTCCCGGAGTTTACGGAGCCGCCATCGGAGACGGTTAATGAGCCGACCCCCGTGCCGGCTATATTAAGCATTCCGCCGTTTGTGGTCAGCGTCGATCCTGCGCCGGTTACCGTAGCAGTGCCCGCGAGGCTGGTGCCGCCGCCCGAAGCCGAAGAAAGGTCAAATTGAGTGCAGCTTACCGCGGCACCGTCGGAGACGGTAAGATCGCCGGTACCTCCATTACCTACATATATAGTCCCGCTGCTTGTCCATGTAGAACCCGCGCCGGTAACGGTGGCGGTACCGGCAAACCCTTGTCCTATATATCCATCAACATTAACCACATCGCCGCCGTCGGAGACGGTCATGGTGCCGGAGCCGGAATTACCGATAACCAACGCGTTCCTGCTCGTCAATGTCGAACCCGATCCGGTAATATCGATGATACCGTCAGAACCTGAATAACTGCCCAAATAAACATAATTTGCGCTCACTGTACCGCCGTCGGAGATATTAAGAGTACCGGAACCTCTGCTGCCAAGATATAAAAGACCCGCATACCCGCTTCCTAAGCAGTTCCAATCCGAACCCTCGCCGGTGACATTGATTGTGCCGGTAGAACCTGCATTATATCCAACCCATGCGAAATTATTGGTTAATACCCCTCCGCCGGAAATAGTCAATGTGCCCGTCCCCGATTCACCCAAATATAAATTGCCGGAATTCGTCCAAGTAGAGCCCGCGCCGATGTCCAGGATGCCGGTAGTTGCTCCGTCAACCTTCAAACCGCTCGCGCATCCGCCTACATAGTTCTCAAGAGTAACGTTATAGCTGTTGAGGTCGAATACGGTCTCGTACCCCAGGGAGGTGGTATATCCCGAGAGGTTTATTGTGCCGGAGGAAGAGCTTTCGTTGAACTCTATAGTACCGGAAGTACCGCTCGTATTCAGGCCGTCTATCGCAGTGCTGAGAGAGCCTGCCCCGCTGGAGTCATAGTTGGTAACACTGAACGAATCCGCGTGAACGAAAGGTGTAAAAATAGTGATGCCGAAGATAAACAATGAAAAATACAACGCAAAGCATCCCCCTTTTTTCTGCATGAAGCACGTCTCCTTTTTGTTTTAGTTTCAATGTTGAGACAAGTACCTGAAGGCGCTTAAGCATGCTTTTGCTCCTTCCCCGGCCGCAATAATTATCTGTTTTTCCGGTACATCTGTGACGTCGCCGGCGGCGAAAACACCCGGCACGTTGGTCTCGTTGCGGCAGTTTACCTTTATCTCACCGATCTCGTTCCTGTCGAGTTCCTTCGCGAAGTCGGAATTAGGGAGCAAACCTATCTCGACAAATATGCCTTTTACGGGCAGTGTACGCTCTTTACCTTGAATAGAAACCTTTATACCGTTTACCATCCTGTCGCCGATTATCCCTTCAACACGGCTGTCGTTCAGGATCTCGACCTTATGATTATTTTCGAGTTTTTCCCGGACGATCTCCTCGCCTCCCAGCCGTGAGGTATTATTGATAATATACACTTTGCTCGCGATATTGGCCATCTGGATAGCCGCATCGAGCGCGGAGTTTCCCCCGCCGATCACCGCGACATCTTTGCCCATAAAAATAGGGCCGTCACATGTCGCGCAGTATGTGAGGCCCTTGTTCTTGAATTCCTTCTCTCCCGGGACACCGAGTTCGCGGGAACGCTTTCCGGAAGCGATTATAACAGTCTTCGCGGTGTATTCGCCTTTAACCGTCTTCACGCTGAGGATATCGCCCGCCTTCTTTAGCTCCGTGACCGCCTCCCCTTCCTTCGTGAGGATATCGTATTTTTTCATATGCTCTTCGAACTTCAGGGCGAGCTCGGGGCCGGTTACGAACTGGTATCCGGTGTAATTCTCGACATCTCCGCTCCAGGCGGCCTGCCCCCCGATGTCCCGGCTTATAACCAGGAGGCTCATCTTTTTGCGCGCCGCATAAACGGCCGCGGTTATCCCGGCAGGCCCCGCGCCGATAATTATAAGGTCATAAAGGGTCATATACCCAGTTCTTTTTTGATCTCATCCCTGTCGAACCCGACTATTATCTTGCCTTCAATGTCGAGGACCGGCACGCCCATCTGGCCGGATATCTTTACCATCTCCTCGCCTTTCGCCTGGTCGGCTGCGACATTTATGTCTTCAAATACGACATTGTTCTCTTTCAGGAACTGTTTCGCCCTTATGCAATACGGGCATGTCGGCGTGCTGTACACTTTTACGTTCTTCATCAGAATTTCCCCCAGTGGATAACCTCTTCCAGAGGTTTTTTCGTATGGGGCTCCGGTTTCGACTTCGGATACCCTAACGATATTATGCTGACAAGTTTAAAACCCGCGGGCACAGATAACGCTTCGGCTATCTTCACCCCGTATTCCTTCTTATCGCCGGCGATCCAGCAAGCCCCAAGCCCTAATGCCGCCGCCGCAAGCAGCATGTTCTCGGTAGCGGCGCTTCCGTCCTCGAGATAGTATTTGGTGTCCTTGCAGAACACTATTATCGACGCCGCGGCTCCCGCCATGAACTTCCCGTGGTCGGTTATCCCGGCGAGCTCTTTTATCTTTGCCTTGTCCGTGACGATCACGAACTCCCACGGCTGCTCGTTACGCGCAGTCGCCGCAAGATGCCCCGCATCGGCTATCTTTTCCAGCTTGTCTTTTTCGACCGGCTTGTCGCCGTATTCCCTTACGCTTATCCTGCTCTTGAAGGCCTCCAACGCATCCATGTCATTCCCCCGACGGAAGCCCGTTTAACGCTTTAACATACGCGCATTCCGGGTGTCCTGCCCACGACTTATTCAATATGACGCGCAACTCGACGCAGGTGAATTCCTTCCCGCTTACGGTCTTCCTCGGACCGAGACGCGTCTCGTATATGCGGCAGCGGTAATGCACGCCGTCCGCCTCAGCGACAAGTTCTTCGCACGGGTCGCCGTCCTTTATTCCGCAGCACGCGCCGCACCGCCTGCACAGCGACTCATATTCCAGGTTCTTGTTCTTCTGGTACTCTATATAATCCCTGTCTTCCATCATGCCTTTCAGAACGAATAGTATATCCCGGCGCTCACGGCATTCTCGTCTATGAAACGCCCCTCGATATTTACCGTGACGTCATCCTTTACCTTCATGTCAAACCCCGCTATGACGCCCCCGTTATATTTGGGCGAAACGCGCTTCCTGTCGCCCTTGTTGACCCTGTAGACATGCTCGAAGACCGACGCCTTGCCGCCCGCGTAAGGCGTGAACCTGCCGAACTTCTTCGAACATAACAGGTCGAGCTGCCAGTCGTCGAGGAACGACTCGTACCTGTCGGCTCCGATATCCTCGTCCTGCGGGTGCACGCTTATATGATGGAAACCGCCGACCAGTCTTATGCCGGATGCCTCATCGTCATACAGCCGAAGCCTAAAGCCGTATCCGCCCGCGAACGAATAACCGTAATCGACGTCGGTCACATTGCCGCCCTTCCTGTCCGTATTGCCGACACCGAGTTTACCGTCGAAAACGAACCAGTCGAGGACCCCATACGATACGTCGAAATAGTGCTGGTCGGTCGTTATTTTACCGTAACCTTCTTTCAGTTCGTGTTTAAGCACGATGTTGGCCTGGTACCCCGCACGCATCTTTCCCTTCGCGGGCATGTCGGTGCCGTAGGCGGGAGCGGCATGAACGCTTGCTTGAAAGCTAAGGACTGCTACGAGCAATATAATGACATTACGCATAGCCATATTCTATTGTATTATGCTTATTTTTTAAAGTGTTTTCTGCGGAGAGCGGCAATTCCTATAAGGCCCGCGCCGAATATCGCGATGGTCTTATGCTCGGGAACGACGTTATTGTCGCCTGAGGAACCGCCCAGTATTGAGTAGGCGCCGGTGTCAGTTGAGGTCTCTGCGGGTGTAAACGCCTCGACATCGGGAACGGCGATATAACCGGGAGATATACTCGGGGGCTCCGACTGCAGGCCGCCGTACCTCTTGATCCTTATATTATCCATGAATATCTGGCCGACCCTGCTGTCCTTCGGATAGATGATGAACATGACATCCGTAGCAATATTGGCGTTTCCGAACGGCACCTTAAAATCCTTCGTGGTTATGTCGAATGTCACGTTCGTGTTTAGCCCGGTTTCGAGCCGCTTCGGTATGCTTTCGCGGATGCCGTCGGTATTGAAAGCCAACGCGATGTCGCACGGAGGGCCGCTGTTATATATGTCGAGGATGACTTTCTTCGCGAATGTGACGTCTAGGTCGGTGTTGGACTTTCTGATCGTGAGGCCTTTTGCGGAGGGAATGCTGCTTGAGGCATTGATCGCCAGACAGCCCTGGCCCTGCGTCTTGAACTCCGAGCTTACCCCAAGCTCACCGGAGGTATTGATGCTCCAGTGCTGTTTTGACTCAAGCCCGTCCCATAATAACGTGTCGTTTGTGTCATACGAGTCCTGCGCAAAAACAGGCCGGCCCGAGATCACCAGCAGGAGCAGGCAAACCGCTAAACCTATCCCTTTCTGTTCTTCCTGAGTTGTCCTATCTTCTCTTGGAGGGTACCCATTGGGCATATAGCACACCAGCCTCTGTGTTTCACGACGATACCAATGATTATAGAGATCGCCGTAGTTATCAGGCACATAGAAACAAACACGACCCCTATACCTGCCAAGCTCCCCCCTGAGCTCAGGATCCTATATACTAAAAAACCCATAAAAGCTACGAAGACCAGCCACCGGAATAACTGGTTACCGAATATTTTCGGGTTCTGCTTGTTAAGGCTTATATTGGAAAGAAAAATGTCAAGGAAGGATCCCCTTGGACACAGGTTCCAGCACCAATATCTGCCCTTAAAAAACGAAAGAACGATGAAAAACACCATCATTGCCACTACCAGATAACCAAGTAATGGATAAAACAATCCGCCTATCAGGATCAAAGGCAGGAACCAGAACATGATCACCTGGGATCTCTTAAACTTCACTTAGATATTATATTCCTTTATTAACTTATGGTCAAAGATTATTTTGTGTATTCTATGTTTATTTATTTCCAGGCAAAATACCTTTAAGACCTTCGGTCGCCTTTTTCACGGCATCTGTCGCCTTAGCGGCCGCGTCCGTGGCTGCTTTTGTTGCTGTCGATAGTGCGCCGGCAGCGCTATCCTTCAATGACCCTACATCGAAATTCGTAAGGGACGCTATGCTTGTATTCGCCAACGCCTTGAACATGACAAGCGATGCGAAAGTGTACGGGTTATCAATGTTTTCATATCGCTCATCAAGCGCGATATTGAATTCCTTTTCGTAGGGCGTAGCGCCTTTCGTGTAATCCTTATAAATGACCTTGCCTATTTTAAGCTCGAGTTCGTCGATCCTGAATTTCATGTCCTTCCTGGCTCCCTTTTCGCCGGTGCCTTTCGCCCGTATCGCCTTAAGGGAATCCAGGTTCAACTCTCCCCCTTCGTTCTTTATTACGTAAAGCTCCTTCAGTTCGAGCTTCATTTTTTTCAGGTGGTTCGCGCCGGTAAAAAACGACCCGGCATCGTAATCCACATATATGACAGGCATATCCAGCATTACCCTGTCCTTGAATGCGTTCTTCGGGTTATAGACCTTGAACCCGCCTATATCCACGGCGCTCTTGAATATCCCTACTTTCATGCTCTTTACGCTCGCAGGCAGGTCGGTAAACGCCCTTATGCCGGATGTAAATATCATGCTTGCGACAAAATCCTTCGCGAGAAACACCGCGATAAGAACGGCAGCGATGATTATCAACACCTTCTTCATCCCGTTACCCTCCTTTTACCTTATTGCCCGCCTTTATCACGAATACCGCGTTCAACGCAAAGAGATTAGGCAGGAACCATGACGTTCCCTTTTTTCCCAGAAAATGCTCCGATTCTATCGTTATCCCCTTATCCGCGCAGAACTCCTTGAAATCGCTTATGCTCAGGAAATGCAGGTTAGGGGTATTATACCACCTGTAAGGCAACGAATACGTTACAGGTGTCTTGCCCTTGAAAAAAAGCCGGATCCTCGCGCGCCAATACGCGAAATTAGGGAATCCTACTATGACCCGGCTTCCGACGCGCAACGCCTCGTCTATCACGAAGTCGACCTTCTTGACCTCCTGCATACTCTGGTTCAGTATGACATAATCGAACGACCCGTCGGGATAATCCTTGAGGCCGCTGTCTATGTCGCCGTGGAATACGCTGAGCCCCTTTTCGACGCATTTATATATTGCGGCCTCGCTGAGCTCGACCCCCTGCGCCTTTACGCCTTTGCCCTTAGTGAGCAGATGCAGCAGGTCGCCTTCGCCGCAGCCGAGGTCAAGGACCCTTGACCCCGGCTCGACGATACCGTATATTACTTCGTGGTCCAGCCTGTTTGATCCTGTCGTCATCATCAACGTCCTTCCTTGTGTGCCTTCTTCAGGAAATGGCTTATCAGGTGCGTCTGTTCCTCCGTCTCGAGAAGGAACGCGTCATGCCCGTATGTCGACTTTATCTCGCAATAAGACGCGTCGGCATGCCTTATCTTAAGCTGCTTGACTATCTCCTGCGCCTGGTAAGACGGATAGAGCCAGTCCGATTTGAACGCGATCACGAGGAACTTCGTCTCTATATGGCGCCCCGGGTGCTTGTTCCTTTCCCCGGAGAGGTCGAAATAGTCGAGGGCCTTCGTTATATACAGGTAGGAGTTCGCGTCGAAACGCTTCACGAAACTGTCCCCCCTGTACCTGAGATAACCCTCCACCTCGAAGTCGGTCTTGAAACGGAAGCTGTAGTTCTTCTCCTTCAGCCTCCTCGAGAACTTCTCCTCCATCGACTGGTCGCTCATATACGTTATATGCCCGATCATCCTCGCTACGGCCAGGCCTTTTTCGGGCTGTCCTTTCCCGTAGTAATCGCCTTCCCGCCATTCGGGATCAGCCATCACGGCCTGCCTGCCGACCTCATCGAACGCTATCTGCTGCGGCGAATGCTTAAGCGCCGTGGCTATCGGTATCGCTGAACGCACCCTTTCCGGGTAAGAAGCGACCCACTGCAGCGCCTGCATCCCGCCCATTGAACCGCCTACTACGCATAGTAGCTTGTCTATGCCGAAATGGTCGATCAGGTGCTTCTGCGCGTTGACCATGTCGGATATCGTTATCAGCGGGAAATCCAGCGCGTACGGGCGCCCCGTCTTCGGGTTTACGGATGACGGGCCTGTGCTTCCCTTGCAACCGCCTATGACATTCGAACAGACGACAAAATACTTGTCCGTGTCGAACGCCCTTCCCGGGCCAATCATTGAATCCCACCAGCCGGGATCCTCCTCGCCGTCGTGGTAACCGGCCGCGTGCGCGTCCCCCGAGAGGGCGTGCTCCACCAGTATCGCGTTGTTCTTCTCTTTGTTGAGCGTCCCGTAGGTCTCATAAGCCAGCGTTATAGGTCCGAGCGATTGCCCGGACTCCAGCTTGAGCTCCTTAGGGGGCTCCGCGAACGTAAAATATTCCGTCTTTACTTTGCCGACACTTCCCTGGATCGTCATCAATTCTCCTTAGCGGCACGATTTATGCAGCGCCCTGTCGATATCGTCTATTATGTCGTCTATATGTTCGAGCCCTATGGAAAGGCGTATGAAGTCCGGCGTGACGCCGGTCGCCAAACGCTCTTTCTCGCTCAACTGCTGGTGTGTCGTCGTAGCCGGGTGTATCGCGAGGCTCTTCGCGTCGCCGATATTCGCAAGATGCGATATGAGCTCGAGCGATTCGACGAACTTTTTCCCGGACCTCAGGCCGCCCTTTATCCCGAAACCTATTATTGCACCGGCGCCCTTCTTGAGGTATTTCCTTGCCCTTTCGTAATCAGGGCTGGTCGAAAGCCCCGGATAGTTCACCCATGAGACTCCCGGATGTTTCTTCAGGTGCTTCGCAACCGCAAGGGCATTCTCGCAATGCCTCGGCATCCTGAGATGTATGGTCTCAAGGCCCTGCAACAGCAGGAAGGAATTGAACGGCGATATCGCCGGGCCGAGGTCCCTCAACAGCGATACCCTCGCCTTCGTTATATACGCGATATTTCCGGCCGGCTTAAGCGCCTTCACGAAATCCAGCCCGTGATAGCTTGCGTCCGGCCCTGAGATAAGCGGGAACTTCCCGCCCCGGGTCCAGTCGAACTTGCCCGAATCCACTATGACGCCTCCGAGCGAGTTCCCGTGCCCTCCGATGAATTTCGTCGCGGAATATACGACGATATCGACGCCGAAATCCACCGGCCTCAACAGGTACGGGGCCGACGTATTATCCAGCACAAGCGGTATCCCGTGCTTATGCGCTATTTTCGCAAGCCCTTCGAGGTCCGCGACGTCAAGCTTCGGGTTACCGACCGATTCGGCGTATATCGCTTTCGTCTTCGGCGTCACCGCCCTGTCGAACGCCTTCAGGTCGTTGGACTTCACGAACTTTGTCTTGATGCCGAAACGCGCGAACGTATAGTGCAGCAGGTTATACGTACCTCCGTAAAGGTTATCGGCAGATACTATATGGTCGCCTGCCTGCGCGATATTAAGCAGCGCTATCGTTATGGCCGCCTGGCCGCTTGAAACAGCCAGAGCGCCGACACCGCCGTCGAGCAGAGCTATCCTCTTCTCCAGCACGTCTGTCGTCGGGTTCATCAGGCGCGTATATATATTGCCGCTCTCCTTCAGCGCGAACAGGTTCGCGGCGTGCTCCGAATCCCTGAACTGGTAGGATGTCGTCTGATATATCGGCACCGCCCTTGAACCTGTCACGGGATCGGGCACCTGTCCCCCGTGAAGCGCTAACGACTCTGCCTTCAGCCTTCCATCAACCTTGCTCATAGCTCTCCTTTTAAGGCCCGGAAAAACAAAAAACCCGGGCTAAAAAGCACGGGCCTCACAAAACACTGTTTCGCTTTTTAGCACATTTATTAAGCGGAGCAATACGCTTCAAATCGCCGCTTTTCACTTTTTTACATTGTATCATCTATTGGCTTTTTGTCAAGGGTATTATTTTTGCACCCTGCCTCGCGTCAGGCGCGTTCTGTTCGCGCAGCGCCGAATGCAGGTCTTCCTCCTTTATGAATCCGAGTTCCTTGCATATCTCTCCGAACGCTACGCCGCGCCTCCAGTGTATGTTGAGCGATTCGTCTAGCTGCTCCGCCGAAAGCAGTTTCTTCTCGAGAAGTATCTGCCCGAGCGGCCTGTAACCTTCGGCTGACGCTTCGGTCCTCTTATACACCTGCGGGCCGAGGAATTCACCGGTCTTCCCGCTTCGCCTGTCCTCCATGAACTTGCTTCCCGACAGGTCCTTCAGGTAACGCTTTATCTCGGCTAATTTCTCGTTTATTTGCACCATGTTCGTCACGTCGGAATGGCTGTACCTGTTGACGACGGCCAGAGAGACACTCATGAGGTTGACCTTAGTCATCTTATGCGTCCTGTCCTTCGCATATATGAAGCCCTGTTTCCTGTCTTCCGGGTTATAATGGAAAGGTATTATCCGGTCGAAAGACAGTATGATATTGTGACAGACTTCCTTGTACCTTTCCGGCGAGGTGATGAACATAAAATCGTCGCCGCCTATATGGCCTATGAAATCCTCTGGATTGCCGAATTTTTTTATCGATGTGTAAAGGACGTACGCGGTCTGCATTATCGCCCTGTCGCCCTTATGGTAGCCGTAAACGTCGTTAAAATACTTAAAGCTGTCTATGTCGAGGTACCCAAACGTGAAAGATACGTCCTTTTTCAGCCTCTCTATTACCGCCTCCTCTATGATCCTCCCTCCCGGCAGGCCTGTCAGCGGGCTCGCGTAGAAACTGTATTGAGACCTTCTGGCCGCCATTTCGACCCTGACCCTGAGGTCAAGAGGGTCCGGCGGTTTGATCAGGTAGTCATCGACGCCCTGCTTAAGGTTCAACAGCTGGGTCCTGAGCTGGCGTTTGTTTATTAGAGTTATTACCGGAATGAACGCTGTGACGAAGTCGTCCTTAAGCAAACGGCATATCTCGAGGTGCGCCTTGCTGGCAGAATGTACATCGACAACTATTACATCCGGGGAGATCTTCTTTATCGGGGTAATATCATGCAGGGGCGATTCGTGCAGGAAGACCTCATAACCCCAGCCGTCAAGGCAGAAGGTCAGCACCTCCCTGAGGCTCTTGTCCGAGGAAATGATCAGTATCTTCTTTATTTTGTCCAAAATCTATTTTTCCTGCTGTAAAACGTTCAAGAACGCGTCCACTACCTTCGGGTCGAACTGGCTTCCCGAGCTGTTCTTGATTATCTTTATGGCTTCTTCCTTCGGATATGCTTTCCGGTAGGGCCGGTCGGACGTCAACGCCTCATATACGTCCGATACCGCGATTATGCGGGCGCCGACAGGTATCTGCTCGCCCTTGAGACCGTTTGAATATCCCTTTCCGTCCCATCTCTCATGATGGTAATAGATCATCGGCACTACGCCCTGCAACGACTGGATTGGCCTCAAAATATCGACCGCGATCTGGGGATGCCTCTTTATCTCCTCATATTCCTTCTTTGTCAACTTGCCTTTTTTAAGGAGTATCTTTTCGCTGACGCCGATCTTGCCGAGATCGTGCAATATTGACGCCTGGCTTATCTTCTCGATCTCTTCCTTCGGCAGCCCGAGCTGGCGCGCGACCTCGGTAGCGTAATGGACCGTTTTTTCCACATGCTCGCCGGTGTAATGGTCCTTAAGCTCTATCGTTTTCGCGAAAGCGAATATCGATTCGACCAGCCCCTGGTTCGCCTGCCTCGTGAGCTTATCAAGCTTCTTCTTAAGCAGCCTGACATCGGTCGCCTTTTCGGGGACCGGAGTGAAATCATCCTTTTCCATCGTCTTCAGGTCTACCGACGAATAGACCCTGTTGCCGCCCAGTTCCTTTACCTTGCTCAGTATGCGGTCGGCCATATCGATCAGGTCCTGCCCTTTCGATATCTTGTCTTCCGGATACGACGACACCGCAATACTGACCTTCAGCTTTATGTTATGCTCCCTGTCGCCGAAATCGTATAAGCTTATTATCTCGAGTATCCTGTCGCCGAGGCCTACGGCATCCGCCCTGTTGGTGGCCGGGGACAGCACGACAAATTCCTCTCCCCCAAGCCGGACGACTATATCGTACTGGCGCACGGCAAGCTTAAGCTGCCGCGCAAATTGCTTCAATATGAGGTCGCCGAACTGGTGGCCATAAACGTCGTTGACCGACTTGAAATAATCGATATCGAGCAGGATCGCCGAGAGAGGGTGCGCATATCTCTTCGCGCGCAGGAACTCGGCTTCTATTACCTCTCCGAGGTACCTGTAATTATAAAGGCCGGTATGCGGGTCCTTCAACGCCATCTGCTTGAAGACCTTGTTCGACTTGATAAGCTCGGTGTTCAGCTTCTCGAGCTTTTCCCTGGACAGTTTCCTTTCCGTAACATCACGCACCGTCTCGATAGCCCCGACGATCTTCCCGGACTTGTCATAGATAGGCGTGGCTTTCGCCCAGATGTATATGCCTTTATTGTTGTTAAGCATAGGAAGGAATACTTCGCTGAAGAGGACGTTCCCGTCCCTTTGGACATAATCGTATTTTGTTTCGATCTCTTCGTTCTTTTCGAAGATCAAATCTATGAGGATGGGACGCTTCCTGCCGTAAAAGGGCTCCGCATACGCATAATCGCCCTTGCCTATTATGGCTTCCTTGCTCACACCCGTCATCTCTTCGGTCGCTTTATTCCAGGCAACGACCCTCTTATCTGCGTCGATGACGAATGTCGCATCCGGCAGGAATTCGATTATATCAAATAACCATTCTTCTATTTTATGATTGTCTTCCATAGGGTGAATTTTCTCTGTTTAATTATGCCACTAAACGGAAAAAATGTCAAATCTTTATGGTCTCAGCGCCCTTTGACCTTGAACCCGTTGGTTTTACGCAATTCATTGCCGACAAATAAGTTAACGGTATAGGCGCCGGGAGAAAGCTGCCCGACGGGGATTATGGCGGCGGGTTGCGTCGGAGTAGAATATTCCGGATTATCCAAATACTCAACATATATATCGAACCTGTTATCCTTAAGGGAAACTTTCTTCACGGAGACCTTGCTCAACCCCGGGAAGAACCCCCTGAAGACGGTTATGCATAACGTGTCTTTCATGCTGAAGTACTTCTGCTCCCTCTTCCCCTCAGTCAGCATCTGTTTAAGCCAGAACAGCGCATAGACAGCATCTCCTTTAGTCACGTATACGGCTTCCACGGGGTCCTTCAGGGTCTTGACATCGCCGCCCAGGGCATAACACGAAAGGGTAACATTCTCGAGTGACAGCACCTTTTCCTCCCCGCTTTCCGCTGCAGCAAACGAAGCTAACGGCAATACGGCGAAAAGTATCATGGCCGGCAGGAGAATTTTCCCGATTCTATGCATCGGTTTTGCCCCTTGATTTTTCGATATCGGAGAATACCTTGTCCATGGACCTGATCTCCTTATCGATGTCATCTATAAGCTCTCTCTGCCTCTCTGCGGTAAGATGTATGGATATCGACGTGAATGACGATATAAGGAATATCACGAGCAGCGCGCCGCTTAGGACCTCGACCACCACTAAAAACCTTGCGATGATATGCACGGGATAGATATCCCCGTACCCTACCGTGGCTATGGTTATCGCGCTGTAATAGATGAAATCGGTGAATGACCCGAACGTAGCTGCGCCTGTCTGTTCGGCAATGGAGACAAATCCTCCCGGGTCCAATTTATACAACCCGAAATACATTATCGCGAATCCTATCGTAAGTATCATGAACGTGGTAAAAAACCTTAAAAGGAACTTTTCCAGCAGGTTCGTTTTTGAGAACTTCGATATCTCCCCTTTCAGTTCCTGGAAATACGCGAGGAGCCCCCAGCTGTAGGCCTCCACATGGTGTTTCGAATCTACGCCCTTGAATTCCATGCTAAGGTATTTATACAGCCTTTTGCCCCAGTGTTTTATCTTTTTTATGCGTATCTTGAAATCTATCAGAGGATCCATCGTCCACGAGAATATTATCAGCAGCCACAGGAAGATGCTGACGGACATCATGAACATGCCGAGGATTATCACGGCCTTTGAGCCTGAAGCCAGGACAAGCGCGGCGGAAATGCACAGGAGGAATACTACCGAATCCCTCCTGTAGGTGAACCTGGACCCGAGGTATCCTAATATCCCTTTGGCCCTGTTAACGGACCTCTCGACCGCGCTATACGTGCGGTCGATCATGCGCTGCAGTATAAAGACTATCTTTATCCTTTTGAGCATCCGTAATGACCCACTTTCTTCCCGAGGCTCCAGTATTCGCCCCAGTTATAAGAGAACGGCCCGGCCTTCGCGCAGTCCATTTTACCTGACGGGCCGAGGACCGACTCTTCCACGTGCACCGCGACGATCTCCGCGATGAACATCTCGTGCGTCCCCAGCATCTTGGAATCCCTTACCTTGCACTCAAGCGCTACCGGACATTCCTTGATAAGCGGGGCCTTAACCTCCTTAGCGGGCTCCGTATGCAGGCCGGCCAGCTTGAACTTGTCCCCGCTCCGGCCCGAGACCGTTCCGCATATGTCGGTCTCTTTCATTATAGCAGTCGTCGGAATATTGACCGTGAACTCCTTCTGCTCCTTTATGAGCCCGTACGAATACCTGCCGGGCCTAATAGAGACGGAAAGCATCGGGGGTTCAGAGCATACAATGCCCGCCCACGCCAACGTTATCACGTTCGGCTTTCCCGCTTTGTCTACGCATGTGACCAGGACCACAGGAAGCGGGAATAAAGCCGCTTCGGGCTTGCCGGATTTTTTCGCCATATGCTCTCCTCCTAAATTTCCATCGAAACGAGGTACGCGAGATTCCTCTCGATGTCTTCTTTGGAATGCGGTTCCGTGGTAATTATAGGCTCCCTACCCTTTTTTAGGACTTCCCGTATAAGCCCCCCGAAATCGAGGTCGCCCTCACCGAGCGGCAGGTGAGAATCGAAATCACCTTTATTGTCCGAAAGGTGCATCTCGCCTATAGATTTGTCGGGATACCATTTCAATGCGTCGAAAGGCGACATCTTTCCGAAAGCGTAATAATGCCCGGCGTCGAAGCACGCTTCCAGGTTCTTCACCCTGACTTCCTGCAGTATTCCAGTGACTATCTCCGGGTCTGGGTCTATTGAATTCTCTATCGCTATAGTTATGCCTTTAGCCGACGCCGCCTTTGCCGCATCCTCCCAAACCGGCAGGCACAGGTTCAGGAACAGGTGGGATGCGTCCTTATAAAATATGGGGTCGAATCCCGTATGCAGGACAACATGGCGCGCATCGAGCTTTTCGCAGAACTCGAACACGCGCTTGAAGCGCTCGAGCGTAAGCTCCCTTATCTCCCGGTCCCTGCTCCCGGGATTAAGGTCGAGGAACGGACCGTGCACTATTTTCTTAAGCCCGCCCTCCCTGAAAACGCCGTTTATGATGCCGATCTCCTCATCACTGTATGAATCGAGCGCAGCGCCGTCCGCGTATATCTCGCAATTTATGCCTTTATCTGCAATCCAACCGAGGCTGCTCAGCAGCATCCTGTACGGCGCGTGAAAATATATCTTTTCCCTGGTAAGCTTCATCATATCACCACTATTATAGACCATCCGGAAGTCCCTGCATATAAAAAAAGGCCCGGGACCCGTACTTTCATCCCAGACCGTAACATTCTCCCACCCTATCGTGGGCTTGCTTGGCAGCTTGACCCTCTGTACCAAGTGGGACCCTGTCCGTCGCCGCAAGCGGCTCCGGAACTCCAGGCCCCTATACAGCTTTGATGATCACCGCGCCAAGCCGTCGCACATATAGGGCAGATATCTTTTTCTAACATAAGTATATCACGGCCCGGGTTAAAATCAAGCCCTCCGGTCATTTTTCCTTTGCGACGGAATTACTAAGAGAACCTATGCCTTCTATCCTTACCTCTATCCGGTCGCCCGGAAGCATAGGCCCGACACCAAAAGGTGTCCCGGTGGATATTATATCCCCTGGCAGCAGCGTCATTATTCCTGAAATGAACGATACGAGCCTTGGGACGGAAAAGAGAAGGTTCGCCGTGGTTGAGGATTGTTTCCGTTCCCCGTTCAGGTACGACTCCACCTTAAGGCCCGACGGGTCTACGCCAGTCTCGATATGCGGGCCTATAGGGCAAAATGTATCGTACGATTTGGACCTGGTCCATTGGCTCTCTTTCGATTGTATGTCCCGCGCGGTCACGTCATTCAGGCACGTATACCCCAGGATATATCCGGGCGCTCCGGCTTCATCGATATGCCTTCCCTCCTTTTTTATCACGACCGCAAGCTCGGCTTCGAAATCCAGCCTTGTGACGCCGCGCGGATACACGATATCCTGCCCGTCATATATTACGGAGGAAGGCGGCTTTATGAATATAAGCGGCTCTTCGGGGACCTTCAGGTTTAGTTCCCTGGCGTGGTCGGCGTAATTCGTACCGACACAGATTATCTTCGATGGCTTTATGTCCTTTATCCCTATCTTCATTTATCTGCCCATTTCGTCGTCTATCGCAGCCATTATCATATCCAGCGTTGCCGCGGTCTTCTCGTCACCGGGATCTATATGCCTGCCGGCGGCTACCGGCTTTCCTATGGATACTTTTACCGGGAACGGCCTCGGGAATACGGCTCCGCGGGGATACGCCTCAAAAGCTCCGGTAATCCCGCACGGTATCACGGGAACCCCGGTCTTAAGCGCCATCACGGCGGCCCCTTTTTTTCCCGCTCCGAGCTTGCCGTCAGGGCTCCTTGTCCCTTCCGGGAATACACCGACCAGGCCGCCCTGCTCCAGAAGTTGTATCGCTTTCCCTACAGAACCGCCCTCCCTTATCATTCCCGTAGAAGCAAAAAGCCCTTTAAGCCACCATACGTCATAAACGTCCTTCCTGACTATCCAGCTTATCCTCCTCGGGATAGCGACCGCCAGGGCTACCGGGTCTATATAACTGGAATGGTTCGCGGCGATTATCGCGCCGCCTTCTTTGGGGATATTATCGCGGCCTGTCGTATTTAGCCGGAAGAGGGTCTTGCAGAGGAGCCATGCGATCGCGCGCAAGGTCCGGTATAACACAAACTTAATTGATTATTACCATCCTCTTTGCAAGGATGGAATTTATATAGGAAGAGATCTTGTTTTGGTCCTGTTTTTTTATCTTGTTGAAGAATATCGCTATATTGCGGCAATTCGCGTCCGGCCCCAGGTCTTTTACGGGTTCGGAACGTACGACTACGCCGTCTATATGTACCGGATGGGCTTTGGATTTTTCTTCGGAAGGGAGTAGCAGGACTATCTTTACCTTTGACAATAGCGGGAAATAACCGTCTACCTGGCAGAACACACCCGAGCAACTGATATTCTTCGTTACGCTTATAGCATCAAAACCCTCATCTTTTATCTTGAGGGGAATCTTCTCTTCTACGCGCGGCTGTCTTCTTCTCTCGGTCTTTTGCCTTTGCATGATCCACTTTTTACTTATTACGGGGTGCTGCGCTCTGACCTATCTGTTGTTCGACCCATTCCTTGTATACATGGTCGAGTATCCTGTTCCTGTCGAACGGAGACATTTGAGTGAATTTTATGCCCGCTCCCGACTCCGTCTTCGCTTCCGCCTTCTCGACCCAGACCAGATCGCCCTTCGCGTAAACGGGCGCCGCATCCTCCGGTATCCGCAGTTTTATTTCCAATTCCGTCCCGGGCACTAATTTGCTGTTCACTGAAATCTGCATGCCTTCGCGGCTGAGGTTCCTTGTTACGGAGATCCCTTCCACAGGAGCTCCGTTCCCGGGGACCATATACTCCACTTCTATGGCGACATCGAAACGCATAAATTTCCTTTTCTCGCTCATCCCCCATCACCCCCTTTTTTTACCCCTTTGCTTATAGCTCTTCCCCTCCTTGTTTTCACCATTATTATCCGTCGCTTAAAATGAAAAGTCAATTATTAATTTTCAATATTCCAGAAGCTCCTCAATTATGCGCTTAAGGCGCGACCTGTCCTCTTCCGTGGTGTTCGTGAACTCTATGCCGGTATCAAATTGGCTTGATTTTTTCTTGAGGTATTCGCTGCGCCTGACGGACCACGCGATCTTGCCTTCGCAGTTTATCGGTATCGGGTCATCGGGAAGGAACAGTTCGATCTCTACGGGGGTATGTTTGAGCAGCGCTTTCTCCAGGATCAGGCAGGTGCCGCCCACCGAGATGTTTTCTGTCTGTGTGCGGAAGACAAGGCTGGTCTCCTTCTTCTTGACAATGACAACGCACTCAAAAGAGACCCTCACCGACCTTCTGGTATCGATTCCGCTCCAGCCCATTTTAGTCCGCCTTTACCATTATTATACCTTTTAATGTAAACTTTACAATACTATTTTTTTATTTTGACATTACCCGCGCCCGATGATAGAATGGCTTCGAAAATATGAGGTTGCCCTACACACGGAGGCACTCTCCTTTGTACGAAAAATATTACGGCTTAAAAGAAAGACCCTTCAACGTAACCGCAGATCCGAATTTCCTTTTTTTCAGCAGGAAACACCGTGAAGCGTTCGACCATCTAATATACGGCATCAAGGAAAGGCGCGGCTTCCTGGAAATAACCGGCGAGATAGGCACGGGTAAGACCACCCTTTGCAGGGCCCTGATAGGACAGCTCGATCCTAACACAAAAACCGCATTCATACTGAACTCAAACCTTCCCGAGACGCAGTTGCTTTTCGCGATAGTCACCGATTTCGGGCTCAACGCGAAGCCGAAGACCAAGATAAGCCTGCTTACCGAGCTCAATAAGTTCCTGATCGAGCAGCTTAAGGCCGGTTCGAATGTAGTCCTTATAATAGACGAAGCGCAGAACCTCAGGTCTGCGCAGCTGGAACAGGTAAGGATGCTGTCTAACCTCGAGACCGATAAGGACAAGCTTATCCAGATAGTGCTGGTCGGACAGCCGGAGCTGCGCGACAAGCTGAATTCTCCGGAACTCGAACAGTTGAGGCAAAGGATCTCGGTAAGGTACCATATCCTTCCCCTCGACAAGGCCGAGATAAACGATTACATAATGCACAGGATGCATGTGGCCGGTTCGGACGGTTCGGTGGCTTTCAGCCCGGACGCGATAAGCGAGATATTCGAATATTCCGGCGGGGTCCCGAGGCTGATAAACCTTGTGTGCGACAGGGCGCTGCTTCTCGGATTCACAATGGAAACAAAGGAGATAACACTCGAGATGATAAAAAGGTCTGTTGAAGAGATAGAAGGGTTCGTGAGGATATGAGCATAATAATGGAAGCGTTGAAAAAAGCATCCGACAGGCCGGCGCCTGAAAGAAGGCCCCCCGCTGCGGCAGCCGCCGAGATACGCGTGGTCGCCGCGCCGGAATCCTGCGAACCGCGGTTTTCTAAGTCGTTTTTGATGATGTTCTCTACTATAATCGTAATAGCCGCCGTAGCGTATTTTACCGGGATGCCAAAACACGGCCCGGCAACGGCTATCGACGCCTCCCCGAAGGCGGAGGGATATTCATCTGCTTCGGTACCGGCGGTACCCGAGAAGCAGGAACCCAAACCTACCCCCGTAAGCAACCTGCTTACCAAACTGTCAAACCCGCGCATGACGTTGAACGGGATAGTCTACGGAATAGGAAAACCGGCAGCGATAATCGAGAACAAGATCGTCGAGGAAGGCGGTTCAATAAGGGGCATGCGGGTGGTTAAGATACACGCCGATAAAGTAGATATGCTTGATCAGGCAACCGGACAGCCCTTTATGTTGAAGGTGGATTAGGGCTTCTTACGTACCGTTTTCTTAGCGGATTTCTTGGCGGGTGCGGATTTTACAGCGGGTGCTTCTTTCTTCGCGGCTTCAGCGGGCTTCTCGATGGCCGCATTCGACCCTTCCGTATGGCCGACTTTAGACACAAGGAATTTCGCCGTATATACTACGCCTGCGGCGACGGCTAAAAGCACTACGATAGAACCTATTATCACAAGCTGCCTGGTCTTCAGCAACGGCGGCCTGAACCAGATATCCGGTTTGTCGAGCGACTCCTTCTCTTTCTTGAGCCTGTTTACCTCGCCCTGAAGGCGCTTGAATTCTGATTTCAGCGAATCCAGTTCGGCTCCGACTTCCTTCTTGGCCTTCTGGTCTACTTTCTCCTGTATCGGGGTCTCTTTGCTCTCCTTGACGATAAAGGAAGAATCCATCACCTCTACCCTGTATTCATCCTTAAGGTAATCCCCGTAGAGCTGCTTCTGGATATCCTTCTCGGACAGGTTCTTGAGGTTTTTTTCCTTATCTGGCTTATTCCCGAACAAAATGGCTCCTTATAGCTCCAGCGAAAACCTTATTATGTTTATGCCGCCGAGCTCGAGTTTTTCCTTCTCGTTAAAACCCCTGCTTCTGCACAGGTCTATCGCGCTGGTCATCGCATTGGCAGCGTGGAACACGACTTCATGATAACCCTTCTCCCTGCAAAAATCTATGGCGCGGTCGAGAAGCAGCCCGCCGTATCCTTTTTTCCGCAGATGCTTCGCTACGAACATCCTTCGTATTATTGCGGTCCTGTGCGTCTCTTCCTTCACGCCGGCGGTCCCGCCTATACCGCCTTTATCCACGAGAACAAAGAACATCTCCCTCTTTCCGCCGTAGACACTGTCTATGGAATCGAGGTCGCAATATTCATAGGCCTTCTTCCCGAACGAAAACTCCGTATCCAGTATATTGGATACAAGGTCCTTGACCTGTTCCCGGTCACCTGTCTTATACGGCCTTATCTGCATGGAGTGATTTTACTTCCCCCCGTTACTTTTGTCAAGCAGGCCTTCGTCATACAACGCATTGTATGCCGCGTCCTGCTCGGCTGATTTCTTGTTCTTGCCCTCGCCAGTACCCCTCACGGCACCGCCGAACGACACCGCGACCTCAAAACATTTAAGGTGGTCCGGGCCTTCCTCCGATACCACCGTATATCTCGGGGTCGCCTTGTATGTCTTCGACGTGTACTCCTGGAGGATGGATTTATAATCCTTTTGCGCGCCCCCCTGCTTCACCTTCCTTATCTCCGCCCTGAACTGCGACGCAATGAAGCTCCTGGCTTTCCCGGGCCCGCCGTCGATATATATGGCGCCTATAATGGCCTCGTAGGCGCAGACAAGGTTCCTCGACTGGTCGGCCCCTCCGCTTGCCGCTTCGCCCTTCCCGAACAGTACATATTTGCCTATATCAAGTTTTCTCGCGAGGGACTCCAGCGTCTGCCTGTTGACGAGCAACGACCTTATCCTCGTCATCTCCCCCTCCTGGCAATCTGGGAACTTCCTGTATATATGGGCGCTTATCGCGAGCCCGAGCACCGCGTCGCCGAGGAACTCAAGCCTTTCGTTGTCCGCTATCCTGCCCTTGGGATGCTCGTAAGCATACGACCTGTGAGTCAGGGCCTGGCCGAGCAGCGCCTTGCTCCTGAACGCGTATTTAAGCGCCTTCTGGAACCTTGCTAGTTGTGACTGCCGCGATTTGTCTTTCATGTGGGAACTAATCCGAAAGCCTTTCGATCTCCCTGCGGATGATTGATTCGGGGACCTTCTCTTTGACCGTTACTTTTCCTATGCGTACCGGCAGGACGAACCTGTTGACCCCGTGGATGAATTTCTTGTCATGGGCAAGGGAATCCATTATCCTTGAAACCTTGGTCTTCCTGAGTTTCACCGGAAGGCCGAGGATACCTATAAGCGACTCGATCCTCCCAGCCTCTCCAGCCCTTATCATTCCGAGCTTGTTCGCTATCCGAGCGGCCGCTATCATGCCGAGAGATACCGCCTCTCCGTGGGTGTAAGCCCCTGAATAATCCCAGGCGGCTTCTATCGCGTGACCTATAGTGTGCCCGTAATTCAGGACTGTCCTAAGCGACTTCTTCTCCTTCTCGTCCCTGGAAACTATCCCGGCTTTTATCGAGGCGCATCTCTTAACGATATAAACCAGTGTTTCGGGGTCGCGCGCCATTACTTTTGCGCGGTCCTTCTCAAGTTTCGCGAACATCCGGCTGTCGCCGATTATCGCGTACTTTACGACCTCGGCAAGACCGGAAGTAAAATCGCGGCAGGATAACCTCGCAAGGAAGGATGTGTCGATGAATACGGCCCTGGGCTGGTAGAACGCGCCGACCAGGTTCTTGCCCTCAGGCAGGTCAACGGCGACCTTGCCTCCTATCGAGGAGTCCACCTGCGCGAGAAGCGTGGTAGGGACCTGTATATACGGGATCCCCCTCTTGTATGCAGAAGCGGCAAAACCGGCCAGGTCTCCGACCACTCCGCCGCCAAGCGCTACGACGAACAGCCTCTTGCCCTTGCCGTCGGACGCCGAGAGTGAAGCCAGCAGTTTCGCGGCCTCCCCCATGGACTTGGCTTTTTCGGAATCGGGCACGGTTATGAACTTTGCCCCGTATCCCGCCTTTTCGAGCATGCCTTTGACGGCCTTCCCGAAGAGCGCCTTTACCTTGGGATTCGTCACGATAACGGCATCCGAGCCGAGCCTCATCCCGGCCAATTCGCCGGAAAATGCGGACAACGAACCCCCGACAAGGATCTTGTAACTACGGTCGCCCAAACGGACCATTATGGGATCCATGATTCACCCTGGGGTTAAAGTTTAACTACGTTCGAAGCCTGGTCTCCCTTATCGGTGCGCGCTATCTGGAACTGCACCTTCTGCCCTTCCGAAAGGGTCTTATATCCCTCTCCGGTGATAGCGGTATGATGCACGAATACGTCCTTGCCACCGTTATCGGGCGTGATGAAACCGTAGCCCTTCTGGTTCGAGAACCATTTCACTACGCCTGTCAGCTCATCAGCCATTTAATTCTCACCCCCTTCCGTATGTACGTTAAAACCCTATAATCCTTGCGAGTATATTTATAAGCGGGTCGACGAACCAGTTCAGCAACCCGTACCATAACAATACGAACAATATTACAAAACCGTACGGCTCCATCCTGATGTATTTCATCGCGGCATTCGGCGGCAAAAGCCCGAAAAGTATCCTTGACCCGTCCAGCGGAGGTATCGGTATCAGGTTGAATGCCGCAAGCACGAGGTTGAATTTCACGGAGAGTATCAGTATATCGCTCAATACGGGCACATACGTAAAGGGAAAAAGCCTTATCAGGGCGCCGGTCACGAACGCGACGATTATATTCGAAAGCGGTCCCGCCGCCCCGACCCATACTATATCCCTTTTCGGGTTCCGCAGCGCCATGAAATTGATCGGCACCGGTTTCGCCCAGCCGAATATCACGCGCGATTGCATGAACAACAGCGCTATAGGGAACAGGATCGTGCCTATGGGATCTATGTGGTTGACGGGATTCAGTGTCAGCCTGCCCGATAATTTAGCGGTAGGATCGCCGAGCTTATAAGCTACCCAGCCGTGCGAGACCTCATGGATCATTATTGCGAAGATAAATACCGCTATCGAGATGACGTACTCGTATAATGAGGAATAGGTCATGATACGGGGCTGCCTGTCGTTATTTCCCTGTCGGGGGTCAATACTGCGAGGGAAGTTCCGTCCTTCGTCGCAAGCAGCATGCCGTTCGAGGCCACGCCGCGTATGACGGCCGGTTCGAGGTTATCTATTATGACAACCTGCTTGCCGATCAGTTCTTCCGGCTTATAATGCATCTTTATGCCGGCGACTATCGTCTTCTCCGCTTCGCCGGTGCCTGTCGTCACGGTCAACACGTAAAGCTTATCGGCGTTCGGGTGGTCCTCGACCTTCAGGACCTTCGCTATCTTAAGCTGCAGCTTCTTGAAATCTTCGAATTTAACGTATTCCATCGTCATTCTATTATCTGTATCGCATCGGCCTCATACAGCACCATGCCCTTGACCTCTTTCTTCACTCCCCAGATGTTCACCGGAAGGTTCACATACTTCCCGAGGTCATCCTTCGGGCTCGTGACATAACCGAGCTGCTTTCCGCCCTGCATCAGTTTATATTTACTGAGGCGGCCGGATATCTTTCCGACGTTCGACAATACTCCGCTTGCCAAAGGCGCCTCTCCGGGCCGCGGGGAGGATATGTTCTTTATCTTCGCGTCGTACTCCTGCTTAGCCTTCAGGTGTTCTATCTCCGCGATCTTGAGCTTCACCTCTTCGGCTTTCAGGGCCGCCTGCTTTCCCTCCGGGGAATCCTTGCAGGCCGCCGCAAATTTCCCGTATTCATCGAGTATCCACTTAAGCTCGATCTCGCGCATCGGTTTCTTCAGCTCGTTCCTGTACGCGTCATCTATGCCGGCAAGTTTCTCCTGGAGCGAGATGTCCTTTTTTACCCAGGACTCCTCGCCCTTGCCGATATATTTCGCATAAACCCACCCGTATGAACCCTCGGGCGCTTCTATCTCGTACCAGTCCATGTATTGCTTAAGGACCTTGACGGAAGCCCCCTTCTCGAGACGGCCAACTACCGAAGACGACATCGTCGCGGCGCTCCTTACCAGCGCCTTACCCTCCGTTATGGTGCCCACGCCGTCCTTGAGCGACACGTTCGCCTTGTTCACGTAGACGAGCGCCCTTGGCGGAAGGCCTATCTTATACCAGTCGCCTTTCCTGTCGGCTACGTTCACATTTTCGCCTTTTGAAAGCTGGCACAGGACTTCAGATGAAGTGCTGCCGGATGCGCGGACGTTGACCCTGTCCGCGGAGACCGTGTCGGGACGGGCTTCAGGCATGGCAAAAGAAAAAGCCAGGCATATCGCTGTGATAACGAACTGCCTGGCATAAATCACGGTTCTCATGCTTACTTCGCTTTCGCTTGATCCTTCTTTGCGGGTGCTGCCGCTGCCTTTGCTGCCGGCGCTGCACCCGGCGCTGCCGGTGCGGCTCCCGGAGCTGCTGCGGCGCCTTCTGCCGCCGCCTTGGCCTCGGACTTTTCCTTCTTTACCTTTATCTTCAGAGACTTGACCTTCGGAAGGCCGAAAACGGAGTCCTTCTCGTTCCATTTATCCTTATCGGCAAGCATCTTTATGCGCTCGAAACGCTTGAATACTGACCTATGCCCCCTGCCTTTTGAAGGGCGCAGACTCGGGTGGATCGACATCTCTTCTCTCCTTTTATTAACGTTTTCTGATTATACAGCCTTTATACTTCTTCTGCATTTCGGCAAACGTCTTTTTCGCCGCATCCTTATTTTCAAATGAACCGACGCATAAAATATAATAAGCGCCTTTCTTCATGACTTCAGACGTATATCCCTGGGCCTTAAGGCGCGCAAGTTCCTTGTCAGCCATATCCCTGGCCTTATACGACGCGATCTGTATGGTATACGGCTTTGCCGCCACCGGTTTAGGCGTTTCGGCAACCTGCTGCACGGCCACCGGTTCGACCGGTACCGCGACTATTGGTTCCGGCGACTCTACAGGGACCGCGGGCGCTGACGCCTGCACTTCCACGGGCGCGCTTACATCCGCCCCTAAAAGGCTCCTACCCCTTTCGACCCCGAGCGCAAACACGATAGCCCCCAATACGAGCAAGCCCATGAGCACGACCGCCAGGACCTCGTAAGGGACCGAAATATTCAACCGGTGTTGGGGAAACAGCGGCTTATTGAACTTATTCAATACGCCGAACAACCTTCCCCTTGTCTTTTTGACGACTATAAACTCGTCGAAAAGTTCTTGCTGTTGCTTTTGGGTGTTAACAGGCGGCATTATTGACTCCGAGGGATATTAATACTACCATAACCGGCACGGTATTGCAATCACTTTTTGGGGTTATCCTCCCCCGGTTTTATCTCAAGTTTCAGTCCGCCTGTCGAGAAATAGACGCTCGACGGCTTTTTCGGGTCGCCCTTCAGCGACAACTTTATCGTATACCAGCCGTCTCCGTCGTCATCCGTGAGCAGGCCCTTCTGCGCCTCCGCGCTCTCATCCACCACTTTCCTGCTTATATAGAATTCCAGCTCATAATCGACTTTGTTCTCCTTGAGCCTCGCGAGGTTTCCCGAGAACCTGAAATCCTGGCCGGAACCGTCAAGGTCGGTGATGAAGAGCTCGCCGCCTTTTGCCCTTATCTTGCAGGTTATCCTGTCGAACTTGAACGACTGCTGCGAAGGCACGCCGAACGGCTTCAATACCTTGTTCAGTGAGGCGCCGAGCCCCGATTTTATTGCGATGTTCTGGAAGTCACAGTTCAGGACGAACTGCGCCCCGAAAAGTTTCCCGGGCTCAAGCCGCATATACGCCCTTTCGGAGGTAAGCGCGAGGCCTGTTTTGTCCATCGCCTTTATGTCGGCTACGCGCAGCTGCGCCGGCGGCTTCGCCCTTACGCTGCCGAATACGATATCCATATCGAGGGCCTTCTCGAGCTTATAGGTTATGAAATCCTTGAGCAGGTATGATGTCAGCGGGGAGTATACTATTACGGCCAGCGCAGCTATTGCGAGCACTATATAAACGACCCGGTTTCTCATTGTCCCCTCTCATATGGGTTGAAGAGCCTGATGTATTCGTCAAGTGCATACCTGTCGGTCATCCCCGCGATATAATCGCACACCGCCCTATGCGGGCCTTCCGCTTCCGTCCGGTGTTTATAAGAAGGCGGCAGCTGCTCGGTATTAGCAATATACACGTTGAAAAGTTCCCGCACGAACCTGCGTGACTTATCCGCCATCTTTACTACCTTATGGTTCATATACAGGTTATCATAAAGGAACTGCTTCAGCGGTCTTCTTTTGCCGAGCAGGCCGGCGGAAAACGTTATGATCCTTTCTTTGCGGGACCTTACGTCCTCGGACGACCGTATCCCGAGGTCCTTGATCCTCTTCTCTGATTCTGTTACGAGGTCGGTGACCTCGGTATTTATCAACGAGCGTATTATCTGGTATCTTTTTATCTGCCCCTTGATCCCCGGGTTCGTCCCGGCCAGCGCGTCGTCAGCGTCCTTCCATAACGGTATAGACCGGAGGTCGTCCTCGCTGATAAGGCCTGACGCAAGGCCGTCATCGAGGTCATGGTTATCGTAAGCTATCTCGTCGGAGAGGTCGACTATCTGGGCTTCCAGCGCCGGGGATTTGTCGGGGTCGAGTTGCGCGATCCTGCTGGACTTGTCGTAAGGGGTCGAATGCTTATTGATGCCTTCCCTTACCTCCCAGCTGAGGTTAAGCCCGCTGAATGCCGGGTACCTCTCCTCAAGCAGGTCTACGACCCTAAGGCCCTGGATGTTATGGTCGAAACCGCCGTGTTCCTTCATGAGTTCGTGCAGTTCCTGCTCGCCGGTATGGCCGAAAGGAGGGTGTCCGATATCATGCGCGAGCGCGATGGCTTCCGTAAGGTCGGCATTGAGCCCGAGGGTCCGCGCGATAGAGACGGCTATCTGCGCGACCTCGAGGGTATGGGTAAGCCGTGTGCGGTAGTAATCGCCTTCGTGGTTAACGAAGACCTGGGTCTTATACTCGAGCCGCCTGAACGCGGTGGAATGGATGACCCTGTCCCTGTCCCTCTGGTAACAGGTCCTGTAGGGGTGTTCCTCTTCCTTATGGAGCCTGCCTTTTGAATCGCGCGACCTCATCGCATAAGGCGCGAAGGTCTTGTATTCTATATCCTCTATTTCTTTTCGCGTGAGCATTTCATAAGCTTTGCATAAAGGGCGTCGAGCGACTGGGACATTACCTTGGAACCCGTGAAGACCGGCATGAAGTTCACGTCTCCGTTCCACCTCGGGACGATATGTATATGCACGTGGCCCTTTACCCCTGCGCCGGCGGACCTTCCTATGTTGACGCCTATGTTGAACCCGTCCGGCTTCAGGGCCTTTTCGAGCATCTTCTGCGTCCTGTTAAGAAGCCTGCACATATCCAGCAGCTCTTCGTCCGAAAGCTTGGTAAGGTCGCTGACGTGCCTGTAAGGGACGACCATAAGGTGGCCGTTATTATAAGGAAATATATTAAGGATCGAGAACGAGTGCCTGCTCCTCTCTATGATACGCGCGGCCTTGTCGCTGCCGGCTTTCAGTTTCGAACAGAATATGCAGCCCTTCATCGAGCCTACCTTCGTTATATATTCCGTCCTCCACGGGGCCCAAAGCCTGTCCATGCACAGTCTCCTGTCAGAACTTGACTATTTCCGCCTCAATCTTGCGGGACACCTTAATTATGCCGTATGAATTGAATTTTGCAAAGATCTTGTCCGTCGGGCTCCCGGGATTAAGGAATATGACGCCTTCGCGGATCTCATTTACCGCGTGATGGGAATGGCCGAACACTATACAATCCACCTTGTCTTTCCTGAACTCTTCGCGCACTTTTTCGATAAGCCCGTCGGGCGAGCCCGAACCGTGCGTAAGCCCTATCCTGAAACCCTTGACTTCGACGACCTCTTTCGGCTTCAATGCCGAAGAGAGCTGCGTAGCGTCCATATTCCCGCAAACCGCGACAGTCTTCTTTATCTTTTTAAGTTTTTCGAGGACGCGCGGCTCTGTGATATCACCCGCATGCAGGATCAGGTCGCACTTGGCGGCCTCTTCATAGACCGCCTTAGGGATGTCTTTCGCCATCCTAGGTACATGGGTATCGGACAGGACGAGTATCCTCATGAAGCAGTCTCCGAATCCATTAGGCCTTCGCCGGCTGCGCCGGCATTCTCCGGCTCCACGGGCAATACGATCCTGTGCCTGCCCGCGATGTCCATCAGTATATTCAATTCTGCCGGCCCCCATATGAGGCATTTCGCGTCCTTCGCGATCAGCTTTGCGTTAGCGCCGATGTCGGCGGCCGTGATTATTATCCTGCGTTTCAGGCCATCCTTATATTTCCTGCAATGGCTTATGTAATCGATTATGTGGTTATCCCTGAGGTCCCTGGAACTGAAAAGCAGGACCCAGATCGAATCCGCGCCCGAGAGTTTTATGTATGAGATACCGTCCGTCTTAGAACACTCGACCTCGCAGGACCTGAAATGCGGCATCTTCAGGCTCTTTCCGGAAAGCTCGACCAGCTCCCCCTTGAACGACATGAATAACTCTCCCGTTATCCTTGCCCTCTCCCCGCTGTTCTCCGACACGTATGAATCGATGAATCCCGAGACCGACTCCCTGAACCTGGATATCTTCGGCTCGTAACCGCTGTCGAACAGGTACTCTTTGCTGTGGTAAACGTTCCTGAGCCAGAACTCGAAGACCTTGTCCCTTATCAGGTAACATACCCCGTGCTTCGAGACCCTTCCGGAATCTATTAGCTTATCAAGCAAAGCGGCCGCCTCGGGCTTTTTTACGCGCGACGCTGCGGCAAGTTCGGCAAGCTTTTTCGCTCCGCCCGACAACGCCAGCAGCACGGGCGTCATGCGCCTGTCCATCTCCTCGAACTCGGTGAGGACAACCGAAAAATGCTGGTTCAATATGCCTTTGGAGTCGAAGAGGGTTTCGGTGAAAGTATTTATTAATTCGTCCTTATGGCGGCATTGCGGAAGGAGCCCCGTGCGTTTTTCCATGTTCAGCAGTACGGAATCCAGGTAGAACGGATGGCCGTCCGTGAACGAGGCGATAAATTCGCGCAATTCCGGGGGCATGTTGCCGCACGTCAGCCTCGAATCGATGAATCCGCAGGCCTCCTTTACACCGAATGTACCGAGTTCGCATATCTCGAAATTCCCGAAGAGCAGAGACAGCTTCTCCGACAATATCTCCCTGGCCTGCTTGATACGCGACGAGGCAACGATATACATCGTGTCCTTCTGCACCATTATGGATTTCCCGAGTTCCGCAAAAACGTCTTCTATGCCGAACCCTCCGAGCCTGTCGAACTCATCGATTATCACGACCGGCTTAAGCCCCGTCTCCGCAAATGCGATAGCCGGAAGCTCAAGGGCGGCGCGTAACGCCTTTGCCCCCTTGCCGGATTTCAACAGAGCCTCGACGGCCTTTGAAGCTTTCGATGTCCTTTGTATGCCTTCGGTACGGTCGAGATAACGGTAGATCAGGGTCGATGAGAATTTTTCTACGAATGCGGGCAGGCCCTTATCCTTAACTTCGATATAGACAGGGACAAGGTCCTTACGGACGTGCAATGAAATAAAACGGTACAGAAGGGAGGTCTTGCCGCAATATGAAGGCCCTATGACCGCTACGTTCTGGCGATAGCCCGAACGCAGGCCCTCCGACCTCTTTTCGAGCAGGGCGAGGACATCGGTCCTGCCGTAAAAGTTGTTTCCTGTCGCTGGATCAAGTAACATCGGCAAAGATCCTTAACTTACGGTAAATAGTGCACGGGATTCTGCGGCTTATGTTTCTTCCTTATCTCGAAATGAAGGTAAGCGGTGCTTCCGCGTCCGCCTGAACCCACTTTTGCTATCGATTGAGACCTGCTCACATCCTGTCCGGTCTTTACGAGGATCTCGGAATTATGCGAATATACCGTCTGCATCCCGTCGCCGTGATCTATGATCACGGTCTTCCCGAAGCCCTTTACCTTCTCCTCGCAGAAGATGACCCTTCCGCTCCTGGATGCGGCGACATCCGAACCCTCTTTCGCGCTGATATCTATCCCCTTGTTGGGGGTCAGGCCTTTCCTTTCGCCGAAACTGGCGATTATACGGCCCTTTATGGGCCAGATAAACTCTTCGTGGACTGCCTGTACAGGAGCCTGCCTCGGAGCGTCTGCCGGCGTTCTCGCGGGCTTCTTAGGTATTATGATGACCTGCCCGGCGTTTATCTCCGCCGCATCGGAAAGTCCGTTCGCCTCCACTATGCTGTCCAGTTCGACACCGTAGTTCCTGGAGATGCGCCAGAGGGTCTCTCCTTTTGCTACCTTATGATAGACCCCTTCGCAGGCCTTTGGGGGGAGGTTATCCGCCTTAGGAGGCTTTACCGCCGGGGTGCTCGCGCATCCCGCGACTAGTACGGCAAGGAAAAACGCCGGAACGGCCTTTTTATAAGACATCTTTATAAAATGGAGCGGGTGACGGGACTCGAACCCGCGATATTCAGCTTGGGAAGCTGACGTTCTACCAACTGAACTACACCCGCAAGATCCCGATCCCTAACCTGAGATATGCATAAGCCTTCTGAACTTTGCATACCTTTCCCTGATATCCTTCTTGCTAAGCCGCAGCAGCCTGTTGACGCTAAAGTCCTCGACCGTATACGAGGCAAGTATCGTCCCGAAAGCGCAGGCCTTCCTGAGCTCCGCTTCGTTGACGCGCTTTGCCATGCTCATATAGCCCATGAACCCTCCCGCGAAGGTATCGCCCGCTCCGGTCGGATCGAACGGGTCTTCCAGGATATATGCGGGATAAGAAAAGACGAATCCTTTAGAGACACAAAGAACGCCGTGCTCACCTTTCTTTATTATAGCAATTTTCGGCCCGCAAGAAAATATATATCTTGCCGCTTTCAACAGGTTATGTTCCCCCGAAAATTCCCTGGCTTCCTTGTCGTTGGAGAAGAATATATCCACGTGTTTCAATAGGTACTTCAATTGTTTCGGCTTGTTCTCGATCCAGTAGTTCATCGTGTCGCACGCGATGAGCCGGGGGCTGTCGATCTGCTTCAGCACATCGAGCTGCAGCGAAGGGTCGATGTTGGCAAGGAAGACATTCTCCGAATCACGGTATGCGGAGGGTATCTCCGGCTTGAAATCCGCGAATACGTTCAGGTGCGTATATATCGTATGGGCTGTATTGAGATCGTAGTCGTACTCGCCTTTCCACCTGAAGGTCTTGCCTCCGTCTATCTTCAGGCCCGCCGTATCGACGCCCCTTTTATCAAGCAGCTTGATATATTTTTTCGGGAAATCCGCCCCGACAACGCCGACGAGCCGCGCCTTATTGAAGAACGTGGCCGCGCAGGAAAAATATACGGCCGACCCTCCGAGAGCGTCTTCCGCCCTCCCGAACGGGGTCTTTACCGAATCAAGGGCTATGGAACCGACCACTAATAGTGACATTATTTCAGGCACTCCTCCGATATTTTCATTGAGCAGAATTGCCCGCACATCGTACACGCATCTTTTACGGCAGAACCTCCGCGTTTCCTGTATTCCCTGGCGGCCTTGGGGTCTATAGAAAGTTCGAACTGCCTCTTCCAGTCCCTCTTCTTGCGCGCTTTCGACATCTCGATATCCCAGTCGATCGCGCCCTTTACACCCTTCGCGATATCGGCGGCATGCGCTGCGATCCTTGCGGCTATTATCCCCGTCTTCACGTCGGCCGCCGAAGGCAGCCCGAGGTGTTCGGAGGGCGTGACATAACATATGAAATCCGCGCCGCTTGCGCCGGCAATCGCTCCGCCTATGGCGGATGTAATATGGTCATATCCCGGGGCTATATCCGTCACGAGCGGGCCGAGGACATAGAACGGCGCGCCGTCGCATATCTTCTTCTCGAGCAGGATATTCGGCCTCACCTGGTCGAGCGGCACATGCCCGGGCCCCTCTATCATGACCTGCACGCCGCGCTCATGCGCGCGTTTCGCCAGTTCGCCGAGGGTTATCAATTCCTGTATCTGCGCCCTGTCGGTCGCGTCCGCAAGGCATCCCGGCCTCATGCCGTCCCCGAGGCTGAGGGTGACATCGTATTCCGACGCGATATCCAGCACCCTGTCGAAGTCCTCATAGAAAGGGTTCTCTTCCCCGTTGCGCGACATCCATGCCGCGAGTATCGCGCCGCCGCGGCTTACTATGCCCGTTATCCTTCCCTCATCCTTCAGCCGGTTTACGGCTTCCCTGGTAACGCCGCTGTGCACGGTAAAAAAATCCACTCCTTCCGCGGCCTGTTCCTCGAGCACAGAGAAGATATCTTCGCGCGACATGGCCGATATCGGCTTTCCCGAACGGGACGTCTTTACGACCGCCTCATACACCGGCACGGTCCCGACAGGCAGGGACGAATGCTTCAATATCGCCCTTCGTATCTTCCTGAGGTCGCCGCCTGTAGACAGGTCCATCACCGCGTCGGCGCCGTTCTCTTCGCAAACCTTCAGTTTCCTTAACTCCGACCGGAGTCCCGACAGGTCCGCGGATGTGCCGATGTTCGCGTTGATCTTTGTCCTAAGGCCCTCACCTATGCCGCATAACTTCCTGCTTTTCCTGGCGGCGCGGTTGCAGGGAATTACGACCTTACCTTCGGCGATCTTGCGTGCCAACGGCTTCGGATCCATGCGCTCAGACTTCGCGACCTGACGCATCTCCGGTGTTATCTTCCCTGCCCTTGCGCAATCCAATTGAGTCATATATTTTTAAGTCTTTCTTTAAGTGACCTTGCCGCGTTCCTCACGTCGCCTGCGCCGCATACCGCCCTTACCACTGCGATCCTGCGCGCGCCGGCATCAAGCACCTGACCGACATTGCCGGTGTCTATCCCCCCGATGGCTACAAAAGGTATCTTTACCTTCTTGCTTACTTCGCGTATCAGCCCGGTCCCGACCGGGATATAATCCGGCTTGGTCGGTGTGGCGAATACCGGGCCCACCCCTATATAATCGGCCCCGGCCTTCTCGGCGGCCAATGCCTGCTCAAGGGAATGCGTCGATACTCCGATCACCTTACCTTTGCCGATTATCGCCCGCGCTTCCTCCTGCGGCAGGTCGTCCTGCCCCAGATGCACGCCGTCGGCGCCCGATGCGGCCGCGATATCCGGCCTGTCGTTGATAATGAACAGCGCGCCCGTGCCGTCTACCGCTTTTCGTATCGCCCGGCCAAGCGCCACGATCTCCCGGGCCGGCATCTCCTTCTCGCGCAGCTGTATTATATCCGCGCCGCCTTCGACGGCCTCCGACGCCACTTCCGCGAGGTCACGCCCGTTCGCGGACCTGCTGTCGATGATCACATAGAGCCTGAAATCCTTCACCGCTAAAACCTCGAAACGAGCTTCTTCTCGGCATTATATGCCCTGAACCTGAGCCTTTTAAACCTGTCGGATATCTTTTTATCTATGAGTTTTGAGAATTCTTCGAGGACCCTCAGTGATTCTTTCACGCGTTCCATGTTAGCCGCGGATACGTCTCTCCATCCCCCGTGCTTCTTTTCTATCTTCTGCTTCCCGTTGCCGACATCATCCTCTGAATCGCGGGTGGAGACTATCCCGCGGAGCGTTGCGGGATATAACTTTATGCAGTCCGATATGCCGTGGCGAATGGACTTGAATTCTTTCGTGAGGCCGCCGTCATCAAGCACGAACCTCGCTATCTCTTCGCACACCCTCAGGCCTTCCCTCGACCTGTTGAGGTTGGCATCGATGATCCTGTAAAGCTTTTCTTTCATCTGGAGGTTCTTTTTATCCTGCGGATAATATCCGAGGTGGACCTGCCCTTTACGAGCGGGATAGTGGCTACCTTTCCGCCGTAGGAGTCGACGAAATCCGCGCCAACGATATTGCCGGCCTTCCAGTCGGCGCCTTTGACGAGGATATCCGGCCTGACGGCCTTTATCACCTTTATCGGGGTATCTTCACCGAAGACCGTCACATAATCTACGCATCCGAGGGAGGAGATGACCGCTGCCCTGTCCTTCTGGCTTACTACCGGCCTCGACGGGCCTTTTATCCTCATGATCGAAGAGTCGCTGTTGAGCCCGAGAACAAGTATATCCCCGAGGGCCTTCGCCTTCCGAAGGTATTTCACGTGCCCGGCATGCAATATATCGAAACAGCCGTTCGTGAACACTATCCGTTCCTTCTTTGCCCTCAACCGCGTGCAGAGGGCTTTCAAGGCGGAAAGCGATACTATCTTCTTATCGTATTTGTCCGTCATATGGCAGCCTGGTAACGCCTAAAATAACGCTTCCTCTACCAGCTGGCAGAGGATGTGCGCGATGGTGACGTGCGATTCCTGTATCCTTGGGGTGGATTTTGAAGGGACTATTATCGATATCTTTGCCGTCTTCGCGAGCCCGCCCCCGTCGCCTCCGGTAAGGGCGATCGTATCGAGCCCCTTGTCGTTCGCGAGCGCGACCGCCCTTATGACGTTCTGCGCCTTTCCGCTCGTAGATATGCCGATAGCAACGTCGTTCTTCGCGGCAACCGCGTCGAGCTGGCGGGAGAAGACCTCCTCATACGAATAGTCGTTAGCTATGGCGGTCAGCACCGATGTGTTGACAGTCAAAGCTATGGCCGGGAGCCCTTTCCGTTCCTTCATGAACCTTCCGACGATCTCGGCCGCGATATGCTGGCTGTCTGCCGCGCTCCCGCCGTTCCCGAAGACAATTACCTTGCCTCCGGATTTAAGCGCTTTGATCATCGACTCCGCGGCCTTCTGTATATTTTCAAGCTGCGGGCCGGCACTCATCAGGGCCGACTTTACGGATATGCTCTCCTGGATTATCCCTTCGATCTTTTTCTTCATAGTATGGCCTTTTAGCCGAAGAATACCTTCGCGATATCATAGAAATCCATATCGACGGTCTTAAGGGTACCGACGGCCTTCTCGATCGGGACCGCCTCTATCTTGACACCCTTGAGGCTTACCATGTACCCGAACTTGCCCTGTTTCACGAGCTCCACGGCCTTCACTCCGAACCTCGTACCGAGCACCCTGTCGAACGCGGTCGGTGAGCCGCCGCGCTGTATATGTCCGAGCACCGTCACCCTCGTCTCGAACCCGGTCTTCTTCTCTATAAACTCTCCAAGCACCTGTCCGATGCCTCCGAGCCTGACATGGCCGAAATCGTCGAGCTTCTCCTCCTGCAGGACCTCCGAGTTCTCGTCTAATTTCGCGCCCTCGGCGACCACGACTATCGAGAAGTTCTTGCCCTGCGCATGGCGTTTCTTGATTATCGAGCAGACCTCCTCGATGTTGATCGGGACCTCGGGTATCAATATTACGTCTGCGCCGCCGGCTATGCCGCCGTGCACGGCTATCCAGCCGGCATGCCTGCCCATTACCTCTACGACCATTATCCTGTTATGGCTCTCGGCTGTCGTATGGAGCCTGTCTATGCATTCTGTAACTATATTGACTGCCGTGTCGAAACCGAAAGTATAATCCGTCTCGCTGAGGTCGTTATCTATCGTTTTCGGGACGCCCACCACCTTAAGGCCTTCCTTCACGAGTTTGTTCGCGACACCCAGGGTATCCTCGCCGCCGACGGCTATAAGCGCATCCAGCTCGAATTTCTTGAAATTGTCCTTAACTTTCTGCACCGCGCCTTCCTTCTTGTACGGGTTGGTCCTTGAAGTGCCCAGTATGGTACCGCCCTTCGGAAGTATGCCGGAGACGGAACGAAGGTCGAGCGGCGCAATGTCGCCGTCGATGATGCCCTTCCACCCGTTCCTTATTCCGAGGACCTCGTAACCTTCAAGATAGGCCTTCCTTACAACTCCCCTTATTACCGGGTTCAATCCGGGACAATCCCCCCCGCCCGTAAGTATTCCTAAACGTTTCATATTTCCCCCTATTAGTTGTTATGAAATACCCCTAGCGCCTTGATTCGCCGCGCGAATCAGCAAGGGGTGGAATTACTCTCCCCTGAAATCCACCCCGCCGAACGGCAGGCTCACGTCTTCCTTGTCCTTGCCCTTCTTTACGACGGGCTTCGGCTCGGTGCGCGTAGCGATCTTCGTCACATGTATCTTCACGATTATCGGTTCGTCTATCCCGAGCATCTCCTGGATCTTAGCCTTTACTATCCCCTGTATCTTTTCCGTAGATTCCGGAATGTTCGCGTCTGCCCAGAATACGACCCTCGTGGATATGTCTATCCCCTTCTTGGTCGCGATGCAGTCAGATTTCAGCTCCTTGACCTCCGGAAGCGAGGAACCTATCTTCCTGATGAACTCTTCTATCGCCGACAACGATATGGACACCTGGCCGTCTGGATTGTTGAAAGCTATGTTCTTCTGGCGCTGTATCCTTGCCACCGTGAACTGGTATGCGGCCCAGGAGACGATCACGAGCAGGAAGCCGACCACGCCGACGCCTACCCTGAGAGTCATCGACTGGTTTATCGAATCGAGCGCGTTAAGGACCGGCTCGCTCTCGACGGACCTTACCGAGACCGCAATAAGGAACAAGCCGATCGCTATGAATACGATCAGGAAGAAGAACATCGTTATCCTATTCAATACGTTCATTGCGATCCCTCCTTTTCAGCCATCTTCTTTTCTATGAATTCCGTGGTGACCTCGCCGCGCAGGAACGCCGGGTCCGAGGTAAGGCGCTTGTGGAAATCGATCGTGTTCTTTATGGGCTCTATCGTGAATTCGGCGAGCGCGCGCTGCATTATCTGTATCGCCTCGGCGCGGTTCTTGCCGTAGGTTATCAGCTTGGCTATCATGGAATCGTAGAACGGTGGGATCGTATAACCCTGGTATACATGAGAGTCGACCCTGACTCCGGGCCCGCCCGGCGCGTGGAAGAACGAGACCTTACCGGGGCACGGCATGAAATTATTGTCCGCGTCCTCGGCATTTATGCGGCACTCTATCGCGTGGCCGTTGAACTTCACGCGGTCCTGGTCGAACGAGAGCCTTTCGCCGGCCGCTATGCGTATCTGCTCTTTCACGAGGTCGATGCCGGTCACCATCTCGGTCACCGGGTGCTCTACCTGTATCCTCGTGTTCATCTCCATGAAATAATAATTGCCGTGCTCGTCCAGCAGGAACTCTATCGTGCCGACGTTCGTGTAATTGGCGGCCTTCGCGCCCTTGACGGCGGCATCCCCCATCTTCTTCCTCAGTTTCGCGTCGACAGCCGGCGACGGGGACTCTTCCAGCAGTTTCTGGTGGCGCCTCTGTATCGTGCAATCCCTCTCGCCGAGATGGACCACGTGGCCGTACTTGTCCGCCACGATCTGGAACTCCACATGCCTCGGGTTCGGGACGTATTTCTCGATATATACCGACGGGTTTCCGAACGCCGCCTCGGCCTCCGCCTGGCAGGTCAACAGCACGCTGACGAGCCTGACGTCGTTATGCGCTATCCTCATTCCGCGCCCGCCGCCGCCCGCGGCGGCTTTCACTATTACCGGGTACTGCAGTTTATGCGCGACGCGGAGTGCCTCTTCCTTCTCCTTGACAATAGTGGAGCTTCCCGGTATCGTCGGCAGCCCGGCCTTCCTCATCGTCTCCTTGGCGGCCATCTTGTCGCCCATTAGGCGCATAGCTTCCGGGGTAGGGCCTATGAATTTTATCTGGCAGGATTCGCATACTTCCGCGAAGTGCGCGTTCTCGGCGAGGAAACCGTATCCGGGATGTATCGCCTCTACATCGGATATCTCCGCGGCGCTTATTATGCTGGGTATGTTCAGGTAGCTTCCCGACGGCGCCGGAGACCCTATGCAGACGGATTCGTCGGCGAATTTCACGTGGAGGGATTCCTTGTCGGCTTCCGAATATACGGCGACAGACTTTATGCCGAGGTCCCTGCATGCCCTTATTATCCTTAACGCTACTTCACCGCGGTTCGCGATAAGTATCTTTGAGAACATTTTTTAAGCGGGCTCTATTAAGAAAAGTACGTGTCCGAATTCCACAGGCTGGGCGTTCTCGACAGTTATGTCCACGACCTTGCCCTTGACTTCCGACTTTATCTCGTTCATCAGCTTCATCGCCTCGATGATGCAGACGACCTGCCCAGGCTCTATCATAGCGCCCTTCTCCACGAACGCAGGCGCGTCGGGAGCGGGGGCCCTGTAGAAGGTGCCTACCATCGGGGCCTTTATCTCCAAATATTTCGATTTTGCGGCTGCGGCCTCGGCCTCTTTTGCGACGGCTGCGGCGGAAGCTGCTGACGGGACATTCTGGGGAGCATGGACGATATAACTTTCCTGCGTTATCTCGGGTGCGCCGGACCCTCCGGCCTTCTTGAGCCTTATCCTCAGGCCTTCGCGCTCGATCTCTATCTCGACCAGCCCGTTCTCGTTCATCAGGGCGATCATCTCTTTAAGTTCTTTGACGTTCATGTATCCCCCTTTTAGTCGTCTATCAGACTCTTTCGACGTATTCGCCGGTACGCGTATCTATCTTCAGGACGTTGCCTACATCAACGAAAAGCGGAACCTGTATAGAATAACCGGTCTCGAGCTTCACGGCTTTCGTGCCGCTCTTCGCGGTATCGCCTTTCATGCCGGGATCGGCCTCAACTACGGCCAATTCCACGAACATCGGAGGTTCTATGGACATGAGCTTGCCTTCGTAGAAGGAGGCGTTGACTACCATGTTCTCCTTCAGGAAATGCGGGACATCGCCCATCTGCTCCGCCGTCAGCTGGAACTGTTCGTATGTCTTCTCTTCCATGAAATGGTATTCTTCGCCGGAAACGTAAAGGAACTGCAGCTTCTTGTACTCTATAAAAGCGTCCTCAAGCTTCTCCCCCGAGCGGAATGTCTTCGGGAGAACGTTGCCGGTGGTAAGGCTGCGCAGCTTCGTCTTGACGAAGGCGCCGCCCTTGCCGGGTTTCACGTGCTGGAACTCTATGACTTGAAAGAGTTGCCCGTCCATTTTGATTGTCAAACCGTTCTTCAAATCACTTGTCGATATCATCTGTCAATACCTCGCATCCTTTCGTGGTTACAAGCACCATATCCTCTATCCTTACCCCGCCCCATCCCGGGACATAGACCGCCGGTTCGACAGTAAACACCATACCGGGCTTTAAGACAGCGTGGTTGCTGCTGGAGACGGAAGGACTTTCGTGGACTTCAAGCCCTATGCCATGGCCGAGGGAATGGCCGAACCTCTTGCCGTACCCTTTGCCGTTAATAAAGCCCCGCGCGATTTTATCTATATCCGATATCTTCGCGCCGGGCTTGATCGCCTTTATCGAACGCCTCTGCGCTTCCCTGACTATATCATAAATCTTCTTGTGTTCGGAATCAATTTTACCCAAAAAGAACACCCGTGTCAAGTCGGATTTGTACCCCTCGTAACTGACTCCTAAGTCCAATAGGACCATATCGTTAGGGCGGATTATCCTGTCGCTCGGACGGGCATGCGGGAACGCGCTGTTGGCCCCGGATGCCACTATCAGCTCGAACGAAGCCCATTCGCCGCTTGCCGCCCTTATGAAATACTCGGTCCTGGCAGCCAGGTCGTTCTCGCTGAGGCCCGGCTTGAGTATAGAATTGAAATAAGCGACCGCGTTCTCGAGGATATTCACGGAATTCCTTATGAGCTCTATCTCCCGGCGGTCCTTCACCTGCCTTAGGACCTCTATCATGCCGTGCACGGACACGACTTCGCATCCGGGCGTGCCGGAGCATATCCTTTCATACGCGGCATAGCTTAAGTGGGAGGATTCGAAACCGAGCTTTTTGATCTTCTGTTTCCGCGCGAGCCGGAATATTATGTCGCTTACCGGCGAGTTTGCTGTGACTATCCCGAAACCGCTCACGTCGCGCTTTGCCTGAAGCGCGAACCTCTCGTCCGTGATCAGGTATCTTTTGGATTTCGTGATGAAAAGGCACGCGTCCTCGCCCGTATATCCGCTCAAGTACCTGACGTTCTGAGGCCTCGTCACGAGTATCGAATCTATGCCGTGCTTCCGCAAAAGGCCCGCGGCCCTATTTATGCGTTTTGAGTAGGGTTCCATTTTGTCCCGTTTTATTTTGTCTTTTTTGCTATACCGATAGCGGCCATGAGCCCGAGCCTGTAACTGTCGAGGCCGAAGCCGCTGACCTGCCCTGCGGCAACCGGGGCGATGAGCGAGGTGCGCCGGAATTCCTCCCGGGCGTGGATATTTGAC
>JBAZJG010000015.1:0-39233 GCA_041651455.1 Candidatus Omnitrophota bacterium
GGGGGGGCGTACTTTCCGAAACGTCCCCCGAACCGCCCGCGATCGTCTCCTGCCCAATCATAGCCTGCGCCGCCATAGGGCGGATCGACAATGGCAAGGTCGAAGGCGTTGTCGGGCATCTCGCGCATGGCGTCCATGCAGTCGCCCAGGTAGAGCGTCGCGTCGCCTATCGTCTCAATCCTCACGCGCGCCCCTCCCGCTCTCGCACATCCTCATAGGTCGGCATAAGCAGATCGGCGACAATCTCGGCCGCCGCCTTGGCACCACCAAGCCCGGCACGTTGCGCGATGCACGTACCGGCTTTTACCACATCCCATTGTTTTGGAAGGACGTGATATATTTCGCATCCGGCCCATTCGATAGGCGGCGCGCTTGTAGTATAATCTTCCGGCTCGCCAATCTTGGCCCATGGGTTGCGATACGTCATACGGCCCTCGCCTTAATCGCGCTATCCCGATCCTCTTTTTTCAGTTTGTCAACCTGGCCCGGCTCAAAATCCGGGGTATGTATTAGGCTTTTCGTATATAGTAAATCCCGATACAATGCGGCCCCGTCGCGTGTCAAGTACCCCTCGCGGAGGCACAGATCGTATAGCGGGCTACCGGGATACGGTGTGGCGATAGAGATATTCCGCTGATCGAGCGGCAAAGAATTGGCATAGTCGAGCGTGCGTTGCATATCGCCTAACGTCTCTCCGGGGTAGCCGATTATGAAAAAGCCACAGGTCTTTATCCCTTCGGCCTTGACCATTTCGACAAGCGATAGGGCCTCCGGCTGTGGCATCCATTTTGCCCCTAGGCGCATAAGTTTCGCCGTAGACTCCACTCCCGTCTCAAAGGGCAAAGATACCCTCCAGCACCCCGAACCGGCCAGCTCGCGGATATGCTCGCGCACTCCCTTGGCGTATATTCCGTTAGGCGTTGACCACCATAGGCCCCGCTGGCGCAGTTCCCCGAGTATCCAAGTGAAGTTCTCGCCGCTGGCCATGAAGTTGTCGTCCTCGATGAAGATTTCCTCGAAGCCCTCTAGCACCAGCGCGTCGAGATAGGCCGCGATCTTGTCTCGGTAGTAGTACCGCGTCGAGCCCCAGAATCCGTTGACCCCGCAGTAGGCACAATGGCGCGCGCATCCGCGTGAGAACTCGATCGGCATCCATCGGGCCGTTTTGCTTTGGAGGTCGTGTGGCGATCCGCGATCCCAGTACGGCTTCATCCGATCCGCGCTCGGGTAGGGATAGTCGATCTCGTCGAAGGTATGCGCTTGGAATAGTCCCGTCTCGCCCTCGCCCCTTATTACACGCGCCACCCCCGGAGGCGGGGGAACGGCGGCCGCGTGGAAGCCCCCGGCTACGGTATAGGCTCCCCGCTCGGCGCAAAGGGCCGCCGCTTGCTCGTATATCGGATGCTGTATCGAGAACTGCGCCGACAGCCCGACGATATCCCACTTCTCGTCAAGCCAGCGATCAAGCCGTAGCAAGTCCCCGTCAAGGTGGCAGTCTATCGTCAGCACGTCCGCCCCCGCCCACTTGGTAGTATTGTGCGCTATCGACCACAGCCCTATAGGCGGCATGTAGCACGGCTTCTGAGTAGGCTTCCGGGGCTCGGGGAGCTTGACTAAAAGAATGTTCACTTGGGCAACTCCGGCAGGGGCATCCAATGCGTGGGGGACATGAGCGTAGTCTGTTCGGGGTCAAACCATACACCCTCAAACACAAATATGTCCATTATTTCACTATCACAAACTAAATACTCGCCATAGTTGGGGGGATTGGTTTCTACACTAATCCATTCGCCTATCATGCCCACCTCCCTTGTATATGCCCGGCCCCGCAGACTACTACGGGATTAAGCAGCTCGCCCCCGCGACGAATCATGCTCCGATCCTGGTATATCCAACCCGCCTTGGGATGGTAGCGCCTCGGAGCTGACAGCCGCATGATCTTCGCGCGGAGGTTAAGCTCGCGGACTCGCTTTTCAAACTTCACCCGATCCCCCTTCCCATAAACTGCTTGCACTTGCTACAGTTTACCGATTCGCGCGGAAACCCATCGCATAGCCAATAATCCGCAGTCAGCAGTATGCCGCATAAAGTATAGTTTCCCGATTCGTATGCGTGAATCCTAGCCCCTTTCTTTTTAGGCATACCACTCGGCATAAAAGAATCATACGCTACTATCACGCGCCCCCCTTGTCGAAAACTCGCCCCGCACGTTCGCAGGCCGCCTTTATCCTCTCATAGAACATCGGGAAACGCAAGGAAAAAGAGTAACGGCCAAGATCATGGAACATTCGATGATGAACCCGGCATAAATAGATCTGGTTCCAATCCTCGCGCGGGCCGCCCGAACCACGGGAAATAATCTCGTGAGCCTCGGCGGGGTTGCCGCAGTGTTCGCAGTAGCGCATGGCATGGCAATCGGAATACTTCAACCCCCCTCCATATAGTCCGGCTGTTCAAGAGCGACGCCCCACTCCATCCCCAACTCATAGCAGGTGTCAATCAGCACGATCATTTCCGCGCTTGTAGCCAGGGCTACGGATCGCGGCTCGATTACCTTGTGCCCGTCAAACTCGACACTTTCGCACGGGTAATTGTGTACCGATGCCGCGTACATTTTGCAATAGCGCTTCATTAGGTCGGGCGATACAGCCTTCCATAAAGCCAGCTTGGCGCACAGCGCATGGAATAGCCTGTTCTCCGGCGAGGTCTTCCCCTTGGCTTGGAGTAGCTCAAAGGAATGGCCGCACCGGGGACAGGTCATGCCATCCGCTCCCGCATTCTGGCCTCTAGCGCGTCAAGCTCTTCTATAAAAGCGATGATTTCTTTTTCTATTTCCTCCTCCATTTTGGGATCGAAATAATAGCGCTTGATTATGCACGATAAACGCCCAGGTAAATCGGGATCGTAGTTTTCATGGTCGCACCACCACTCAACGGGGCGCACGCACGCCATTTGAAAATTCATTTGATATTTATACCGAAGATCAATTATGCCCGTCTCGATAAAGTCATCATGTGTCCACGGTTCGGGGACTTTTATTTCTAGGCACCCAAGGATTATTTTCTTTTCGTCATCACAGATTAAACCGTCCGGCGAGGCTCCGGCTCCGATAATAAAAGGATGCGCACATCCCCGACATTGAATAACGGGGATGCCCGTTTCTAGTTCGTAAGCGTCGCGGGCCTCATCTTCGGTTTCCTTGCCATACTCGACGGCTTTTGTTTTGAATCTTTCCGCCACCTTGCCCGTAAGCCGTTCGCGCAAAAGCTCAGACATATAGCGCTTGCGGGTCATCCCTTTGCCCTTCGCCATGATATCGGCGATGCGCGAGGCCCCTACGCGCCCGAGTCTCCGGGCGGTAAACTCTTCGGATGTCTCGATCATTCTGTTTCCTTGGGAAGCCTTCCCGTCATGACGTAATAGGCCGCCGCGCATAGTTTGTCGCGCTCATCTAGCTTCATTGCCTGTATTTTGTTCACCGGTTCAAACTGGCTATAAATCTCGGCGAATCGTTCCCGGATTGTCGCCAATTCAAGAGCCTGTCCCGCATAGTTGTATCTCTGATAGGCTTCCCTTTTTTCCGCTTGCGCTATAAGAAACCTTGAAGGAGCTATAAGAGCATCCAGGTCATGTTCTTTCATTTCTCCACCTTGGCCTTCGCCCGCTTCCAGTAGTTCCGGAGCTTGGCCTCGTCCGGCTCTTCCTTCATAAGCTCCCGAGTGATGATCGAGACGGCCTCGGGCGACAGCTTGCCCGATTTGATGTACTCTTGAAGATCCATCCGAAGGGAGCCCTCGTCGAGCCGTTCGCCATCCGTATCTTCCCCGGCAATCACGATACCGAAGCCCGCCTTGAACGTGTACCGCTGGCCGTAGGTGCTTTGAATCCCGCGCGCCTGTAAGATATTTGTAACAGCCTTCCCTTCGTTTGATTTCAGCGGTTCGAGGTCGGGCGTGTCGAAGTAGTTTGACTTGGTATGGCCGTATCCGGTTATGTCCATCCATATCCGTTTACCGCCGGGGATGGCTTCCTCTCTCCAGGTGTAGGCGAATCCATGCTTGAATATGGTATCGTCGCACATGGCCTGGAGCGATTCTAGGGGAGCATACTTTGATCGAAGGAAGGTGTTTTCCTTCGCCTTTATCACCGGGCGAAGATCGGCGCGGAGCTTGGCAAAACGCTCCTCGAAGGCAAGGCGCGCCTGCCGCTCCTCCTCGGACTTGCGAAGCGCTATAAAGCGCTCCAGGACTTCGATATTGCCTGATTCGAGCACCTTTTCGAGTAGCCGATCCTCTTGCCGGACGGCTATTTGGGTTCCGCTGTCAACGGGTATCAGTTGCATCGTCTTCCCCTTTAAGATCGGCTAGCACAAGGCGAATTAATCCCCTGGCTTCCTCGGAAATCTCGTGGTATAGAAGCCCCTCTAGGGTTCCGATGGCCTTGCCGCAGAGTCGATTAAGCCTTACGATTTCGTGCCAATCCTTGACCGCTTCCGGCTCACTCATCCCATTCCCCCGGCGCTTCGGCTTCAAGTGCGCACGCTTCCTCGATATCCTCAAGCGACTTGTCGCTCAGGATGCCGAAAATATCGAAGCTATCTTTGCTCGTCGATACCGAGATGATCTCGATTTCCGAAGGCTCGTCGGGGAACCCCGGATCGCCATTGCGAAGGTACATCCTTCCCGGGCTTCCGGGGTAGAACGAAAAGACGACGAACAGCTCCCCGTCATAGTCGGGAATGTAAACCGTGGCCGTGCGATGATTGTCCATTGAATCCCCCTTATTAGACAGTTGTGCCTATGCGCGCATCCCTATATTTCCATGCCGCATACTTGCGTAAAAACTTGGCCGTCTCACGATTTGTGGTTCCGTCGTCCCCGAGGGCTTCGGCCTCGATTGCCGCCTCTTCCTGTTCGACGGCCTCGGCTAGAATGTTATTTTTATTCGCAAAGCTAGCCCATTCAGTCCAGTATGCAATGTCCATATCCCCTCCTTACCACATGCACCGGATGAGCTTTTCGTCGGCGGCGCGGAGCCTTGCCTCGGACTCGATATCGTCGCGGATACCGTCGAAGGCCCTATCATCAGCGGGAGCCGCGCCATCGGCAACTACCACGCCGGAAGCATTTATCCACTTGACATCGTAGTAAATGCGCCCCGTATCGTCTTGCAGCACTCTTGCCTTGACAGTCCCGGTATTGTGGATTTGCTTGCGGGCTATCCGGTCATACCACGTATCGGCATAGGGAAAGGAAACCGTTTCGAGACACGTCATAAGCTTATCCATGCCGTCCCCCTTGTCAATCTCTACCCTAAGTATACACCCTCCCGGACGGCTTGCAAGCGAAATCGTACAGCCCGCGCAAAGTGTTAGGCACCCCTAACAAGCCCCTCGCGTTTGACTCTACGCGCCTCACGGGCAAGCGCCGCATTCTTTATGCTTCCAGCTACCCGGAGCTTTTCGGCCGCTAGCTTATATTCCCCGACATCCTCCGGGCGTACAATGTAATTAGCCTTCCACGCCCGGCACGGCACCTTTCGGGCATGGCATAACCGTTGAAGATATTGTCTACAATAGCCATAAAGCGGCGCAACGTCGGCCAGGGGCAAGTATCCTTCGGGTATAGTCTCGGACGGCTTGACGGGCCTCCGTGCGCGCCTAGCGGCCATGATAGCCTTGAACTTCTCAACCGCGCCCCGGCGAGATTCTAGCAATTCCTCGGGAGTCATGCGCTTCCTGCCCTTGGCTAATAGCTTGTTTTTTTTCGACAGCTCGGCGCGCTGGCGTCTGTTCTCGGCCTTAGTTATAGCCGATAGCCTCAATCGCTCTTCCCGCGCGGCCGCCGCTAGTGTCTGCCGGACTAACAATTCCGCCTCGCGCCTAGCCTTGCGCTCTGCGATTGCCTCAGCGGTATCTTCGCGCATGTGCGCTTGAGGTTCCTTGGTTGTAAACCCCGGAGCCGTAGGGCAAAGCCAGCACGGCGCGTTCTCACCTAGTCTAGCCGGTAGATTCATTGCCCCCTCCATTCGTCAAACGCTTCTTGCGCGAATATCATTTCGGCGATCTGCGGAACAATGCTATTTCCGAGGCATTTAAGTCGGTCCACCCGAGCGGGTACCCCATGAGCCACTCGACCCACGTCGGGTTCAGCTGCCCCCCAGTCTCCTCGGCCTTCGGTTTTCCTGTTACGAATCGCATATTCCCGAGAGTTGTATCCCTGCTGTAATCCTTGTTTTTCCAGTCGCTCGCTTGTGGCGTTGGGAATCTTTTCACCTCCTCCGATAGAACCTTCCCGCCCGTCCCCGGCCTTCGACTCCCCGGATTGCCAGCCCGAGGAGTCGGCCATAGCCCCCGTTTCCAATTGTAGATGTCCGTTCTGAGACTCCTCCCCTGCCCGCCGCCGTGCGAGCCTACCGCGTCCGCCGCTGCTGGGGTAGCCCACAATCCAGATTCTTTCCCGTCTGTGGGGCGCTCCGACATCGGAGGCGCGTATATCCTGCCACTCCGCATCGTACCCGAGCGCGGTAAGGCTCCCGAGTACGGAATCGAGTCCTCGAAAAGCGAGAGCGCCGACGTTCTCCATGATTGCGTAGCGGGGTCGAAGCTCGCCAACAAGGCGGGCGTACTCGTACCAGAGGCCGGATCGCTCACCCGCCAGCCCAGCGCCTTTACCAGCGACGGAAATATCCTGGCAGGGGAAACCGCCCGCGATGATCCAGTCTCCCATGGGGAGGTCGGCGCCTCGGATGGCGCGGATATCTCCGAGGGGTTCTGCGTCGGGGAAGCGTTGCTGATAGACTCTGATTGCATAGTCGTCAACCTCCGAGAAAAAGTGCCGGTCGAAGCGAAGCCCGGCCCAGCAAGCTCCAAGGGCGAAGCCGCCGATCCCCGCGAAGAGATCGAGAAAATATGTCATAGTCCCCTAACCCGCGCCACGTACTCGCGGTCAATCCCGAACTCCCGCGCACCGTGCTGCCCCCGGCGATAGGCGGTCAGAGCCATGTCCTCATCGCCCATCGAGTCAAGATGCCAAGCCAGGATACGCGCCACAATAAGGGCCGACTCGGGGGCCGTCGGGTCGATCGGGCGGCCGCCGTTGAAGCGCCAGGCGTGATAGCCCAGCCAGCGACTATTGAGCCCGGGCCCATAATCGAAAGATCCATCCGCGCAGGGGATCGGCGCGTGCCGAAGATCGCCGCCGGACTCGTGGACTACTACGGCCTCGATAAGCTCCACGCTCACTCCCGTCTCGGCCGCGCCTGCCGCCGCCCATGTCCGCCAGCTCACGGCCTCGCGCGCCCGAGCGCCGGATGCGGCACGCGGGATGGCAAGGCTCGACGAGGTAAGCGACAGGGCGAGGAGGACGAGGAGGAGCTTCATTTATTGTTCCTTTGCAAGGCGGTCTTCAAATGTCTCTCCCCCGAGCCCTCGCGCCTTAAGCCACGCACGGGCGCGCGCAATCTTATCCTCGGGATCGACGCTACAATCCTCGTCAACCCATGGGCACCCGTCGCACGCCCCGAGAAGCGCTCGCTCGTTGCACTCCCCGTCATGCGCGATAATGGAAGTGGCCGCTATGACGGCCTCAAGCGGCGTGGACTCGGCCGCCTCCCGCTGTGACTCCCGGCTCGACAGAATGAAAGGGCAAAGCGCAAGCCCCCCGAAGACTACAAAAAGCACGACCGCAATGATCCAACCGAAAATTGTCATCATGCCTCCTATCTTTTCATCGCGGCCCGTGCCCGCATAAACGCCTGATACTCCCGGTCATGGATGCGCGCCCGGTACGCCGCCGCCATCCGCTTGATCGTCGCCTTATACCACCGGCCGATCCAGCCATCGTACCGCTTGCGCAAGCGCGGGAATACCTTGGCGAGGAAGATGCGCCACCACTTGAGCGACGAGCGGCCCTTGCCCCACAGCCCCGTCCGCACGGCCTCGGAGTGCGCGGCGGCCCGGGCGCGCCGGGACTGCCGCCCGCTCATGCCGTGACCTTTTTGGGCTCCGGAGCGATGTACCCGTATCCCCGTGCGGCGTACTGGCGCGCCCTCCTCCCCGGCCAGCCCGCCGACGCCGAGTGCCCCGTGGTCAGCCGGTGCCAGAGCTTCGAGCCTGCCGCCCCCGTGCCCCCGCGCGGCTTGGCCTTGCGGTTGTCGCGGTGGTGCTGTCCGGGCTTGCGCCACTTCATGGCGTCCGGTGCGCGCATCGCTCCGATCCACCCCGCGAGCTTCGCGGCGAGAATGGCGAAAATGCCCCGTGCTTTCATGATGCCCTCCTTACTTGTACCGGTTGCGCCAATCGTTAGCCGTGATCCATACGAACCCGACTACGACTAGCCCCGCGAAAACATACCACGCCACCTGTACCGGTGTCATCGCTCGCCTACCACGGCGCACAGCTCGCGCCAGGAAGTGATCTCCAAGTCCCTAGCCGCTAGCCTAGCGTGCCTTGGCCGGATGTGATACCTTGGGCGGCGCTTCATAGCCCCATCCTATATTCGGCTACCCATGCCCCCTCACGCTTTACCCGGCGGCTGGAAATCTTGAATCCCTCGCGCTTCAGCTCCCATATCCTCGCCCCAAGCCGGAAGCACGAGAAGCGCCTAAGCGCATACAGCGGCGTGATAGCGTGCCCCTCAATTAAGGCTTCGAGGATGCGTTGCTTTTGCGTTGCCTGTTCCATCATTCGCTCCCCCTCTCAATCTCTTGCCCTAAGGATACACCAATCCGGGCAAGCGTCAAGGATAATTCGTAGAGTGTTAGGATAGGCTAACACGGCATAAATAAAACCCGGCTAGCAGAAGGAGGAGGACTGCTAGCCGGGGAAAGGCGAGGGGGTCGCCTTTAGTACATCTTGCTTATTCCTGTCAATACTAAACTCGGATGCCACTTTTCGGAATTGATTATAGCCGCTTCTATTACAACGTCAAATGCTTCCCTGATTATCTTTCCGCGTTGCTCCCCATGGTAGCGATGTTCGCGCGCCTCGGACTGCTTGACTAGCTCGATAGCTTCCTCTAATGGCATGATGCCCCCTCTCGGGTACGATCCGTTAGCCCCCGCGCCGATTGGCTGGCATAGCGTGGCAGGGGGCTAGATTCACTTCACCGCGATTATTACCAATCCGATTCCGTTAGCCACCAGCGCGCTCCCTAGCACGGCGCAAGATATCCAAAGCCAGGTCAAGTTTTTTGATTGCTTCGCTATTAGATTGTTGGACTCCTCTAGCCTGATCGACAGCTTCTCGATTGTCGCCGATGATTTGACCAGAGCTTCCCGTCCCTCCGCTATCGCATCCACTATCGCGGCGTAGTCGTCGGGAGATAAAGTAACAGCCAAGGACGACGGCACCGGCTCCGACGACACCAAAAAAGGCGCGAACAATAGTCCACACGCGAGAAAAAGGGAAACTGATTTTCGGCACATTATCCCGCCTTGGAAAACTTGCCAGTAGCGGCCAGCGCCGCACCGAACCCGATAACATACTCGAAGTTAGCGCGTTCGGTAAAGAATCCCACAATGCCGACAAGGATAAGTGCCACGCCAGCGACTTTAACAAGATCGCCATCCCATTCATTGTCTGTAAAAAGTGATTTGAAAAACATAATGATGCCCCCTATTCCGTTACTATGAATTGATCGCCCGGTTTCGTATTGGCCCAGAGCCACCGTATATCGTCCTCCCGCGCGACCCGAAGACAGCCCTGCGTCCAATCGGAATTGGAAAAGTGAAGCCCGTAGAAGTAGTCGGCTATTTTGTCGTGAGTGTTGGAAAGATACCGCCCGGCCTCGTCGAGTTCCCAGATGTCGAGCGATTGATATGCGTTTGTACTAATGTATACAGGATAAAGGTAGCCGTCATGTTCCTGATCGGGATGCTCGATGTAACCCGTGATCCGCCACACTCCGACGGGGAAGGGCCGCGGCATGACGGGATATTCCTTCCGGCCGTCTTTGCCAAGTGAATAGACGAGATCGGGGATGCCAGGGCGCGGGCGGAAGCCGTTGAGCTCGTTACGTACCTTCGACCAGCACTGGATTTTTCTCTCGCCCGCCTGAAGAAAAGTCTCGCCACGGTTCCAGGTTATGGTCAAAGCCCGAACCTCCCGATGAGCCATGCGACGATTGCGCCGGTCGCAAGGAGAAGGGCATTGCTTACGATCATGTCCCACCGCCCCGCCACCTTTTGCGCCGGAGCGTTAATCAGCGCCTGTATTTTTTCCCCCAAGGCCGAAATGGCCGCCTCAACTTTTGCTTCAAGAGTTTTTATCGATTCACGCAAGTCTTCCAAGGCTTTATCCCTATTGTCGCTCCGCTCTTCAAGCCGCGTCAGGCGCGATCCATGGTCTCTACACTGGTCGTAAAGCTCCGAAATGTCCCCGCGCAATCTCGCCACGTCCTCATCGGTGCCCATACTGTCCCCTTTCTATGATTCTGCAATGCTGTTAGCCGAGATTAACAATATCGTAGCACCGCTTGCGCGAGAAGTAAAGCTATGTCCAATCATTGCCGGAATCCGTTGTGGCGGTGCCGCCATCGAGTAGATTCGCCGTTGTATTGCCAGTCGCCCTATTCCCGGCCAATACATTGTTATTAGATGCGGCATTCCCTATGTGAATGCCGTAGGCGCCATTATTTGTAATAGTATTCCCGGCCACGATATTATTATCACATGCATTTATGAACGTTATGCCGTCACCCGTATTGCTATCGCATATATTCCCAGAAAATATGTTGCTATTACCATAACAGCATATTCCATGCGCCCCATTTGTTAAAACCTGATTTCCTATTATGTTCCCATTTGTTGATATTGATGAGGCAAAATATCCCATAAATATACCATATACGGCATTTCCCTCGCAATAACAATTACTAACTCGGCATTGGCTACCATCACCAATAGCGATCCCGCTAAATTGATTACCGGTTGTAATACAGTTCTCAACCGTTCCACCCGCAACCGTCGCCAGAAGACATCCGCTACCAGCAACAGTACCGCCAGCGCCTGAATATCCATTATTTGATAATGTGCATTTTGAAATTATAGTCGCACTAGAATCCATAATCATTATTCCGTGCGAGACAAAAGTAGACGTCCGTTGAGCACAAGTATCTACAATGGTATCCTTTATTAGTCCCCCAACGCCAAATTGAACTTGAACCCCATTGCCATATGCTCCATATACCTTACATGAATCAATCATAAACGCCGAAACGTAGGAATACCTGACTAACGGTTTTGTATATGTATTCAACGCTTTATTGTTTATGCCTATCGCAATAAGCCGACATCTATCAATTTCAGTACCGGCCCCGCTACCAACCGCAGAAACACAATATATATCCCCATCACGTTCGAGTAGAGTCGCTCCGCTACCCGCGCCGCGCAACGTGCAATGCGAATATAAATTGACCTGCGTTGTTATATAATATGTCCCCTCGGTTAATCCAACCTCACCGCCCCCGAAGGTATAATACACATAATCAATCGCGGCCTGAATCTCCACGTCGTCCGCCGTGCCGCCGCATTTGTAGTCGTAGGTGCCGTCGAAGGTAGAGGCCGCGACGATCAAAGTATTGGATTGCTGGCTACGGCGTTTCGGCGATCCGCTAGTCACGGCCCGCGCGGCGTAGAAGGTCGTTTTTGTCCAGTTTTCCTCGACCTCGCGCAAGAGAAGAGTAGTCGATCCGATATCGCCCGCACTCCGCGAGCATTGCACGTCATAGCACTCCACGGTTGACGCGATGTTCTCATTGGTGCCAGCCGACCCGACGGTTAAGGTATACCAATCGCCGGGGCTATACCACGGCGCAAAGCCCTTGACCTCGACGGCGTACAGGTGCTTTTTCTTGCCCAAGTTCTTAAACCAATAGTCGGCCAAGCGGTCAACCTGAGTCGCGGTTATCACGTATTCATTCCCAAGCTCGAAAAGCGATTCGCCGTTGCGCCGGATATCGTCGTCGCGCCGGAGCCGGTCGGAAACCAGCGCGCCCTTGTAGCGCCTAATCGGTTGCCCGTCAATGATGAAGTTGGTAATGTAGGCATCATACCCCAAGGCATTGGTCAGCGAGATTATCGCCCTGTCGGGATAGCTTGACGAGTCCACGGTTTCCGTAAGGCCATCCCATATAGGAGTAGAAAGATCGGATGCTTTTATCGTATGCTCGGAAAAGTCAAAGCCCGTTACACCGATTATTTCAGTGTCGGGATTATTGTCTGCTTTCCTAGACTTGGAAAGCAAGGTTTGAAACATATTCCTTGCATAGCCTAAGGAAGCATTGAGCGACATAGCAGCGGCGGCGGAAGACGGCGCAGTATAGCTAGACATCATCCCTCCCACGGCATCGTAGGCAAGCCCGACATTGCATATCTTTTAGTCCACTCGGCGTTCTCTGAGTATACGCACTCCACCGTAGTCGCGCCGCTCCATGATGCCGCCGCGCCATTAGCCACAGGATGCCGCATCTTGCCGTCAACCTTTGTAAACCCGGCCGCGTTCATCCCCGAGAATAATTGCGTTTTCGCGCACGTCTCGACCGCGTACCCATAGACCTTTATGGCGTTCGCTTGCTCAATCTCAAGGCTAGTCGCAATCCCGCCGAAATCGTCAACCGTGCCGAGGTTGCTAGGCGTTGACGTGCCCGCCTCCGCGTAGCGATTGGCAAAGCGCAACGTGCCGTCGGGCGTCATGCCGAGATAGTAGCCGATTGACGCATCCGAGATTTTCTTGAGATGATCCCATACGGCTTCGCCCTTTTTCACGATGGCGAATGGATGCTCGATGTCAACCGCGTCCGCGTCGATGCCTACCGTGTCGTAAGAATATGAGGCCGCACTATCCGCGCTTCCTACCCCCGAGGCCCCGTCCGTCGCGTTCACTAGGAAATAGTCGAGCGCATCATATCCCCGCGTCAGCATGAACCCGTCAACGTAGAAGGTACTCGTTTGCACCGCGACTACGCCAATTTGTATCTGAGTGCAAAGGGCCGAGAGGATAGTCCTTGAAACATTGACCCTAGTCCATACGCTCGTATCGGTTCCGCACGTGGTTTCCGAAGCAGTCCCGATGATCGAGCCCGACGTGTCAAACTCTGCAATGCTTATCTTTACCGCCGACGCCGTGCCCTGATAGACAAACGCGGAGAAGTTGAACGTGTCCCCGATGTCGATAAGGTCGGTTGTTTCAAACTCGATTATCTGCATAACATTGTCGCCGATAGTGTCCGCGATACACTTCATGCTATACGTGCCGAACAATGCTTGCGTGCTCGACCGCTCGAACGTCGCCATGCCCGTATTAGTCCACGAATTGGCAATCGTCGCGTTCTCGACGCTAGAATTAAGCGCGTAGTTTTTTATTGTCTTTTTTGTTACCAGCCGCGCTATATCGTGGACGAGCGAATCGGTCTCTGCCGCAGGGTCGCATATATCGTGAGTCGTGAAGCTGTACGCCTGATTCATCTTCGTTTCGCCAAGCTCGGCTACGCCATCCTCAATCTCAATCGACACCTCTCCGTACATCGCGTTAGGCGAATTGCGCGAGAAGGCCCCCGGCGTCGTGCGGCCGACAAGCAACGGCTCGGCCTTGGAGATAGCGCCCCAGTCGGAGGGGTGAGCGTATAGCCATGTTATTTCGGCCTGTGTCAGCGCGCGGTTGTATATCCGCACCTCATCAATATCGCCGGTAAAATTGATTGCGTTGGCAGGATCAGAACCGATAGTGATTGATTTTGTAGATGCGTATATTGATGCAGGGATCGACGTTGTATTTGTCCCTGCATCCGCCGCGTCTATATATATTTTTAGCGACGTCGAGCCTACAAATACGCCGACTATATGATGCCATGCGCCGTCGTTTACCGTGCTACTTGCTTCGAGTGCTATTAACGTAGCACCATCGCTGCTGACTCGAAATCGTGGTTTCCCGTTTGTGGCCGATCCAATACCAAGAATGAAACCAATATCTCCCGCAAAGTATTGCGATACCAATCGCCCAACAACTGCAGACGTTTTACACCATACGCTGACAGACATGGCTGTAGTAGGATTTTGCCGCGTAGTTACTACGCGATCATTAGTCCCGTCAAATCTGAGTGCCTTTCCGCTTATCCCGTCAACGTATGTCGCGTCTGTGATCGTCCCGGTATTGCCATAGCCGGAATTGTCCGTAGCAGTTGCGGCTTGATCGTCAAAGCTCCAATGGCCTATCAGCCCATCCCGAACGGTGTTCGCGGGCGATTCGCTTTCGATCTCCACGAGTACGCGATTCTGTAGATATTTTTGGTAGACCGTTCCGTTGTAGTAGCCTTGGAACGGGTCAAAAGCGTCGTATTGATCGTCAGAAAACTGCCCCTTTATATTGTACAGCGACAGCCCGGCCGTATTCGCGCACGCGCTACCGCCCTGATTCTCGACAGCATAGTGGAGCGAGTCTATAGACTTGACTCCCCGAAGATCGGCCGCCGCTGAATTACGCGGTATGCGTATCCGCTCGCGCGCGAGGGTCGTCCCGTTGAAGTCGAACATGATCTGCCGGTCGGCCTGATAGGTTTTGTATTCCCCCGTTGCAAGTGTTTCGTCTAGCTCGTGGATGATCCAATAGGAGGACTCGGCGGCCACGGTCGGCATGAATGAAATAGTATTTAGTGGAGTGAATGTACCAGCGCCCGGAACATTCTGCGTATCAGCATAGACAACGCCATTTACTGTGCAGTAAAAGCCCTTCAGCTTTGCGAGATTATCAAAAAACAACCGAACATATATCCACCTTTGTAATTCGGCATTGGATGTAAACGCACTTGTAGCAAGCGCCGCAGGGGAGCCGCCCACCGAAGTTATGAATCTTAGGGTATCGGTGGCCGCTCCATATCGAAGATGGTTATTCACTGCATCCAAGAAAAATATATATTGCTCGCCCGCTACATCATACGCAAACTCCGGCTTAAACCATCCTTCGATAATGAACCTTTGCGGAAGAGTATAAAGATACGTGAGATTGGTACTCGCCCCGCACTGCATCCGGTACGTCCCGCGCATGTTCGTAGATACGTCATTCTTTATGTAGGTGTTCCCCGCGTCGGTAAGCGCCGGAATAGTCCGCCCGCGAGGATTGATGTAGAAGTTCAGGCTTGAATCGAAGTTTGTGCGGAGATCATCGCGCCATGAAGTCGGGATGTACTTGAGCATTAGTAGCCCCTCCCGGCCTTGGCAAGCTGCGCCGCGCCTAGCATGCCTACCTCGGATTCGCGGATAACGCTCCCGCCGATGTAGATATTCTGCGTCATGCCCATGCCTAGCTTGTTATTCGCCCCGCCGAACGCATATGGCTCCGGGCCCTTTTCCCCGGCAAGAAACAGCGTCGGCTTTGTAACCACGCCCGATCCACCCTCAGCCATCGGGATAGCCCTTACAAGCCCCGCCGCTGAATGCGCCGCGACGGATGCCGCTATAGCCGCCCCTAGCCCCGGTATCTTGGTAAAGTCTCCGAGTAGGGCTTGAGCCGTCGCCTGTGCTATAAGCGCATCCGATTCTATAGCCATGGCCTCGATGACTCCGGCGATAGCATTGAGCCCCGCGCGGCCAAAGGCCTTCCAGCCATCCTCGCCGGAAATAAGCGATGAGCCTAACGCCTCGGCCATAGCCTGATATCCCGAGACGACGGCATCCTGCTGGGCCTTTTGCGTTTCGGTCAATTCTTTCGTTAAATCAATCGCTTCCTTAAGAGCCGGGACGCGGGGATCTTCGTCTACTTTCGCGCCCTGTCCTGTTCTCTTTGCTATAGCCCTATTAACTTCGCGCTGATATTCGGCCTCATCTATGAGTAGGCGGTTTACTTCCTCTTGCGCCGGGACTATAGCTCCAAGATGCTGTTCCCATAGCTTGCGCTCCATGTTCATGGATTGCGCCATGCGGATTGATTCAGCGGATGGCGTGCCAAGTTCCTCTAGCTTAATAACGGCTTCGGCTTGTTTAAGCGCTGCCTCAGCGGCGGCTTTTTCTTGCTCTGCCGCTTTCTTTGCGGCCTCAGTAGTTGCTGCGGCCACCTTTTTTTCGGCGGCGGCTTGTAGTTCAAGCCCTTTGACAAGTTGGCTTTGATTGTATACCTGGTCAAGTAGCCTTTGCGGTACTTCGGTATTTAGCCCCGCGCTAATTGTTTCCCGATATTTTTCTAGTTCTTTACTATATCCTGCCAGGACTATTCTAGCAGAGTTTAATCTTTCGTCCGCCGCTCCCTTGCCTTGGTTTTCGAGCGCTTCCTTAAAATCGTTTTGAGCCTTTGCCGCCGCGCCGATTGCAGTAGCCATCTCTAGCCATTTTTCGCGCCACGGTTTGAGGCTGTTAGATATTGACCGCCCGATCTCCTCATTTACGTCGCCTATCGCGTTTTGGAGCTTGACCTTTATTGCCGTGCCTGTTTTACCCGCCGCTTCCGCCGCGCCACCATAGGTCGTCGCAAGCTCCTTGAGGATTATCCCCTGTGCATCTTCGAGCTTCCCGGCCTCTACGAGGGTCTTTATCAGTTCCTTTTCCTGAGCGGTAAACTTGAACCCCTGTCGAGATAGCGAGTCAAGCCCGAGGATAGGATTGTCGAGCGCCTTGCCGACAGCCTGAGCCGCGCTAGTCAAATCCATCTTCATGACCGTCGCCATGTTCAGGATCTGTAGCGATGCGTCCTCGAAGTTGTCTCCCTTTATGTTCTTGAACCCAAGCAGGACATTCTGCATCGCAAGGACTGTTTCGTCGCCATATTTCGTAACGGATTGAAAGCCCGACGCCATCTTTGACAGTTTCTCCGCGCTCGTCCACGCGGTCGCGCCCGTAGCCCGGAGAGTAGAGTCAAGAATAGCAAGGGCTTCCTCTTGAGCCGCCCATGCGTTTTCCATCTTGTCCGAGACAGCTTTAACCTTGCCAATGACGGCTAGAACAGTATTGAACGCGGCGATTGGCCCCTGCATAACGTCGCGCATTTTGGCAAACGTGGACTGCGTTTTTTGGGTAGTTTTGTCAAGCTCCATAAACTTGGAGATAGCCTGATCAACTTCGGCCTTGACTATGATCTTTATTTCGTCAACGGTTGCGATGATTGCACCCTCCGAAAGTAGTTCTATTCTACCCTCATTTTTCTCGAACACGTTTCCATGACACGCATCACGTCAAGCCACAAAGCCCCCTGATCCATCGTTCCGCCCGCCTCGGGATTGCCGTATGTTTTCCAATCCCTCCACATCTGAACCGCTTCCCAAAAATCCCCGGTCGCGTATCCGGGTAGCTTGTTCCGCTGCACCCGTTCAAGTACCGTTTCGACGGTCTCTTTTTCCCCGTCGCCCATTGCTAGCAGTTGGGTCTTGTTACTGTCCTCGAAATAGCCTTTCGCCCAAGCATAAAAGGCTATAGCTAGTTTTTTAGGCCTACCTCGTCCCCGCTCTGCCGTCGCCATATTTTCGCGCCGACAAGCGTGAGCATATAGGCGATCTTGTTATCCTTATCGTGATAGGCAAGCAGCTTCGCCACGCTGTCAAGCGCCGCGCCGTCCCTGCCCGCGAGATTGCGAACCCTGGTTACTGCCGTTAGGCAAACGTCGGCCCCGTTCGGTATTCCCCATTCGCCGGTTGACTTGTGAAGCAAGTCTATTTTTTCCCGATTGGTCAGCGCCCGATAGTCGAACGCCACGCGCTCCTTTTCGGGCAACGCCATTTCACTCTCGTCGTATTCGAGATACACCGTTCCGCCGATTGTAGCCTCTTCAAGTACCATGTCCCCTCCTGTAAAATATGGCGGATTACGCGCCGCCCCGCGGTTTTATCATGCCGTCGAGAAAGCCACGCCCCCGCTACACTGAACAGAGGCCGAAAAGCTCGCCACCCCGGCCACTTCCGAGCCGACCTGTATATTGGTAAGTTGCGCGGCCGATGCCGTCCACTTGGCCTTACTTCCCGCCGTTGCCGATGCTATGAATACCACAGCCGCCGCCGCGAGCGTGCCCGCGTTCGATACCTGATCGAGCATGATATTCTGCTGAGAGTCCGTTGACAGGTCGCCCGAGATCGTGCCGCTAGCGTTGCGAAGGCCCTGAACCGCTGCCGTGTTAGTGTCTCCGAACGCGGTAACGTCATTTGAGCCTACGTCGATGGTAAGTTGCCAATTCTTTATATTGGCTACGGCAGTACCGGCCCAAGTAACAGAACCTAAAATACCCTTAAGACTTGTAGTTGCCATAATTGCCCCTTACGTGGTCGAGTACTTCGCGCCGCCGGAGAGCTGGAAGCTCGCCGAGAATGAAGCCACGCCCGCCACCTCGGAACCGGCCCCGATGTTAGTCAACTGCGCGCCTGTCGCGTACCACTTCGCCTTCCTCCCCGCTGTAGTGGAGATATAGAGCGAAAGGGTAAGCGCCGAAAGCGTGCCCGTGCTACCTACCTGCCTAAGCAGGGTTTTTTGCGTAGCATCCGTCGAAAGATCGCCCGAAACTTGACAGGAAGCATTGCGGAGCCCTTGAACTGACGTGGTATTGGTATCCGCGAATGACGTTGTATCATTCGATCCCACGTCAATAGTAAGGCTCCAATTCTTGATATTCCCTATCTTCGTCCCGGCTCCGGCCCCGGATGCGATTGAGCCCCCGAGTCCTGTATAAACCGCCATATTTCACCTCCGGGCCTAGAGCCCGCCCTTTATTTCAAGAAGCAAGTTTTCGCAAGCTATCTGGCCTCCACTGAGTTGCCATAATGTAGCGTTAGCGTCAGCCTGCACCTTTTTTTGTGCTTCTATCTCCCTGAGAATGTCCGCCTTCCGCGCGAGTATTACCCCGCATAAATCATCATGATCATCATACCCGTAGCGCCATGCTGAGTGCGTGAGCTGCGTTTCTTCAGGTGCCCATACCTTGACCCCTCGCGCATGGGCAATCCCTAGATAAAACTTGACGCTTGGCCGTTGCCGTATGTACTCCGTTTCATGCGCCATGATTATCCCGTAGAGTTTTATTTCCTCGTACCCGAGATAGATGGCATACGCGAGCATGTACGAGATCGTGCAGAAAAAGTCGGCTCCGACAGCATCGGACACTTCATCTAGCGGGAACGATTGGCTAGTCGGGATATCACGCTCGACCCTCTGCATGATTACCGGCTTGCCGCACTCCGCTAGCTTTGCCAATTTCGGGAGAAACTTGTTACGCTTGTGCATCTCGAATAGCACATCGTATCGCGTAACGTCGTTCCAGCTATTGTCCTCCGTATTCTCTTTCTTGACCCCGTTCAGAGACTCGGAGAAAACAGCGCCCGAAATCGCCCATATATCGAAAGACTTGTCACCATACGGAGCATCGGCCTTACTAGGCGCGCTCCCCACAATGCAAAGCCTCTTGCGCTTACGGGATAACATATTCTACCCTAGCGTCAAACTGCCATTGCCAAGAGTTCCCGGTCAATTCAATGTCTCGTACCATCGTGCAATCCGTCCTCTTTATCACGATACCGTCATAACTCCCGCCTAAATGATTTATGATCTTACGTGCCGCTAGCGCAATAGACTTTCCGCCCTTGGTAGCCGTTACAAAGTCAAACTGCACTCGCGCCTGCCCCGTGTCCACGTTGCCGAAAGAATCGGGATCGGCGGGATCGGATATCACGTTGTAAAAAGCATAGGGCTCTGTCGCTCCATCGGGGGCAGAATAGGCATGTAGGCCGCCCGTCAACGTAGCAAGCCACGCGGTTTGCGCCCTGAGCGTTACGTCGAGAGCTTGCTCGATTGTGGTGCTAGCCATGATATGCCGCCCTTATTGCCGCTCTAATAGCGGTTCCACGGCGTAATTCCCTAGCCCGCTTGCTATAGTCAATCGCGGGTCGAAGGTAGGGCTGTCTTGGATAGTTGGGCATGTCGCGCCGCCCATATTCTACAGCTCCGGCGTATTCAAGATTCGATCCGACGTATCCGGTTTTTTCTTCTGCCGGAGGTTCCAAGTAATTAAACGCGCTAGTAGTTCCGGGCCTAGCCTTGCGTTTTCTCACTTTACCCTTCGCGGTTAGCTTTTTGGCTCCCGTGGACATTCCGCTAGGCCCGCCCTGATTCAATCCCCCGCTAGCTTTATTCGTCGCCCACATAATCGAGTTTTTAAGTTGCCCATAATCGACGGGCGAAAGTTCCTTAGCAAACCCGGTCAATATGATGCACTCGCCCATGATGATATTGTCCACGGTTTTATCCGTAAGTATTTTCGAGTAGTCTATATGGCTAGGCGTTATCGTTATGCCGATCATGCATTGGCCTCGATTAGTTCAGGCTGTTTATAGGCATCGCGTATTCTCTTGCAAGCTATGTCAAAATATCCTTCGTCTATTTCTATTCCGATAAATTTTCTCCCCATCTCGGCGCAAGCTATCCCGGTTGTCCCCGAGCCTAAAAATGGATCAAGAATAATGTCGCCCGCCTTCGTGTAGTCTTGCAGTATTCTTTTGAATAGTCTAACCGGCTTTTGAGTGGGATGTACCCGTACTTCCTTACGCCCATCCGCATTAACAACCCCGCCATGCATAACCCGATACATTCTGTCAAACCCATGATCTTTATTTGTCCAAGCCAATTCAAACGGGGAGCCTAACATTCTATCCGCATTTTCATTGACTCTCTTATCCCAACAAATCCATCTGCCTCTCGATGGAAGTTGCCAAGGATAACAATTTGCTCCGAATGCTATTACTAAGCATTGCATAGATAATATTGACCTAATATCCAACCCGCCCGCATCGTTCCTGATATTATCAAATACTTGTGAATTAGGAAGATTAGATTTTTGCGCGTTCCATTCTATCCCATAAGGAGGATCGGTTATAACGGCGTCAATATGCCCGAGCGTCGGCAGTATATCGAATGCATCCCCACAATATAGGGTAGCGTCTCCGATATGTTCGACTCTCATAGCACCGCCTCGGGCGATTCCTTGACGTAGACCTCTTGATGATGATTCGCAAGCTCGCTAAGAATCTTTATATTAACGATTTCATATGTTCGGCTATTGTGCTTGATCTTCATCGCGCGAGTGATCGCAACGGAAGAGTGAAGGCAAAAGTACCCGTCTCCCCGCGCCTCAGTGGCCCCGCCCATGCGCGCACGCTCCCCGGACAACTCATGCAAGCCCGAGCCCTTGAATGGCGAGCCCGTGATAGCGCTCCACGTATTGTCATACGGCCATGTAGCGGAAGCCGAGTAGCTATAGACCGCGATTGACTGCGTGTAGAAGCGCTCGATGCCCATTACTCGCCGCCCTCCGAACCGGAAACTTCATACGGGAAATACGTGCGATTCTCGTTCATGTGCCATTGGATAGTTCCGCGCCCGACGCGGTGATTCTTCCAGGGCCGAAGGGAATTGAGAATCTCGTCAGGATACCCCCCGCGCGTAACGCCCCCGGCCGCGCGAGTTTCGGAGTAGTTGCCAAGGCTCATTGAGGCGAGGCCCGCTGAATTGGAGTTGGATAGCTGATACCCTATCATGCGCGAGGCGATCAATTCTAGCGGCTTGGGGAAGTTGCAAAGGTCAACCCGAACCGTATAGCCATCGGTCGATTGAAGCTCGTCAACGATGGCCTCGGTAGTAGTTAGGTAGGTGTCTGCCTGAGCCGCGATGGTGAAGATGCCATCGTTCAGCCGCGAGCCCGAAACGATGATATTCCCACCCGTGGGATAGGCCATCGCAGTAAAACCGCCCGCGTCAATCAGGATTTTATAGGTCGAGCCCGTAACGTCAAAGTAAATGTCATCCGATGAAAAATCGTAATCGTCCGCGACAAACTTGTTATTGCACTCCTCGACGATATCCGCATAGACAATCGGAATTAGGAGTGAGATTAGCGCGTCCCGCGTCGCATCGGTATCGCTGATTCTGAGATATGCCTTGACGTTTGCAAGTGTTACCATTACTCGTCCTCCATCCATCCCCGAAGGACAGAAGTGCATATTGACGTGTTATTCCCTGCCGTTGCGATTACCCGCATATCGACCTTCGCCGGGAGCTTGATAGGGAACTCGTAGTCAAGCTGTGTTGCCGCGTCGCTCATCCCTACTTCGATAATAGGCATCATAAAGTCAATGACGGCCTCGCGCCGATCATCGTAGGACGCGCGAACCGTAAAAACGGTATCCTTATTTTCAGCCGCGCCGGTTGAACTAAACCGGGCGGACGTTATGTACAATGTTTTACCGAGAGGCACAGTATAGGCCGCATTGCGCGCCCGAGTCATGCCCGTTCCTATTCTGGAGTACACCGGGCTATCATCGGTTTCCCGTATATCGACATTGCCCGCCGCAACCTTGCCAGTACCTACACGATAAGCGCGGAAATTGTTTATCCGTAGAATGTTAGTCGCGGCCGTGGGCACTTCAGTAGCGCCGTTTAAGGTAACTATTTCCGTGCGCTCCACGTAAGTTGTATCGAGGTAGGTGATTTGTACTTGCTGAATACCTGTCCCGGCCGCTGTATCATTCCCCGAGTCTGATACGACCTCAAGCTGAATTGGCGAAGGTGGAAAAGTAAACGTGCCTCCGACGGCCCATAAATCCTCGGGCGCGGCAGAGTCTACAGAGGCGTTGTACCCCATTTTCGACCATGCGTAATGGCCGGGGATATTCCCTTCGGCGATCTGGTAAAGGTATGGGGTAGAACAATAGCGCGGCATACCGCCAGCGTTCTTGAACCCGAAAGCATCCCCTGCGGTGTCAACCCATCGGCCTACGAGATTGGCTAGGTTCATGTCGTCCTCCCGAGTCCCGGGCGAGTTTCCCCGCCCGGGGTTTAGACAAGAACCTTAGGCCCAAAGCTCGGGGTCGTAGGGAATCTCGGCCCAAGTCAGCGCGACGCTGTAGGTCGTGCTGGACGCGGCCGGGGTAGATACGACCTGGATCGCGGTGCCCGGCTTGAGAGCCAGCTTCGCGTTGAACTCGAAATTGAGATCCTGCCAAGCCTCAGAGGCGGGAGTGCCTTCGAGCCACATGCCGAGGCCGGTAAGCATGAACAGGGTACCTACGGCGGTGAGGGTATTGGTCGCGGGCGACCACTTCGCCATAGACTTTTTCTCGCTGCCGAGGAGGTTGGGAACGGCCGCCACTTCGGTATAGGCCGAAATGGGCGCAGCGGTGCCGAGGGCCGATCCGCAGTTGACCTTGTAGTTCAGGCCGATGGAGTGGATTACCTCGGTGCCAGCGGCAGACGGTCCGAGAGAGAGCGTGATGGGTACGACGAGCCTGCCAGAATCGGCGGGATTCCACAGGGACGGCACGTTGGTCGCCGAATCGTACTTGAGAATCGAAAGGGGCGTAGCGGTGAAGCCGGTGAAGATGTAGCCCTTGCGGAGCCAGTCGAGATACTGCCCGCCGATAGAAGCGACGGGAAGCGCGTCGGCATAAACGCCCTTGACATCCTTGGTCGCGCCATTGAGATCCTGAATCTGAAGCCTGCTCATATTAACTCCTCCTCATCTTCGACATCTTCGTCCGAGATTTCCGTCCCGGTTTCGTCTTCGATGAGTAGCCTGATTTTCCTTAACTCACGCAGGATGGCAGACGAAATAGCAGCGGAACTAGCCGCCAATCGCGTAGCCTCATCCTGGGAGTCAAGCCCAGCCTGGATTTGTTCCTCCAGAATCTGCGTAATTCTTGGAACGCTCATTTTGTGGCCTTCTTTTTCTCGGGCTTAGCGCCCTCGGCCTCAGAAACGATCTTGGGCGGCCTCACCGGCTTGCGCCGTTCGATAACCGGGGCTGCGACGGGAGGCTCAAAGGAAAGCCCCCGCCGTCTAGCCTCGGCGATCAATACGGGATTCACGGTGTCAAAGGGGCCGTCTTCAAAGTCCCATATAACCCGCGAAGTACCGGGAGCCCTAAGCTGTCCCTCCCCGTATATTTTCATGCCTTACCCCGTAACCACGGCTACGCCGCCGGTAGCCGCCGAGGCGGGAACGTCCGTGTAGACCGTATCCCATCCAGCGTCAACCCAAATAGCCCATCCGACCATGGCGCATTTCTGGAGCAGTATGCCCATGTTATCGGTATCCGTCCCACCGATTGCGGCGGTGAGAGCAGTAGCCGCGCCCGAGTACCAGTTGACGAAAGAGCAACCCCGGAAGATTACCCATCCACCAAGCGTTGCCGCATTGGTGATAGAGACGGCCATGTGCCCCGCCGTGGTCGAGTTTGAGGTAATGTAGCAATCCTCGAAGAAGTCCTGGCCGATTTGCTGAGTGGAGACGCCGAGCACGATAAGCGCGTTTGCGGCGGCCCATGCGGTCGAGTTGCTCCCGAAGAAGCAATGCTTGAATACGTTCTCAGAGGAGTTGACGGTCAAGCAGTAGGCCGTAGTCTGAGCGCAGGCGGTCGCGTTTGTCATGTTGAAATAGCAATTTTCGAAGTAGTTGTAATCGGCAGAGACAAGCATAGCGCCGTCATCCGTAGCGACGGAACCATTCTGCACAAAGCCGATATTGATGAAGCTGTTCCCGCGCCCGGTTACGTTGACTAGCGGGCGGCAGTGAGTGGAGATGGTCGAAGCTCCGGGGGCCGCGTTTGCGGTAACGGTATCGGTCAGGGTCAGCGTTCCCGCCGTAACTGCCGCCACGGTATTTATAACCGTAATAGCCGTGCCGGAAGTAACCGCAACCAGCACCGCGTCGCCTACCTCGAATCCTGCCGTCAAGAATCCGGCGGCGGTATCGGTAATCACCCCGGCCGCCGTCCAGGACAGCGTAGAAGCGGCATAGGCCCGGTCAGTGGACGCGATGCGCGCCCGGCAGTCGAATCCCTGCTTTGAGGCGATGCCGACTACAGTCACGCCGTGCAGTGCCCAGGTCAACGTGCCGCCAAGATAGGCGGTAGTGTCGGCCGTGGTAGTGGACGGATAGGCCAGGATGGCGATGCCGTCGCCGACCGACGTGGTACATTTATTGTACGCGGCCCGGATCGTCTGCACGGCCGTGCTGATTGAGCGCCCGTCGGCCCCGTCCGAACCCTTCTCGGGATCAACGTAGAACCACGTCCCGCGAATAAGCGGAAGGGAGCCCACCTCAGAGATGATTTCCAGGGCGTTGCCCAATCCCTTCGATATCGCAGACGAGGACTGAAACTTCTTGGTTCCCATTTTCTACTCCTTACGCGCTGTAAGCAAGGCCCGTAATCGAGCCATGGTACAACTCGGTGCCGTAATCGAAAGACGGCTGCATATAGAGGAAGCCAGCCGCGACGGCCGCAGTCTGCCCCTTCACGTAGTAGCCGACATCGAGGCCGGGAGCGCTTCCCGCGTCCATTCTCTGGCCGATCTGAATGCCCTCAGTCGAAGGAGGAACAGGGCAGAATACCGGCGCGCACACTGAGCGCTCAACGATGTACACCTGATCGCTAGGCATTTGAGGCGAGTACAGGGCAGTAAGAACGCCTGAGCCGCCCGCGCCAGGGACGAGGAAGTCCTTAATATACACGCCGCCCATATTCCGATCCATCGGCGCATAGCCATAGATATCGGAAAGCTGCTGGATATTGAACGCGCCACAAAGTACCACAGGATCAATGAAGGGCGAGCCGGAGGCAACCATCTTGCGCACAAGCTCCTCGATCATTTCCTTGGACAGCTTCAGGCTGCCTGCCGCGACGGTGTTAGTCGTGATCGCGTTCTTGAAGCCGCGCATCGAGGTAGCCGTAGCGGAAGTGCCCTCGGCAACGTAAGCGCCCTGGAGCATGGAGAACTCCAAGTCCTTGGCAAGCGCGATAAGATTGACTTTCTTCTGGAAGGCGATATTGGTGAGCGATTCGCCGAAACCGTCCGCATTGACGCTGGAGCTATAATACTGTCCGCTCTGCGATTCCTTACGGAAGGTAGACTCGACATGCCGCCACTGAATTTGGCAGACGTTGACCGCCTGAGTCAGCTCTACCGTAGTAGCGACGGCATCGCTTTTCGCGGTGTCCTCAGAGATTACAGTCTGCGCGCCGCCGCCGGGCGTGTAGTAGTTGGAAATGGGAATAGTCCATGCCCGGGTTCTCTTGGTCTTCGAGGCAATGGACGCGAGAAACGGCGTGCTGTTCGCGCCGTAAGCATAAAGCAGTCCTCGATAATTGAGGACATCAGAATCCATAGGCGTGCTCATTTGTGCTCCTAATGTGCGGCCCTAGCTGCCGCCTCTAGCTGTTCATGCAATGCAAGCGCTTCGTCAGCCCGCTTGGGGTCTTTCAGCGCCTCATTGTATCGGGTCAAGAGATCAGCGGGAGGAGGAGTTGCGCCACCGCCCCTCGGCTGTCCATTGTTCCCGAGCCTATCTTTCAACGCGGCCTCTACTGCCTTATCGCTATACGCCTTCCAGCGTTTCGCAAACGCATCTACGGCCGCTCCGGTTCTATCTTCGTCCTCGCCGATAAACCGCTCGATATCATCTGCCGGGATTCCGGCATCCGCCGCGCGCTTAATGGCGAGGGCCTTAAGGCGCTCTCGCTTCAATTCTGCCTTCTCGGCTTCCCGTTCGGCCTTCAACGTATCCAACTCAATCCTGAGCGGGTCTTTCTCGGGATTGCGCTTTTTGATCTCGGCCTCGACAAGTCCAGGGAGCTTTTCTTTCTGGAACCGTTCATCATGGGCGATGACTTTCGCGGAAATCTCCGAGTCAAGCGCGCCCTTGAAATACCGATTCCCCTGAATGTAGGCCATGGCCTTCTCGTTGGAGTCGATCCCCGCGAGCGGATTGCCCGCGACGATTGCTTCCTGAATTACCCTCTCAGCCTCTCCCCGATCCGACTCCGGCAATTTAGCGACAAGCTCCTTCAAGTTCATGAGACTTCCTTTGCCCCCGGACGTTTCCCCCCGGACGCTCTGTAGATTGATTCACCTAATACAATGAACTACTATATAGCGTTTGTCAAGTATACGATATGCCATATATAGCGATGTGATAGGGCAATAAAAAAGCCCCCGATTCCGGGGGCTCGCTTGGCTTGGCGCTAGATGCTACTTGTCGAACATCTCCGCTTTGATCGCGGTAGTCTCGGCGGCCTGAGCGTCGATCTCCTTGAGTTCGAGCCGGGCCTCTACCAGCTCGCCGATCTTGTCCACCGCGCCGTTGGCGATCTCGCCCATGAGCTTGTCGATCTTTTCCTGGGTGTCGATCTTCTGGGACTCGTAGGAGTCGGCGGCCCCGGCGAGCGCACGCTGTACCTTGTTCTTGACGAATGGTTTCTTCAAAGCCTTCCCGGCTTCCTCAGTAATCGCGTAGAGCTTGTCAAACATGGACATAGTTCCCCCTTGGCCCTTGGGCCTATTCGATTGTTAGCCGCCCGAGAATTGCTCGGCGACGTGATGCCCTAGAAAGCGATATAAAATGGCCCCCCGTGTAGCTTAGTGCGCCTTTTGCCGGGGAAAGATCAGATTCGTTATAGCTGTTTGTTTCACCATTGTCCCATGCAACTACATAGGGCAAACCGCTCCCGCACACCTCTTTAATTATCCCATCCGAAGTCCCGCCCTGCGATCCCCACTTAAAAGTCCCTGAATGGCTTACCCTATCGCCTACCTTATATTTCACGCTTCCCCCCTTGACTGTCTCAATTATCGCTAGTCTGTTGCGGGATTGCAATACCCCCGCGCTAATTGTTAGTAGTGGCTAACTATACGCCCTTCGGCCAGCCATCTTCCGGCGACCATCCCTTCTCGCGCGCCCAAGTGTCGAAGGTTGTATATGGTACAATCCCCTCGCCTCTAATGCGCCGCACGCTAGGCTCGATGCCCTCTAAAACGTCGTATGCACTGCATCGGCAGTTGATGTCGTCCTCCGGCACTCCGAACTCGCGCGGCTGTGGGGCCGATACCCCGTCAATCCAAAATAGCCCGTTCTCGTCGGCGTATTCCCCGTCTAGCGCTCCGTGGCTAGGCCGCGTCCGCTTGTCTAGCGTCGCACTCCAACGCTTGCGAACGTCGAGCCCCGCCTCTAGCGCTTGCCCGTGAGCCGCCTCGGCGCCCTCCGACCAGCACCGCCCGGCTTCGGTTCGTACTACTCTTTCGGCTTGCCATAGGCCCTTATCGAACTCGGCCCGGATCGCGCGCGCTACCTTGGTGTAGCTTTGTCCTAACGTGATGCCCCGCATGATGGCCGATTGAGTCGCGTATATCCCCGCCGTGGTATTCTTTGACCACGTTTTAACCAAGTCGAGGCCGGAGACTTCGGAATACACGCTTGCCCGGATGGCCGCCACGGGAAGCGCCGGAATGCCTAGTTTTATCCCTACAGCCTGATCGTAGGCCCAAGTGTTGCGATAGTAGGCATCCTGGACGGCTTGCGCGGAGGTTTCTTCGGTCAACTTTATTCCGGCTTTTCGGATCTTCCCCATTTCGTCGGCGAGATTCTGTAGCCGATTGGCGAGCTGGTTATAGCGGATCGCGTCTTCCTTGCGAATGTAGATAGGCCCTTGCGTGGTTGTAACCGGATTCGGCAATCCTACCTTGGCGTATAGCTTGCCGATATCAGCGACCGTCGCATCATAGGCATCCTTGTAAAGCCTAAGCAATGCCCGGTCTATGGCATTATTACGCGCCTTCTCGGATGCGTAGTAGCCTTGCTCTTGCAGCTTGGCTAGGTCGCGGAAGGGCTCAGGCATGACGCTTGCGGCCGTATACAAATAGCCATGCTACTCCGACGCAGAAAAATATAGCGCCAACGGGAAGGCAAACGAAAAAATATATCCCCCAAACTATATCCGCTCCGCTCATACCTTGCCCCCCCTTACAGATCGGCCCAAGCATCGTCCTCGCCGTCATTATCCCATACCCTAGACAATGCTTCCTCGGATAAATAGGTCGCGTCAGTACACCCCCATTCATACTCAATCGCATCCGTTCGCGTAATCATGCTTTGACCTCCCTCTTTATCGCCCTCAGCTCCTTAGTCCATCCGTTGCGATCGGAATCCCCCGCAAGCCGCCGCGCGTCCTCGGGGATGGTACGAATGAACTTTAGGCACCGTTCGAGGTTCGCCCGTATGCCCCGTATCTCGACGAGAAGTCGCTCGATCTCCCCCGTGAATGTTTCGGCCATATATCCCCCTCTTGGATGGCTAAACCGGCGCGAAAAGCTCCGGGTAATGTAGCCTTAACCCTGGATATGTAGCGTCGATCCCATATTTGAATATGGACAATGTATCATATAAGCACCCTTCACATTTTTCGATCTTCCTAATAATCTCTAGCCATTCTGACATAGTAAATCCATCTATCTTGATTGCATCTTTCCCCACTGCCACCCTTGGTTTTATAGTCGCAAGGCGTCTTTCAAACTCGGCCCTTTCCATATATCCCCCTTCCTGATTCTATCACGGCTTCGAGGATTGCGCTAGAATAAATCGGCGCTCCTTGCGAATGTTTAATCGGGAGCGCGTAGAGTGGTTATGCAGATTCTTTTTAACGTCAGATGCTGAATGCCCTCCGCAAACGCAGAGTTTCCCGCTTCGGCATTCTGGATTCTTGCATTCTGACATTACCGCCTTGGACATCATTCCCCCTTATTCGCATCCGGCGCGGGCTTGCCAATAGGCGCGACTACTTCCGGCTTATCCGGCGTGAATGCGTCGGCGGGCTGTAGCATCCGCATAGCATCCTCTCGCGTCATCGTCGGCATGGCCGCTAGGACTATCTCGACGGCCGTCGCAAGCGGTAGCTGATTGTCGGCCACGGCTTGCGCCACGGTTACAAGCGACGCCACCTGAGCCCCGTTCAAGGCCTGAGCCTGCACATCTTCGCCCGCGACGATCTCGGCCCCGCCTTCCTCGGCACCCTCGACGCTACCCGTCCCCGTGCCTTCCTCGATTTCCTTCGCCGTCTCCTCCACGTCAGGCACTAGGCTATCAGGCAATAGCCGCAACGCCACCCGAACGGGAAGCTGTACCGGCGACACCTTCATGAACATTTCAACCGCCGCCTGAAGGTCAAAGGGAAGATTCCGGTTGAACTTTATCGAGACTTGCGGCCGATCCTGTGGGTTCACCTTGAGATTGCCCGTCGCGTTCTGAATCAATCGAATCCGCCACTGAAGGAAGCGGGAGAAGTACGCCTCGTATGTCGCGCAAGCGTACTCGAAGGGCAGGAGCTTGTAGGCGAGGCTTATCCCGCTTATCTGCCCCGTGGTAGCCAAATCCTTATTGTCAAAAAGCAACATCATGTCATAGGCCAGCCGCTCGAAAAGCTCGTCCGCGTTCTTTATGAAATCAATCGGAATGTTCTTGACAAGGAAGGCGACGGCGTTGTTTACGTTGTCCCCCAAGTCCTCGAAAGTGCGCGTGATCTTGAGCTTGTCAATCTCGTTCATGCCCGTATCGTCAAGCTCCGTCGATAGCCGGTTCCGCAAAAGCAAGTAGGATGAAGCGAACCGCTGCGCCTCATTCGCGTAGTCCTCCGAGACTATCCTGTCGCGGAAGTCGATGATCGAGCGCACATGGTCAAAGATATTCGTACCATAGCGGGAGATTTTAGCCTCAGCGAAAGGCACTTCGCCGTATGCGTGCGGTATGGGGTTAGGCTCACCGGTTACTAATACAACCTCGCCGCCCATCTTATATGCGTATTTCGTTATATTCTGTTTGTCGTATGTATAGACTTCCTTATACTCTTTCCCGGCTTCGTCTTCCTTGGTGTAATAACGAACGAGCATAATCAGCTTCCGAGGAAGAGAATCATCCCATACGGGAATACACTGCTCGACCGGCACCTCGACAAATCGCGGCTCGCCGTCGAGCATATAATGGTACTCCCATGCGCTCCCGTGAGCGCAAGCCGTCTCGAACTCCTCATGCGTGGTCAAGCCTTCGTCGTTCGCGTCGAATATGGGCTTGAGGGTTTCCTCGTAATACTTCTCGTCAATCTCAGTGGAGTAGGTGATCGCCCCGGCCCCAGCCATGTAGCCGGATACCATGGCGACAGCCTTGCGGACGATAGGGATTGATATGCGGTTGTCGGGCTCCTCGTGAGCCGCCCGCCCGAGAATAGCGACGTTCTTGCCCTCGATGTACTTTTTTTGGGTAGCAATCTCGGCGCATCGCTTGGAGTCGCCGTCGATCAGTTTCTTTAGCGTTTTCGTGTCCATTGTGCGCCCCTACGATTAGGCTATTCATATTGTATCGTGCTTTTGCCCGGTTGTAAAGCTACAGCCCGAGCGCCCCGGCTGACGGGCCAGCGCGAATCGGCCGCCGCTTGTCCACCCGGTAGCGGATCGCGTCAATCCCATGGTTGAACATATCAATAGGCTCCTCTAGCCATTTCCCGTTCTTGTCCTGCTTCCAACAATACGAGCTGAACTCGCGCTGCAGATTCGAGGATCGCGGCGTTATGTACTGCTTTTTGGTTTTCATGGCCGAAATGCCATAGCGTACAGAATCCGCCCCCTTCTTGCATGGGTAGATATTCCATCCCGCCCGGTGGATCTCGTCAATGCTCTTCGGTTCTGCCGAGTCGGCGATAATGTCGGTGTACCGTGATACTCCTAGCTCTTTAAGCATAGCGCATATCTCGGGATTGGTCAGCCCGGAGCGGTAAAGGATCTCGTCGTAGTAGAAAGCGTCCGGAGTCTCGAATACCTGAATCAGCGTAGTCGGATCGTTTGTATAGCCAAAGTCCATACCGTAACCCATAGACTTAGCACCTGGCGGCACGGCGGCTATACTCCAATCGGGGAATACCACGCCCTCGACTATGCCCCATTCCCCTAGCCCGTAGACTCGATAGGCACTAGGATTCGTTTCCTGTAGGCGCTCGATAGTAGCTGCGTAGGCAGGGTCAAGGAAACAGTTGTCCCGGTATGTTGACGTATGCTCGTATACCTGCCCCTTGGTATAATCCGAATCGTAGAAGTATTTTTTCAGCCATGAATAGACGGAAGTCGGGTTGAATGTCAGAGTGATTTTCGGCGGCCGCTTGCTTATCGACCGGATGCGCCTGTCTATTTCCTCGAAGTCGGCTTGGGTTACTTGGTCGGCTTCCTCAATCCACGCATCGGTCGGATCGTAAATGGATTTCAGCTTGTCGGCGTCGTCTAGCCCGACCAGGATAATCTCCCCGGCCTGGCAGGAAAACAGCATTTCGGTCTTGTTTATCTTGAAAACGTCCTGCACCCCGATATCTCGAATCCGCTTCCGTAGCAACTCAAATACCGATTGGCGCATGGTAGCGGCGACTTTTCGGGCTACAATCGTCCGGCTAGTCCCGCCCCCGGTCAGGGTTCGGAGAATAACATCATCGGCGACAGCCCAGCTTTTGCCCGATCCTGAGCCCCCCCGGAGAACATTGTATTTGAATTGTGAATCGTAGAACGGTTGAAATGCCCTATTCCGGTTTATCTGCATACTTTATCAGGATCTCAAGCGCCTTCCCCTCGGCAGACGATAGCTCCATGGATTGAGTCGGCGTACCCCATGCCCGGTTCAAGAGAGCTTCGGCCGCGCGTATCTTGTCTCCGGGCCGGGCTTGCTCGTCCTCGAACACGTGTAGGAGCTCTTGGATAGCCCTGGACGAGGCCGCGCGGCACATCTCGCGCACGTCTTCGGGTATCTTGGGGCGGCCGCCGGGATTAAGCACCTCGCCTTTCTTGATCGGCCGCCCTGGCCCGCGCCTTTTGGCTTTAATTTCGCCGTTCTGTGCCATACCGGTACTATATCACGATTTCCGCATATTGGCAAGGCCGGGGGCAGTCCACCCCTCGGACTCATGCCCGCATAGCCTACAGCGTAGGACTTGCCATAGCCTACCGGCTTTCCAGTACCAGCGATCCTCGACGTACTCGTGGCGGCAGGGATTGGCTTTCATGGCGTATCGTGTCCCTCGAATTGTCCCTGTACCGGCTTCCCGCAATACGGGCAGAATCGAAGCGGAACCGGCAGCTCTCCCCGCCATTCATGCCCGCAAGCCGTCAGCCAGGCCGAGGGCGTCTGAGTCCAAGTGCAAGTCATATCGCCTTGCATCCGCCGCCGACGTGATGCCGCGCGCGCATTGTATCGTGAAGCGCATCCCATTCTCGGATTATTGCCGCCACCCCGCCGGGCCATCGCTGGTAGGGCTCGCCGTTAGCCTTGAGCGGCCACCAGCGCGGGCCGATGGGGCGTTCCTCGATGAGTAGGCCGCAATAGCGGTACAGGTGAGGCGAGCATACAAAACCGTTCATGGCTTGCCCTCCCCCAGAGCGGCGCGGGCGATGTCCATTGCGTTTTCGGCTCGTCTGAATGAGGTTATGCAATCGCCGAGATCGGCAAGAGCCACGATCCGCACCAGCGCCTCGCGCAGTTTCGCCTCGCGGGCACGGAGCTTGACGATCTCAGCCCGCATCTCGTCTAGGTCAATAGTCGTCGTCCCCTTTTGCGTGTAGACAGCTTGCAGGTTTTGGTTAGGGCAAGCCGTAAGACTCGCGTGGTACTTCCCGCACTGCCCACAATACACGTCACTCATGGCTTTCCTCCTTCGGCTCGGAGCGCAGGAGGGCGGCGCGAGCGTATCCGCCATAATCGGCCATTACCGCGATAAAATCTTTGCCACCTGGATTGGTGATTGATCCGCCCCTTTTATAGTGTTCTACATCTGCGTACCACTCTAGCGCCTCTCGTAGTGCCGTCACGTCAGGGGCGGGAGCGGGTTGCCGTACCAGCACCAAGTTTGGCTCCTCACCCGTTGCTTGCAGGATCATCTTGCAGACCTCTTCCGGCAGGCGCCACTTCGGTTCGTCTAGGCAAAGTTGACTGCCATCGACGATAGCTTGCAGTAGCTTACTGCCGCTGTCTGTCGGGAACTTCTCGCGGAGAATGGCGGCGAGATCAAATAGCGATTTGATATGGGGTTGATCCTTCCACTCCTTTACGGCCCACTGCTCCTTAGCGCAGAAGCTGAGAATCGCCTCCCGTAGCGCCGCCACGTCGGGGGCGGGAGGGAACTCCTCGCGGAGAATGGCGGCGATCTCTTCCTTAGTGGTGTGCGGAGGTGAGTCCCATATCCGCTCCGCCGCTCGCTCATAGTCGCTCATCGCGCCCTCCCTCGCTGGTATCCCAAAATGAAGCTGACTACACCAAAAAGAACTACTACGGCGACGCTGATGATAAGCTCACCTTCGCTCATCGTGATCTCCTTCGGCTCATTCGCTCCATAGTATTGCGAGCTATGATGATCTGGCTGTCTAGCCATGTCTTGCGCGCAAGATCGGCTTTGATACCTTCCCATGCTCGGTCGAGGCGAACATTGATAGCGTCAAGCTCACCCTGCATCCGGGCTATGTCGGCTTCGGTCATCGTGGCCTCCCATCAGCCTAAAGTGCCGAGAACGGAATCGAGAGCGTCGTCAATAGCAGGGCCTCGTCCGCAATGCCCTCGCCAATCTTCGCCGTGAACAGCTTTCTTGCACGCCTCTACGATCTCCTTGTCTCGGGCGCGGATTAGGGCGGTTATTTTATCCATTGCCCCCTCCCGAGGGCCATAGTATTCTAGCAATGTAATTCCTATATCGGTTGCAAACTCCTCTGCGCTTTTCATGGTGCCTCCTAGTCAGACGCGTACTGTTCTTCATTCCCGTCATCTTCGCCGATAGGATTATCAAATCCGTATTTTATTGCCGTTGCTTTAAGGGTAGGCAAACCATATTGAGCATATTCGTCGAAATCTTCCAGCCCTTCTTCGAGTACCCAGTTCCACATACAGACGACGCTGTGCATCAAACTTGCGGATATTCCGCGCTTGTCGAGTGCTTTTTCAAACGCAAAGGCAAGATCATCCTTGAGATGCTTTAGCACATTCTCTCGCGTGAGCGGTTCCGGTACATGGTGCCCTTTATATTCGTCCTTTAACTCGACCCCGATATCAGCTAACGCTTCTTCGGGCAGGAACGACGCAAGCCTACTCACGTCTCGCCCATCAATCGTATCGGATTTGTAGCGCCTAATATGCCCTAAGGTTTTCATGATTCCTCCCCCCGTTTGTGCATATATCTTTCAGGATCAAATCCGTCCCGTCCCTCTTTTTCGGCCTGAGCAACTTGCTTCTCGTGTAAAAGAATGTCTCTTGCTAACCGATTCGCTACCGCCTGGATATTACTTATCTGCTCCAAGTAGTGTTTAAGCGAATCACGTTGCGCTATTAGGCACTCTCGATGCCATCTCATGGACTTTTTCATTTCCCCGCCTCCTTATCCAGCGCCTCGCGGAGCGCCTTGACGTATCTACAATGAAACGAATTGTACGGGTGCGAACAGCTAGGATAACCGTCGCATACTCCGCACCAATCTTTTACTAGCGCACGGGCGGCGGCGATGATCGCGGCGGCGGTGTCCTTGGGTTCCGGCGTGTAATTGGCAATGTCAGCCGACAATCGCTTTTCTTCGGCTGTTTCAACCCGTACCATCATTCCCCCCTCATTGCCTTGCGGAGCGGCTTGTTTCTCTCGCGCCAGCCCTCGATATTCTCTATCAGCCATTCGCGGGCGTGCCGCTTGGCTCCCCAACGCGAGGCCGTCAGCTCCAAGTCCTGCACCGCTTCCTCCCCAATCTCGGCAACAAGATTGATCCGGTACTGCCAATGCTCGCCCTCGTGGTAGCAGTTGCACTGGGTACATTGCGGGCGGAGATTGCGGAGGTCAAACCTAGTCCCCTGGTGATGCCGTGGAATGAAATGCCCGCAGTCCAGCCCCTTCCAGAAATACAGCTTCCCGCACGTGTAGCACGGCACCATTCCGGGAAACTCGGAATACTGAGCCGGTGCCGCCCTGACGAAAAAGGATATCTCCGCGTCAAGCAGCTTCTCAAGCTCGCCGTGCGACATGTCTTCGAGCGTTCTACGCTTCAACCCTGCCCCCCTTCGCTTGCCTTGCGCTTCCGGTAATCTTCCCCGGAAAACTTCAGTAGCGCCCCGCCCTGGTTTAACCGGCTCATAATGTCCTCGCCGATGTAATTCTCAAGGCAATCCGCGCATCCATTCCCCGGGCACGTTTTCCGCGTATGCTTATTCGAGATCAATATCAATGGGAGGCCACGGGTATGCCTTTTGTCAATCAAATAAGATAACCAGTTTTGCTCGGCGTCGCCGCCCTTGGTACGGCCGATCTCGTCAATGACGAGCAAGGGCAAGCGGGCCAGCTCATCCACGATCTCTAATTCCGTTTTTTGCGCTATAGCAGTGTAGCTCGCCCTGATCGTGGTAGATATCTCGTACATGGACATTATACGCCCGCCTAGAATGTTCAGCGCCGCGCAAGCGAGATGCGTTTTCCCCGTTCCGTTCTTGCCCGTCATCACAATCTTGCAAATCTTCCCAGCTACAAGATCCTGCACGCGCGAGAGGTTGTGCTTTAGTTCCGGCGTAATGGCCTCGAATCCGTCAAGGCTTGCATCGTAAAACGCGGGTTCAATGTTCATCGCGGCGAAATGTACGCGCCTTTTTGCCTCTGCCTCCCGCGCATCTTCCTCGCGCTGTTGCGCCTCGGCCTTAGCCCGTCGTTCTTCGGCCTCTTTCTCCCCTTCGGCAATGCAAACCGGGCATCCGCGTTCAATTGTATATTCAGGGCGCAAGACTGACCCGTCTATGCAAACGCTTTTAATTGCGGGGATATTGAGTATCTCGGGCGTGTACTCGCCGTGCTTTTCACAATTAGCCATCATCCCTCCATGTCGAGCGACGCCGTGCGGGTTAAAACTCTAGGGCCGCCCTTTCCGCCCTCCCTCCGCATCCTTTGCTCCCACGTTGCTATACAACTTTTCCACTTTGTTATTCTTGTTTTCCCGCGCATCCAATCTCGTGCTTCGTAATAATGGAAAAACGCCACTGGGTCTATGCCGTTATTCCTTTCCCGACAATAAAGGGCAATTTCGTCAATAGTGGGTTTTACAAGTTTACGCGCGGGCGGCTTGTCCGCCCTCTTATCTTCTCTTTCTTTCTTTGATTCTGTATCTGAATATGAATATGGAATATGAATATGGGATAGCATACCCTTTGCATTGCTTTTGCTATCCACTTGCATTGCACTTGCATCCGTTTTTGGTGTATATTCCCATTTTTTATGCGCTGCGCCCCGTCTTTTCTCCGATATCTCCGAAACGTCCAATAGTTCCCGGTCAATGCGCCTATGGTACAGCATTCCCCCGCGCTCGTCGAAAAATGCAAGTACATCGCATTTGCATTGCATCCATTCTGCACTTGCACATCGGGCAATTCGGGCTAGTTTTTCATCATCTACAGGAAGCGGGCCGCGCCGTTGCCAGTAAGCCATGATCAATAGCAAGTAGGCCCCGTGTTGAAGCGTGGTCAAGTGTTGGGTATCCCCCAAGTAGTCGCCGATGTAAAACTTCATGTACGGTATGGCCGACATACTTACCCTAGCAATCGCGCCAGATTCGTTTTCCGCGCGATGGTTGTGAACTTTCTGAGCGCATCTATGAGCGCGAGCACCTTCTCCGCGCTTGGTTCCGGCAAGTGATTGTTCCCTGAGTCGGCGCCGATGTTGACCTGTACGGGCTCACACTGTTTTATCAGTTCGATCATGGGCAAGAGGTCAAAGTCTATGATCGGTTCAATGGTGACGTAGCGCATCCGACCCTTAAGCATTTCCATCCCAACCGCGCGATCTTCGGGACGAAGGCAGTATCGCATTATTTCCGGATACCAGCGATTCGTCTCGATTGTGGTACCCAGCATCGAAGCAAGCGGTAGCCTATTCCGATGGGAAAACATCCCCAGGGGGTTTTTGCTTTGGAAAAAATACTGATTCCCTTTCGCCTCGATTGTCTTTTCAAGAGTCACGTCTATCCACTCGGGGGGAATAATTGAAGCAAACATATCACAGCTTGACCCGACAAAAATATAATTGTTTTTCCCGAGGTCTGTTTTTAATTCTTTCTCGTCGAATCGCGCGGGCCGCTGATTCTTGAACCGCTTCATGTAGCAGTACGAACAATCATGCGGGCACGCGCCCTTGACCGTGTTCCAGGTATGCGTGATAAAATCGTACATATTGCCTTTACTTACATTTAATCCCATACCACCCCCAATAGGAAAAGAAAAGCCCCTTTGCCGGTGGACGTCGGCTAGGGGCTAGATTGCGGAATGATTCCCGGAGGCGTCCACTCCGCCGGCAATCATCACTTGACCCTTGCATACTATCAGCACTTGGCCGGAAAGTCAAGCGGCAGGAATGTGAAGCGCATGCCAAGCTCTCGCGCAATCCGCACCTCAAGGCAAGCCCCGCGCGAGCCCTCCCAACCCGGAAGGACTAGGATACCATCGCAGTCTAGCAATTCCCGGATATCCGCCCGCATATAGTCGGCCCATTCCGGCTCACGCATGAACGCTACTTGGAGAGATAGCGGATTGACCGGCTCATCCCCGCGAGCCTGAAGGTACGCCGCCCCCAAGTCGAAGGCCGCACGGTTCATGTCTAGCACGCCCGTGATAGGGCCGGAGATGTAGACTTTCATAAATCCTCCTCAAAAAGGCCCTGCGGCTTGGGTTGCGGCTTCTCGTCCTCGAAAAGCCGTGGTTGCTTGTAGGCGTCGGCGATGCGACGGCAGGCGGCCGAAAAATAGCCCTTGTTTATCTCGACGGCTGTAATCGTGTAGCCGTGCTCGGCGCAGGCGACGACCGACGAGCCCGAGCCCATGTGCGTGTCGAGGATGCGGTCGCCCGGCTTGGCGTAGAGCGAGAGTAGCCAGCGGTAGAGGGCGACGGGTTTTTGCGTAGGATGGAAGCGCGCCGAGTCTTGCGGGGCGCACTCGAACACCTTCGCGTTGCCCGGAATATCAGTCCAGGCATACTCGGCCATCGCCATTGAGAAGCCCTCCGATATAGTCAATTTCCGCCACACGATGAAGTTCCGCGATGGCGGGAGGTTGAAGTAATTCCCGCCCCATATAATTTGATGGCGCGATACCCGGAATAGCTCCTCGAAGTATTCAGGAGGAGGCGCATAGTCCCAATGCCGGATGTCGGCGCTAGGGATAGCTCCCGTCGTCGGGCTGTACTTCGCCGCCCATGTCCCGCCCGTGCGCGCGACTGCCCCCCCGATATTTCGCGTCGTGCCCGCCGGTTCGCTGTACCGTCCGAACCGACCGCCGAAGGCATGGTTGACCGTCCGGGGGGGGGCGTACTTTCCGAAACGTCCCCCGAACCGCCCGCGATCGTCTCCTGCCCAATCATAGCCTGCGCCGCCATAGGGCGGATCGACAATGGCAAGGTCGAAGGCGTTGTCGGGCATCTCGCGCA
>JBAZJG010000016.1:0-35606 GCA_041651455.1 Candidatus Omnitrophota bacterium
GGCGAGATAAAAGACTCCTTGGAGGAAAAGAAAGAGAAGAAGTAATAAATCTCCCCGGACCTCCTTCATTGCCTTCGACTAGTATGTCGACGGTCGGACGGTTTCAAGCTGTCCGGTTTGGTGAAGTTTTGTCGGCTCACCTCAGAGGTAATGAAGGAGGCCTTTTTATTTATGGAAAAACTTCAATATTCGGCTGGTGGTGTTGTCTACAGGAAATCCGGCGGCGGGTTAGAGATAGTCATATTGACACGCGGCCAGGGGAAGGTATTCTGCCTTCCTAAGGGCAAGATAGAGAAAGCCGAGACCCCGGAACAGGCGGCATTACGCGAGATAAGGGAAGAGACGGGCCTGACGGGAGACATAGAAAAAGAGATAGGGAAGATAAAATATTCCTTTATCCTTGAAGGGGATAAGACGGTAGTAAACAAGACGGTCACGTTCTTCCTCGTCAAATATGTTTCAGGCGACACGAAAGACCACGATACCGATGCGGAAGACGTCCGATGGCTTCCCGTAAAAGAAGCGCTTAAGATAATGTCATATCCCTCCGAGCGACAGATAGTAGAAAAGGCAAATGAAGATAGATTATAAGAAGGAATTGAATCCCGCCCAGCTGAAAGCTGTCGAGTCCACCGAAGGGGCATACCTTGTCATCGCGGGGGCCGGAAGCGGGAAGACGCGCACGCTCGTATACCGCGTCGCCTACCTCGTGGAGAAGGGCGTCAAGCCCGACCACATACTCCTGCTGACGTTCACGCGCAAGGCCTCCGAAGAGATGCTGCGCCGCGCCGCGAAACTGCTCGATGACCGTTGCGAGCGCGTGGCCGGCGGCACGTTCCATTCCTTCGCGAACATGGTCCTGCGAAAATACGCGAAACTCATCGATTTCCCGAATAACTTCACGATAACCGACGAGTCCGACGCGGAAGACGCGGTCAATATAGTCCGCGAGAAGCTCGGTCTCGACCATATTGAAAAACGGTTCCCGCGCAAGGGGGCATTGCTTGACGTTATCTCGAAATCGGTCAACAAGTCCGAGGATATCGGCTCTGTCCTGGCGCTCGAATACCCGCAGTTCACCGAGTGGGAAGACGAGATAAAGAGGATAAAGGACGGGTACATCAGGTACAAGCGCGAGAAGTCGCTGATGGACTACGACGACCTGCTCGTCTTCCTGAAAAAACTGCTTCACGACCATAAGGAAGTCCGCGAGAGGCTGTCCGAACAGTATAAATACATCATGGTCGACGAATACCAGGACACGAACAAGTTGCAGGCCGATATAGTCCGCCTGCTCGCGTCCGGGCACGGCAACGTGATGGTCGTCGGCGACGATTCGCAGAGCATATACTCGTTTCGCGGCGCGAACTTCAAGAACATAATCGATTTCCCGAAGGTATTCAAAGGCGCGAAGGTAATCATGCTCGAGGAGAACTACCGCTCGACCCAGCCGATACTCGACCTGACGAACGAGGTCATCAGGAACGCCGAGGAGAAGTTCGAGAAGACGCTCTTCACGAAGAAGGGATCGGGCAAGGCGCCGATATTCGTCGAGGCGCGCGACGAGAACGTGCAGTCGAAATACATCGTGCAGAAGATACTCGAGCTCGTCGACGACGGCGTTGCGCTCAAGGACATAGCGGTGCTATTCCGCGCGGGCTGGCACTCGAACGACCTCGAGATCGAGCTCGCGAACCACGATGTCCCGTTCCTGAAATACGGGGGGCAAAGGTTCGTCGAGGCGGCGCATATAAAGGACGTGCTCTCGTACCTTCGCATCGCGCATAACCCGCATGACCAGGTCAGCTGGCGCAGGGCCCTCATGCTGATGCGCGGCATAGGCGAGAAGACCGCCGGCAGGATAACGGGGCAGATAATAGAGAAGAAGCAGGGGTTCGACCTCGACGGGGAGACGCTCAGGAAGCATCCCGACCTCGCGGACCTCATGCAGATATTGAAGGGGGTCAAGCCGCTGGAACACCAGCCGGGCGCGCTGATAAAGGGGTTCCTCGAGTATTACGGGCCGCTGTTGAAGGCGAAATATGACGATTACCATAAGCGCGCCCCCGACCTGAACTCGCTCGAGCGCATAGCCGGAAGGTATAAGTCGCTCGAATCGTTCCTGACCGATATGGCCCTCGAGCCGCCCGAGAAGAGCATACTCGAGGCCGGGCTCAAGGGCAAGCACGACCACGCGATGACGCTATCGACGATACATTCGGCGAAGGGGCTGGAATGGCACACCGTCTTCCTTATATATGTCGCCGAAGGGCACATGCCGTCATACCAGGCGATGGACGACAAGGACGCTATCGAGGAAGAGAGGCGTCTCTTCTATGTCGCGGCGACGCGCGCGAAGGAGAACCTGATATTGCTGAAACCGGCAATAGACCGTTCGGCGCGCTGGATGAAGAACTACTCCGGCGGCTATGCAGGCAGCATCTTCACCGAGGTGTCGCGCTTCCTCCAGGAGGGCAGCATACTCGAGCGTTTCATGGATGTCGAGAAGGCCGGCGGCGATTTCGACGATGTTGAACTGGACGACGTATTTAGAGTATAATAAAAGAGTTTTTCGATCCAGCGGAGGCTCGCTACGCTCGCTCCCGCTGATCTCAAACCTTAAAGGAGATATACATGTATAAAGTCGTACTGCTGCGCCACGGAGAGAGCACCTGGAACAAGGAGAACCGTTTCACCGGATGGACCGACGTGGACCTTTCCGAGAAAGGCCTTTCCGAGGCGAAGAAGGCCGGCGAAGTGCTGAAGAAAGAAGGGTTTGTATTCGACGTCGCCTTCACTTCCGTGCTGAAGAGGGCCATCCGCACGCTCTGGATGACGCTCGACGGCATGGACCTCATGTGGATACCCGTTTACAATTCATGGCGCCTGAACGAGAGGCACTACGGCGCGCTTCAGGGCCTGAACAAGGCCGAGACGGCCGCGAAATACGGCGACGACCAGGTGCTGGTATGGCGCCGCAGTTATGATACCCCGCCGCCCGCGCTCGAGAAGGACGACCCGCGCAGCCCGGCGAAGGACCCGCGCTACAAGAATTTAAAACCGGGCGAGATTCCCCTGACAGAATGCCTAAAGGACACCGTCGCGCGTTTCCTGCCGTATTGGCATGAGACGATCGCGCCCGTGGTAAAGAGCGGCAAGCGCGTCATAATAGCCGCGCACGGCAACAGCTTGAGGGCGCTGGTCAAATACCTCGATAACGTCTCCGACCAGGATATAGTCGGCCTGAACATACCGACCGGCATGCCGCTCGTCTATGAGCTCGACGATAACCTCAAGCCCATCAAGCACTATTACCTCGGCGACCCGGAAGAGGTAAAGAAGGCGATGGAAGCCGTCGCTAACCAGGGTAAGGCCAAAAAATAGAAGGGCCGCGATGCCCTACGAGTTCCTCGAACATGAAGCCGATATAGGCATCCGCGCCTGGGATAAGACGCTGGAGAAAGCGTTCGCCCAGGGCGGCAAAGCGCTCTTCGATATCATGGTAGATATAAAGAAGGTCAAGAAGGTTTCCTCGGTCGATATCTCCTGCGAAGCCCGCGACATTCCCGCGCTATTCGTCGAGTGGCTGAATAAGCTGCTTACCGAAGCCGACATCAAGAAGATGGTCTTCAGGGATTTCAAGATCAAATCCATCGAGCCGTTCGGCTACGACCTATACCGCCTGGAAGGTATCGCATCGGGAGAGAAGCTTGACCCTAAAAGGCACATGATAAAGACCGAGGCCAAGGCCGCCACCTATTTCGGGTTGAAATACGAGTTCAAGGACGGCAACCATTACCTGCAGTGCGTGGTGGACATATGAGCATCGAACTAAAGCAGGTCAGTGAACTCATCTGGGAGATACCGAAATCCGGCGATATGCTGGTGCCCGGAAGGATCTACGCGGATAAGGACCTGATTAAGCACCTCGTCGACGACGTGAACCGCGGCAAGGAGTGGAATGCCCTGGTTCAGATACGCAACGTCGCGTGCCTGCCCGGGATACAGAAAGCGTCGCTCGCTATGGCGGATATCCACCCGGGATACGGTTTCGCTATCGGGGCTATCGGAGCGTTCGATACGGAGACGGGTATTATCTCGGTCGCAGGCGTCGGCTTCGACTGCAACTGCGGCGTCAGGACCCTAAAGACGCAGCTGACTCGCGATGATATCAAAGGAAAGGAAGAAGACCTCGCCAACGAGCTCTTCAGGACCGTCCCCGCAGGCATCGGCTCCGAGGGCGAGATAAAATCGTCCCTCGCTCAGATAGACGAGATCCTTATTAAGGGAGCTAAGTATGCAGTCGAACTCGGCTTCGGTTGGCAGGAGGACCTTACGTTCACCGAAGAAGAGGGCTGTGTAAAAGGCGCCGACCCGAAGACGGTAAGCCGTGAAGCGAAAGAGCGCGGGTTCAACCAGGTAGGGACTCTCGGCTCCGGCAACCATTATCTTGAAGTCCAATGCGTCGAGGAGATATTCGACGAAAAAGCCGCGCAGGTCTTCGGGCTCTTCAAAGGCCAATTGCTTGTCTCGATACATTGCGGAAGCCGCGCGCTCGGACACCAGATCGGCACGGATTACCTGAAGACGCTCGAATCCGCCTCAAGGAAATACAATATCCCGATAAGGGAGCGCGAGCTCGTCTGCGCGCCGTTCAAAAGCGAGGAGGGCCAGCGGTATTTCAAGGCGATAAACTGCGGCATCAACGCAGCGTTCGCGAACAGGCAGGCCATCGCGCACCTGACGAGGAAGGCGTTCCATTCGGCGCTCGGAGTAGACGAGAAGACGATCCGCACTCTTTACGATATCGGGCACAATACCGCGAAGCTCGAGAAGCATAAGGTTGACAACAAGGAAAAAGCCCTGATCGTCCACAGGAAAGGCGCCACTCGCGCATTCGGCCCCGGCCGTCCGGAAGTCCCGGCCGCATATAAAAGCGTAGGACAGCCGGTTTTGGTAGGAGGGACGATGGGCACATGCTCCTATATACTGCACGGGACCGAAAAGGGTATGGAGGAAGTGTTCGGGACGTCGGTCCACGGCGCGGGACGCGTATCCTCACGCGAAGCTGCAAAGAAGAGATGGCGCGGAAAAGATTTAGTTGACCAATTGAAAGGCCGTGGTATAATCATCAAGGGACACAGCTTATCAGGCGTCGCGGAGGAGGCTCCGGGCGCATATAAAGATGTAACGCAGGTAGTAGATGTAGTCCACAATGCCGGCATAGCTAAGAAGGTCGCGATGTCGGTTCCCTTGATCTCGGTCAAGGGGTAAAAAAAGGAGCAGGAAGATGTCTTGCGGATGCTGCGGAACAAAGAAGAAAGCCAAGAAGAAATCAAAGAAGAAGTAACCTTCCCAGGAAGGTTCTAGAAAAGCAAAAACCCCATATACCAGTTGTATACCCACAAAATACGGGGTTTTTGTCGACGGGGAACACTACATGTAGTATTTTATGCTTGACAAGCCACCAGGGCTTGACTATACTTTGGGTTGGGAAAGGGGGATTTGGACATGGGGGATATGAGACTGCACCAGGATGGTTTGTCGGCAAATTCAAAGAAGGTCCTCGAGAAACGTTACCTGCGCAAGGATTCGGAAGGCAGGCCTATCGAGACCCCTGAAGATCTATTCAGGAGGGTAGCGCGCAACATAGCTTCAGCGGACCTGTATTACGACCCGGATTATAACGCTTCAAAGCTCGAAGACGAATTTCACGCAATAATATCTAAACTGGATTTTCTTCCCAACTCGCCGACGTTAATGAACGCCGGCCGCGAACTCCAGCAGCTCTCGGCATGCTTTGTCCTGCCGATAGAGGACTCGATGGAGTCGATATTCGAGACGATAAAGAACACGGCCCTTATCCACCGCTCGGGCGGCGGGACCGGCTTCTCGTTCTCGCGCCTGCGCCCGGCGAACAGCATGGTAAAGACGACCGGCGGCATCGCGAGCGGCCCGGTATCTTTCATGAAAGTGTTCGACGCGGCCACGCACGCGGTAAAACAGGGCGGCACACGCCGCGGCGCGAACATGGGCATCCTGCGCATCGACCATCCGGATATACTCGATTTCATAAAGTGCAAGGAGACGGACAAGGACATAACGAATTTCAACATCTCGGTCGCGATAACCGAGGAGTTCATGAAGAGGGTCGAGCGCGACGAGGAGTACGACCTCATATCGCCGCATAATAAGAAAGTGGTCGGCAGGCTCAACGCGCGCGAGGTCTTCGACATGATAGTAAAGAGGGCCTGGAAGAACGGCGAGCCCGGCATAATATTCATAGACAGGATAAACAAGTCGAACCCGACGCCTCAGGTCGGCCAGATCGAATCCACTAACCCATGCGGCGAGCAGCCGCTGCTGCCGTACGAGAGCTGCAACCTCGGCTCGATAAACCTCATAAAGATGGTCAGGACGGATACGTCCTCCCCGCAGATCGACTGGGAGAAGCTGCGCGAGACGACGCGCCTCGCGGTCCATTTCCTCGACAACGTCATAGATATGAACAAGTTCCCTCTGCAGCAGATCGAGCAGATGACGAAGGCGAACCGCAAGATAGGCCTCGGCGTGATGGGCTTCGCCGAGATGTTGATAAAGCTCGGCGTTCCGTATAATTCCGACGAGGCGATAGAGCTCGCCGAGAAAGTGATGTCGTTCATACAGGAAGAGGCGCGCAGGGAGTCGCACGCGCTCGCGTTAAGGCGCGGGACGTTCCCGAATTTCCAGAACTCGATATATTCCGACGGTCCGAGCATCAGGAACGCGACGCTGACGACCATCGCTCCGACCGGGACGCTCTCGATACTTGCGGACACCTCGAGCGGCATAGAGCCAATCTTCGCGATATCGTATTACCGCGAGGTCATGGACAAGACGAAGCTGGTCGAGACGAACAAGCTCTTCGAGGAGACCGCAAGGGAGCGCGGGTTCTATTCCGAAGAACTGATGAAGAAGATTGCCGAAAAGGGCAGCCTTCACGATATAGACGAAGTCCCCGAGGACGTAAAGAGGGTGTTCGTCACAGCGCATGACATCACGCCGATATGGCATATCAGGATGCAGGCTGCCTTCCAGAAATATACCGACAACGCGGTGTCGAAGACGGTCAACTTCGCGAATAACGCGACGCCGGACGACGTGCATGAGGTCTACCTGCTCGCATACAAGATGGGATGCAAGGGCGTCACGATCTACCGCGACGGAAGCCGCGAGGAGCAGGTGCTCTACATAGCGCGCTCGAAAGAGAAGCCCAGCACCGAGACAGCCGACGCGGCAGAAGCGTCCCTTTCGCCCAAGGCGGAGGATAAGGCGCGCACATCGCCGCGCCCGAGGCCCGAGGTCGTAAGGGGCACGACGACAAAGATACTCACCGGATGCGGAAACCTTTATATCACGATCAATGAGGATGAGAACGGTTTGCCGTTCGAGGTCTTTACGCAGATGGGCAAAGCCGGCGGCTGCGCGTCGAGCCAGCTTGAGGCCATCGGCAGGCTCGTCTCGCTCGCGTTACGCTGCGGCCTCGATACGCATTCTATAATAGAGCAGCTTAACGGCATAAGGTGCCCGAACCCGTCATGGGAGAAGGGCGGAAGGATATTCTCCTGCGCGGACGCGCTTGCGAAGGTGATCGAAAGGCGGCTGCTTAACGTCAAGAAGGCGCCTGAATCGGCGCCAGTCGCCGTGGCGGAAGAGGTGAAGGCCGAAGAAGCGCCGGCGGCGCCCAAAGGCAAGGGCAAGAACGCCCTCGGCAATGTCGTAGGCGTATGCCCCGACTGCGGCGGCGCGCTGCAGCACGTCGAAGGGTGCATGGTCTGCAAGGGGTGCGGATATTCAAAGTGCGGTTAAATGATAAAATCTGACCGTTGGATCAAAAAAATGGCCCTCGAGGCCAAGATGATCGAGCCGTTCCTCGACCACCAGGTCTCGGAGGGCCATATAAGTTACGGGCTCTCGAGCTTTGGCTATGATATACGCGTGCACGACGAATATAAGGTCTTCGTCGGGACCGGCAACCCGGTGGTCGACCCGAAGAGCATAGACCCGCATTCGTTCATCGATTTCAAGGGGAAAGAATGCGTGATCCCGCCGAACTCATTCGTGCTCGCTCGTTCGTTCGAGTATTTCAAGATCCCGCAAAAAGTTATAGCGATCTGCTTCGGCAAGTCCACGTACTGCCGTTGCGGCATACTCGTCAACATAAGCCCGCTCGAACCGACATGGGAGGGCTTCCTTACGATGGCGATATCGAACACGACCCCGCATCCCGCGAAGATATATTCGCACGAGGGAATAGCCCAGCTCCTTTTCTATGAGGGAGAAGAGGCCCCCGAAGTGACATATATGGACAGGAAAGGGAAGTACCAGGCGCAGAAGGGCATAGTCCTGCCGAAGGTAAGCCCTTAAGGGGCACCGGACCGTGAAATACATATTACCTGCCTCAGATTTCAACCTCGAACACACGCTCGAGTGCGGCCAGGCGTTCCGCTGGGAAGACAAGGGCGGCCATTATTCCGGCGTCATCGGGGACGCGCTCATAAAAGTATCCCATCGCGGGGGGAAACTGCTCATAGAGTCAAGCGCCCCCATCGGTAAAGAAAAGCTCTCCGTATATTTCGGCCTAAACGAAGACCTCCATTCCATATATAAGCACATAGGAAAGGACCCCCATATAAAAAGAGCGATAAAGAAGTACCGCGGCCTGCGTATACTCAACCAGGACCGCTGGGAGTGTCTCGCTTCGTTCATACTCTCGTCTTATACGAACATCCCCCGGATAAAGAAGATGATCGCCGGCCTTTCGCGGAGGTTCGGGAAACGCGTTACGCTCGGCGATGAAGAGAATTATTCTTTTCCTCCGGCTGCCGCCATCGCGAAGGCCGATATAAGGACGCTCAAGTCGCTTGGGCTGGGTTTCAGGGCAGGATATATAAAGGAGACAGCAGGCCGGATAGCCGTAAAAGGAATTGACTTGGACGCGGTCGCGGATTTAAACTATGACCAGGCGAAAGCGTCGCTCGTCCGCCTGAAAGGGGTGGGGGAGAAAGTTGCCGATTGCGTATTGCTCTTTTCGTTCAGGAAATACGAGGCGTTCCCCGTGGATGTCTGGATAAAGAGGGGGATAGAGAAGCTTTATTTTAGCGGGACGCCGGTTAGTCCCGCAAAGGCGGCGGATTTCGCCCGCAAGCGGTTCGGGCCGTATGCGGGATATGCGCAGGAATACTTATATCATTATCTAAGGCACGAAAGGGGGCAAGGATGATAGAGGAGTACAGGAGGAAGACCAACATCGGCGTAAGCTCCGGCATAGTCGCGCAGGTCCTGGGCTATTTCCTTACTTTTTCGCAGATAGGCATAATAATGTGGATAGGCGCCCTGCTGGCCTGGGGAGGATTCCTCCTGGTCATGTGGGGGCTTTTTAATTACGCCAAGGGAAAAGGTTACAGCGGATTATGGGGCCTGCTCGGGCTTCTGAGCGTATTCGGCCTCGCGATCCTCGCGTTCTTTCCGGACAAGAAAAAGGGGGTTTAAGATGCGCGATATCCGGCTCATGGTTGTTATTGCCGCCTTGTCCATCGCGTGCAGCTCATTATGCGCGGCAGACGTGCTCGACAAGGACCTGAAGATAGGCGATACGGTATTCCCGAAGGGGACCCAGGTTGGATATTACAAATCAGGGAAGCTTTACTGGGCCCAGCCGAAGAGGCCGGTCACGGTCGGCGGCCTTAAAGCCGCCGCAAATTATAACATCATCTTTTACCCGTCGGGAAAATTGAAGCAGATACGCCTCGCGACGTCGGCCGTGATCGACGGCAGGAAGTGCGCGGCGAATTACCTGACCGAGCTGTATGAGTCGGGCAAGCTCGCCGTATGCCCCCTCGCCGAACCGACGACGATACAGGGCATCAAGCTCAATAACAGGGATTTCGCGATATTCTCAGAGGACGGCAGGCTGGCCGGCATGATGATACACCAGCCGGTGACGATAAAAGGGAAGAAATACATGCCGAACTGCGAGATCTACCTCGACGAGAAAGGCGATGTCAAGGAAGTGAAGAAGCTGGCCGACGGGGTCCACTATTACTGAAATCTTCCCGAGGCGTCCTGCAGTTTCCTGATAAAGCCCTTATATAGGAGGTCCGTTTCTATCCCGAGCGCCTCCGCCTTATGCAGGTCTTCCCAGGCCTTGTCGTATTCCTCCATGTCGTAATATACCCTCGCGCGGCTGAAATAGGCGTCCTTGTATTCCGGGTCGATCCCTATTGCGGCGGTAAGGTCCGCGATCGCCTCCTTGTACATCTCCATATAAGCGAAAGAGATCGCGCGGCCGTAATATGCGGCGGCGTATTTGGGGTCTATCTTCAGCGTCTGCGTGAAATCCATCACGGAAAGCTCGTATTCGCCCTCGTACCTGCGGGCAAACCCGCGGATATAGTATGCCCCGGAGCACCTCGGCTCGATCGCGAGTATCTCGTTGCATTTTTCCACGGCTTTACCGTATTCGTTATTGCACAAATTCCGGCTTGCGTCCGTCAAAAGCTTTACGACGTTCTTTGCCGGCGCCGCATAGGCGGACAGCATGCAGGCAAAAGCGGCAATTGACAAAAAAAATGCAAAAATAGGCTTAATACTGCGTCTCATGGGCGTCTCCGTTTTTGTTCCGATGATTATAGCACAAAAGTGCTTGACAAAAGATATATTTATGTTATAAATAGAGTCAAACAGGAAAAGAAGTTGGATTGAAAAACCTGAAAGGAGGGGTAAGATGGGTGATGGTGGACAGGCAGTACAGATCATACTCGATACCTGGAGCCAGGTATGGGGTAACTTAGCATTATACCTGTCGAAGATAATCGTCGCGTTGATCGTATTTATTATCGGTATAATAATCGCGAAGGTTATCGAAAAGCTTATCGTTCAGGTCCTTAAGGTTGCACGGTTCGACGTCTTATCTGAAAAGGCGGGGATAGCCAGCATACTCGCAAAAGGCGAGATCAAGCACACCCTGTCGGAGCTCATAGGGATAGTCTTCTATTGGCTCATGGCGCTGGTAGTCGTTATCATCACGCTGAATCTCGTTAGCCCGAGCCCGGAGCTCATGGCCGGAAGCTTCCTTGATGAGGCCGTAAAGTACGCAGGAAAAGTAATACTTTCGATATTTGTTCTGGTCCTCGGCCTCTTCTTTGCCGCCCTGATAGGTTCGGTGGTAAGGACGACGGCGTCGAACGCGGGCGTAGCTACCGCGAAGAACCTCGGCCAGATCGCCCAGACCGTGATCGTGGTCATAACGGTACTGACAGTGCTTCCTATGTTGGGAGTCCGTACATTCATTCTTGACATGGCTGTAGTCGTTACCCTGGCTGCAACCGGACTGGCCCTCGGCCTCGCATTCGGCCTGGGCTCCAAGGAAATTGCCGGCAAGATGATGTCGGAGATCGTCGACAAATGGAAGAGGAAATAAGTCGGGAGGGACTCGTAATTAAAGTTGGATAGATTCAACTAGCAGTATAAATGAAGGGACTTCTAAACGGGGAAGTCCCTTCATTTTTTTATACCTCGGAAAGGTGTTTATGGCAAATATTGTGGCAAGGCGCAAAAAGGGGCGCAAGTCCTCCTGTATAGTGGGACTGACCTATGACGTCAAGCCGGACTATGTTTTGAAAAAAGGCGATCCCGAGGACGCCAATGCCGAGTTTGACCACCCCGATACCATAGAGGTAATAAAGGACGCGATAGAATCCGGCGGGCACAAAGTCGTAAAGATAGGAAACGTAAGGAACCTGCTCAGGCGGATAAAGAGCCTCGACGTAGATATAGTCTTCAACATAGCGGAAGGCATCACCGGGCGAAACAGGGAATCCGAGATACCCGTCATACTCGAGATGGCGGGGATACCATTCGTAGGGGCCGACGGCCTCACGCTCGGGCTCACGCTCGATAAGGTGATGGCAAAGAAGGTGCTGATATCGGAAGGCGTACCGACGCCTTCCTTTTTCCAGATATCCGATATAAATAATGTCGACGGGGCGGGGATAGGTTTTCCGCTCATAGTCAAGCCGAAGCAGGAGGGCTCGAGCAAGGGCATAAGCGATAAGTCCATAGTGCATAACAGGCGCGACCTTATCAAGCAGGCCGACTGGGTCATACGCACATATAAACAGCCTGCGCTCGTGGAGAGCTTCATAACCGGCTCGGAATTCACGGTCCCGATAATCGGCAACGATGACCCGGAGGTATTGCCGACGGTACAGATAAGCATAGACGGGAAGACGAACCTCGGCGACCTCTGCTATACGTTTTCGAGGATAACATCGAATACGCTGAACTACGTATGCCCGGCGAGGATAACAAGGTCTCTCGACAATAAGTTAAAAGACATGGCGCTCAAGGCCTACAGGGCCGTGGAGTGCCGCGATTTCGGCAGGGTGGACTTCAGGGTCGACAAGCGCGGAAATCCTTACGTGCTCGAGATCAATCCGCTGCCGTCATTGTCTACGGAAGACGTATTCATGGTCATAACAAGGCAGATGAAGACATCGTACAACAGGCTGATAAACAGGATACTCGACTACGCATTGGAAAGGTACGGGATAAGATAAGATGGGCCTTAAGGTAGCTCTTACATACAATTTGAAGAGGAAGATAGACGACGCCGGCCTCCCGGATGATTACTATTCCGAATTCGACAGCAAGGAGACGATCGAGGCGATAGCCTCCGGCCTGCGTTCGGGCGGCAATGAGGTCTTCCTCGTCGAGGCGGACAAGGGCCTGCTGAACTGGTTCCAGTCGAACAAGGTGGATATAGTATTCAACATCGCGGAAGGCATGAACGGCGAATCGAGGGAATCGCAGGTGCCCGCGATACTTGATTTCCTCGGCATCCCTTACAGCGGGTCGGGCGTTCTCGCGCTCAGTATGTCGCTGAACAAGGCGCTAACGAAGAAGCTCTTCGAGCAGTCGGGCATACCGACGCCGAAATACAAGCTTATAACCGACATGGCCGACATATCCGATTCCGGCATGAAGTATCCGCTCATAGTCAAGCCGAACAGGGAAGGCTCCGGGAAGGGCATAACGATAACAAGCGTAGTGCGCAATAAGGCGGAACTTGAGAGGGAGGTCTGCAAGACCTCCCGAACATACAGGCAGGAGATACTTGTCGAGGAGTTCATAGCGGGGAAGGAGCTTACCGTGGGCATACTCGGCAACTATCCGCCGGCCACACTTCCCATACTTGAGATAGATTTTTCCAATTGCCGCGCGTCGGGCGAATTCTTCTACACGTGGAAGGTCAAGGAATACGAGAAAGAGGTCGAAGACAGCAAAGGCCTGAGCCCGTTCTGGCATTGCCCGGCACGGATAACGGCCGCAGAAGCCGCGATGGTAAAGGAGACCGCCATTAAGGCATTCAACGCGTTGGGCTGCGTAGACCTGTCCCGTGTGGATATTATGCTCGACAAGAAGGGCGTGCCCTACGTGCTCGAAGTCAATCCTTTGCCGGGGCTCGACCCGGTAGATTCGAATTTTCCGTTCATCGGGAAATGCGCGGGTCTCGATTATCCCGCGCTTATGAACAGGATACTTGAAACAGCCGTGGAGAGGCATACCAAAAACGGCAACCTTGCCCTACAGGAAAGGAGCTTACGTTGATAACTTCCGCTGGTTCCATAGCCGAGCACTGGAAGGACGTTCCGGAGAGCGACTGGGAGGATTGGCACTGGCAGATCAAGAACAGGATAATGACCTATGACGGCCTGAAAGAAGTGCTGAAGCTGATGCCGTCGGAAGAGATCGGCGTAAAGAGGAGCAAGGGAAGGCTGCTGATGGCGATAACCCCTTACTGGCTCTCGCTAATAGACACGATGAGGCCGACCTGCCCGATAAGGAGGCAATGCATACCGACCTCCGAGGAGTTCGAGGTTTCCCAGAACGACATGGAAGACCCGTGCGGCGAGGACAAGGATTCGCCGGTGCCGGGGCTCGTGCACAGGTACCCGGACAGGGTGCTGCTGCTCGTCACCGAGAAATGCGCGATGTATTGCCGCCATTGCACTAGGCGCAGGCTCGTGGGGTCGGAAGCGCACCTGACAAGCCCGCAGAATTTCGAGAAGGCCTACGATTACATAAGGTCCAACCGCAGGATACGCGACGTCCTGATATCGGGCGGCGACCCGCTGATGCTTCCCGACGAGACGCTCGAGGAGATACTCAGGAACCTCAGGGCGATACCGAACGTCGAGTTCATACGCCTCGGGACGAGGATGCCGGTTACGGTCCCGATGAGGGTCACCGAAAGCCTCGTATCGATGTTCAAGAAATACGGCCCTATATGGGTCTCGCTGCATTTCAACCATCCTAAAGAGATAACGAAGCGCTGCAAGAAGGCGTGCGACATGCTCTCCGAATCCGGCATACCTCTCGGCAGCCAGTCCGTGCTGCTGAAGGGCGTTAACGACAGGCCGTCGACGATGAGGAGGCTCATGCACGAGCTGTTGAAGATACGCGTGCGCCCGTATTACATATACCAGTGCGACCCCGCGAAAGGCATCAGCCATTTCAGGACGCCGATCGCGACCGGCATCAACATAATGGAGAAGCTCCGCGGCCACACCTCTGGATACGCCGTCCCGACTTACGTCGTGGACGCGCCCGGCGGCGGCGGGAAGATACCCGTTGCGCCGAATTACGTGATATCACAGCAGAAAGGCGCCTTCACGCTGAGGAATTACGAGGGGCAGATGTTCACTTATTATGAGCCCGCTGAGGATAACGAGGTCACGAGGCTGGTACCGGCGCACGGGAAACAGGCGCAGAAGAGCGTATCCAAAGAAGCCAAACCGTCCGAATCGAAGACGGCCGCCGCTTGAAAACATATGCTTAACAGGATACCGGCCTATTCGCTCATCGCTTTCGCCGCCGCAATTTTGGCGTGCGGATGCGGACCCCGCCAGAGCACGGAGGACATGAAGACGGCGCTTGTGGACTTCGATCCTTCCTTCAAGGAGATCCTCGACAAGAAAGCCCAGGTAGACACGCAGATAGAGACCCTCAAGGGCGAGTTCAGGACGAAGCAGGGGGATATAAACTCGAGGATAATGGAACTCGAGGAAGAGCTCAAGGCCGCGAGGAAGGAGCTCTATACGAAGACACGCGAGCTTTCGGCCCAGCTCGATCCCGAGAGGCAGAAGATAGACCTTAAGGTAGAAGACCTCAAGATGAAGCTGGCCGGCAAGGAAGCGCGCGCTGCTTCGATGAAGAACTCGATAAAGAACCAGAAGGGCCTGCTCGATAACAAGAAACTTAACCTCTCCTCCGCGGAACAGGCCGAACTGCAGAAGAACATAGAGAAAGCAAAGCAGGAACTTACCCCGTTGGAGGACGAGATAACCGCCCTCCGCCGCGAAATACAGCTATACAGGCAGGAATCTAACCTCTTAAGATACTGACATTCCCTCGGCATTTCCTTGTTTTAAGCCCTCCTATTTGGTAAAATACAGGTAAATTCACCCCTACTGGAGGATACAGATGGCCAAGATCAAGCGTGCTCTCATAAGTGTCTCTGATAAAAAAGGCATAGTGGAATTCGCCAAAGGTCTCGAGAAGCTCGGTATCGAGATAATATCGACCGGGGGGACGGCCAAGGCCCTTAAAGAGGGCAGGGTAAAGATAAAGGCGATATCAGACGTGACGGGTTTCCCCGAGATGCTCAGCGGGCGCGTCAAGACCCTGCATCCGAAGATCCACGGCGGCATACTTGCCATACGCGGCGACCGCGGGCATATGGATCAGGTCAAAAAGCATAAGATAGGCCTTATAGACATGGTAGTCGTGAACCTCTACCCGTTCGAGGATACCGTCCGCGACCCGAAAGTGAAACTTCAGGACGCGATAGAGATGATAGATATCGGCGGCCCCGCGATGGTGCGCTCCGCCGCGAAAAATTACCGCGATGTCGCGATAATCTGCAACCCGGACAGGTATCTTAAGGTCCTGATGGAACTGCAGCAGAAGGGCTGCTCATTGTCCGAGGAGACGCTCGAGGCGTTGGCCGTCGAGGCGTTCGGGCATACCGCGAAATACGACGCGGCCATATATACGTTCCTCAGCGCGAAGTTCGCGAGGACCAAGGAGAAGTTCCCCGAGATACTGCACCTCGTATTCGAGAGGATGCAGGGCCTGCGTTACGGCGAGAACCCTCACCAGAAGGCGGCCTTCTACGCGGATTCGGTCAAGCCGAGGTTCGGTTTCGGGAGCATGAGGCAGCTGCACGGGAAGGAGCTCTCCTTCAACAACCTGCTCGACCTGCAGGGAGCCATGCAGATAGTCAAGGATTTCGGTTCCCCCACCGCGTGCATCGTGAAGCACAATTCGCCGTGCGGCGTAGCGTGCGCGCCAAAGCTCGAGCAGGCGTATAAGGATGCTTTCGCCTGCGACATGCTTTCCGCTTTCGGCGGCATAATAGGGCTGAACAGGAAGGTGGACGCGAAGACGGCCAAGGCGATAGCCGATTCCGGGTTCATGGAATGCGTGATAGCGCCGGCCTTCGATGAAGGCGCGCTCGCGATACTAAAAGAGAAGAAGAACATCAGGCTCATAGAATATAAAGACGCCGGATCGAAACCCGCGGAGAACGTATACGCGTGCGATGTAAAGAAAGTGGAAGGCGGGCTGCTGCTCCAGGAGCAGGATTCGATCGACGCCTCGGCTGAAGACCTGAAGTCCGTCACAAAGAAGAAGGCGAACGCCGAACAGCTTAGATCGCTCGTATTCGCATGGAAGGTCGCGAAGCACGTCAAGTCCAACGCAATTGTCATCGCGAAGAGCACGAGGACGGTAGGAATCGGCGGCGGGCAGCCGAGCAGGGTCGACTCGATGAGGATCGCCATAAGGAAGGCGGGCAAGGAAGCCAAGGGCGCGTGCGCCGCGACCGACGGCTTTTTCCCGAAGCCCGACTCGGTCCAGCTGGCCGGCAAGGCGAAGATCGCCGCCATAATACAGCCGGGCGGCTCGATAAAGGACGAGGATTCGTTCAGGGCCGCGGAGAAGGCAGGTATGGCCATGGTCGTTACCGGGATACGCCATTTCAGGCACTGATATATGAATTACCGGGAGGCGATAAAATACCTCGAATCTTTCATAGATTACGAAAAGCGCAACGATTTCAATTACGCCAGCACGATAAAGCTGAGCAAGGTCCGCGCGCTCCTCGACGGCCTCGGCAACCCGCAGAAAAATTTCAGGTCCGTCCATATAGCGGGAACGAAGGGAAAGGGGTCTATCTGCGCCTTCGTCTATTCGATGCTGAAGGACGGCGGGATAAAAGCAGGCCTTTATACGTCACCTCACCTGATAGATTTCAAGGAACGCATAAGGATATCCTTCCCGAAAGACAGGACCATCGACGAGGCGGAGATCGCCGCGCTCGTCGCGAGGATAAAACTGTTCCTCGATAATTTCTCGAAGTCATCGAAGTTCGGACCGCCGTCGTTCTTCGAGGTGTATACGGCGCTCGCGTTCCTTTTCTTCAGCATCAAAAAGGTGGACATAGCCGTTATAGAGACGGGAATGGGCGGAAGGCTCGACGCCACGAATGTCGTGGACCCGCTTGCCGCCGGGATCGCGCCGATTAGCTACGACCATACGGACAAACTCGGCAAGACGCTGGAATCTATCGCGAAGGAGAAGTGCGGCATAATAAAAGAGGGCGCCGCAGTCGTGACGACAGAGCAGGACCCGCGCGTGATGGCCGTTATAAAAAAGGCGGCGGCAGATAAGAAAGCCGCGCTCTACGCCGTCGGCAGGGACATTACCTGCGAGACGATAGCGGCCGATACGAATGGGCAGACGTTCAACGTGCGCGGGCTCCACGCGGAGTACGCGCTGCTGAGGACGCCGCTGCTCGGGAAACACCAGGCCTCGAACGCCGCCGCGGCGATAGGCCTCATAGAATCATTGAGGCCGCACGGGATAACGGTCTGCTCGCACAATATCACGAGCGGCATACGCAACGTGAACTGGCCAGGGCGCCTGCAGGTACTCGGCAGGGAGCCGTGGATCGTCCTCGATGGCGCGCAGAACGAGGCGTCCGCGAAAGCCCTTAAGGATGCGGTCGCGGATCTCTTCAGTTATAAGAGACTTTACCTCGTGTTCGGGGTATCGTCGGGAAAGGATATCAAGGGGATCGCGGCGAACCTGTTCCCTCAGGCCGACAGGATCTTCCTGACGCGGGCCGCGACGCCGCGCGCTATCCCGCCTGAAACGGTGAGGAAAGCCCTGCCGGAATATGAAAAGAAATATACCGCCACATTGAATGTCAGGGAGGCGGTGGAGCTTGCGCGCAGGGAGGCGAAGCCGGGCGACATGGTGCTCGTTACCGGTTCGCTCTTCGTCGTCGGGGAAGCTCTTCAGTACCTTGAGAAGAAGGCGGTAAGGAATGAGCAGAAGGGATAATATAGGCGCCGAAGACACGATCGCGGCGATATCGACGCCGCCGGGAGAGGGCGCCATAGGCATAGTGCGGCTCAGCGGCCCCGGTTCGCTGCGTATAGCCGATAAGGTCTTCAGGGCCTCGGGGAAAAAACTTCCCTCGAACTCCGGGTCTTTCACCGTGCGCCACGGGCATGTAACGGACGAGTCCGCGCGCAATATCGATGAAGCGCTGCTGACGGTCATGCGGGCGCCGAAAAGCTACACGAAAGAAGATATGGTAGAGATAAGCTGCCACGGCGGGATAGTGCCGCTCAGGAAGACGCTTGCGCTCGCGCTTACTGCGGGAGCGAGGCTCGCGGAGCCGGGGGAGTTCACGAAACGCGCTTTCCTTAACGGCAGGATAGACCTCACGCAGGCCGAAGCCGTGCTCGATGTCATAAGGTCGAAGACCGATGAGTCGCTCGCGATGGCGCTCGGCCAGCTCGACGGCCGGCTCTCATCCGCGATGAAGGAGATAAAGGAAGACCTCGTCTCCGTATCCGCGGGCGTCGAGGCCTCGATAGATTTTCCTGAAGAAGATAGCGAGATAATATCCGAATCCGGCGCGAAGGGCCGCCTTGAGGCGATCGGCGCGCGCCTCGAAGCCCTGATAGGGACGGCCGACAGGGGTATAATAATGAGGGAGGGCATACCCTGCGTGATATGCGGCAGGCCGAACGTCGGCAAGTCGAGCCTGCTCAACGCGCTCCTGCGGAAGGAGAGGGCCATAGTCACGCATATCCCCGGCACGACGAGGGACACCATAGAGGAATATGCCGATATCGGCGGCATACCTTTCAGGCTCGTCGATACGGCCGGAATAACCTCGACCGAAGATATCGTAGAGAGGGAAGGCGTGCTCAGGAGCCGCGCGCATATTGAGAGCTCCGGCCTGATATTGCTTGTCCTCGACGGCAGCGAGGCCGTCTCAGCTGAGGACAAGATGTTGATCACCGAGACAGAAGGCCGCGCGCGCATAATAGTCATCAATAAGTCGGACTTGCCCCAGAAACATGACGCACCGGGATTCCCGGGCACGTCCGTAGTAAAGATATCAGCGAAGGACGGGAAGGGATTGGACCGCCTGAGGGATGCCATGGCGGACGCCGTTTTTGCCGGCAAGGCCAACGCGCAGGGCGAGACGGCCGCCGTAACGAACCTGAGGCAAAAAGAGGCGGCGAGGTCGGCGCTCGAGTCCGTGAAGGCGGCTATAAAGGCCGTAGACGCGGAATTGCCGCCCGAGCTCATAGCGGTAGAGATAAAGGATTCACTCGGCCATATCGGGGAGATCGCCGGGGAGACGGTTACCGACGAGGTCCTCGACAGGATATTCTCGCAGTTCTGTATCGGAAAATAAAGGAGATAACGGATGGACAGGAATAAGATAATGAAGGCGGTCACCATGATACTGGAGGCGGTCGGTGAGGACCCGAAGCGCAAGGACCTGCTCGAAACCCCGCGCCGCGTCGCCGAGATGTATGAGGAGATATTTTCCGGGATACAGTCGGACCCCGCGAAGGAACTCGAGGTCGTCCTCGACCAGAAGCACGAGGAGATAATACTGCTTAAGGGCATACCGCTATACTCCGTCTGCGAACACCACCTGCTGCCGTTCCTCGGCAAGGCGCATATCGCCTATATACCCAAGGAGGGAAGGGTAACGGGCCTCAGCAAGCTCGGGCGCGCGATAGATATCCTCGCGAAGAGGCCGCAGGTCCAGGAGAGGCTGACCACGCAGATCGCCGAGGTCATAATGAAGGAGCTCAAGCCGCGCGGTTGCATGGTGGTAATAGAGGCCGAGCACCTCTGCATGTCGATGAGGGGGCTCAAGAAACCCGGCATCTCTACCGTGACGAGCGCCGTCAGGGGGGTATTCCGCACGAACGAGAAGACCCGCGCCGAGACGCTCGCGCTGATCAGGTCATCCTAAAAAGTGATATCCAATAAGCGTAAAATATAGTATAATAATCGCAAAATGGAAAACTCACTATTCGCGGTATTCCAGAATAAGGTCTTCATCGCAACGGTCCTGAGCTGGGTCACCGCGCAATCCCTTAAGATAATTATAAATACCGTAAAGGAGAAGAGGTTCAACTTCAGGTGGTTCGTGGGTACCGGCGGCATGCCGAGCGCCCATTCCGCCGGGGCGATGGCTTTAGCCACGTCCGTCGGCATCCAGGAGGGCTTCGGCTCGACGATATTCATCGCGACACTCGTGTTCGCGATGGTCATCGCGTTCGACGCGCAGGGCGTCAGGCGTTCGACGGGCCAGCAGGCCGAGATCCTCAATAAGATAATGGATGACATATACTGGGGAAGGAAGATACGGGAAGACAGGCTGAAGGAGCTTATAGGGCATACCCCGTTCGAGGTCTTCGTCGGGTCGTTCCTCGGGATAGTGATCGCTACGCTCGTCATGATATAAAAGGGGAGATACGCAAAAGATGAAATTCAGGGCATATATTCCGGTAATATTGATAGTAATCGCGGTTGCGGCGCTCGGGGTTTTCGCGCTGCCTAAACTGTCGCTCGGTTCAAAGGAAAGCGCGATGGTCAGCGGCGCAAAGTCCCTCGACAAGGAAGGCAAGACCGAAGAAGCGATTAAGGAACTTGAGAAGGTTGTCGCGGAATACCCGGAGAGCAGGCAGGCCGGCGAGGCGCTGGTGCTGCTGGGCTCGTTCTATGAGAAGCAGGGCAAGCTCGTCGAGGCGCGCGATTCGCTCAGGAAAGCATACGAGACGTATCCCGAAGCGAATATCGTCAAGGAAGCGAAGCCGAAGGTGGAGGAGCTGAACATGAGGATACTCTTCTCGCCCTACCTCGACAGCTACAGCAAGGAATATACAGTGCAGGCGGGCGACTCGCTCGCGAAGATAGCGAAGGTCTTCGGGACGACCGTCGACCTGCTCAGGAAGTCGAATAACATCAGCGGCAACACGATAAGGCAGGGGCAGAGGCTGAAGGTAGTCACGGTAAAGTTCAGCGTTGTCGTCGACAAATCGCAGAACCTGCTGATGCTCAAGCAGAACGACGATGTCATAAAAGTATATAAGGTGGCCACCGGCACCAATAACTGCACGCCGGTAGGCACGTTCAAGATAACGACGAAACTGGTCGACCCCGTCTGGTATAAGGCGGGCGCCGCAGTGCCGCCCGGCAGCCCTGAGAACATCCTGGGCACGCGCTGGATGGGCCTAAGCAAGGAAGGTTACGGCATACACGGTACGACCGACCCCGGATCCCTCGGGAAGCAGGCCACCGCCGGGTGCGTAAGGATGCTTAACGCGGAAGTCGAGGAGCTTTACGGCATCCTCCCCGAAGGCACCGAAGTCACGATAATAGACTGACGCCAAGAATATGAACGGAACCGGACTGGATTTCGAAAAACCCATACTTGAGCTCGAGCGCAAGATCGAAGAGCTCAAGAAATTCACTTCTTCCGAGAACATCGACCTGTCCTCGGAGATCAAGAAGCTCGAGGACAAGCTCGATAAGGTAAAACGCGAGGTCTTCGAGTCGCTGAGCCCCTGGCAGAGGGTCCAGATAGCGCGCCACCCTAAAAGGCCCTACACTCTCGATTACATCAACCTCATGATGACGGATTTTTGCGAGGTACACGGCGACAGGGTCTTCGGCGACGATAAGGCGCTTATCTGCGGGTTCGCTAAGATAGACGGGCAGAAGGTCGTCGTGATGGGGCACCAGAAGGGCCGCGACACCAAAGAGAACCTAATGAGGAATTTCGGTTCGGCGCATCCCGAGGGCTACAGGAAGGCGATGCGCGTCATGTATATGGGAGAGAAGTTCAAGCTCCCGATAGTAGTATTCATCGACACGCCCGGGGCGTATCCCGGGATAGGCGCCGAGGAGAGGGGACAGGCGGAGGCGATCGCGTTGAACCTGATGGAGATGGCCAGGCTCAAGGTGCCGATCGTCTGCTATATAATAGGAGAGGGCGGTTCCGGCGGTGCCTTGGGGGTGGGCATAGGCGACAGGATCTGCGTCCTCGAGAACGCCTATTATTCCGTAATATCCCCGGAGGGCTGCGCCGCGATACTCTGGAAGGACAGGACGCGCGCTCCCGACGCCGCGAAAGCCCTGAAGTTGACTGCGCAGGACCTTTTTGACCTCGGGCTTATCGACGAAGTCGTGCGTGAGCCGCTCGGCGGCGCGCACCGCGATCCGGCCAAGATAGCCGATACTATAAAAGAATCGGTTAAGAGGCACCTGAAAGAGCTTTCCGCCATGCAGCCTGCGGACCTGGTCGAAGCAAGATATGAGAAATACAGGAAAATAGGAGCGTTCTCGACAGAATGAACGACCTCGAATTCGATATACCAAGCGACCCCAAGCATATAAAGGACGCATCCGCTAAAGTACTGGGCCACCTCAAGGGGCTGAAGCTCGCGAAGGAGATCATCTTCGATATCAGGCTCTGCCTGGAAGAGGCGGTCATAAACGCTATCAAGTACGGGAACAAGCTCGAAAAAGCGGTCCCGGTCACCATAGGTTTGCGTTATTCCGACGGGAAACTCGAGATAAAGGTGAAGGATTACGGCAAGGGATTCGAGTATTGCGAGATCCCGGACCCGCGTTCCGACAAGAACATACTGAAACACGGGGGAAGGGGCCTTTTCCTGATCAGGAACCTGATGGATGAGGTCGAATTTAATGATAGCGGAAACGAGATAAAGATGATAAAATTCATTAGCGGAGGGAAATCCCATGGTGGTAAAAGAGAAAAAAGTAGGTGACGCCGTAGTCCTCGTCGTCGACGGGGAGATAAATTTCAACTCGTCGCCGGATTTCAGGAAGGCATTCCTGAAGGTGCTCGAGGCAAAGTCGGCGAAGGTGGTGGTCAACCTTGCCAACGTCGCATATGTGGATTCGTCGGGCCTCGCGACGCTCGTGGAAGCCCACCAGAAGGTCAAGAGCTCGGGCGGAAGATTGAAGCTCGCGAACCTGTCGGCGAAGGTCAAGAGCCTGTTCGAGATAACGAAACTGGAAAAACTTTTCGATATACAACCGACCGAGGAAGAAGCGGTAAAGTCGTTCTAACCCAACAGAGGCGGGCATGAATATATTGCAGGCCATAGGAAGGATAACCCTTAACGCGGGCGCGGCCATCTGGGACGTGTTCGCGTTGTTCTTTAGGACGCTATACTGGCTCTTCTATGCGCCGGTAAGGGGCAAGTTCATCGGGAGGCATTATATATTCGCGCAGATGGTCTTTGCCGGGGTCCAATCGCTGTTGATCGTATTCTTCGTCGCGTTGTTCATAGGCATGGTCCTCGCGATGCAGGGCGCCTACCAGCTGGACCAGCTCGGTGCGGTCAGGTTCGTCGCGGCCCTCATAAGCGTTTCGATGTGCCGTGAGATCGGCCCGGTCCTCATAGCGCTTGTCGTCGCGGGAAGGGTCGGTTCGGCTATAGCCGCGGAGCTCGGGACCATGAAGGTCACCGAGCAGATAGAGGCGCTCGAGACGATGGCGCTGAACCCGATAAGGTTTTTGGTCGTCCCGAGGTTCCTCGCGCTGATAGTCATGCTTCCGGCGCTGACTATAATGGGCGACCTGGTCGGAATGTTCGGCGGTTATCTCGTTGGCGTCTATAACCTTGACATAAGCCCGGGCCTGTATATCAAGACGAATTTCGATTTCCTCGTCCTCAAGGACGTGATGACGGGCCTTTTAAAGAGTTTTGTATTCGGCATGATAATAGCGATGATAGGATGCTACATGGGCCTCAATACGAAGGGCGGCGCGGAAGGCGTCGGGCGTTCCACGACGATGAGCGTTGTAGTAAGTTTCATACTTATAATACTGTCGGATGCGATATTAACCGGAATATTCTATTTCTCGAACGTCTAAGGCCATGGAAGAAAAAAGAGAAGCCGTAATAAAAATTGAGAACCTGGAGAAGCAATTCGGGGGCCGCAAGGTCCTCGAAGGGATAAATCTCGACGTCTATAAGAGCGAGACGCTCGTGATCGTCGGGGGCTCCGGCTGCGGGAAGTCCACGTTGCTGCGCCACATAATCGGCCAGCTCAAGCCCGATGCCGGGAAGGTATCCATATTCGGGAAGGACATCACGAAGGCTAACGAAGAAGAGATGGACAGCATTAAGAAGAGGTTCGGCATGCTCTTCCAGTCCGCGGCGCTCTTCGATTCACTTACGGTGGAAGAGAACATAGCTCTCCCGATGAGGGAGCACACGAAACTAGACGACCATATCATCAAGATCATGGTCAAGATGAAATTGAACCAGGTCGGCCTGCGCGGTTTCGGCCACCTGCATACTTCGCAGCTTTCCGGAGGCATGAAGAAACGCGTCGGCCTCGCGCGCGCTATCGCGTTGGACCCGGAGATAATATTCTATGACGAGCCGTCCGCGGGCCTCGACCCGGTCGTGACCGCGGTCGTTGATAAGCTCATACTCGATTTGTCCTCGGCGCTCTCGATAACATCGGTCGTCGTGACCCATGACATGAACTCGGTCTTCAGGATAGCCGACAGGATAGTCATGTTATACAAGGGAAAGGTCCTGCAGATAGGGACAAAGGACGAGATAAGGAATTCCAAGAACGAATATATACAGCAGTTCATAAACGGGACTATCGAAGGGCCGATGCAGTTCTTCGCGCCCGACGAGGGCTACCTCGAAGAGCTAACAAAATAAAGGAGTCATGGCATGCTAAAGATCAATAACGAGATAAAGACCGGAGTCGTGGTCGTGGCCGCAGCGCTCGTCTTCATGTACATATTCACGGCGATGGGCGCCGGCGGGAAGAAAAGCCCAACCGATTACAAGCTGCAGGTCGTTTTTAATTATGTCAGCGGCCTCGAGGATAAGTCCCCGGTCAAGCTTGCCGGCGTCGAGGTGGGCGAGGTGGAAAAAGTCGTTCATTCATATGCCGACGACGAGACGAAAGTCTTGGTTACTCTGAATCTAAGGGGTGACGCAAAAGTACGCGAGGATTCGAAAGTCAAGATAAGCACTACCGGGCTTATCGGCGAAAAATATATAGAGATAACCGGCGGATCGAAGGGCTCGCCGTTCGTAGCTAAAGGATCCACGCTAGAGGGCGTGGACCTCTACGAGATGGATGAGCTCATAGCCAGGGTGGATTCGACCATGCGCGACCTTCAGAAGCTTATGGGCCATGCCGATGACCTGCTTGTCGACAACAAGGACGATATCAGGGCGACGATCATGAACCTGAAGGATTCCTCGGAGAACCTCAAGGAGTTCAGCGACGACGTCAAGCGCAACCCGTGGAAACTGCTGATGAAGGGCAAAGAGGTCCCGAAGGATGCCCCGAAAGAGGGCGCCGTAAAGGGGAAGAAGACAAATTTCTAGCGCGGCGTCAATGAAAGATAGGAGCGAAAAATGAAAAAATTCCTTACCATGGCAATTGTTTCTGCGGTCTTCGGCATGCTTATAGCGCCTGTGGCGTTTACGCCCCATGCGTTCGCGGCGAAAGAGACCGTTAGGACAGCCAAGGTCCTGTTCGTGCAAGGGGACGTAAAGGTCCAGAAGTCCGGCAAGACCGCGTGGGATGCGGCAAAACCGGGGCTCGTTCTTGCCGACGGGGACACTATAAAGACGTCGAAATCCTCGGCGATCGAGATATCCTTCGATAAGGACAATAAGAACCTTGTGCGCCTGGAGGAGAACTCGACAGCGATACTGCGCGGTAAGGCTCTCAACAGGATAGAGCTCCCCGAGGGCAGGATACGTTCGCTGGTCAAGAACCTCAAGAAGGAATCATCCTTCGACATAAAGACGCCTACGGTGGTAGCCGGCGCGCGCGGCAGCGGCTGGGACGTGATAGCATCCGGTAACAGGGACAATGTTAAGGCCTTTGAGGATGAGATATTCGTCCAGTCCTACGACCAGCAGGGGAAGCTCATCAAGGAGATATTCGTAAGGGAAGGGTGGGAGGTCCTCATCGACAGGTTCCAGTCGCCGGGCGAACTGATCGAGTTGAGCGACAGGGACAGGAATGACTGGAATTCATGGCGCGATGACCTCGGCGGGCGCCTGGAGCCGGGGAACAGGGGCGGCGATGACAGGCCTGCCCAGTTCAACAATATACAGAATATGCAGGATAAAATGGACGAGCAGGAGAATTTCAAGGAACAGGTCTTCGAGACGGAAGATATCAGGAAGGTAGAGGACAGGGTCGAGAATGATAACAGGGCCGAAGAGGGGTCCTCCGGGCCGTGCAACAGCCTGGGATCCGTGTGTCCGTAAAAAACCCGTTGCGGGATAAAAGGGGATAGGATCGGATGAAGAAGGCGGTAATTAAATATCTAGCAGTGGCCGTGTTCGCTTATGCGGGTTCTTTTTCCTTCGCCGCGGATATAAACGAAGAAGAGACCACAGAGAAGTTCATCGGTAAGGCGGAAGAGAAGACATACAAAAAGGTCGAGACGCTCCGCGAGCACAAAAGGTACAAGACGAAACTTCTCGTATCAGCGTCCCAGGGCTATGATAATAACGTATTCCTCGACCCGCAAAGGAAACACGACACGTTCTCGGAGTTCATAGTGGACGGCAGCATATCGTACCCGATGAACGGCAGGTGGGATTTCTACTTCGAAGCGGCGGCCCATGATGTCACCTACTGGGAGGCAACACAGGCGAACCTCATAGATACCGACCTGATCATGGGTTTTGAGGGCAGGCTTCCGTGGGGCATCACGGCAAAGGCGTATAATGACATCGAGCTGATGGAATACCAGAATAACGACGACGGCGAATACGTCGGGGATAAGGCGGGGTTGCTGCTGAAACAGAAACTGCCTAATAATTTCTTCCATTCCTTCCAATACGAGTATTTTTATAAGAACTATTCGGACAGGAAGGCCTTCAACGGCTGGGGAGGGCTCTCGGACAGCGACAGGATCGACCACAGGAACACCGTAGATTACAGCGTAGGGTTATACATGAAGAAGGCGATGGTCAAGGCCTTCGGCGAATATTTCCTCAACAGGTCCAACGACAGCTATCTCGATTATTACGATTATGAATCCATAAAGCTCGGGTCATCTGCCATATATCTGCTTACGGACAAACTGAGCGCCTACGCCTCATTCTATAAGCAGTTCAGGCATTATTCGGGCAGGACGATACCGGATGATGACACGGCAAAAGAGAGGGACAGGGGCTGGGTCACGACGGCGTCCCTATACTATGACGTTACGAAGAATGCGACGCTCGGGCTGAACTACTCCTACAGGCAGAACAAGTCGAACAACCCGTCACAGAAATATTCCGGCTCGATCGCCTCCCTCGGATTGTATTACAGGTTCTAAACGATGCCAAAGAATAAGGTAAAGCTGCTGAAATATGCGGCTTACCTTGTTGCTTTTCTGGTGCCCCTGCTTATTTCCGCTTCGAGGGCGTTCGAGACATACGAACTCCAAACGCTCGACCTCAGGTTCAACCTGAGGCCCCCGGTAAAAGTAAGCCCGGATATCGTAATAATCGAGATAGCCGAAGATACTATAAAGGACCTCGGGCGCTGGCCTTTCGACCGCGCCTTCCACGCAGACCTGATAAATTTCCTCGGGCAGCTCGGGGCGAAGGCCGTCGTATTCGATATACAGTTCGCCGAAGGCAGCCCTTCCGACAAATACCTGCTTGAAGAGACCAGGAATGCCCGCTGCAACATATATTATCCTTTAGTCCTCGAATATAAGGGTGAAAGAAAGAACGGCCTTCCATATGCGGCGAACGTCGAGGTCCCGATAATGAGGCCTCTCGCGGAAGCGGCGAAAGGCACGGGGTTCATCAACGTGATACCCGACGCGGACGGCAAGGTCAGGAAGGTCCCGCTGAAGATAGAGTGCGGGGGCAGGGAATACCTCCAGCTTGCATATATGGTGGCAAAGGATAATTACGACCTTAAGGGAAGGAAGATCCCCGTTGACGGCGAAGGCATGCTCCTGATCAATTATCCGGGGAAATGGGCAAAGACGTTCAAGCACTATTCATTTTCGGACATACTCGTATCGTTCGAGAGCAAGGTCAACGGGGAGGAGGGCAGGATAAGCCTCGACGGGTTCCACGGGAAGGTGTGCTTTGTCGGACTTACCGAGACCGGCGGCGTTGACGCGAGGGCAAATCCCTACGAGACGGCATACCCGATGGTAGGCGCGCACGCAAGCATATTGAACTCCATAATCGAGGGAAAGTACCTCGTCAGGGCAGGCAGGCCCGTCAACATAGCGCTGCTGCTGGTCCTGTGCCTGCCGATAGCGTTCTTCGCGCACAGGGCAAAACCGCTCTCCGGGCTCAAGTTCTTCATTTCGGCGGTGGCCTCATTCATCCTGGCAGGGTTCATCCTGTTCACCGCGTTCGGCCTATGGATAGACATGTTCTATCCGGTCGCGCTTGCTATAGCCGTTTACCTCGGCACGACGGTTTATAAATACCTCCTCGAGCGCAGGAACCGGCTCCTGCTGGACAAGGAGCTTTCTATAGCGAAGAAGATACAGATGGATTTCCTCCCCCAGTCAGTTCCGCAGTTCGAGGACATTGAGATGGCGACCTCCATAGATACGGCAAAGGCGGTAGGCGGGGACCTTTATGATTTCGCGGATTTCGTGAACATCAAGCTTGTCGCGCAGAAGAAGCTCGGCATTATGATAGGCGACGTATCCGGGAAGGGAGTGCCCGCCGCGCTCTTCATGGCGAGGGCTATAGCGGATTTCAGGCATTATTCCGGGGACAGCACGAAGCCCTCGGAGGTCCTCGGCGAGTTGAACAAACAGATAACCCTGAATTACAAGGCCGGGCTGTTCATTACGATGTTCTATATGATATTCGACGCCTCGGACCGCGGGCTCATCTTCTCGAACGCGGGGCATCTTCCGGCAATACGGGTAAAGGCGTCCGGCGGCCTCGAACTGCTGAAGACCGAGGGGACCCCGCTCGGTCTCATTGAGGACGAGGCCTATCTCGATGACAGGGTAAAGCTCGAGCCGGGAGATTCGATAGTGCTTTATACCGACGGGGTTACCGAAGCGCGCAATAATGCCAGGGATGAGTTCGGCGAAGAACGGCTCATGGAAATAATATCGAAGAACCACTACGCCTCTCCGCTGCCGATGATCAACGCGATCAAAGGCGAGCTCTCCAGGTTCGTAGGCAACGAACAGCAGCACGACGACCTCACCCTTATAGTCCTGAAACTGAAGGACTGAGAGCCCCCGATATCCGCCCCGCACATCAACAAAAATAGTTGAAAGAAAATCAAGGCGCTTTACGTCTACTCCTTAAGCCGCATTGAGCGGCCGGGAAAGGAGGGGCATTCATATGCTCATATTTCACGTGAAGAGGCTGTACAGGTTCGACGGCGAGGGGCCGTTGAAGGCGATAGCGGACGTCTCTATCGGGGAGGAGTTCCTCGTCAAGGGTTTCCGCATAGTGGAGGGCAAGAACGGCATATTCGTCTCGGGCCCGCAACAGCCGGGCAACGACGGCAAATGGTACCCGACCGCATACCCGCTCGGAGAAGAGGTCAAGAAGGAGCTGGACAGGGTGATACTTAAAGCGTTCGCGGACACCGATAACAATGCGTAATAAGGAACTCGGGGACCTCGGCGAGGACCTTGCGGCGAGATATCTTACGGCGCACGGATATATCATCCTTGCGAGGAAGTTCAGGTGCAGGTCCGGTGAGATAGATATCATCGCGCTCGATAAGGATGTGCTTGTCTTTGTCGAGGTCCGTTCCCGTTCGGACGAGGAGCACGGCATGCCTTATGAGACGGTTAACAGTAAAAAAAGGCGGCATATACGCAGGGTCGCGTTGACGTATCAGGCCAGGCACGGCCTGCTTGAGCGCGACTCGAGGTTCGACTGCGTTTCGGTGGTGTTCATCGATGAAGATAAAATAAAGAACATAGAACTCATAAAAGACGCGTTTTGGAGCTGATGATGCTTGCTAAAGTGGAGAGCAGGAGCATACTTGGGATAGAATCGAGGAAGGTCGATGTCGAGGTGGACATAGCGGGAGGGCTGCCTTCCTTTACGATAGTGGGCCTTGCGGATACGGCCGTCAAGGAGAGCAGGGACAGGGTCATATCGGCGATAAAGAATTCAGGGTTCAAATTCCCGCCTAAGAGGATAACCATTAACCTCGCGCCGGCGGACCTGAGGAAAGAAGGCGCGAGTTACGACCTTGCCATTGCCCTCGGAATACTGTCGGCCAACGGCGATCTCAGGCAGGGCTTGACCGAAGGCATGGTATTTTGCGGGGAGCTTTCGCTCGACGGCAGGCTGAGGCCGATAAACGGCGTGCTCCCGATCGCAATGGGATTACCGGCCGGCGGCTGTAAGGGCCTTGTCATACCTGAAGGGAATTCCGGGGAGGCCGGTATTGTCAGTGGACCCCCGGTATACCCGGTCGGCAGCCTGAAGGAAGCCGCAGCGTTCCTCGACGGTTCGGTAAGGATCAGCCCGGCAAAATCCTCCGGGAACCACGGGGATATCGCAGAGCGGAGCCCCGATATCGACTTCAGCGATGTGAAAGGGCAATGGCACGTAAAACGGGGACTCGAAGTAGCCGCAGCGGGAGGGCACAATGTGCTGATGATAGGCCCGCCGGGTTCCGGGAAGACGATGCTGGCGCAGAGGCTTATAACCATATTGCCTGTACTGTCAACGGGCGAGATGCTCGAGACGACGAAGATACACAGTATATCGGGCCTGCTGAACGGCGCGAACCATCTTGTATCGTTAAGGCCCTTCAGGATGCCGCACCACACGGTGTCTTATGCCGGACTAGTCGGCGGAGGGAACAGGCTCAAGCCGGGGGAGATAAGCTTAGCGCATAACGGTGTATTGTTCCTCGATGAGCTCCCGGAGTTCAGGAGGGACGCGCTTGAGGCGCTTCGCCAGCCGCTTGAAGGAGGGGAAGTCGTCATTTCGCGGGCAGAGTTGAGCCTTAAGTACCCGGCGAAATTCATGCTGGTCGCGGCGATGAACCCGTGCCCGTGCGGTTATTTCACGGACCCGAAGAAAGAATGCCATTGCACACCGCCTGTCATACAGAGGTACCTGTCGAAGGTATCGGGGCCGCTTCTCGACAGGATCGATATTCATCTCGAGGTACCTTCTCTTAAGTATAAGGAACTCTCGGGAAAGAGCCGCGGGGAAAGCTCCGCTGCCATAAGGGAAAGGGTCAACAATGCGAGAGCGGCACAGAAAAAACGCTATGAAGGGCTTTCGATACACTGCAACGCCCATCTAAGCTCAAAGGATACCGAAAGGTTCTGCTGCATAGATAAGGAGGCCTCGGAGCTCCTAAAGCTTGCAATACTTGAGTTGGGTTTGAGCGCGAGGGGATATGATAAGGTGTTGAAGATAGCCAGGACTATAGCAGACCTTGCGGGTTCGGAGATCATATCCGCGGAACACATATCTGAAGCGATAAATTACAGGAGCTTAGACAGGGATCTGGGGTTCTGAAGGGCGCGTGGCAAGGTCATCTATCTTATAGAACGAGTTTATAGCAGATTGGTGACGGTGAACGGCCAGAGGTATCCCGGGCGGGGCAGTTCCTGCAGGAAATTCGTCAGCTGCCTTGATATCCTGGAGAGTTCGCTCCGGTCGTTCGCCATCTAGATATGTTTTCCGATATCGGCGACCTTGGGTTTTGCGAGTTTCTCGAAATCGGTGTATTTCATCTTAATGGTGTCGGTATGCGTGCCGCCGTTGAAGACTATCTCCACGTCCTCCTTAAGTATCTTGTCGGAGACCGTGTCTAGGCCGAAGAGGGCGCCGAAAGGAGGCATTGCGCCGGGCTTGTAGTCGGGAATGGCTTTTTCGATGTCTTTCTCCGTGGCTATCTTGACCGACTTGCACTTCAGGGCCGACTTGAGTTTCTTGAGGTCTATAAGGTGGATCGCCGGAAGGACCGCCAGGGCGAAACCCTTATCCGTCTTCACGAGGACGGATTTAATGACCTGCTTGCCGGGGACTTCCTGCGCTGCCGCTATTTCCTGCGCGGTATAAGCGAGCTTGTGCTTCAGGGCCTTGTACTTGACCTTGTTCGAGTCAAGGTACTTCTTGAGCTTTGCGGGGATCGCCATGTCAGGACCTCCTTTGTGCGGATTAGGTTGGTGCCGAAGGAGAGATTTGAACTCTCAAGACCTTGCGGTCACTGCGCCCTGAACGCAGCGCGTATGCCAGTTCCGCCACTTCGGCAAATCTATTCCTTTACGAACCACATCTTGTCGCGATATTCCTGGACCATCCTGCAGGTGTTGAAGTAATGGCTTTGCTTGATACAGTTTATCATAATATCGATCCATTTTGAACCGGTATTAAGGTTTCCGTCCTTGTTCGTCTCGTAATAGAGTTTGACCATCTTCTCCATCGCCGCGTAGAGCTGCGCCGAGTCCGAGTCGAGCCGCAGGTCGAGTTCGCTTCCTATCGGGTCTCCTGTATTATGCCTGTAGCCGAAGATCTCCCCGATATTAGCGTCGGGATTTTCAGCCGCGTCTGCGGCCTCCACGACCCAGCCGTCCAGCGTCGAGAGCTGCAGGACGCCGTTAAGTATCGCCTTCATCCCGCTCGTGCCGGACGCCTCGAACGGGGGAAGGGGGTTATTCAGCCAGACGTCGACCGAGTTCGTCAGCAGTTTCCCGAAGAATATATCGTAGTTTTCAAGCATTATGACCCGCAGGTCGGACCCCTGCGTGCCGAGGGAATCTATCGTGTTCATTATGCTGTTTATGTAGGTGCCGACGAGGCTGTCGTTCGGATGCGCCTTTCCGGCGATTATTATCTGGACAGGCCCGTATTTCTCCGCGATATCGAGGAGCTTGCGCGGGTCCTGGAAGAGCAGGCTCGGTCTTTTATAAGCGGCTATCCTCCTGGCCCAGCAGAGCGTGAAGCAGTTCTCTTTTATGTCCCAGTTGGCGAATACCGAAGACAGCTTGCGCTTGTTCGCCTGGTGCGCGTTCCAGAGGTCGGCCCTGAACTGCTCGTCGTCCCTGAGCCGCTCGAGGTCCATCAGCTCGGAATGGCCCGACGAGCAGGCCTGTGCCTCATTCCTGTACTTATTTAGGAGTTTCGCGATATCGTCGGATATCCACGTCGGTATATGGATGCCGTTCGTTATCGATTTGATCTTGCCGGCGTGTTGCGGGAACTGCATGCGGGTGACCTCGCCGTGTTTTTTCGCGACGGCGTTCACGCTCCGGCAGCAATTCAGCAGCAGCACCGTAAGGTTCGCGCTGCTTTCTTCCGAGCCGTTCTTCCTAATGAAATCCATGTTCTCATCCGGCAGGATCTTCTCGAGCTCCTTCAGGGGGAACCGGTCATGGCCGGCCGCGACGGGGGTATGGCACGTATATACGAAGTTCCGCTCGAGAGTAGAGAGAGCGTCCTTATCGAGCGCGTCGGCCATCTCGACGAGCGCCATCGCCGCATGCCCTTCGTTAAGGTGGTACCTTTTTATGTTATACCCGAGCGCCTCGAATGCCTTGATCCCCCCGATGCCGAGTATCACGCGCTGCATTATCTTGATATAGGAATTGTCGCTCCTGTAAAGCTGGTCGGTAAGCCTCCTGAACTCGGGGCTGTTGCCCTCGACATCGGAGTCGAGAAGTATCAGAGGGATCGCGTGTTCCCTGTTAAAGCTGTAAACATAGTATTTCCAGAGCCGCAGGAAGAGCTCCCCGTCCCTGAGGGGTATCTTTATCACGGTGTCGAGGGGGACCAGTCCGGGATAGGAGTAAGGGTCCCAGTTGGTCTCCTCGGGGACCTGCCCGTCCTTGAACCAGAAATTCTGCTTGAAGTAGCCCTTCCTCCAGAGGATGCCGACCGCCGCCAGCGATATGTTGAGGTCGGCCGACGATTTCAGGCTGTCGCCAGCAAGTACGCCGAGGCCGCCGCTGTATATCGGCAGGTCCATTATCCTTTGTTCGATCTTGAACTGGAAGTAATAGTCCCTTATGCGCATGTTTGAGAAGATATTCTGTTTCGGGAGTATGTTAGATTCCGAGACGGGGGAGGAGGAGATGAAACTGTTGTATACGCTTGTGGCGAGCCCGTATTCCATTGAGAAATACCCTACGGACTGCTCTTCCGGGGAGGAGAGCCTTTTTTCGGCCTGGACTATGCTCTTCAGCGGGAAACCGAAGTATAGTCCGTCCGTTATGTCTTTTGAGTATTTTTCCTCGAACCGGCTGACTTTTACCAGCGAAAGGAATTCTTTAAGGGTATCTTCCATATGGGTATCCGAAACTAGACTGATTATACCGATTCTCTTCGATTTTTTCAATGAAATATGTTATATTATTAATACCTAAAATGGCGGATGAGACGGTTGCGACAAACAGGGAAGCCCGGCACAATTACCACATACTCGAGTCCTTTGAGGCGGGCATCGCTCTCCAGGGCGCGGAGGTCAAGTCCTTACGGGACAAGAAGGCTAACCTGAACGACAGCTTCGCCAGGATTGACGAAGACGAATTATTCATATTCAACATGCATATATCGCCGTATCCTCAGGCGGGCAGGTTCGCTCCCGAGCCGAAGAGGAAACGGAAGCTGCTGATACACAAGGCCGAAATAAGGAAGATCGAGGGCCGTCTCACACAGAAGGGCTTGACGCTTATCCCCCTTAAGGTCTATTTCACGAGGGGGCGCGCGAAAGTAGAATTGGGCGTCGCGCAGGGCAAGAAGCTCTACGACAAACGCGAGGATATCAAACGCCGCGATTCCGACAGGGACCTGCGGCGCGAGGTACGCGGGAAAGAATAAAGGGGGCGAAAGGCTTCGACTTAAGAAGCGAGTTAAGGGTTGCATGCCGAGGGTGTCAGGTGGCCTCGTTAAAACCTGGCAAAAAAAGTTAAACGCGAACGAACTCGCGCTAGCCGCTTAATTGCGGCACGTCACCCGGTTTTGCCTGCGAAGCCGGATGTGACGTCGCAGCAGGCTGGTCCCGTTTCTTTCGCCTTTGGGGAACGGGACGAGACAAATTAAAGGCTAGTCGTTGCGGTAGCGGGCCTGCTTACGCGCCCGCATCGGCGAAACGACAAATTGCAGGAAACGCATGTAGGAGCTCTTAGCAAGTGACTTAAGGACCGGGGTTCGAATCCCCGCGCCTCCACCATA
>JBAZJG010000017.1:0-31161 GCA_041651455.1 Candidatus Omnitrophota bacterium
GAGAACACGAGGATAAAAGGAGAGCAGCCTAAGTGAAACTTGGAGAGATCAGGGTCCCCGAAGGGGCCACGAAAAAGAGGAAGATAGTCGGCAGGGGCTCGGGTTCGGGCCACGGAAAGACGTCGACAAGGGGCCAGAAAGGCCAGAGGTCCAGGTCGGGCGCCCATATCCATAAGGAATTCGAAGGCGGACAGATGCCTTTGATCAGGACGGTGCCGAAGAGGGGCTTCACAAACAGGTTCAAGAAGATATCCCAGGTCGTCAACCTCACGGAGCTGGCCGCGTTCAAGGAGAATTCCGTAGTCACTCCCGCGGAGTTGTGCAGCCAGGGCATAATAAAGGACGAGAAGTCCGCCGTCAAGATACTCGGAGGCGGCGAGATATCAAAGGCCCTTACAGTGAAGGCGCAGGCGTTCTCAACTTCAGCTGCCGAGAAGATCGCTAAGGCCGGCGGCAAAACAGAGATAATAAAATAATGATCCAGGCTTTTTCGAACATTTTCAAGATACCCGAGCTCAAGAAGAAGCTGCTGATAACGGCGGCGCTTCTTGCCGTCTATAGTTTCGGAAGGTACATACCCACTCCGGGCATAGACGGACACGCGCTCGCCCAGTTCATAGAGCAGGAATCGAAGAAGTCGGGCGGCAGCCTTTTCGATATCATGGACCTCTTTACCGGCAATGCGATGTCGCAGATGACGATATTCGCGTTCGGTATCATGCCCTATATATCGAGCTCGATCATCATGCAGCTATTGACGTTCGCGTTCCCGTATTTCGAGAAACTCGCGAAAGAGGGCGGCGAGCACGGCCGCAGGATGATAACGCAGTACACGCGCTACGGCACGCTCGTAATAGGCGCGATACAGGCGCTCTTCACGAGCTTCTGGCTCGAGAACCTTCACGAGACGATAGGGATACAGGTAGTCCAGTATCCGGGATGGGGATTCAGGCTGATGGTCATACTGACGCTGGTGAGCGGCACCGCGTTCATAATGTGGCTCGGCGAGCAGATAACTGAGTTCGGCATCGGCAACGGCATGTCTATAATAATAACCGCGTCCATCATATCGAGGATACCGACGGCGGGAAGCAACCTGTATGCGCTGGTCACGTCCAAGCAGATAGATATATTGACGATCATAATGATGGCCGCAATGCTGTTCGGCGTAATAGTATCGGTAATAATGATAACACAGGCGCAGCGGCGCATTCCGGTGCAATACGCTAAACGCATAGTGGGCAGGCGGGTCATGGGCGGGCAGAGCACTTACCTGCCGCTAAGGGTCAACCAGGCGGGCGTCATACCGATCATATTCGCGCAGTCTATATTGATGTTCCCGGCGATGATAGCCCAGTTCATGCCTAACCAGACGATAAAGAATATGCTGCACTTCATGTCCAGCGAGGGGTTCGTACATTATACGCTTTACGCCGCCCTGATCATATTCTTCACATATTTTTATACGGCGGTAACTTTGAACCCGCGCGATCTTTCGGATAACATGAAGAAATACGGCGGTTTCGTCCCAGGCGTCAGGCCCGGCAAGCCCACGGAGGATTATTTCAATTTTATACTTAACCGGGTCACGTTACCGGGCGCTATCTTCCTCGCGATAATAGCGATAATACCGTATTTCGTAGGAAGGTGGCTTAAGATACCTTATCTCGTCGCCAGCTTCTTCGGCGGCACGGCGCTGCTGATCATCGTAGGCGTCATGCTCGATACGATGAAACAGATCGAGTCGTTCCTGCTCATGAGGCATTATGACGGGTTCATGAAGTCGGGCAGGCTGAAGGCGAGGGGCAGATGAAGCTGGTCCTGTTAGGCCCTCCGGGAGCCGGAAAGGGCACGCAGGCCAAAGTTCTTTCTAAAGAGTTCGGGATACCGCACATTTCGACGGGCGATATCCTCCGCGAGTCCGTGAAGGCGCAGTCTCCCATAGGGCTGAAGGCGAAGGTCTATATGGACAAGGGCGAACTGGTCCCGGATGATGTGGTCATAGAAATGGTGGCCCAGAGAGTCGCCAAAGAGGATTGCGAAAAGGGTTTCATGCTCGACGGGTTCCCGAGGACCGCGGCGCAGGCAAAGGCGCTCGACGGCACGCTCGCGGAGCTTAAGCGCCCGATAGACCTTGTGCTGTATTTCAAGACGTCGCAGGAGACGATAATCCAGAGGCTCTCCGGAAGGAGGGTCTGCAAGAACTGCGGCGAAAATTACCATGTGAAGAATATTCCCCCGAAGGTGGCCGGCAAGTGCGACAAATGCGGCGGCGAGCTTTACCAGAGGGTGGACGATAAGGAAGAGACCATCCTTAACAGGATAAAAGTATACGAGAACACGGTCCCCGGCATAATAAGCTATTACGAGGGCAAGGGGATCTTGAGGACCGTTTCAGGCGACTTCGACGTGGATGAAGCGCATGATTATCTGTCGAAGCTCTTTGTCAAAGAGAATCTGAAGTAAAATAAGGCCGCAGCATGATAACATTACGGTCTAGGGCGGAAGTAGAGAAGATCGAAGCCGCCTGCAGGATAGTCTCCGATACGCTCGAGTATCTGGGGACGAAGATAAGGCCGGGGGTCACGACGCAGGAACTCGACGACCTGGCCATACAGCATATAAAGGAACGGGGCGCCGTATCCGCGTTCAAGGGATACAAGGGATTCCCGGCGAACATATGCACGTCCGTCAACGAGACGGTAGTGCACGGGATACCCGGGAAGCGCGTCCTTAAGGAAGGCGACATCATCGCGGTCGACGTAGGCGTGAAGCTAAACGGATTTTTCGGCGATGCAGCGATGAGTTTCCCCGTAGGTGCCGTCTCGGAAGAAGCGAGAAGGCTCATGGAAGTGACGGAAGCGTCACTGTACAAGGGGATAGAGAACGCCAGGCCGGATAAGCGGCTCTATGATATATCGAGTGCCGTGCAGGAATGCGTCGAGGGCAGCGGTTTTTCCGTTGTGCGCGAATTCGTGGGGCACGGCATAGGTTCGAGGATGCATGAAGACCCGCAGATCCCGAATTTCGGGGTCCCGGGGACCGGCCCGAGATTAAAGGCCGGCATGGTTCTCGCGATAGAACCGATGGTGAACGCAGGCAGGTACGGCGTTGAGATCCTTGATGACGGCTGGACAGCCGTGACAACAGACAGGAAACTTTCGGCCCACTTCGAGCATACGGTGTATATCGGAGAGGACGGTCCGGAAATATTGACGAAATGGCGAAAGAAGAAGCAATAGAAGTAGAGGGAGTGGTGCTTGAGGCGTTGCCGAACGCGATGTTCCGCGTGGAGCTGGACGAAGGCCACAAGGTATTGGCCCACGTCTCGGGAAAGATGAGGATGAACTTCATCAGGATACTCCCGGGCGACAGGGTCAAGCTGGAGCTTTCGCCGTATGACTTAACAAGAGGAAGGATAACTTTCAGGGTGAAATGATATGAAAGTCCGTTCAAGTATAAAGAAGATCTGCGAGAAGTGCAAGATAGTCAAGAGAAGGGGTATCATTTACGTTATATGCGCGAACCCGAAGCATAAGCAGCGCCAGGGCTAGGCCGCAGGTTTTTGCCACGCTAATAATCAGGAGGAATTAATGCCCAGGATTTTAGGTATCGATCTACCGAAGGAAAAAAAGATAGAGTTCTCGCTCTGCTACCTCTACGGGGTAGGAAGGGTCATTTCGAGGAAGATATTGAAGGAAGCGAATATCAACCCCGAAGTCCGCGCAAAGGACCTGACCGACGAGGAGGTCGCCCGTATAACCTCGATTCTGCAGAAGGAGTACAAGGTCGAGGGAGACCTCAGGAGGGAGATAGCGCAGAACATCAAGAGGCTCATGGATATAGGTTCATACAGGGGCATGAGGCACAAGAGAAGCCTGCCGTCGCGCGGTCAGCGCACGAAGACGAACGCGAGGACCAGGAAGGGCCCGCGCAGGATGGCCGTCACTCTCAAGAAAAAAGAAGCCAAAGGATAACCATAAATAAGGAGCCTTGCTAAATGGCAGAGGAAAAGAAGGAAGAAGTAAATAAGCCAAAGAAGCACAAAACCAAGAAAAAAGCCGCGAAGAACATACCGAGCGCGGTCGCGCATATACAGGCGACTTTCAATAACACGGTCGTGACGATAACGGACAAATCGGGGAATACGATCTGCTGGGCGTCAAGCGGCGGAAGCGGGTTCGCCGGTTCGAAGAAGTCGACGCCGTTCGCTGCACAGGTAGCGGCGGAAGTAGCCGCAAAGAAGGCCATGGAGCACGGCGTAAAAGAAGTTGAAGTTTTCGTAAAGGGGCCCGGTGCCGGACGCGAGTCCGCTATAAGAGCCCTTCAGGCAGCCGGCCTGGCCATATCGTTAATCAAGGATGTCACGCCTATTCCGCACAACGGTTGCAGGCCACCGAAGAGAAGGAGAGTATAGTAAATGGCGAAATACAAGGATGCCGTATGCAGGCTTTGCAGGAGGGAAGGCGCCAAGCTGTTCCTTAAGGGCTCGCGCTGCTACACGCCCAAATGCGCCATAACCCGCCGCGAATATGCGCCGGGCCAGCACGGCCAGGGCAGGATAAAGCTTTCTGATTACGGCCTTCAGTTGAGGGAAAAGCAGAAAGTAAAGAGGATCTACGGGGTGCTTGAAAGGCAGTTCAGGAAGTATTTCAAGATAGCGAATAAGTCAAAGGGCGTCACCGGCGAGATCCTGCTTCAGCAGCTCGAGAGAAGGCTGGATAACGTGCTGTTCCGCTCGGGCCTCGCGAATTCCACCGCCGACGCGCGCCAGATAACGGCGCACGGGAACGTGAAGGTCAACGGCCGCAGGGTGGATGTCGCGTCGTTCCAGGTAAAGGCCGGCGATTCCGTCAAGATAGGGGCAAAGGAAGGCATCGTAAAGCATATAAAGAGCAACCTCGAGATAACGAAGGACAGAGGCACTCCAAAATGGCTCGCGGTGGATACTAACGGCTTGGAAGTAAAGATAGTCAAGCTTCCGTCAAGGGACGATATCGGTTTCCCTGTCCAGGAACAATTAATAGTAGAGTTATACTCGAAGTAGGAGGATAAAATAATATGGGTATTGTTTGGAAAGATTTTGAGATGCCTAAGAAGCTGGTCTGCGAAGAGTCGACCTATACGGACAACTACGGCAAGTTCATTGCCGAGCCGTTCGAGCGCGGGTACGGGACCACGTTAGGCAGCGCGCTGAGGAGGGTGCTTCTTTCCTCGATAGAAGGCAGCGCGGTCACATCCGTGAAGATCGATTCGGTGCAGCATGAGTTTTCCACTATACCCGGGGTCTCGGAAGACGTGCCGGATATCATCCTTAACATCAAGAAGCTCATATTGCGTTCGCACTCGAGGCAGCCGAAGGTCATAGAGATAAAGGCCGACAGCAAGGGCGACGTAAAGGCCAAGGATATAATCCACGACGAGACCATAGAGATCCTGAACCCCGACCTGCACATAGCGACGCTGACAAAGAACGCGAAGTTCCACGTCGAGATGGAAGTCGGCAGGGGCAGGGGGTATTACCCGGCGGAGAAGAACAAGAAGGAAGGCCTGCCTATAGGCGTGATACCGGTCGACTCGATATTCACCCCTATCATAAAGGTGAATTTCCAGGTCGAGAACACACGCGTCGGGCAGATAACGGATTACGACAAGCTGATACTTGAGATCTGGACGAACGGAAGCGTGACGCCTAAGGACGCGCTGCTCTATTCATCCCATATACTCGAGAAGCATCTCGAGATATTCCTCGGGTTCGGTAAGCTCCCTGTCGAAGAGGCGGAGGAAGAGGTAAAGGTCGACGAGGAATTGTATTCCAAGTTGAAGATGCCTGTTTCCGAGCTGGAACTCTCCGTAAGGAGCGCGAACTGCCTTAAGGAAGCGAAGATCAAGACGATCGGGGAACTCGTCCAGAAGTCCGAGGCCGAGATGCTCAAGTACAGGAACTTCGGCAAGAAGTCATTGGCCGAGATCAAGGAGATAATAGTCAGTATGGGCCTTTCGCTTGGGATGAAGGTCGATAAAAAATTGCTAAAGAAAGATTAACGGGTAAACAATATGCGCCATAACAACATGAAACGCAGGTTCGACAGGAACAAGCCCGAGAGGGATTCGATGTTCACAAATCTCGCGAGGGGGCTTTTCATATCTCAGAGCATAACGACGACGGCCCAGAAAGCCAAGGAAGCCAGGAAGCTGGCCGAGAGGCTTATAACGATGGGCAAGGTCGATACGGTCCATTCGAGGAGGAAGGTCTTCTCCGTGCTGCGCGATGAGGACCTCGTAAAGAAATTGTTCAAGGAGATCTCGCCCCTGTTCGCGAACAGGAAGGGCGGGTATACAAGGATAATACGCCTCGGCAACAGGAGAGGCGATAACGCCGAGATGGTCATACTCGAGCTGACCGAAAAGAAGGTCGTGGCTCCCAAGGCCAAGCCGAAGAAAGAGAAGGCGTCAGAAGCCAAGCAGGCGGCTGCGGCCCATGATAAGGCGGCCTCGAAAGAGACAGCTACGGCGACTGCCGAGAAGACGAAGGAATCAGCTCCGGAAAAGCATATTCCGCCCAAGAAGGAAATGAAAGAGGCCCATCCGGCCGCCGCGCACCAGGGGCAGACCGGTTTCGCAGGCACTCTTCGTAAATTCTTCAGGGGCAGGACAAAATAGCCCGGCATATCCTGCGAGGATAAGAAATGGGCAAGGAGGGGATTTCTTTGAAGATCTCAAAACGCCTCGAGAAGGTCAAGGAGTCCCCGACTCTCGCCATTACCGCCAAAGCCAAGCAGATGAAGGCCTCCGGCGAGGATGTCGTGAGTTTCGGGGCAGGCGAGCCCGATTTCGATACGCCCGCCAACATAAAGTCCGCCGCGATCAAAGCCATCGAGGGCGGTTTTACCAAATATACCGCTTCATCGGGCATACCTGAACTAAAGAAGGCGATCTGCGGGAAATTCCTGAAGGATAACGGCCTTACCTATGAACCCGCCCAGATAATAGTCTCCTGCGGTGCAAAGCATTCCCTTTATAACATATTCCAGGCGATATGCGACGACGGCGACGAGGTCATAATACCCTCGCCGTACTGGGTCAGCTACGCGGAGATGGTCAGGCTTGCCGGCGGCATACCGGTAATCCTCGATACGAAGCAATCCGACGAATTCAAGTTGAGGCCCGACGCGCTTGCGAAGGCAATCACGCCCAAGACGGCGGCGTTTGTGCTCAACAGCCCGTCCAACCCCACCGGTTCGGTCTACAACAGGAGGGAACTGGAAGGGCTCGCGGACGTGCTCGTAAGCAGGAAGATACCCGTAATATCGGATGAGATATACGAGAAGCTCATATACGGCGGCGAGAAGCACGTCTCGTTCGCGTCGTTAAGCAAAGAGGCCTATGCGCTCACGTTCACCGTTAACGGCGTATCGAAATCCTATTCAATGACCGGCTGGCGCATAGGGTACCTCGGCGCGCCCAGCAAGGAACTTGCGTCGGCGGTAGGACGGCTGCAGGACCATTCCACCTCAAATCCCGTGTCATTCGCGCAAAAAGCGACGCTTGAAGCGATCAGCGGCGACCAGTCGTGTGTCGCGAAGATGGCCGAGGAGTTCGAGAGACGCCGCGATTATATGGTTTTGCGCATCGGCACGATGAAAGGAATAAGCTGCGTGAAGCCCAAGGGGGCCTTCTACGTGTTTTGCGATATATCGAAGACCGGGATGGATTCGTTCGAGTTCTCGAAGAGATTGCTTGAAGAGGCGAAGGTCGCGGTAATACCCGGCGAGCCGTTCGGGTGGAACACGCATATAAGGCTGAGTTTCGCGACCGGGATGGATGAGATCAGCAAGGGCCTCGACAGGATAGAGGCGTGGTTGAAATGAAACATAAGGTTACCTTCATACCGGGCGACGGGGTAGGGCCGGAACTTTCGGAAGCTGCGAAGCGCTGCATAGACGCGGCATGCGCGAAGACAGGGGCCTCCATAGAATGGGAGGTCTTTGACGCGGGCATAGATGTCGTCGAGAAATACGGGACGCCGCTGCCGGAGCATGTCCTCGCCTCGATAAGGAAGAATAAGGTCGCGATAAAAGGCCCCATAACGACTCCTATAGGGACCGGCATAAGGAGCGTGAACGTCGAGCTCAGGAAAGCCCTCGAACTATACGCTTGCCTGCGCCCCTGCAAGTCGTACAAGGGAGTCCGCAGCCGTTATTCGGACGTGGACCTTGTCATAGTCAGGGAGAACACCGAAGACCTGTACGCGGGCGTGGAATTCGAAAACGAGACTCCTGAATCAAGGAAAGTAATAGATTTAGTGAATTCGTTTTCAAATTCCAAGAAGAAGGTCAGGCAGGATTCCGCTATAAGCATAAAGCCTATCTCGAAGCACGGGTCGGAACGCATCGTGAAGTTCGCTTTCGACTATGCCGTGAAAAATAACAGGAAGAAGGTCACCTGCATACATAAGGCCAACATAATGAAAGCGACCGACGGCCTTTTCCTCGCGACGGCGAGGCAGGTCGCCGAGGGATATTCGGGGAAGATAAAGTTCGAGGACAGGATAGTCGATAATATCTGCATGCAGCTCGTTCAGCGCCCCGAGGAATATGACGTGCTCGTGCTGCCGAACCTCTACGGGGACATAGTTTCCGACCTTTGCGCGGGCCTTGTTGGCGGCCTCGGCATGGCTCCCGGAGCGAATATAGGCGATGATGCCGCGGTCTTCGAGGCGACGCACGGAAGCGCGCCGAAATACAAAGGAATGAATAAGGTAAATCCCACCGCGATGATACTCTCCGGCATGCTGATGTTGCGCCATCTTGGCGAGGATGATGCGGCAGGTAAGCTGGAGGACGCCGTCAAGAAGGTGATAGAGGACGGCGCGCACGTCACATACGACATGAAGGCCGACCGTAATGACCCGACGGCAGTCGGGACGCGCGAGATGGCGGACGCGATAATCAAGGCGCTTAAATAGCGGCAACGGATACGGATGAAAGAATTTGATATCTGTGTTATAGGCGCTGGCCCGGGCGGAACCTCAGCCGCGCTCGAATCCTCAGCGCTCGGTGCAAAGACCGCCCTTATCGAGAAGGGACAGGTCGGCGGCGTATGCCTCAACAAAGGATGTATCCCCACAAAAGCCCGCCTCAGGTCAGCGTCACTTTACAGCCTGTCCAAAAATATACCCGCGCCTGACCTGCCCGCGATCATCAAACGCTCTTCCGAAGTCGTCGAACGGCTCAGGAACAGCCTTACCCAATCAGTGACATCTAAGAAGATAGAGCTTATCGGCGGCGAAGCCGTGTTCACCTCGAAGGATACCCTTACGGTGAACGGAGAAGAGGTCAAGGCAGGGTCGTTTGTCATCGCAACGGGTTCCTTCCCGAGGCCTTTAGGGAACGTGGCATCGGACCGCAGGAGGATATTTTATTCGGAGGAGATATTAGGGCTCTCGAAACTTCCGTCCGACATTTCTATAATAGGTTCCGGCCCGATAGGCTGCGAATTTGCGTCGTTCTTCTCGGCGCTCGGAACGAAGGTCACTTTGATGGAGACGATGGACAGGATGCTCCCGAGGGAGGACAAGGATATATCGTCACGCCTGGAAGGGATATTCAGGAACAAGGGCATAAATGTCGTTACGGGGGCGGATATAAAAGATATCGAAGGTATCGGCTCCGAGGTCATCCTTATCTGCGTCGGCCGTATCCCGGATACCGCCGGGCTGGGCCTCGACAAGGCGGGTGTCTCCCTGCAGGACGGCAGGATAACCGTTGACGCGAACCTCAGGACATCATCTGCTCGCATATTTGCCGCCGGCGATTGCATCGGCAGGTACAACCTCGCGCATGCGGCATCCGCGGAGGGCAGGGTTGCGGCGATGAACGCGGCGGGCGCGAACATCCCGATGGATTATTCTATAATGCCGATGTGCGTATATTCGTTCCCTGAGGCCGCAAGCGTAGGGCTTACGGCGGAAGCGGCCGGGGACAAGGGAATAACGGCGGTTTCAGGACGTTCGTATTTTGCGGGCCTCGGCAGGGCGCAGGCGTACGGCGAGCCCGACGGTTTCATAAAGATCGTCGCGGAAAAGGAAAGCGGCCGCATCATCGGAGCGCAGATACTCGGCTATAACGCCTCGGAGATGATAGGAATAATAAGCGTAGCGATAAAGGGCGGGCTTACCGCAAAGGATCTCGCGGAAACCATACAACCGCATCCGACCTTTTCGGAAGGAATACAAGAAGCGGCGGTAAACCTTCAGAGACAGGTCAAATGATAGCTAAACCGCTCTGGTTGCGCAGGCCCATGGCGGCCTCCGGGAGGATAACGGCCACAAGGAGCGCTTTAAAGGGCTCCGGGGTAAATACGATATGCGAGAGCGCTAACTGCCCGAACCTATGCGAGTGCTTTGACAAAGGGGTCGCGACGTTCGTAATACTCGGCGACATATGCACGAGGGGATGCGGGTTCTGCGCAGTAAGGTCCGGCACTCCGATGCCTCCCGACCCGTCTGAACCGGAAAATATTTATAATGCCATAACAAAACTCGGGCTTAAATACGCGGTAATAACCTCCGTAACGAGGGACGATATACCTGACGGAGGCGCGGCCCATTTTTCGGACGTGGTATCGTATGTTAAGGCGCGCGCGCCCGGTGTAGGCATGGAAGTCCTCGTTCCTGATTTCCGGGGCTCGGAAGCCTCCATAAGGACGGTACACGCACCGGGTGTGGACGTGTTCGCGCATAACATCGATACGGTGCGCAGGCTGTACGGGAAGGTCAAGCCGAAAGCGGATTACGAAGTCTCGCTCTCGGTGCTCCGGATGTCGAAACGCCTGTTTCCGTTGACGCCCGTGAAGAGCGGACTGATGCTCGGGCTCGGAGAGACGGAAACGGAGATAGCGTCGGCGATGGAGGACCTCAGGAGGGCGGGCTGCGGGATATTGACCCTCGGGCAGTACCTGAAACCCTCGGGCGGCAGGCTGGAAGAATCCGGATTTGTGCCGCCAAAAATGTTTGCAAAATATGAGGAAATGGCGTATAATTTAGGCTTTACAAGAGTGAGTTCAGGGCCTTTTGTCAGAAGTTCCTATCACGCAGCTTGTTTAAACAATAAGTAGCCGCAAGGAGGAGAGGTTATGGCAAAGGTGATCATGCCTGATATGGGAGAAGGCGGAAGGGAAGTCACGATCTCGTACTGGCATTTCGAAGAAGGCGACAGGGTCGAGGAAGGCGAGGATCTCGTCGAGGTAGCGACCGACAAGTCGACCTTCAACGTGCCTGCGCCGTGTTCCGGCGTCGTGACGGAAGTGTATTATGAGGAAGGGGATATAGTCGAGGTCGGAGAAGTCCTCGCTAACATAGAGGAAGAGGAAGCGCTTTTCGAAGAAGAGGAGTAGATCAAGTAGATGCATGAAGCCAATAGGTTAAAACGTTTACCGCTGTACCTTTTCACGATACTGGACGAATTGAAGGAGAAGGCCAGGGCGTCGGGCGTTGACGTTCTCGACCTCGGCATGGGAAGCCCCGACCTGCCTCCGGCCCAGCATATAGTCGATGAATTGCGCGAACAGTGCAAATATGTGGCGAACCACCGCTATTCAAGGCCTACCGGAGAGATAGAGAAGGCCTTCAATAAGGCGATAGCCGACTGGTACAAGGGCAGGTTCAACGTGGACCTGGACCCGAGGACCGAAGTCCTGCCTTTAATAGGTTCCAAGGAGGGCATAGCCAACTTCTGCCTGACGTTCCTTAACAGCGACGACATTGCGCTTGTCCCGAGCCCGGGCTATCCGGTGCATTTTAACGGGCCCATCATGGCCGGCGGCATACTATACAGCATCCCGATGACGAGGGAGAGCGGTTATAAACCGAACCTTAGGGGGCTCGGCAGGGAGATAACGAGGATGGCGAAGATACTATTCCTGAGCTATCCGCATAACCCTACGGCCGCGGTCGCCGACCTGGCCTACCTCCAGGATGTCGTCGATTGGGCGAAAGACAAGGATATAATAATCGCTTACGACAACGCTTATTCAGATTTTGTATTCGACGGGAAGCCTGCGCCGAGCATACTGCAGATAAAGGGCGCTAAGGACAAATGCGTCGAGTTCCATACGCTGTCGAAATCGTATAATATGGCGGGATGGAGGATAGGCATGGTCGTCGGCAACGCGAACATAATTCGCTCGCTCGAGAAGACCAAGAGCTATATCGATTTCGGGCTGTTCAGGCCGATACAGTGCGCCGCCATAAAGGCCCTGACCGGCCCCCAGGACTGTGTGAAGGAACTCGTGGCCACTTATAAGAAAAGAAGGGACGTATTTGTCGGAGGGCTTAACGAGGCGGGATGGGATATAGACATGCCCCAGGGGACGTTCTATGTCTGGGCCCATATACCTCCGAAATATACCGGCCTGACATCGATGGAGTTCTCCGCGCTGCTGGTCGAGGAAGCGGGCGTCGTATCTTCACCTGGTACGGGTTTCGGCGAATTCGGCGAAGGTTTTGTTAGGTTTGCTCTCGTTGAGCCGGAGGACAGGCTCAAGATAGCCGTCGAAAGGATCAAGAAGGTCCTGCAGAAGAAGGACTAAAAAAGCCGGTTCCGGGTAGCATGGAATATACGCCCGCCGTCATATAAGGCGGGCGTAGTTTATTTGGAGGCGTTCTAGTGGCGAACAAGAAGATACTGCTTCTGCATATATCCGAGAATTCAGGGCACCAAAAGGCCGCTATCGCGCTTGAAAAAGCCATAAAAATGCTCGAACCGGGTTCGGAAGTAAGGAACATAGACTCCTTTAACTACACGAACCCGCTCGTCGAGAGGGTCATACACCGGACTTACATGGGCGTGATAAAGAACAGGCCGGAGGTGTGGGAGTACCTCTATGATAACCCGAAGGTCTTCAGGAGCCTGAGGCGGCTGCGCGACCTCATACACAGGTTCAACTCGGGGAAGCTTAAAGCGCTGCTTGAGGAATTCAAGCCCGATGCTGTTGCGTGCACTCAGGCCTTCCCTTGCGGAATGATAGCCGACTGCAAGACCTCGTTCGGTTTCGATATCCCGCTCATAGGCGTCCTCACCGATTGCTATCCCCATTCCTACTGGTTCTTCGACACGGTCGATTATTATATCGTGAATTCGGATATGGCTACCGATGTTTTTGTCGAGCACGGGATCCCCAAGGGAAAGATCAAGGTCTACGGCATACCGATAGACCCGAAGTTCGCGGACACGGTGGATACCCGTCAGGTCCGTTCGAAGTACGGGCTTGATGATGCGATTCCCGCGGTCCTGGTCATGGGCGGAGGGCAGGGTCTCGGGCCGATCGCGGAACTCGTAAATGAATTGAACCGCATCAAGCATCCGATACAGCTGATAGTGGTCACGGGAAGCAACAGGAAACTGCTCGATTGGCTCGAGAGGAAGAAGCATTCCTTCAGGATGAAGACGATCGTCCTCGGCATGGCCACGAACGTCGATGAGCTAATGTCGGTCTCCTCGGTCATAATCACGAAACCGGGAGGCCTTACGATATCGGAATCGCTCGCAAAGGGGCTTCCGATAGTGATACTCAACCCGATACCGGGGCAGGAAGCCAAGAACAGCGAATTCCTGCTGAAGAACGGCGCGGCGGTCAAGGCTGACAATGCGCCCGACGCGGCCTTGCTTACCGAGGCGCTAGTGACGCAGAAATACAAGCTTGAACAGATGCGCGGGAATGCCGCGCGCCTGGCAAAACCGAATTCATCGACCGATATCGCAAGGCTTATACTCGAATGTGCCAGTACCTGATCTATAAATTCGCCCAGTTCCTCGCGATGAACCTGCCGCTCGACAAAGGATATGCGCTCGCGTCGTTCATAGCGAAACTCCAGTACCTTTTGTCGAGGACGGACCGGCTCATAGTATACGGGAACCTGCGCGCGATATTCCCGGACAAGGACGAGAAAGAGATAAACAGGCTCGCGAAGGAAGTGTTCGTGAATTTCGCGAAATACCTTACGGATTTCTTCCGTTTCGAGAAGCTTGACCGCGCATTCGTCGATAAGAACGTCAAAGTGGCGGGGCGAGCGAACCTCGATGAGGCGCTGAAGAAGGGTAAGGGCGTCATTGCCCTTACGGCGCACCTCGGGAATTATGAATTGGGCGGCGCCGTGATATCCCTTCTCGGTTATAAGTTCAACGCGGTCGCGCTTAACCATAAGGAGAAGGAGGTCAATGACCTCTTCATCGGGCAGAGGGAAAGAACTGGAGTGAATGTCATCCCGCTCGGAGCGGCTGTAAAGAGATGTTACGAAGCTTTAAGGAAGGGCGAGATAGTCGCGCTTGTCGGGGACAGGGATTTCACCCCTCACGGCCTGAAGACGAAGTTCTTCGGGAAGGACGCTATGATCCCGAGGGGGCCCGCCGCGTTCTACCTTAGGGCCGGGGCGGCTATCGTCCCGGGGTTCCTGATAAGGATGCCCGACGATACGTTCGAGCTCAGGTTCGAGAAGGCGTTCTCGTATGCCCCCACAGGCGACGGCGAGCTCGATGAGCAGGAGGTCACAGGGATGTGCCTGAAGGTCATCGAGGAATATATAAGCAAATATCCTTCGCAATGGTACATGTTCAGGAGGTTCTGGATATGAAAGGAGCGCTATCCGCGGCCCGCGGCTGTGTAGTTATACCCGCCTATAACGAGGAGATGCGAATAGGGCATATAGTAAGCGAGGTCGTATCGAAAGGGCTTTCCTGCATAGTCATAGACGACGGTTCGGTGGACAAGACGAAGGAGGAGGCCGAAAGGGAAGGCGCCGAGGTGATAAGCCACAGGAAGAACCACGGGAAAGGGCTATCCCTAAGGGACGGGTTCAAGAAAGCGCTCGAGGGAGATTATGTATTTATCATAACGATGGACGGCGACGGGCAACACCACCCCGACGAACTGGAACATTTCGTGAAAGCCGCGGAGAAGGGAGACGCAGATATTGTCCTCGGCAACAGGATGAAGGACCCGAAAGACATGCCATTAAGGAGAAGGGTAACGAACTGGTTCATGTCGTCCGTCATATCGTTCCTCGCGGGGCAGAACCTTCCCGACACGCAGTGCGGATACAGGCTTATCAGCACGAAGGTGCTGAGGGCGGTCCCTCTTACGACGGATAAATACGAGATAGAATCGGAAGTGCTGATAGAAGCCGCGAACGCCGGCTTCAAGATAAAATCGATACCTATAAAGTCGATATACAGGGGCCAGAAGAGCCAGATAAGGCCTTTCAGGGACACGATGCGTTTCCTGTCTTTTATATTCCAGACCCTCGTGAAGAGATGAAAGAGCGCGACGCGCTGCTTCGGGAAGCGATGGTGGAGGAGCAGCTGATACCCCGCGGCATATATGACCGCAGGGTGCTCGACGCGATGAGAAAGGTCCCGCGCCACCTCTTCGTGCCGGATTCCGGCCTCGAGGACGCATACGGCGATCACCCCATGCCTATAGGCGAAGGACAGACGATCTCCCAGCCTTATATGGTCGCGCTGATGACACAGTCGCTCGGGTTGAAGGGGACGGAGAAGGTCCTCGAGATCGGGACAGGCTCGGGATACCAGGCGGCGATACTCTCACTGCTCTCAAAAGAAGTATATTCGATAGACAGGTACAGGGACCTGTCGCAGGAGGCGGGCGAAACGCTCGGAAAGCTCGCGTTCACGAACATAAAATTGATGACAGGCGACGGGACGGAGGGATGGGAAGAATTCGCCCCCTATGACGCGATAATCGTGACCGCCGGCACGCCGTCGGTCCCGCAGCCCCTGATCGACCAGCTCGCGGGGCACGGCAGGATCGTGGTCCCTGTGGGCGGCTCCTTCAGCCAGACGCTTACGCTCGTCAGGAAAGAAACCGGCGGAATCATCCGTGAAGAGATATGCGGATGTGTATTCGTCCCGCTCGTAGGGAAGTACGGTTGGGAACAGGGCTGATAATTTGTTTGACATAGAATTACTCGTGTGTTAAAACTATTGCAGATTCTTTAAGCGTGGGAAGCCCGTAGCCCCGCCCTTTTCAGGGTGGGACAGGCATTCGGGCACGGCCCCGCCACTGTAATCGGCGACGAAAGCCAATAAGCCACTGTCCGAAAGGATGGGAAGGCAGGCAAGTAGGAAAAAACCGAGAGTCAGGATACCCGCTTAAAGCGGCCATAAAACGGCCAAAATATCCTTCGAGGGTGAGGCGCATGAGATGTCTGAACTGATATTGTTGACCGGGGGCGTAAGGTCAGGAAAATCCAGGTACGCCCAATCGCTGGCTAAGGGAGCAGGAGGCAGGGTCTATTATGTCGCGACTGCCGAGGCCCTTGATACCGGCATGCGAAAGCGGATCACAGCCCACAGGAAATCCCGCCCCAGATCATGGCACACCATAGAAGAACCCTTATCCGTAGCAAAAGCCGTCAATAACCTTCCGCGCGGCGATAAGACGATAATACTTGATTGCCTCACGCTTTTTATTTCAAATCTCATACACAAAGGGCTCAGCGATGCCGGGATACGCTCGGAGGTCAAAGGCGTGATGTCGGCGTTGAGGAGGAATTCATCGCTCGCGATAATCGTCACCAACGAGGTAGGTTCCGGCATAGTCCCAGATACCGCGCTCGGCCGGAGGTTCAGGGACCTGCAGGGAGCCGTAAACTCAATTGTTGCAAAGGAGGCGGAAAAGGTATGCCTGCTCGTATCGGGAATACCCCTGTACATAAAGCAAAGATAGAACGCACCGCGGCATCGGTAGTCCAGCTCGACGCTCGCAGCCTGGAAAAGGCGCAGGCGCGGCTCGACAACCTGACGAAGCCGAAGGGAAGCCTCGGCCGCCTCGAAGAGGTCGCAGCGGCCATATCCGCGATGACGATGGCCGAAAGGCCTTCTTTCGGCAGGAAGGTCATATTCACGCTCGCGGCGGACCATGGGATATGCGATGAAGGCGTCAGCGCTTATCCGCAGGAAGTCACCGTGCAGATGGTATATAATTTCCTGCGCGGCGGCGCCGCGATAAACATTCTCGCAGCGCACGCAGGGGCCGAGGTCATAGTCGTCGATATGGGCGTCAAGGGCGATATAACTACGGACAACGCGTCTTTCATGGACAGGAAGATCGCGCGCGGCACGGATAATTTCGCGAAGGGCCCCGCAATGTCGTACGGGAAGGCATGCGAGTCGATATCCGCAGGCATAGAAGTGTTCGAGGAGGCCTACGCCTCAAGGAAGATAGATATAGCCGGGGTCGGCGAGATGGGAATAGGCAATACCGCATCGTCGAGCGCTATCGTCTCCGTCATTACCGGGCTGGACGCGGGGCTTGTCACGGGCAGGGGCACCGGCCTCGATTACGGGTCGTACCTCCGGAAGGTCGATATAATAAGGCGCTCAGTGGACTTGAACAGGCCGGACCCGGCCGATCCGATAGATGTGCTCGCGAAGCTCGGCGGGTTCGAGATAGGCGGAATAGCCGGCATCATATTGTCCGCCGCCTCGAAAAGGGTCCCTGTCGTCGTCGACGGTTTCATATCTTCATGCGGCGCGCTGATAGCCTGCGGGCTCTGCGGGAGCGCGAAGGACTATCTGATCATGTCGCACCAGTCGGTAGAGGCGGGGCACGCGGCGGTCCTGAGGCATATAGGCAAGAAGCCCCTGCTCAACCTCGATATGAGGCTCGGCGAGGGGACGGGGGCCGCGCTCGGCATAAGCGTTGCAGAGGCGGCAATAAAACTCATGAACGGCATGGCTACGTTCGGGGAGGCGGGGGTCTCGGAGAACATATGAAAGGTTTTTTAGCGGCGCTGCAGTTCCTTACGATCATGCCGGTCAGGCTGAAGGGCGGAGTTTCCGAAAAGGAGATGCCGTCGTCGGCCGCATGGTTCCCGGCCGTGGGGCTCATAGTAGGCATACTGCTCGCATTCGCGTATGACGCGTTGAGTTATATATTCCCGGCTCCGGTCGTATGCGCGTTCGTGCTCACGTTAAGCGAGGTCGTGACGGGCGGGCTGCATATAGACGGGTTCATAGACACTATGGACGGGATCGCGAGCGGCGCGGACAGGAAGAGGATGCTCGAGATCATGCATGAAGGCAGGCCCGGAGCGCTCGGGCTTGCGGCCGTGATCCTGCTGTTCCTTTCGAAGTTCTCGCTGCTGCTTAGCCTCCCGAAGGGAACGGTCGAGATATCGCTGGTCGCGATGTCGGTGATAAGCCGCGCTTCTTTCGTCGCATCGGCGGTATTCTACCCGTATGCGAGGGAGGGCTCGGAAGGCCTCGGTAAGATGTTCATCGGCAGGATAAAACGGCCCGCGTCGGCCATCGCGGCCGTGACATTGCTGGCAACGGTCCTGTTTATCTTCAGGACCAGGGCACTCATTTTGATCCCCGCCGTGGCCGCGGTATTCATCGCGTGCAACCTTTACTTCAAGAAGAAGCTCGGAGGCGTCACGGGAGACACTATCGGGGCGGTCGGCGAGGTGCTGGAGGTCATTGTGCTCGCGATTGCGGTCGTGCTGATATGAAAAAAACCTTTTTATTTGTATTGATTTTCCTGTTCGCCTGCGCGCGGACGTATGCGGCAGGGACGATGCGTATCGTATCCGTAACGCCGGCCACTACGGAGATAGCATGCGCGCTGGGCCTGGAGAATGAGCTGGTAGGGGTATCGACGTTTTGTGATTATCCGCCCTCCGTCAAAAGCAAAGATAAAATAGGGTCATTCAGCGACCCCAATATAGAGAAGATAATAATGCTGAAGCCGGATGTCGTCCTTGCGACAGGGTTGGAGCAGGCGCAGGCGGTCGAAAAGATGAGGAAGCTCGGCCTGAACGTCATACCGGTCGAGCCGGATGATTTCGAAGGGTTATTCAGGTCGGTCATGGAAATAGGCAAGGCCTGCGGGAAGGATAAAGAAGCGGCGGAGCTTGTACGGGATATGAGACGCTCGCTCGATTCGATAAGGACGAAGGTGAGCAGGACAGACGAGTCGCTGAGGCCGAAAGTGTATTTCGAGATCTGGAACGACCCGATAATGACTGCCGGGAAAGGGTCGTTCATAGACGAGATGATATCAACCGCGGGCGGGATAAATATTGCGGACGATACCGGGAGGCCGTTCTCGCAGTTCAGCGCCGAGTTGGTCGTCGCGAGGGACCCCGACGTCATAATACTCGGTTATATGGCGGGCGGCAAATCGGCCGCGGGATCGGTAGGCGGAAGGATCGGATGGGGCGGAATAAAGGCGGTAAAAGCGGGCAGGGTGTATGACGATATCGACCCCGACACGCTGTTCAGGCCCGGTCCGCGCCTTATAGACGGCGTGAAGGCGCTCAACGACAGGTTCTATAAGTGAAGGATATACGGAATACAATTGAAGCCAGGAAGAAGAAGGCCGCGAGGACCGCGGTGGTACTCGTATCGCTGCTTATTGCAGCGGCTTTTGTTTCGCTTTATTCCGGCGCGGCGAGGATAGGATTGTTCGAGCCGCTCAATGTTATGAGCAAACAGATATTGTATATGAGGCTTTTGAGGATAGCGCTTGCCGTGCTGGTAGGCGGCGGGCTTTCTGTCTCAGGCGTGATATTGCAGGGTTTGCTTCGCAATCCGCTCTGCGAACCGTATGTCCTCGGTATTTCGAGCGGCGCTTCAGTCGGTGCGGTAATGTCCATCGTATTGGGGGCAGGCGGGGTTTTTATCGGACTGTCGGTCCTGCCTTTGTGGGCGTTCGTCGGCGCAGCCGTCACGTTCCTGGCCGTATACAGGACCGCGGAAGTGAGCGGAAGGGTCCCGATACAGAACCTTCTGCTGACGGGTGTAATAGCGGGGGCGCTGCTGTCATCGATAGTGATCTTCATCGTCTCTTTTTCCGAGAGGGAGGCATTGCACAGCATTATATGGTGGCTGCTCGGTAACCTGCAGATATTCGACGGCGGCCTTCTGGCCTTTGTCGCCGTGATGGTCGCCGCGGGGACGGCAGCCGCTTATGTCTTTTCGAACGAGCTGAACGCGTTCGCGCTCGGAGAGGAGGAGGCCGCGCATATCGGTGTAGATACCGAACGCATGAAGATGGTTCTTTTTCTCACCGCGTCCATGATAACCGGCGCATCGGTCGCGGCCGCCGGAATGATAGGGTTTGTGGGGCTAATAGTGCCGCATTTCATGAGGATGATAGTGGGCCCTGACCACAGGATACTTGTCCCGTCATCTTTCCTTGCAGGAGGGATATTCCTTCTAGTATGCGACACGGCGGCCAGGACGCTTATGCCCCCGGCGGAGATACCCGTAGGCGTGATAACGGCGGCATTGGGCGCGCCGTTCTTCATATATATGTTAAGGAAGAAATCGAGGTTGTGATGGGCGCGCTTGAAGTGAAAAATATAGTAAGCGGTTATGCCGGCAAGACGGTGGTAAAGGATATCTCTTTTGACGCGGCCGAGGGCGAGTTCATCGGGATTATAGGCCCGAACGGCGCCGGAAAATCAACGCTCATGAGGACGATAAGCCGTGTCCTGCGCCCGGAATCGGGCTCGATATCGATCGGCTCACGGGACATATTCTCGATGCCTCAGAAGGAATTCGCGAGGTCCGTTGCGTTCGTGTCGTCCGATCCCGCGGTGGTCTTCCCGTTCACCGCGCTCGAGGTCGTGATGATGGGCAGGTTCCCGTATATTAAGATGTTCGGCTCGGAGTCGAAAGAGGATATGGAGGCCGTCGAACGCGCGGTCGAGGCAACAGATTGCGCAGGGGTGATATCTAGGCCCATAGACCGCTTGAGCGCAGGAGAGAGACAGAGGGTGCTGATAGCCAAGGCACTCGCGCAGGAACCCCGGCTTATGCTGCTCGATGAGCCCACCTCGCACCTTGACATATCGCACCAGGTGCAGGTGCTCGACATTCTCAAGGGGCTCAGCGGCAGGAAGATCACGGTCATCGCGGTCCTGCACGACCTGAACCTCGCGGCCGAATATTGCGACAGGCTCGTGCTTATAGACAAAGGCTTGGTCAGGTCATCGGGCACGCCGAAGCAAGTGCTGGATTATAACGTCATAGAAGAGGTATACAGGACGGTGGTTGTCGTAAGGGAGAATCCCGTCAGCGGGAAACCCTACGTGTTGCTTGCACCCGGATCGAAGAAAGGAGAGGATAAGCAGGGAAGCGGTAAAAAATAGTGCATCATCGCACACAGGTGTTTCGCTTAAAAGGGAAGCCGATAAAAGGCGCGGTACCTGCCGCTGTAGTCCCGACCTTTAGTAAAAGGAGAACCGAATGGCGGAGTATCCCACTGTCCCATTGACGGGACGGGAAGGGAGCCAGGAGGGCGGGACAGCCAGAAGACCTGCCGGTGTGCGCATATTCTCTTAGACTGCCTCAGGAATAAGAGGTATAAGGACAAGGAGTTTAAGTCGATGTTATCAAAGAAGATCATCTGTGCGTCGGTAATCGTTTTTAGCTGTTTCTGCTGCTGTTCCGCGGAAGAACCCGTCAGTATAGAGCTGGAAAAGATAGTCGTGACCCCGCTGAATTCAGGACAATCCTATTCCGAGATATCTAGGAACATGGAAGTGGTGGATTATTCGGTCCCGAAGCTGCTTTCCCTGCAGACCATCGCAGACCCTCTCGATAAGCTGCCCTCGGTATACACTACCGATTACGGCACTACCGGCGCGACAAAGGATATACATATACGCGGCTCCTCGGCCGAGCAGGTGCTTATAATGGTGGACTCGCGACCGATCAATAACCCTAGGACGGGGATGACAGAACTCTATCAGATATCCCCCGATACCATCGAAAGGGTCGAGGTCATCAAGGGCCCCGCATCATCCGTGTACGGCTCAAGCGCGATCGGAGGCGTGGTGAACGTCATAACGAAGAAACCCTCGAAGAAGCCGAGCACCACGATAGTATCGAGTTTCGGCACCTTCCGGACGTTCCACGAATCGCTTTCCACGTCCGCGACATTCAAAAACCTCGGCTACAGGATAAATTACGCCTACGATTCGTCGGCTGGCGACAGGGACAACTCCGGCTACCTTTCGAACAACTGGGATGCAAAGCTTAATTATGAAGTGGCCGAAGGCAATAACATATATTTTAACGGGGGCTATTTCCAGAACAGGGCGGGCGCTCCCGGTTCCGTATTCCTGCCGCAGGTCGATGATTGCCAGCGCAATTTCAATGATTTCCTCGACATGGGCTGGGACGCGGAGATCTTTGACGACGCGAACATGAGCATCAGGGGCTACCAGAATTCCGACAGGCTCGAGTTCACGGAAGGCCATGACCCGCTGATGAAGACCGCCTCGCAGACGAAGGTCAGGGGCATCGTTGCGAAATACGACCAGACCTTCTTCGATATATACAAGATCATTGCGGGATTCGACGGCAAGGACAACAGGATGAACTCGTCGAACAGCGGCAAGCACAGGTACGTCGTGCGCTCGCCGTTCGTGCAGAACGAGGTCTCCCTTTGGGAAAAAGTGTTCGTGAACTTCGGGGCGAGATGGGACGACTATTCGAATTTCAAGAGCGAACCGACCCAGAGCGCGGGCCTGTCGCTCAAAGCGCACGAATATGTGAAACTGCGCGCGAATTACGCGAAGGGTTTCAGGGCGCCGACGTTCAGCGAGCTCTATTGGCCGTTCGACGGATGGACGGAAGGCAACCCGCGCCTCGTGCCGGAAAAGTCATGGTCATGGGAAGGCGGCTTCGACATCGATCATCCGTGCGGCCTCGGCCTGAGCGCAACGTATTATACGAACAAGGTGAAGGACCTCATAAACTGGGCCGCCGGCAGCGATTGGGTTTGGCGCCCGTCGAACGTCAGTTCCGCAAAGATCGACGGATGGGAATTCTCGTCCGATATACCGCTGCTGAAGCACCTTAAGGCGGATGTCGGCTACACGTACATGAACGCGATGGACAGGGAACTCGACCGTTACCTGATATACAGGCCGAAGCACAAGGTGGACCTCGGGCTTACGTGCGAATACGAGAAATTCTACGTTAGGCTCTCGGGCCAGTCGCTCGGAAGGCGTTATGTGGACACCTCGAATTCCGAAGTGCTTAAAGCGGATTTCATCGCGAACCTTGAAGCGCAGTATAAAGTGAACAATAGTTTGACTACTTTCCTTTCGATTGATAATATATTCAACAAGAACTACCAGAGGATATTGGGATACCCGATGCCCGGGTTCGCGGTAAACGCCGGAGTGAAATGTGAATTTTAGGTATTCGGAAGACGTAGACAGGACATTCAAGACGACGCTGCTGTTTTCCGCGGTTTTGCATATATTCATGCTCTTCAATTGGCCGTTCTACAGGCACATCTTTACGGACAGGAAGAAGCCGGGGGATATCGAGATCACTTACCTGAAGCCCGAAGTGGTTCGCGAGAAACCTGAGCCGTCCGTAAAGAGGTCCGCGCCTCAGCCCGAGGTCTCGAAGCCGGCAAGGCTGGTAGAGGAAGCCAAGCCGGAGGAGAAATCGAAGGCCGAAGCCGCGAAGAAAGAGGCTCCGAAAGCGAAGCCTGCTGCCCAGGCGGAAACCGCGCCAGTGCAGCAGGAGCCCGAGAGGGCAAAGGTCGTGATAAAGCAGCCGGTGGTGCCGAGGATACAGGCGACGGCATCGGTGGATATGCAGGGCCTCAGGCTGATGCCGACCTCATACTCCCAGACGGTCCGCAACAAGATAATCGGCAAGCTCGATACGATGAAATCCGGCGTGGAAGGGGAGGTGTACGTGCGTTTTATCGTGACCTCGGACGGCGGCCTTAAGGACATCAGGATAGTTGACGAAAAATCGTCAAGTAACGGTTTCCTGAGGTCGGCGGCCTTTGCCGCAGTCAGGGACGCCGCGCCGTTTGCGGAATTCCCGTCGGGTGTGAACCTTCCGGAGATCGCCTTTACCTGTGAGATATCGTTTGCCAGGAAATAAGGCAATTTATCTTGACAGGAGGCCGTCTCTCTGTTATATTATCGTTGACGAAAACCATAAAGAAAGGGATGATATCTAATGCCAATGGTAGAAGTCGGCCAAAATGAGCCTCTGGAAAAGGCCTTAAGGCGGCTTAAAAAGAAGATCGAAAGAGAAGGTATATTAAAAGCTATAAGGGCGCGCAAGCATTACGAGAAGCCGAGCGTCAAGAAAAAGAGAAAACAGATGGAGGCGCTCAAGAACAAAAGGAAAAGATATAGCTTCTGATTCTTTTATGAGCGTTAGCCAATGAGGATCGTATATTATTCAATACTGCTGTGTCTTATAGCCACAGCAGTTTTCATTTTCCACCCGTCCGCGCCGCCCGTATTGGTCTATGAAGACACGGTTTCGAAGCAGACGCTCGACAACGGCCTTACCGCCATCGTAAAGAGTTCCGGTAAAGTGCCGATGGTTGCGGTGAGGCTTGTGTTAAAGGCCGGTTCGGCGGCGGAGGGAAAGTACGCCGGCAGCGGCATATCGCATTTCGTCGAGCATATGCTCTTCAAGGGCACCGCGAACCTTCCGGTGGGCGAGATCGAGAAGAGGATAAAATCCTACGGCGGTTACATCAACGCCTCGACCTCCCATGATACGACGGAAGTATACCTTACCGTCGAAGCGAAGCACCTCGAGAAGGCGCTCTCGTTATTGTCCGATTTTGTCTTCAATCCCTCGTTCAGCGAATCCGAGTTCCAGAAGGAAAAAGAGGTTATCCTGAACGAGATAAGGATGGGACGGGACGATCCGTCGCGCGAATCCTCAAGATTGCTGTGGGAGACGGCTTATTCAATACATCCGTACAGGTATCCGGTCATCGGGTATGAGGACCTGTTCAGGCAGTTAAAGAAAGCAGACCTGGCGGAATACCATTCTGCGCATTATGTGCCGAATAATTGCGTGCTGTCTATCGTGGGCGACGTAGACGCGCAGACGGCGCTGAAATACTGCGCCGAGACGCTCGGAAAGCTCCCGCGCAGGCCGGACCCGGTCATAGTAAAGGCCGCCGAACCCCTGCAGATGTCCGAAAGGTCGGCGCAAGCACGTAAAGAAGGCCTGAAACTTTCGAGGGTGCTTATCGCCTTCCATACCACGAGCCTGGCGGACAAAGACCTTTACCCGCTCGACCTGCTTGCCGCCGCTCTCGGGCAGGGAGAAAGTTCCAGGCTGTATAAGAGTATAATAAAGGACAAGAGACTCGCGTTCTCGGTCACGGCGTATAATTATACGCCGTCCGACCCGGGGCTCTTTATTGTGTCGATGGTGCTAGACGAGTCCGATGCCGGCCGCGCTATCGAGGCGGTCCTTTCGGAGATATCCGCGGTAAAAAAGAGGTCGCTCTCTTCGCGCGAACTCGCGAAGGTCAAAAGGTCGGTCATTAGCGGTTATATATACGGGAAGGAATCGATCGAGGCCCAGGCGGACGATTTTGCTTCCGGTTATATCTCAACAGGGGATTATGATTATTCCCGCAGGTATATTGACGGGCTGAGCAGGGTCGGGGCGGCCGATATAAGCAGGGCCGCGTCGCATTACCTTAACCTTGATAATATGACCGTCGTTAAACTGATGCCCGCACTGAAGGAGCCGCCGAAAGCGGCGCCGTGCGCAGGCCCCGCGAAACGAATCGATGTAATAAGCAGGAAACTCAGGAACGGCGCGACACTGCTGATAAGCAGGGACGATTCCCTGCCGGTGGTGTCGGTATGCGTAGCGTTCAAGGGAGGCGTAAGGGCGGAGGATGAGGGCAATAACGGAATAACGAAGCTTTTGTCGGGCATGCTGCTGAAGGGGACGAGGATGCGTTCTGCGGCGGCGATAGCCGAAGAGACTGAATCGCGCGGCATAGAGATATCGGGTTTCAGCGGAAAGAACGCGTTCGGCATTACGGCAAAGTGCCTGAAGAGCGATTTCAGGAGCACGCTGTCGCTCATCCGCGATGTCCTCGCCAATCCGAGGTTCCCGGAAAAGGAGCTGGCCATCGCGAAACAGCTCCAGCTCGCGGCGATAAAAGCGCAGGAAGACGATATATTCGCCGTCGCGTCCAAAGAGCTTATCAGGACGGTGTTCCAGTCCCATCCTTACGGGATGCCCGACCTCGGGAACGCGGAGTCGGTCTCCGGTATCGGCAGGAAGGACCTTCTGGATTATTACAGGCATTACGCGGTGCCCGGGAACATGGTCATCGCGGCATTCGGGGATATTGACGAAGGAATGCAAAGGAGGATAGCATCCGCATTCGGAGGCCTGCAGAAGGAGAGTTTCAGGGGCATAACCGTGCCGCGGGAACAGGAACAGCTGGCGCCCAGGAAATCATCAAAGACCATGCCGAAGGAACAGTCGGTACTGATGCTGGGCTATCCCGGCATAGACGTTAAGGATAAGGACAAGTATGTCCTCGATGTCATCAACTCGATATTGAGCCGCGAAGGCGGCAGGTTATACAGGGATATCCGCGGTAAACTGGGCCTGTCATATGCGCTCGGTTCATTCTCGGTGCTCGGAATAGACCCGGGCTACAACGCGTTCTACGTATCGGCCTCATCCAAGGACATTAACGAAGCGAAGAATATCATATTAAGCGACCTGAAGTCCCTGAGGACCGAGGGGCCTACCCAGGAAGAGATGGAGCTCGCAAAGAGCGACCTGAAGGGCTCATATTTTATAGGGCTTGAAGTGAATTCCGATGTTGCTTTCAAGGTATGCCTCGATGAGCTATACGGGCTCGGCAGCGGCGAATTCCTCAAGTATCCCGATATGGTGGATGCCGTGACCGCCCAGGATGTCATGGCGGCGGTTAAAAGGTATTTCCCCGACTCAAAGATGAACGAGGTCGTCATTACCCCATGATACGCGAACCGGCCGTGTCAGGCCAGTTCTATCCAGGGACCAGACAGGCGCTGCTGAAAGAAGTGGCGAAATATATCCACACAGGGGCCGCCGTTAATCCGGAAGCAATAGGCATCGTATCCCCGCACGCAGGATACATGTATTCTGGGCCGGTCGCGGGCGCGGTGCTTTCGAGCGCGGCCCTTAAGGAGACCTGCATAATAATCGGGCCAAACCACACCGGGCTCGGGAAGCCGTTCTCCATAATGACGGAAGGGACATGGCGGCTGCCTTCCGGCGACGCACAGATAGACGCGCGCCTGGCGAAAGCCATACTTTCGGGATCGTCATATCTCGTGGAGGACCGCGACGCGCACCGTTCGGAGCACTCCGTTGAAGTGCAGATACCGTTCCTCCAGGCGCTCAAGCCGGGGGTCATGATAGTGCCTATTGTTCTTGCCGAGGCCGACCTCCAGGCATACCGGAGCATCGGCAGGGAGATGGCAGCCGCGATAAAGTCCGCCAAACCGGGCGGCGCGACGATAATAGCGAGCTCCGATATGACCCACTATGAGCCCCGGGAGTCGGCGAAGGCAAAGGACGGCATCGCTATAAAGGCGATGCTCGACCTCGATGAAAAGGCGCTGGCCGGCGCCGTCGGGAAACACGGGATATCGATGTGCGGGTATGTCCCCGCGTGCGTCATGATAGCCGCGGCGAAGGAACTCGGGGCAAAGGGCGCGAAGCTCGTAAAATACGCGACGAGCGGTGACGCGTCCGGCGATTACGGCTCAGTCGTCGGCTACGCGGGGCTCATCGTCTATTAATTGTTGCGCGGACAAAAAAACAGGAGTAATATAGACCGCTATGGAATCACACGATAAGATGGGGAATGCGGAATCGAAGTATGAACCGAGCTTTAATATATTCATCACGAGCCTCGGGATGCAGGCGATGATATTCCTCGGCGAGATGGCGAACCCGGTCAATAACGAGACGAAGGTGGAGCTCGAACGCGCGAGGTATATGATCGAGACGATCGCGATGATAAAGGACAAGTCGAAGGGCAACCTGTCGGCGGAAGAGCAGAAGCTCATTGACGACGTGCTTTACGGGCTTAGGCTAAAATACGCGGAGAAGTCTAAATGACGGCATTGCTGGCCGTCATATCAGCGCTTGTCCTCGTGTCGCTCGCGGTGTCGGTATACCTTTTCTTTAAGGTCAGGAGCCTGCCTAAAGATATCGCCGGCGGCGTCAGCGGCGCCATACAATCGACCACGGGCGCCATAGGCGACATGAACAGGAGCCTCGGAGAGCTCAAGACGAGGGGCGAGAGGCTCGAGGAGTTCGGCAGGGCGATAAATGAGATAGGAAACCTGCTGAAACCGCCGCAGATACGCGGCATGACAGGCGAACTTCTGCTCGAGAAGATACTTTCAGACATGCTCCCTCCCGGGAATTACCAGATGAAATATTCGTTCCGTTCGGGAGAACAGGTCGACGCTATCATAAAATTCAGGGAGTTCATCCTGCCGGTGGATTCGAAGTTCCCGCTGGACAGTTTCAGGAGGATGCTCGAATGCGAAACGGACGAGGATAAGCGCCGTTGCTTCAGGGAGTTTGTCCAGGCGGTCAAGAAGCAGATAGACAGCATCGCGAAGAAATATATATCGCCGAGCGAGAAGACCTTCGAGTTCGCGCTGATGTACGTGCCGTCGGAGAGCGTATATTACGAGGCGATAGTGAGGGACTCTTCGCAGTTCGGCGAGGACTCGTCGCTTCTTGCCTATGCGGCAAAGAACAGGGTCTATATCGTATCTCCCGCGACGCTCTATCCTTATATAGCGACTATAGTGCACGGCCTCAAGGCGTTCAGGATAGAAGAAAACGCCAAGCAGATACTCGAAAGGATAGGCGCGCTCAGGAAGGATTTCGAGGATTTCAAGGGGATATTCGACATCGTCGGGAGCCACCTTAACGACGCGCACAAGAAATACACCTCGGAAGCCGCACGTAAGCTCGCGAAGCTGGATGCTGACTTCGATTCCCTGGAACTCCGCCGCAATGAACAGTAAACTGTCCGTATTCCTGCGCGTGGCGGTAAGCCTGACATTCATAGGCCTGCTGCTGTGGGTGTTCAGGAAAGATATCCCGGATATATTGGTGACGTTGAATGGCATAAGGTATCCCGAATTCCTTCTGGCGGTATTCTTCAACCTCTTCGCCATAATAATAGTCTCTTACAGGCTCAAGGTGATGCTCAAAGTGCAGGGGCTAGATCTCACCGTTATGGAGTCGGTTTACCTTACGTTTATCGGCAATTTCTTCAACAATTTCCTGCCCACCTCGATAGGCGGCGATATCGTGAAGGCATATTACGCCACGAAGAAGAGCGAGAGGAAACTCGAGTCCTTCTCGGCGGTATTCTTCGACAGGTTCTTCGGTTTCCTTTCCATAGGACTGCTCGCGCTGTTAGGGCTCATCTTCATGTACGGAAGGATAGAAGACCCGAAGCTCGTATGGGGATGTTCGGTATTCGCCGGGGCCGTCCTCGTAATATTTGCGTTATTCCTCAGCAAAAGCCTCGCGAAGCTGCTCTTCTCGGGCCTGCTGTCCCTGCCGGCTTTCCAGAAGGGCTCGAAGCTCCACAAGCTGTACTGCGCGTTCAGCGCGTATAAGGAACGCCCGATGACGGTGGCAAAAGTCGTGGGCCTCTCCCTGGTAGCGCAGATGATAGCGGTCGTGTCCCTTTATTTCCTTATAAGGTGCCTTTCCCAGGAGGTCTCGTTCCTGAACCTGTTCCTTATCATGCCGCTTGTTTCCGTCGCCTCTATGATGCCGTCGATAAACGGCCTCGGAGTAAGGGAAGGGGCGTTCGTGATATTCCTAAGCGAGTTCATGAGCAGGGAGGGTTCCGTGGCCGTATCCATACTCTTCCTCGCGCTGGTCATACTTGCGGGCCTTATCGGCGGCGTACTGTACCTGTTCTCAAGCAGGCTTTACAAAATACCGAAAGTGGGATAAAATACTACCATGAAAAAGATACTTGTCATACACGGGCCGAACCTTAACCTGCTTGGCAGCCGCGAGGTAGGTATATACGGAAAGGTGACGCTCAAACAGATCGACTCCGAGCTGTCGAAGATAGCCAGGGCTGAAAAGGTCTCTCTCGAGATCTTCCAGTCGAGCCACGAAGGAGAGATAGTTGAGAAGATAGGCGGCGCAAAAGGCAAGTTCGCCTGCATACTGATCAATCCCGCGGCATACACCCATACCTCGGTAGCGATTAGGGACGCCATCGCGGCGGTCTCGATACCGGCCGTTGAAGTCCATCTGTCAAATATCCACGCCCGGGAGGAATTCCGGCGCACCTCGCTCATCGCCCCGGTTGCCGCAGGGCAGGTCAGCGGCTTCGGCCTCGACAGTTACAGGCTCGGGCTCATGGCCGCTATCGGTATAGCTAAAAAGACAAAATAGAACGGGACAAAATGGACCCCTACTCAAAACGCATAAATAGGGCCGCGGGCCTTTTGCGCAAACACGGCATAGATTCGATACTCGTGACGAGGCCGCAGAACGTCAGGTACCTGAGCGGTTACACGGGCGAGGACGCGTGCCTTTTCATCACAAGGTCCAAAAGATACCTGGTCACGGACGAAAGGTTCGCGCTGCAGGCAAAGCGTGACGTGAGCGGTTTCGAGATAGTAATAGCCAACTCGCCGGTAAGCGACATAATATTCCGGCTAGCGCTAAAGCAGAAGATCAAGAGGCTCGGTTTCGAATCCTCCCATTTAAGCTACGCCGCGTATGAAAGGATATGCTCGGGCGCGCCCGGATGCGAGATCGTGTCAGTGCACGGCATGATAGAGGTCCTCAGGCAGGTGAAGGACCGCCGGGAGATAGAGCATATAAGGGATTCCGTAAATATCCTCGAGAACGCGGTCGCTTATTTCAATTCGATACTAAAGCCGGGCCTTAGCGAGAACGACCTGGCTGCCAGGACCGAGTATTTCATCAGGGCGGCAAGCGGTGAATGGGCGTCGTTCGAGCTGATAGTGGCGTCGGGGGCCAACAGCGCGTTCCCCCATGCCCGTCCGAGCGACAGGATAATCCGTCCTAACGATATGGTCCTATTGGACTTAGGAGTCAGCTACGAGGGGTACAAATCCGACTTGACACGGGTGTTCTTTTTGGGTAAAATTGATTCCGAACACGAGAAGATTTATGGTATAGTCAAGGAAGCGCAGAGGCGTTCGATAAAGGCGATCAGGCCCGGCGCGAAGATATCGGATATAGATAAAATCGCGCGGGGCTTTATTAACGGCAAAGGATATGGCAAGAGGTTCGG
>JBAZJG010000018.1:0-30827 GCA_041651455.1 Candidatus Omnitrophota bacterium
ACGAGGACCTCATGGAATTCTTCAGGAAGAACGGCCTCGGCGTGAAGGTCGAGCGCCAGGGCAGGGTATTCCCGTCGGACGACAGGTCGATGTCCGTCGTGAAGGCCCTCGAGAAGTCCCTGGCAGGGAAAAATGTCCCCGTGATGCTCGAAGCGCGCGTTATGGAGATAAGGCATGACGCGGGGATGTTCACCGTCAGGCTCGCGGGCGGCGGCGAGGTGATGGCGAAGAAAGTGATACTCGCGACGGGCGGCGCGTCGTACAAGGCGACCGGCTCGACCGGCGACGGGTTCCATTTCGCGAAGCTGCTCGGCCATACGTTCAACCCGCTGAAGCCGGGGCTCGTCCCGCTGAAGACGAGGGAGAAGTTCGCCGCGGACATGCAGGGGCTGACGCTGAAGAACATAAAGGTAACGTTCGAATGCGACGGGAAGAAACTGGCGTCCGATGTGGGCGAGCTGCTGTTTACGCACTTCGGGGTCTCCGGGCCGCTCGTCCTCGATATGAGCGCGCAGGTCGTAGCGATGCTCGACAGCAAGAAACCCGTTTATATATCCATAGACCTGAAGCCCGGCCTTACCGAAGGGCAGATAGACAACAGGATACTCCGCGATATCGGGGAGCACGGCAGTATCAGCATCAGGACGATGCTGAAGGAGATGCTGCCGGTCAAGATGGTCCCGGTGTTCGCGGGCCTGCTGAAACTCGATGCGTCCAAGAGGATAAACCAGCTTACCGCGGCCGAAAGGCGCGGGATAGCCGGGCTGATGAAATCATTCGTGCTTACGGTCACCGAGCCGCTGCCCCTCGAGGAGGCGATGGTGACCTGCGGGGGCATACCGGTAAAGGACATAGACCCGAGGACGATGGCCTCGCGGATAGTGCCGGGATTGTATTTCGCCGGCGAGATGATCGACGCGTCGGCTCCGAGCGGCGGGTATAACCTGCAGCAGGCGTTCTCGACGGGTTACCTGGCGGGCTCCAATGCGTAAGATAATCCTCGCTTCGCAATCGAAGCAAAGGCAAAGGCTGCTTAACCAGATAGGGCTGGATTTCGTCACCGCGGGTTCGGACGTGAAAGAGGAGGCTTCGCTCAAACTCAGGCAAAGCTGCGCCTCGCTCGTGATGGCAAACGCGCTGAGGAAGGCCGAGGACGTGGCGAAGAGGTACCGTTCGGGGGTCGTCATAGCGGCGGATACGGTGGTCCTCTCCGGCAGGAAGATAATAGGGAAGCCGAAAGACCTCGCCGACGCGTTCAGGACGCTGAAGCTGATCTCGCGGAGGCCGCAATGGGTATATACGGGCATGGCGGTCATCGATATAGACAACAAAAAGGTCCTCGCGGATTACGAGAAGACGAAGATATACATGTACCGCCTCAGCGACAGGCAGATAAGGAACTATTTCAGGAAGGTCTCGCCGCTGGACAAGGCGGGCAGTTTCGACATACAGGGGCTCGGCAGCATATTCATAAACAGGATAGAGGGCTGCTTCAATAACGTGATCGGCCTGCCCCTAGCGAAACTCGCGAAGATGCTCAAGAAGATAGGCATAGACCTCTTCTCATAGGATATGGACGACGCAAAGAAGTCATATAGCGGGTATTACAGGGGCCTCGACAGCGCGATAGGCGGCGACGAAAGGTTCCGCTGGGTCAACGACTCCCTGCTGGAGGGTATCGGCGGAAAGGCGGTGCTCGATGTCGGCTGCGGCGAGGGCTCGCTGCTGCGCATGCTCAAGGACAAGGGCAACAGCGTATACGGCATAGACGCTTCGCAGAGCGGGCAGGAGGCCTGCCGCGCGAAGGGCGTAGAGTGCGCGGTCGTCGATATCAGCTCCGAAAAGTTCCCGCTCAAGGACGACAGTTTCGATATCGCGCTCTGCCTCGAGACGCTCGAGCACCTCGAGAACCCGCAGCATTGCGTGAGCGAGATGAAGAGGGTCCTTAAGGAAGGCGGCATGTTCATCGCGAGCATCCCCGGCCCGAAGGTCTGCCACCCGTATATCTATCCAGGGCTGTTCGGCATAAAGAATTTCAGGGAATTCCTATGGGCCAACGGTTTCAAGATACTGAAGGTCAAGGGCTGGGGCCAGTCCCCGGCTTTTACGAAAGCGAAGAAGTGGCTCCAGGAGAAGGACATCCCGCTCGCGCGCAATACCGCGGACGTCCTGCATTACATCGGCAGGAAGAGGAACATGATAATGCGCAAACATTCCGGGACCCCGCTTAACTTCAGCCATTGCGTGAATTTCGTTTGCCTCAACAGGAAGCAGAAGAGGACCCCCGCCGAACGCGTCGCGGAAGAGACCGATCCCTCGCCCAAACGTTAGCAGTTTTTATTTTGCCTTGACTACCATAAATATTTATGGTAAATAACAAGGTATGGAAGAATTGACCTTAAAGCAGGCTAGCATACTGGATTTCATAAGGGACAGGAAACTCCGCGCAGGAGTCACGCCCACGCTCGAGGAGATAAGGGGGCATTTCCGCCTGAAGGCGATAGGGACGGTCCAGGACCACCTGCGCGCGATAGGGGCGAAGGGGTATATAAAACGCTCGAGGAAGTCCCGCTCCATAGAGATAGCCGGCCTCGAAGCCCGCGACGCGGTGGATGTGCCGGTAATAGGGCGGATAGCCGCGGGGAAGCCGCTGCTCGCGGAGGAGAACCTCGAGGGCCGGATATGCGTGGACAGGTCGCTGGTGAGGTCCGCTAAGGTATTCGCGCTCCGCGTAAAAGGCGAGAGCATGTCCGGGGCCGGTATCAACGACGGCGATATCGCGATAATAAAAGAGCAGCATTACGCGGAGGACGGCGATATAGTCGCGGCGCTGATAGGCGACGAGGCGACGTTAAAGAGATTCCGCAAAGACGCCTCCGGCAGGGACCGCATAATACTCGAGCCCGAGAACCCCGCTTTCAAGCCGCTTTATTTCGGGGAGTCCTCGGGCGTATCCGTATTGGGGAAATTGGCAGGAATATACCGCAAGTTCTAGGTGCCCTCATGTTCAACCCTAACGCCCGCTGGGACAGGAAACTCCCCCGTGACGATAATCCCGATGAGAAGATCTCTGTCGAAGCGTCCTTCAGCAACGGCGCGGTTGCGCCGCGCAGGTTCCTTTATGCCGGGACGGTCCATCAGGTAAAGGAGATAACGTTCCGCTGGAAGGAGCGCGTCGGCGCGGAGCAGTTCTATTATTTCAACGTGACCGACGGCACAGACGTATATAAGATATATTTCGGGGACAAGAGCCTCGTCTGGAGGATATCGAGGGTTGAATAGGACGATAATGCATATAGATATGGACGCGTTCTTCGCCTCGATAGAGCAGGCGTCGGACCCGCGCCTGCGCGGCAAGCCCGTGATAGTCGGCGGAAAGGCGAACAAACAGAGGACCGTCGTATGCGCGGCCTCATACGAGGCGAAACGCATGGGCATAGATTCCGCTATGAGCGTTGCCGAGGCGTTCAGGATATGCCCGCAGGCCGAGTTCGTCGTCGCCGATACGGCCAAGTATATCTTCACGTCCCACGCGATATTCGACATGCTCAAGCCCTACAGCCCGCGCGTCGAGCAGGCGTCCGTGGACGAGTTCTGGCTCGATATGACCGGCACGGAAAGATTCCTCGGCCCCGCCGCGGAGGTCGCCCGCGCGATAAAAGAGAGGATAAGGTCGGAGTTCGGAGTGACGGCTTCCGTGGGGATATCGTCGAGCAGGCTCTTCGCTAAGATCGCATCCAAGCTGAAGAAACCCGACGGGCTCGTAGTGCTCGATAAAGGGGATATAGCGGAAACGCTGAGGGACATGCCTGTAGGGAAGATAACTGGGATAGGCAGGAGCACGAGGGAGCGGCTCAACGGTTTCGGGATATTCGTTTATTCCGATATGGCCAGGTTCGGGATGGATTTCTACCGCGATAAGTTCGGGAAGCTCGGGCTGTGGCTCTACGGAGTATCGCGCGGCGAGGACGGGTTATTCATTCCCTCGTGGCAGGGGGAGGAGGCGCCGCCTAAGTCGGTCGGCCATTCATATACGCTCCCTTATAACGCGCATAACCCGGAGCTCATAGAGGCGTGGCTCAGGTTGTTGTGCGAGATGGTCGCGTCGCGGCTGCGTTCGCTCGGGCTCGAGGGAAGGTGCCTGCATGTCTTCCTGAGGCAGCCGGATATGGGTTTCGTCGCGAAGCAGAAGATGTTCGGGGTCCCGACGTCCGACGGGGCGGAGATATTCCTGCGCGCCATGGCGGTCATTAGTTGCATGCCGCGCGGGCTGAAAGGTTTCCGGCTGCGCGCGCTCGGCGTTTGCGCGTCTGTGCTTACTCCCGCATGCGGCAGCCGCCTCCTGGAGGCGGACATAAAAAGGCGGGAACTGATAAAGTCCGTGGACGAGATAAACGGCAGGTTCGGCGAATGGACGGTCTATCCCGCGAGGGTCAGCGGGATACGGCCTACATGAGCGATCCGGAGAGGTTCCTGAGGACGGAAACGGCTTCCTTTACGACGGCCGGGTCGAACTGGCTGCCGGCGCACTTCTCGATCTCCTCGCAGGCGGTCTCCTTCGACATCGCCTTGCGGTATGTCCTTGTAGAGGTCATTGCGTCGAAAGCGTCCGCGATAGATATTATCTTCGTTCCTATGGGTATCTGGTCGCCCTTCAGGCCTACGGGATAGCCCCTGCCGTCGAAGCGTTCGTGGTCGGAGCTCGCTATCAGAGCGACATCCTTGAAATCGGTTATCGTCTCGAGCAGGTCGCGCGTATATATCGCATGAAGTTTTACGGTATCGAACTCTTCCGGCGTGAGCTTCCCGGGCTTGTTTATCAAGCTCCTCGATATACCGAGCTTTCCTACGTCATGCAGCAGCGCGGACCATTTTGTCTTGGTTATGTCGTCGTGGGAGAGGTTCATCGCTAGGGCTATCAGCATGGAGTAGACCGACACCCTCTTGGAATGGCCTATCATCGAGGGATGCTTCGTGTCTATCAGCTGTGAAAAGACCTCGCAGGCGATGCCGACGGCGTCGACGCTCGCGGGTATATCTATCTGGCCCGTCTCGGCCCTTACCTTCTTGAATACGTCCCCGACCTTGTTTTTGTCCATCACCTCGTCGAGGATCCCGCCCTTCCTCATGATATCGAGCACGGTATCGACAAGCTCTTCCGAAGCGCGCTCATTCTTCCATGATATCATCGCCTTCTCTACATCGGCGATGCCCCGGACCGACTCGTCCCTCAGGAGCAGGTCGAGCTGGTCGGCTATCTGTATGACCTGCGCGCCGAGCGGGATCTCGTTGCGCTGCCTGCCGAGCGGATACCCCTTGCCGTTGTACCATTCGTGGTGGTTCAGGATCAGTTTCGCTATCGTGGAAAGGTTCGGTATCTGGCTGGTCAATTCGGCGCCGATTATGGTATGCGAGAGTATTATCGGGTTCTGGCGCGGATCTTCGTGCGTGAAAAGGTAATGCGTTATGTGCTCGGGAAGGGCGAGGTATCCGATGTCATGCAGCAGGGAGGCGTAGAAGATGTCCTTTCTTTCGCCGGGGTCTATCGTCTTCGCGAACTCGGACGAGAAGATGCCGACGCGCCACGAGTGGTAGAGGTTGGTGCCTTCGCTCATCACGTCGAGCACGTAGGCTATAGCGGAGACAAGCTCATTTATCGTCCTTGTAGTGTTTATCTCCATGCTTGTAATAAGTTAACACAGAAGTTTTGCGTTGTCAATCCGGCTGTTAGGGCGGTATAATCATCAGCGATGAGCCGGATAAATATAGTATATGAGGACGAACGTATCATGGTCGTCGAAAAGCCGGCGGGTATGCTCGTCATCCCCGCGCCGGGCAATACCCATAAGACGCTCACCGACCTGCTGAACAGCCAGCTTGCCTCGCGCGTGCACCCGTGCCACAGGATTGACAGGGACACTTCGGGGCTGATACTATATGCGAAGGGCAAGGGCACCCAGCAGGCGATGATGGAAGAGTTCAAGCAGCGCCGCGTGAAGAAGTCGTATATAGCTTTCGTGAACGGCCTGCTCGCGAACAAGTCGGCCGTGATAGACCGCCCGATAGAAGGAAAGAGGGCCGTCACGAAATACAGCGTCACCGAGCAGCGCAGGGATTTTGCGGTCGTGGATGTCGAGCCGTTGACCGGGCGCACGAACCAGATAAGGATACATTTCAAGGCGATAGGCCATCCGTTGGTAGGCGAAAGGAAGTTCGCTTTCGCGAAGGATTTCAAGCTCAAGTTCAGGCGCACGGCGCTCCATTCGCAGAAGTTAGAGTTTTCTCACCCGGGTACCGGGGAGGCGATGTCGTTCACATCGCCGATGCCGGAAGACATGAGGAAGTTCCTCGAGGAAAATAAGTGAAAGGAGGGCGCAGATGAGAAGGGTATTTGTATTGGCGATGGCGGGCATGTTCATGGCGTCGATGCTGGCCGCGGCCCCGAAGGCCTATGCCGACAAGTGGGAAGACCTCGTGACGGAGGCACAGAAGGTGCTCGACGAGGTCAATTCGATGCCGGACACGTCGATCCCGTCGGACATGTTCAAGAAATGCAGGGCGATAGCGATATTCCCGTCGACCGTCGGCGGCGGGTTCATAATCGGCGCGAAATACGGGCAGGGCGTCGTGCTCTATAAGGACGACAAGGGCAAATGGAGTCCCCCGGCCGTGTTTAATATAGGAGGGGGAAGTTTCGGTTGGCAGATAGGCGGGCAGGCGACCGACCTCATACTCGTGATAATGAGCGACCGCGGAGTGGACGGGTTCCTCGCGAGCAAGCTGACCCTCGGAGCGGACGCTTCCGTCGCGGCGGGCCCTGTCGGGAGGGACACGCAGGCATCGACCGACCTCCAGCTGAAGGGCGGTATATTCTCGTATTCGAGGTCGCGCGGCGCGTTCGCCGGCCTGAAGCTCGAGGGCACCGCGATAACACAGAACAAGGAAGGCAACAAGGCGCTGTATAAGAAAGACCTCGGCGCTAAAGAGATCCTGAAGGAGAACGCCGCGAAACCGACGGCCGCGGGCCAGGCGCTCATAAAAGACCTGGAGAAGTTCTGCAAATAGTAATAGCGTGATAAACAAAGGGGACATGCCGCTAAACGGTGTGTCCCCTGTTGCTATTGGATATGCGGGGTAAGGATGATCTCGAGGCTGCGGCTTGACGAGGTCGTGAAGAAATGCCTGCCGAAATCCCTGTCTTTCTCGAGGCCGCCGATCACAAGCGGCCGGCCGTCGTAAGCGATTACCGTAGTGCTTAATTTTTGGATGTCTATGACGCCGCGCCTCCTGTCCGCGAGGTAGCTTATCTGGGGCGTCAGCGTTATCTCGACGGAACCGTTATCTATGATGCGCGGCTCCACTTTAAGTCTGGTCCCGACCTCCTTTATCGTCACGTTCGAGGCGATATACGCGTTATCATAGAGGAAACTCACGTAATATTCGACGCAGGGGACTTCTTCGCCCACGAATATGCTCGCCGAGAGGCCGTCCGATACCACGATGAACTGCTTCGTGTAGGAACTGCTCCTCACACCGTATTCCTTGAACTCGACGTCGATCCGGACATTCCTCGGAAGGTAATCCGTTTGCGCCAGGGCCGGCGTTACGGCGGCTGCCGTAAGGACCGCCGCCGCTGCGGACGCTAAAAACCCCCTGATATTCGCCATATCGCACCTCCGCCGGTATCATATCACTTATTGTCACCCGGGGCAATTCCTGTTATAATTACCGTACTATGAAATCCTACACGGAATACCTGGTTTTCAATACGGAGAAACATTACGATATCGTTAATATCACGCCGCAGGTCGAGAAGGCCGTCGTGAAGAGCGGGATAAAGGAAGGGCTCTGCCTCGTGAACGCGATGCATATAACGGCGAGCGTCTTCATCAACGATGACGAATCTGGCCTCCACAAGGATATCCTCGACTGGGTCGAGAGACTGGCCCCTTACGGCAAGGATAAATACAAGCATAATATGACCGGCGAGGACAACGGCGACGCGCACCTTAAGAGGACAGTGATGGGCCGAGAGGTTGTCGTGGCGGTAACGAACGGAAAGATGGATTTCGGCCCGTGGGAGCAGGTATTTTACGGCGAATTCGACGGACAGAGGAAGAAGAGGGTCCTGGTCAAGGTCATCGGGGAGTGATATGAAAACTACGGCATCAGAAGGGCTGTTTTTCCAGTGGCACATAACCGACGCCTGCAATTTCAGGTGCAGGCACTGCTACCAGCACCGCTTTACCCGTGATTCCGAGCTTGCACTGCCGGAGCTCATCAAGGTATACGAGAATATAGCCCCGTACTCTAAGGGCAGGAAGATAAACCTTAATATCACCGGCGGCGAACCGTTCCTGAGGAAAGACCTCTTCGACCTCCTGCGTTTCCTGGACGGGCAGAAGGAGACCGGCGAGCTCGCGGTAATCACGAACGCGAGCCTAATAGATGAAAAAGCGCTCGAAGCGTTAAACGGCATAAAGAAGCTCAAGGCGGTCAAGGTATCCCTCGACGGCGCGACTGAGAAGACGAACGACGCAATAAGGAAGCCCGGGGCCTTCAGGGCCGCGCTCGAGAAGATCAACCTCATCCAGGAGAGGACGCGCTTAGACGTCATAATAATGCTGACGCTGATGCGCTCGAACTCCTACGAGCTGCCCGCCCTCTTCCAGCTCTGCAGGGAACTGCGGGTCAACGGGCTGATGCTCGAAAGGTTCATCCCGCTCGGGCAGAGCGGAGAGCTGAAAGCCGAGGTCATGAAGAAAGAGGACTGGAAGAAAGCCGTTAAGGAGATATGCGAATACATGGAAGTCGACCTTGCCGAGAGCGAGGTGCTCCCGTGCAAGGCCTTCTGGGTAAAATTCGAGGGAAGCGGCGCGAACCTGTTGACGGCGGAATGCAACCTCGGCGAGGACGCGTTCGCTATAATGCCGAACGGGGACCTGCTGCCTTGCCGCAGGTTCGACCTGGTGCTGGGCAACCTGCTCCGCAGGGACCTCTCGTATATCGTGAAGGACAACGCCGTGCTGCGCGATATCTCGGACAAGTCCAAGCTGAAAGGGAAGTGCCGTAACTGCCAGATAGAACGCTGCCGCGGGTGCAGGGCGCTGGCTTATGCGATCGAAAAAGATTATCTTGCGGAGGACCATCTTTGCTGGCTATAAGGAAAATGAAAAAGGCAGGAAACAAGACAGGGGTCATATGTACGCTCGGGCCAGCGAGTTCTTCGCCGCAGGCCATAAGGAAGATGGGAGAGGCGGGGATGGACGTCGCTCGCCTGAATTTTTCCCATTCCTCGCATAGTGACCAGGAAGCTAAGATAGAGATCATAAGGAGGATAAACAGGGGGTGCAAGGAGCCGATCAGGATCCTGCAGGACCTCGAGGGATACAGGATAAGGATAGGAAAGCTCGACGGCGGAAGGCCCGTACAGGTGAAAAAGCGCCAGAAGGTCATACTGACAAATTGCCGCGCCGTAGGCTGCGGGAACGTCATACCCTTCGATTACCGCGGGTCCCTGTGCGACATAAGGGGCGCGGAGTTCATATACATCGATGACGGCAATATCGCGCTGAAGGTCAGGAGGATATGCAGGGACCGCATCGAGACATCGGTCTGGGCGGGCGGCGTGATAAAGGAGAGAAAAGGCGTCAACATGCCCGGCGCGAAACTGAAGTTCTCCGGCATCACCGCGAAGGACAGGAAGGATATCGCGTTCGGGATAAGGAACAAGGTCGACTTCATCGCGCAGTCGTTCGTCAGGAACGAGGACGATATACTGAGGATCGCGAAGCTCGTGAAGCCGCGCCTCCCGGACTGCAAGGTCATCGCGAAGATCGAGAACCGCGACGGCATAAGGAACATCGACGAGATAATAGCGGCCTCCGACGGCATAATGATAGCCAGGGGCGACATGGGCGTCTCGATGCCGATACAGCAGATACCGATAATACAGAAGATAATAATAAAGAGGTGCAACCGCGACGGCAAATTCGTCATAACGGCCACGCAGATGCTCGAGAGCATGACCGAGAGCCTGCGCCCCACCCGCGCCGAGGTCACCGACGTGGCGAACGCGATAATGGACGGAACGGACTACGTGATGCTTTCCGGCGAAACGGCGGTAGGGCGCCATCCGGCCGAGACTGTCAGGATGATGGAGAATATAATAGATTTCACCGAAGGGTACCTTTACGGCAGGTTCCTGCCTTTAGGAAAATAAAAGAGGGAATACGCGCGATGCCCCATTATGATTACGAATGCCAGAAATGCAAACATGTCTTCGAGGTCTTCCAGTCGATGACCGACAAGCACCTTACGAAGTGCCCTAAATGCAAAGGCCCCGTAAGGCGCCTTATCGGCGGCGGCTCGGGGATAATATTCAAGGGTTCGGGTTTCTACGAGACGGATTACAAGAAAAAGTCCGGGGCGAAGCCCTGCGAAAAGGCGGCGCCAAGCTGCCCCGCGAACTGCAAGCATAAGCATTGAGGTCCCGCAAGGGATATAAGGACTAAGCAAATGCGCGTAGCGATGTATTACGCAAATAACGACGTGCGTACCGAAGAGATGCCCGTGCCGGAGGCAGGCGGCGGCGAGATACTCGTGCGCGTCATCGCGAGCGGGATATGCGGCAGCGACGTCATGGAGTGGTACCGCAAGGACAGGGTGCCGCTCGTGCTCGGCCACGAGATAACGGGCACCGTAGAGAAGATTGGCGCCGGGGTTAAGGGCATAAAGCCCGGAGACCGCGTAGCGGTGTCGCATCATGTCCCATGCGGCTCGTGCCGCTATTGCCTTAAAGGCCACGAAACCGCCTGTGAGACGCTGCGCAAAACGAATTTCTTTCCCGGAGGTTTCGCGGAGTTTGTCCGCGTCCCCGCGATAAACGTCGAAAAGGGCGGTGTCTATCCGGTGCCGGATAACGTCACGTTCGAGGAAGCGACTTTTATCGAGCCGCTCGCGTGCGTGCTGAGGGGGCAGAGGATCGCGGGAGTAAAGAAGGGCGATACGGTCCTTGTCATCGGGAGCGGTATATCGGGCCTGCTGCATGTAAAATATGCGCGTGCGTCCGGCGCGGGCGTCATTGCCGCGACCGACCTGTCGGGATACCGCCTCGGCGCCGCTATGCGATTCGGCGCGGACCGCGCATTCAACGCAGCGGATTATTCGCCGCAGGAATTAAAAGATATGAATAAAGGCCTTCTGGCGGATGTTGTGATAATATGCGCCGGCGCAGGGCCCGCTGTGCAGCAGGGCCTGGATTCCGTCGAACGCGGCGGCACCGTGCTATTCTTCGCGGCCTCAGAAAAAGGCCTAGCGATACGCAAGCCCATAAACGATATATTCTGGAGGAACGAGGTCACGCTTACGAGTTCCTATGCCGCGACGCCTGCGGAGCACCTCGAGGCGATGCGCCTGCTCGGTTCGGGCAGGGTCTCCGTAAAGGACATGATAACGCACAGGTTCGGCCTTGCGGGAGCGCAGGAAGGTTTCGGGCTCGTCGCGGGAGCCGGGGATTCCATAAAGGTAATAATCGAACCCCAGAAATAAAAAGGAGGTATGCCATGGTAGCTGTCTTTATCCTGCTTATCGTAGTCATCGCGGCGGTGCTCTGGCTCATCGGGGCCTATAACGGCCTCGTGCAGCTGAAGCTCAGGGTAACGAACGGCTGGGCCCAGATAGACGTCCAGCTCAAGAGGAGGCACGACCTGATACCGAATCTCGTCGAGACCGCCAAGGGCTACATGAAGTTCGAGAAGGAGACGCTCGAGAGCGTCATAAAGGCGCGCACGCAGGCGACGCAGGCGACCTCCGTAAAGGACAAGGAAGGCGCGGAGAACCTGCTGACCGGTGCTTTGCGTTCTCTCTTTGCCGTATCCGAAAAATACCCGGAATTGAAAGCCAACCAGAACATGCTGGCCCTGCAGGAGGAGCTTACCTCCACCGAGAACAAGATAGCTTTCGCGAGGCAGTATTACAACGACGAGGTGACCAGGTACAACACTACGGTCAAGATGTTCCCGACGAATACCGTCGCCTCGATGTTCGGGTTCACGGCCGCGGAGTTCTTCGAACTGAAGGACCTTGCGGAAAAAGAGCCGCCGAAAGTGTCCTTCGCGTAGGGAGCGGATGTCCTATTCATTTGTAGAGATAGAAAAACAGAAGACGTGGGTGATCAAGTCGGTCTTCGTCTTCCTGTTGGCGTTCTATTTCGTCATCGCCGAGATACTCTGGCTCGTGACGAAGGCGTTCTTTTCCGAACCGCTCGCCTCGGGCCTCCCCGGCCGCGCGCCGCTCTTCACGCCCGCGGAAGCGCTGCTCGTATTCGCGGTGTCGCTCCTGCTTGCTTATACGCACTGGTATTTTTCCACGAAGGACATGATATCGGGCATCCTCACGATGCTCGACGCCCACAGCCCGGACAAGAAAGACTCCTACCACAGGGTATTCAAGAACGTCGTAGATGAGGTCTCGATCGCTACCGGAGGCATGCATATAGATTGCTATGTCGTTCCGGTATCCGGCATGAACGCTTTCGCGATATCCGACGGTAAAGGCGCCTCCGTGATAGGAGTCACAGAGGGGCTGCTGTCGCGCCTGAACAGGAGCCAGCTCGAGGCGGTCGTCGGCCACGAGGCCGCTCATATAGCATCCGGTGACAGTCTTTCGACGACGGTCATATGCTCGCTCTTCGGCATATATGCCGCCCTGCTGGATGTGGTCAACCGGCTGACGATGAAGGACTCCTCGGACAGGGACGATTACGGGGTGAACGTAGGCGCGAGGTTCGCCGCATACCTTGTCATCGTTTCGGTCATACTCGCTGTCGTGAAACAGGTCAACCTGCTGCTTAACATGTTCATATCGAGGCAGAGGGAATACCGCGCCGATGCCGTCGCGGTGAGATTGACACGCAACCCTATAGCGCTCGCAGAGTCCCTTTACATTATATCAAAAGGATGGCGAGGGGTAGGCGCGGTGCCGGGGTCGCTGGCGCCGTTGTTCATAATGAACACGGACCTGAAGGCCTTCGACGAGTCCGACGGGCTCTTCCCTGACCTCTTCTCCACGCATCCGCCGGTAAGGCAGCGGCTCGCGATATTGCTGGGCATGGCCCATGCCGACCTCGCGGGGCTGAAGAAGTCGATAAGGCCTCTTCCGAAGGTGCCGGCCGATACGGGTAAGGTCCCGCCTGAGGACGTCTTCGAGTCCCCGGTCAAGGATTGGATATTGTACAAGGATAACTCATGGCAGGGGCCGTTTACCATGGCAGACCTGCTCTCGCTCGGAATCGACCCGTCCTCCTGGATATCGAACGTCAGGGAGGGGATCATCAAGCATGCCGCCGAGGACACTGCCGTTACGCAGGCGATCAGGGACAGGGCCGGCAAGGGCCCGGCAGGGGCGACCGCCGGGGGCGACTGTCCCCGCTGCAAACAATCCCTCGCCGAGATGCTCTACGAAGGCGCGCCTGTGCTCGACTGCGGTTTTTGCGGAGGGATATACGCCAAGAGGAACGTAGTGTCGAGGGTCCTCGCGAGGGAGAATTACTCGTTCTCGCAGGAGGTGAAGGATATGGCCGACTCGCTGCAGAAGGTCATGTGGCTCTCGCCTCGCCCGAACCACTACAGGATAACCGACCCGCTCGACTGCCCGTACTGCGGGAAAAAGATGTACCGCGGATTCTTCTCGTACGGGCTTCCAGTGGAGATAGACCGCTGCCCGGCGTGCGACAGCATTTGGTTCGACAGGAACGAACTGGAGATGCTCCAGTACCTCATAGAGGAGAACAGGGTTCTTGAAATCGGCAGCAGATAGGGTATAATTAGAACCACCCGTCAAATAAGGAGATACAGCATGGATTGGGGAATTAAGAACCGCCTTGGCCGCATAATCAAGAATGACGGCCGCACAGTGATGCTTGCCGTCGATCACGGATATTTCCTCGGGCCGGTATCCAAGCTCGAGGATCCCGCAAAGACGATAAAGCCGCTATTGCCTTACACGGACGCGCTGATGCCTACCCGCGGAGTGCTGCGCAACTGTGTGGACGCGTCGAACGACATACCGGTGGTCCTGAGGGCCTCCGGCGGAAACAGCATAATTGGCGAAGACCTCTCTAACGAGGAGATAACGGTCTCGATGAAGGACGCGGTCCGGCTTAATGTCTCGGCCGTCGCGTTCTCTATATATATCGGCTCGAAGCACGAGCACCAGACTATCGTAAATTTCGCGAAACTCGTCGACGAAGGCATGGAGTACGGGATGCCCGTCCTCGCGGTTACCGCTGTCGGCAAGGAGCTTGAAAAGAGGGACGCGCGCTACCTGTCGCTCTGCTGCAGGATAGCGGCTGAGACGGGCGCGAGTTTCGTCAAGACGTATTACTGCGACGATTTCGAGAAGGTCGTCAAGAGCTGCCCGGTCCCCGTGGTAATTGCCGGAGGGCCGAAGCTCAAGACCGAGTTCGACGCGCTCGGGATCGCTTGCGACGCGATAAAGCGGGGGGCGGCAGGCGTCGATATGGGGCGCAATATCTGGCAGTCCGAAGACCCCGTCGCGATGATAAAGACCATAAGGGCCATCGTGCACGACGGCATAACTTTCAAAAAGGCGCAGGACATGCTTAAGGGGCTCCGGAAAAAACACGCTTAAGGCAAGGGGGATATGTTCGTTAACCTGTTTTCGAAGAACGACGACTGGATAAAGAACAACAAGGCCTGCTTCAAGCTGCTCGATGATTTTGGCGTGGGCGTATCCGTCATCAACTCTAATATGGAGATAATCGCCCTCAACAAGGTCATGAAGAAGTGGTTCCCCGGGGTCGACCCCAGATCCCAGCCGATATGCCACAAGTCCTTTAATTTCCCCCCGAGGAATTCCGTATGCCCGTATTGCCCGACGATAAAGACGTTCGATGACGGCAAAGTGCACGAGGCCGTTACCGAGACGCCTTACGGCGGAAAGGTCATAAACTACCGCATAGTATCGTCCCCGATAGAGGATGAAAAGGGCAATATCGTGGCCGCGATCGAAGTCGTCGAGGACGTGACGGACAAGCTTCGCGCGGAGAAACAACTGCGGGACGCCGAGGACCTCTACCATACCACGATCAACTCATTAAATTACCCGATACATGTCATCGATGAAAATATGAAGATCGTGTTCATTAACGATACCTTCAAGACCTGGGGCAGGAGCCTCGGGCTGAAGCCGGATATTATCGGCCTCGACGTCTATGCGGCGTTCCCTTTCCTGCCGGAAAAAGCCAGGGAAGAGTATAACCGTGTCTTCCGCTCGGGCAGGTCCCTGATCACGGAGGAATCGGTCACCGTCGAAGGAAGGGAGATAATGACCGAGACCCAGAAGATACCGATCCTGGAGAGGGGCAGGGCGGTAAAAATAATAACTATAGTTATTGATATAACGCGCCTAAGGAAGAGCGACAGCCTGCTGGGGGATATAAGACACCGCCAGGAAGCGATCCTGGACAACATTCCCGATATGGCGTGGCTTAAGGACAGGGAGAGCAGGTTCATCGCCGTTAATGAGCCCTTCGGCAGGGCCTGCGGGTTGAAGCCCGCCGATGTAGCCGGGAAGACCGACCTGGATATATGGCCGAGGGAGTTGGCCGAGAAATACCGTGCGGACGATAAAGAGGTCATGGTCTCGGGTAAGAGAAAAGTGGTCGAAGAGACCGTGGCCGACATAGAAAAAAAGATGAAGTGGATCGAGACGATAAAGACCCCCGTATATGACGATAAAGGAAATATCGCCGGGACTACCGGTATAGCAAGGGATATCACCCTCAGGAGGGAGCTTGAGGAAAGGATAAAAGAGTCGGAAGAAAAGTTCAGGAAACTCTTCGAGGCGGCTAACGACGCCATCTTCATCGCGGATATCAAGACAGGCAAGCTGGTAGATGTGAACAGGCAGGCGGAGAATATGATGGGGATGCCGAGGCGCGACCTTATAGGGATGCACCAGGCGAAACTCCATCCCCCGGAAGACACGGATATTTACAGGGAAAAGTTCGGCAATATAGTAAAAGAAGCAATAGGAAACCGCGGCGAGAGGCTTCCGTCAGTCGAAGGCGAGATAATGAACTCCGCAGGCGAAAAGATACCCGTATATATAAACGCGTCTTTCCTCGAGCTGGGAGGCAGGCCGGTCATACAGGGTGTCTTCAGGGATATGTCGGAGATAAGGAAGATAGAGCGCGAGAAGAAAGAGGCCGAGGCCCTCGCGCTGATAGACCCGCATACACAGCTTTATAATTACAGGTATTTCCAGAGGAGGATACATTCCGAGCTCGAGCTCGCGAAGAGGCGTTCGACCCCGCTGTCTGTCCTCATGATAGATATCGATTATTTCAAGTCGGTCAATGATACGTTCGGCCACGAGTACGGCGATGTCGTACTGCAGGAGTTCGCCATACTGCTGCAGCATACCTGCCGCGGCATAGACGTCGTCACGAGGTTCGAGGGGGAGGATTTCGCGGTGATCCTGCCGGATACGGACGGCCGCGGCGCGTTCGCCTTTGCCGAGCGGATACAGAAGGTCATCAAGAAGCACCGGTTCGGCGCGAATAAGGTCAAGCTCAGGGTCAGTATAGGCGTCTCCGCCTATCCCGAAGACAACATAGCTACCGTAGATAACCTGCTTACGGCAGTGGAGAAATGCGTGCGCCTCGCGAAGGACCAGGGCGGCAATACGATAACGACGGCCGCGCAGCTCCGGAAGAAGAAAGTAAAGGAGATAATGCCTGACCGCGAGTCGAAAGAACGCGTGAGCGCGATAACGAAGAAATTCATTAGCCTTTTCAGGCGTAACAGGCAGAATACGATAGAGGCGGTATATGCGTTGGCCCATACCGTGGGGGCCAAGAACGCTTATACCGAGGAGCATTCCGAAGATATGGTCAAGTACAGCACAGAGGTCGGCAGGAAGATGGGCCTCCAGGACGAGGATATAGAGGACATAAAGCACGGCGCGATGCTCCACGATATCGGAAAGCTCGGCATAAGCGAAAAGATACTGCTCAAGCGCGGCAAACTGACGAAGAAGGAATATGATATAATAAAGAAGCATCCCCAGATAGGAGCGGATATAATAAGGCCCGTCCATTTCCTGAAGAACGTCGTTCCGATAATACTGCACCACCACGAAAGGTATGACGGCTACGGTTACGGCTCGAAATTGAAGGGGGATGAGATACCGGTCGGCGCGAGGATAGTCGCGGTCGTCGACGTATACCAGGCGCTTGTCTCGAACAGGCCTTACCGCAAGGCGTATTCGAAGAGGGAGGCTCTCAAGATCATAAAGGATGAGTCGGGGACGCATTTTGACCCCAAGGTGGTCAAGGTCTTCCTGGACATCCTCGCTAAAGAGAAAGAAAAGAAAATAACTAGGAGGCAGAGATGAAGTATCTGTTAGGGGCGGTCGCTATCATATTTACCCTATGCGGGACGGCATGCGGAGAGGGCAATATAGTACCGAACGCGAGCTTTGAGGAGCTCAAGGGTTTTGACGGCGAAAATCCTGCGGGCTGGTGGTCCTGGAACTCCGATTATAACGGCCTGACGGCCTCGGCAAGCAGGACCGGCGAACAGGCGGTGCAGATAAGCGCAGAGGCGAACAACGAGACGCACAGCGGCGTGTTATACCGTTACCGCAACGTAGTCCCGGGCAAGATATACGATTTCTCCTGCTACGTCAAGAACTCCACTACGGACCCGATAACCGGCGGCGCTTACGGCCAGTTGAGCATAGAATGGCTAAAGAACGAGAAAGAGACCGAGCGCACGTGGGGTGTGACCTGGGGGCCCGATATATCGGACACCGACTGGAAAGAAGTAGAGATGACCGCGATCGCTCCGGCGGACGCGGACGCCTGCAATTTCGTCATACAGTTCTTCCGCAAGGACGGTTCGGGCAGTTTCTACGCGGATGACGTGATGGTAGAGGAAAAATAACGGAGATGTCGGGAGAAAGGCGCATTAATATGCTCAGACCAGTCGTATTGATCTGCCTCATCGCTGCGATGTTGCAGCCCGCCGGATACGCATATGCGGTCATGGTCGGCAAGAACCTGCTGGCGAACAACAGTTTTGAAAACCGCCCCGGGTTCAAGGACCAGGACCCGCGGGATTGGGGGGCGTGGAACAATGCGTATAACGGGTTGTCTACGACCGAAAGAAGGAGGGGCCAGCAGTCTGTCTACTTCTTATGCCCTAAGCAGGGGGAGTCCACAGGCGTCTTCTATACGTATAAAAAGGTCAAGCCCGGAAACAAATACATATTCTACAGCTATGTCATGAACTCCCGCGAGGAGCCGATATCCGGGCAGGCGTTCGGCCAGTTGAGCATAGAATGGAGGAAGACGACGAAGGACAAGGACAATAAGGATGTGCAGGTCGAGATAAGCAGGGATTTCGGGCAGAAGTTCGGGCAGAACCTGCCATGCATGAAATGGACCCTTGCGTCCATATCCGCGATAGCCCCGCAGGACGCGGATAACTGCAATTTCGTAATCCAGTTCTTCAATGATACGAACGGCGCCGGGAAGTTCTTCGCGGACGACGTGGCCGCCGAAGAGATCGACAAAGACATAGCGCTGAAGGACTATGCACTCGGCAGGACCGGCCCGAAAAACGCCCCGTCGGCTTCCGTCTCGCTTACCGCGGCATCAGGCTCCAGGGCCGGGTTTGCGGGCGCGCAGCTGCTCGCTGCGGATTATGATTCAGGTTCCAAGCCGAACAACGTGGGCGGTGATATGGGATGCTGGAACAAAGACCCGAACGACAAGTCGCAGGGATGCAGCATGAGCTTCACCGGTGAGGGATCCGGACGCGGAGGCAAAGGCAGGGTGCTTGCGCTAGATTATGACGTCGATTCGCCAAACGAGGCTTTTGACGGCTATTGGATGACTTTGCAGAATAAGGATGTCTCCGCCTATAAGAAACTCAGCCTATGGATCAGGGGGGACACTGAAAAGGGTTTCTCGAAATCCATAAAGATAGAGCTTAAGAACTCCTCAAAGGAGCAGGCCACCTATACCATTTCAGGCATTACAGGCGAGTGGAAGAGGTTCGTTATCCCGTTAAACGCATTTAGCGAGTTGAAAAGCTATTCCTCGATGACGGAGTTCGTCATCCGCTTCGACGATAAGGTCAACTCCGACAAAAAAGAGGGAAGGATATACGTCGACGATATCGCGTTTACCGAATGACGTGTTTTTTTACCCGCGTCTGCTCACGCGGGCAATTATTTCCCCAAAAATAGCAATTTAGTATTCTTGACAACAGCCTGATTGCATGGTAAATTTCCTGTAATGCCCTCGGGGGCAATTGGTTGTCAAAAACAAGAAAGGAGGTGAACAAGTGAAGAAAATTTTCTTCCTCGGGTTAGTAGTTGGGTTAGTACTTTCGTTGTCATCGGCAGCGCATGCCAACATGCTGGTGAATGCGGGTTTTGAGTCTCCTATGGGTGACAACGCAGATCCGGATAACTGGTGGGGTATGCGTGCAGATCCCCTGAAGACCGATGTCGTTATGAAGACGTCTACCGCACAGCAGCATTCAGGTAGCCAGAGCGCAAAGACCGTGATGACTCCTCTTTCCGGCGGCAACACATGGGCCGGTTGGGGTCAGGAAGTAAGCATAGGCGCGGGAGAGCAGATTACGGCTTCAACATGGCTTAAGGCCACAGCCCGTAATTACGCGAATCCCAAGCTCCAGCTTGAGTTCAAGAACATGGGCGGCGAGCTGCTTAACAAGACATCAGTCATAGCTCCGACTGGGACGTTCGACTGGACGAATCTCACGACCACGGTGACGACACCGGAAGGCACGGAGACGGTCCTCATCAACCTTCTCGTCGAGAAGACCTCTGGCGGTGCCAGCGGTGAGTTCTACTGGGACGACGCATCGATCGATATCGCTGCCGTTCCGGAACCGGCAAGCCTGCTTTTACTCGGCTCGGGCCTTGTAGGTGTTCTCGGCCTGAGAAAGAAGAAGTAACCGGTAATATAAATAGATAACGGATGGCCCCTTAAGACAAGGGGCCATCCAGTTTAAGAAACCCAGGAGGGTCAAGAAAACCAGATGGATAAGATAAGAGAATTTATTGCTGTATTGATCGTCGCTCTGGCCGTATCCGGATCGTCATATGCTGCGACGCTGGTAATAGCGGATTTTGATACAGGAGACAAGCCGAATAACGTCGGCGGTGATTTCGGCGCGTGGGACAAAGACCCGAACGATACTACACAGGGATGCAAGATCAATTTCAACCCGGACACCAAGCATGGTGACAAAGGTTTTGCCCTCCAGGTGGATTATGACGTAGATTCGCCTAACCCAGCTTATAACGGCGTCTGGATGAAGCTCAACAGCGCTGACGGCACACAGTATGACAAGGTCACGTTCTGGATCAAAGGCGACGAAGTAGCCGGCTTCTCCCCGAAGATGAAGCTCGAGATAAAGAACGACAAAGGGGAAACAGGAAAGTATGTCGTGTCGAACATAACGAAGGACTGGCAGGAAGTATCCATACCGCTCAGCTCCTTCGGCGGGCTTACGGACAAGAGCTCATTGTCCGAGTTCGTCATCGTATTTGATGATATGACCTGTGCCGCAAAGAAGCAGGGCACCGTTTACATCGATGATATCGCATTCGTGAAATAGGTCATTGCGTCCCCGTGGGAGCTGAAAGCGCCCACGGGGGCAAGTTTATCCCCAAAAATAGCAATTTTATAGTCTTGACAAAAATAGTATTTAGTGATAGACTTGTATAAGTTAATAGACAACCTTGTTAATTCAACCGTGCAATATTTTTTTTGATAAAAGATGCCCACGAGGGCAAATCAAACAAGTAACTCTTGAGGTTTCGGGGAGATAAGTAAAATCCATGATGGAAGGAGGTGAACAAGTGAAGAAAATTTTCTTCCTCGGGTTAGTAGTTGGGTTAGTACTTTCGTTGTCATCGGCAGCGCATGCCAACATGCTGGTGAATGCGGGTTTTGAGTCTCCTATGGGTGACAACGCAGATCCGGATAACTGGTGGGGTATGCGTGCAGATCCCCTGAAGACCGATGTCGTTATGAAGACGTCTACCGCACAGCAGCATTCAGGTAGCCAGAGCGCAAAGACCGTGATGACTCCTCTTTCCGGCGGCAACACATGGGCCGGTTGGGGTCAGGAAGTAAGCATAGGCGCGGGAGAGCAGATTACGGCTTCAACATGGCTTAAGGCCACAGCCCGTAATTACGCGAATCCCAAGCTCCAGCTTGAGTTCAAGAACATGGGCGGCGAGCTGCTTAACAAGACATCAGTCATAGCTCCGACTGGGACGTTCGACTGGACGAATCTCACGACCACGGTGACGACACCGGAAGGCACGGAGACGGTCCTCATCAACCTTCTCGTCGAGAAGACCTCTGGCGGTGCCAGCGGTGAGTTCTACTGGGACGACGCATCGATCGATATCGCTGCCGTTCCGGAACCGGCAAGCCTGCTTTTACTCGGCTCGGGTTTAGTTGGTTTGTTTGGTGTTTCAAGAAGGAAAAAGTAATAGAACAGTTTGCAGGATTGGCTCCGCAAAAGTCTCATCCCCCAAAAATAAGATAGATGCGGGGCCAATCTTGTAAGCAGGGGCTATCCGGGACCCTGTCGGGCGCAATATTATTGCGCTCATGGGCAAAAAGTCATATAATAAACACAATTATCCCGGAGGCCATAGGTTATGGAGAAGCATCTCAGGTCAGCGATCGCCGCATTATCCCGCCTTTTCATCATTACCGTATTTATGGTAAATTTCACGCAGGCATCCGCATTGCAGGTAACAGCATCGTCAAGCGAGAGCAACCTTTACGGCCCCGCTAACGCCATGGACGGCAATTACCAGAGCAGGTGGAGCAGCGTTTTTGAGGACCCGCAATGGCTTGTTATAGACCTAGGCGAACAGAAGGATATCGCCGGCATTTCGATAAAATGGGAAGCCGCTTTCGGGAAATCCTATGAGGTGCAGTTATCCGATGATAAAGCCGCGTGGAGGACGGTCTTCGCGACATCCGAGAGCGACGGCGGCACCGATGAGATATATTTCAGGAAGGCACCCGCAAGGTACATAAGGATATTCATGAAGGAGCGCGGCACTTTCTGGGGCTATTCGATACTCGAGTTGTCCGTGAAAGGCGCCGATGAAGAGCCCGCCGTCACCTGTTCCTCGACCCAGCAGGGCAGCGACCCTGTCAACGCTTTCGACGGGGACCGCTCGACCGAATGGCTCAACGATTCATGCTCGGACGCGTGGATAGCCGTCGACCTCAGGAAGCCGAAGGATATAGGCGGTGTACAGCTGAACTGGGGCCTTAATTACGCGAGATCGTACGATATACTCACGTCTGACGACGGGAACTCCTGGAAGAAGGTCTATTCCACCGAAAAGGGCAACGGGAGCAAGGACCTTATATATCTCGACGCCGCAAGGACCCGGCATATCAAGATATCATGCAGGGAGAGCAATACGGGCTGCGGTTATTCGATAAAGGATATCACGATCAAGGGTCCCGACGAGTCCGCTACGCCGCAGAGGCATTATGAGCTGCTGGCGGAGGAATCGGCCGCGGGCTATTACCCGAAATGGCTTTCCAAGCAGCAGGCATACTGGACGGTCGCCGGGATAGACGGGGACGACAAGGAGAGCCTGTTGTGCGAGGACGGCACGATAGAGCCCTATTGGCAGAGCTTCTCTCTGATGCCTTATCTTTATACCGGCTCCATGGGCTTTATCACTTCGGGCAACTCCAAGGTCACTCAGTCGATGGAGAAGGGATACCTGCCCATTCCGTCGGTCGAATGGGAGCGGGACGGGATAGTATTCACTCAGCGGCTGTTCGCCTCGGGAGAGCGCGGAAAGTCGGCGAGCTACGCGTGGTATACGATAGATAATACCACTAAAGAAGAAGTTGCCGGGAAATTCTTCCTTACGGTGAGGCCTTTCCAGGTGAACCCGCCGTGGCAATACGGGGGACTCTCCGAGATAAGGAGCCTTTCCTGCGAGGACACGGATATGCCCGCCGTAAAGGTCAACGGCCTGCCGGCCGTCATATCGATGTCGAAGCCCGGCGCCTTCGGCGCGGTAAGATATAAACAGGACGATATCGTGAACGTGATAGAATCCGGCAAGGTGCCGGCGGAGAGGTCCGTGGAAGACCCCGACAAGTTCGCTTCGGGCGCGCTTGAGTTCGCCTTTGACCTTAAGCCGGGCAAGAAGGCGGATTACTATTTCGCGATACCGTTGCACGGGGAGGTGCAGGGCCTGCCGAAAAACCCGGGTAAGGCCGCGGGCCATTTCGCGAAGCTCCTGAAAGACCAGAAGAAATACTGGGAGGCGAAGCTCGATGCCGTGCAGATTGACGTGCCGGACCGGGAGATCGTGGATGCGATGAAGGCGAACCTCGGTTACATCCTGGTAAACAAGGACCTGTTGAAACTTCAGCCCGGCTCGCGCAATTACAAGAAGGCATGGATGCGCGACGGCGCGCTGATATCGGCCGCGATGCTGAGGATGGGCTATAACAACGACGTCAAGGAATTCCTGGACTGGATAGCGAAGAGGCAGTACCCTAACGGGATGGTGCCTTTTATGCTGGAAGAGGGCGGCATGCCGGGATGGGCCAAGGACTGGAAGGAATATGACAGCCAGGGCGAGTTCATATTCGCGATATACGACTATTATTGTTTTACAGGCGACAGGGAATTTCTCGAGCAGAAGTGGCCGAACATTGAGAAGGCGCTTAAGTTCCTGGTGGAGCTCAGGAAACAGAGGCTCACCGACCAGTACTGCAAGGGCCCCGACTCGAAGAAGGTGTTCTGCGGCATCCTGCCCGAGTCGAACAGCCACGAAGGTTATTTCCCGGCGATGCACAGTTACTGGGACGATTTCTGGGCCCTGAAAGGATGGGAGGACGCTGGTTCCATAGCTAGGATACTCGGCAAGGAGGACGCGGCCAAATGGATAGATGCCGAGAAGGCGTCATTCAGGAAGTCGGTATATGACTCGATAGACCTTGTCATGAAGGTGCATAAGATAGATTACATACCGGGCTGCGCGGATAAAGGCGATTTCGACGCTACGTCGACGGCGCAGGGCATCTACCCCTGCGGCGAGGGCAGGTACATGCCGCAGCCCCAGCTTAATAACACGTTCGACAGGTATCTGAAGGATTCGCTGAGGCCCAGGTACAAGGACGACTGGAAAGGCGGTTTCACCCCTTACGAGATACGGTCGATATCCGCGCTGATAATAATGGGCGACAGGGAGAAGGCCTTCGAGATGCTGAAATATTTCCAGACAGTAAAACGCCCGCGCGCATGGAACCACTGGGCGGAGGTCGTGTTCAGCGGATACCGCCATCCGCAGTACCTCGGAGATATGCCCCATACCTGGATAGGCGCGGAGTATATATGCGCCGTAAGGAATATGTTCGTCTACGAGGACGGCGGCAAGCTCGTCCTCGGGGCCGGCATACCGCAGGAATGGTCCGCCTCCGGCAAGGCGATAAGGGCGGAGAAGATGCCTACATACTTCGGCGAGATAAGCTATACGCTGAAACCTTACGCGAAAGGGCTGAAGCTTGAGGTCCGGGGGAAGGCGAAGCCTCCGGAAGGGTTCCTGTTCAGGGACCCGGGGACAGGGAAAGAGTTTACATTTAACAAGTTGCCTGCTAATATAATAATATCAGGCAAAGGGGACGAATGAGCGCAAAGACACTCGAAGAACTGGCGGAAAAACTTAAAGTATCGCGCAGGACCATCTCGCGGGCGCTGAAGAACGACGTGAACGTCGCGAGCGAGACGCGCCGGCGCATTCTCGACTACCTGGAGAAGGACAAATATTTCCCGAATGTCCATGCCGCGAGCCTCGCGTCCAAGAAGATAAACGTCATCGGGCTCATATTCCCGAAGAACGCCTTCCTGCACGCCGACTTCTTCGCGATAGACACGATAAAAGGTGCGGCCAAGTTCGCGAACGAGAACAATTACCAGCTGATGATGTTCACGCAGAACAAGTTCGACAGCGACCAGTGCCTTCAGATGTACAAGAGCAAGCTCGTAGGCGGGCTCATGATAGTGGCGATATCCAAGGACGATACGGAAAAGATAGAGGAACTCAGGAAGAACCATGTCCCGGTAGCGCTGCTCTTCGCATATTCGGACGCGGTGGATTCCTTCGGCTGCGATAACAAGCGCGGCGGATACATAGCGACGAAGCACCTCATAGATACCGGAAAGAAGAAGATAGCTTTCATACACGGCCACGAGAACTGGTTCGACTCCGCGGAAAGGTTCGAGGGGTACAAGGAGGCGCTTAAGGAGGCCGGCATGCCGTTCAGGCAGGAGTATGTCGAACGCGGCTACTTCAGGTATGAGGACGCCCAGGAAGCGACGAAGAAGCTGATGGCGCTGGATAACCCGCCGGACGGAATATTTTCCGCGAATGACAGGATGGCCATAGGCGTCATCAGGGCGCTTAAGGTGGCGGGAAAGAAGGTGCCAGAGGACGTCGCCGTGATAGGGTTCGATAACATACCAATTTGCGATTTCTTCGACCCGCCCATAACTACCGTCGCGCAGCCGGTAATGGAGATCGCCTATACTGCCGGCAACGACCTGTTGGATTCCATAAATTCACCGAACAAGAAGCCGCGCCTGCGCTACCTGGAACCGAGCCTCGTAATACGCAAATCCGCCTGATTGCCGTATTGCGCCTGTCCTTTATTCGTGCTATAATCATCAACTTATGAAGGAGACCGGCAAGGGAAAGAGGCTTGAGGACAGGTTATTGGGGGACGAATGGGCAGATTGGAAGCCCGGCGCCGAAGCCGGGGGCTCATCCGAGGCCCCGAAATCCCTTTTTCTGGTATTTTCTCTCCTGGTTTTAGCCCTGTTATTACTTGGTATCTGGCTGTTCTGGTACCTTGCCTTCCCGAGGTTCGAGAGCTTCGGGCCGGGATTCGTGCCGGCTGCCGGGGCGGTGTTCATCGCGGTAGGGTGCGCGCTGGCGGTGTGGTATGCCTCGCAAGCCCTGTCGGCGGCGTTCAAGGTAAAACTGACGCCCTCTTTCGTTGCCAGCAGGCTATCCCTGAGGGTGCTTTTGCCCGGGGCCGTCAGGATAGCGTCGTTGTTCGGCATAACGAGGGACAGGATAGGAAGCTCGTTCATAAAGTTCCATAACGACCTCATGTATGCGACGGGGACGGGCAAATCCGCAAAGAAGATATTGATATTGTTGCCGCGGTGCCTCTCGGCGGAAATAAGGAACAAGATAAAAGAGCTCGGGGAAAGATACGAATTTACCGCATATACCGCTTTCGGCGGCGACGAAGCCCGGAAAGCCATAAAAGACAACCGCCCGGACGCCGTCATCGGGATAGCGTGCGAAAGGGACCTCATCTCGGGAATACAGGATACGGCCCCGAAGATGCCGGTCTTCGGCCTTGCCAACAAGCGCCCCGAAGGCCCCTGCAAGAACACCTCCATAGATATAGGCGAACTGGAAAGGATCGTCAGGTACTGCCTCTCTAAATAATATGAGCGAAAGATTACAAGACACGATAAACAGGTCCAGGGAATATATCCTCGGCAAACAGGCCGCGGAAGGGTATTTCCATTCTGTCTTCCATATGGACCTCGGCCTGGAAGCCGATACCCTCATGATCCTGCGTTTTCTCGGGATAAGGGACGACGCCCTTGAAGACAAGCTCGTGTCTTTTATGATCGAGCGGAGGCTTGAGGACGGCGGATGGTCGATATACCCGGGCGGCCCGCCGGAATTGAACTCCACGATAAAGTGTTATATCGCCCTGAAATTGAAGGGATTCGAGGACCGCAACAGCGTGATGTCGAGGGACCGCCAGATAATACTTAACCTCGGCGGGATAGAGAAGGCCAACAGCTTCACGAAGTTCTACCTCGCGATGTTCGGGCTCGGCAGCTGGGACGCCGTCCCGGCAATACCGCCTGAACTGATGCTCCTGCCCGACTGGTTCCCGGTAAATATCTATGATTTCAGCGCGTGGACGAGGACTATCGTCGTGCCGCTATCGATAATATGGTCGTTCAAGCCGGTCCGGAAGATGCAGGAGGGCTTTACCGCGGACGAGCTTTATAAGGCAGGCCGGAGGATGACGGACTGCGGCATAAAGCCAGACAAGGGCATCAGCTGGAAGAATTTCTTCCTTCTCGCCGACGGCATCATGAAGATATCGTATAAACTATACCTGCGGCCGTTCAGGCGCGTTGCGGTAAAGAGGGCCGAGAGATGGATGGTCGAGAGGCTCGACAAGAGCGACGGCCTCTGCGCGATATATCCGGCAATGGTCAATTCGGTCATGGCGCTGTCCTGCCTCGGGTACAAGAACGACCACCCGCTGGTTAAAGCGAATATCGATGAGGTGATGAAGCTCCTGGTCGACCACGGCCACAAGTCAGAGATGCAGCCGTGCGTGTCCCCGGTATGGGATACCGCGCTGGCCGTTTACGCGCTCGGGATATCGGGTTTCCCGAAAGACGACGAGGCGATGAGGAAAGCGGCGCGCTGGTTATTGTCGAAACAGGTGAACGATGCGGGCGACTGGAAGAAGAAAGCGAAGGACGCGCAGCCCGGCGGATGGTATTTCGAGTTCAGGAACGAGTTCTACCCCGATATAGACGACTCCGCGCAGGTCCTTCTCGGCCTCATGCAGGTCGATATGGGGGATGAAGAGGGCAGGAAAAAACAGGAATTCGGCCGCGGTCTCGACTGGATGCTGAAGATGCAGTCCTCCGACGGAGGTTTCAGCTCCTACGACAAGGATAACAATAAGAAGTTCCTGAACAAGGTGCCTTTCTCGGACCATAATGCGATGCTCGACCCCACATGCTCCGATATAACGGGGCGCACCTGCGAATTGCTCGGAAGGTTGAAGTTCGACCCGAAAAAGGCGCCGCTGAAGAAAGCGATAAGGTTCCTGAAGAGGGACAGGATCCCCGACGGCACATGGTACGGCCGGTGGGGCGTCAATTACCTGTACGGCACGTTCCTCGCATGCCGCGGGCTTTCCTTCGCAGCGGCGGGGTCGTGCAAAAAGGAGCTGGATGAGGCCGCGAAATGGGTCCGCAGCGTGCAGAACGACGACGGCGGATGGGGCGAGTCGCCGCTGACCTACGAAAACCCTTTCAGCAAGGGGAAGGGGCAGTCGTGCGCGTCGCAGACGGCGTGGGCGCTGCTTACGCTCTTTGCGTCGGGTGATTTTGAGGGAAATGCCGTGGAGCGCGGCATAGAATACCTCGTCACGCACCAGGATGTGACGGGCAACTGGGAGGAGACGGATTTCACGGGGACCGGGTTCCCGAGAGTATGCTATCTCCGCTACGAGCTTTATTCCGCGGTCTTCCCGCTTATCGCTCTCTCGGAATACGCCGCAGCTCGCGGAAAATTAAAGGTATAACATAAAATGAGGTTCAAACCGGGACTTACCGCAAAGATCACGAAGCATATAGTGTCGAACAAGATAAAGGGCAACCGGCGCTTCGCGCTGGTATTGATGCTCGAGCCGACGTTCATGTGCAACCTTGCGTGCGAGGGCTGCGGCAGGATAAGGGAGTATAAGGAAGGCCTGAACAGGATGATGAGCGTCGACGAATGCATGAAAGCCGTCGACGAATGCGGCGCGCAGATCGTCTCGATCTGCGGAGGCGAGCCGCTCGTATATCCCCATATCGAGGAACTGGTCGACAGGCTGACGAAAAAAGGCAAATATATCTACCTTTGCACGAACGGCCTGCTGTTCAAGGACAAGATGCCGCGGCTGAAACCGAGCGGGAACCTCATGGTGAACTTCCATATAGACGGGCTCGAGAAGACCCACGACGCGATAACTGGGCTGAAGGGCGCCTATAATAAGGTCTTAGAGGCGGTAAAGGCCGCGAAGAAGAAGGGTTACTTTGTCTGCACGAACACGACGATATACAAGCAGACGGATATCAACGAATTGAGGCAGTTGTTCAAGACACTGCATGAACTGAAGGTGGACGGTTTCCTGATATCTCCCGCATACGGATACGTGCATGTAGGGGATGCTTTCTTTTTCAAGAAGAAGGAGCTCGCGGAATATTTCAGGAAGCTCGAGCCGGAATTCAAGAAGTATAATTTCCTCGGCTCCCCGTTATATATAGAGTTCGTGCAGGGCAAGCGCGATATTGATTGCGCGCCGTGGTCGACGCCGACCTGCAACCCGTTCGGATGGCGTTCGCCGTGCTACCAGCTCGCCGACAGGCATTTCGCGACGTACAAAGAGATGATAGAGAAGACCGACTGGAAAAAATACGGCCCGAAGAGCAGGAACCCCCGTTGCGCGGAATGCGCAGTGCATTGCGGGTTCGAGCCCGCGAGCGTGCTCGAGGGGAAATCGTTCAGGGATATAATGAAGCTCATAGGATGGCAGTTCACTTAGGGCAAAGGCCACGTCATGAAAGCTAAGGAACTCAAGGAAAGCCTCGAAAAGTCCGGGTATGACTTCTTTACCGGGGTCCCGTGCTCGCTCCTCGGCGGCATAATCAGGGAACTCGGCGACGGTTATATCCCGTCGGTAAGGGAGGATACGGCGCTTGGGCTTGCGGCCGGCGCGTATCTCGGCGGCAGGAAACCCTGCGTGTTTATGCAGAACTCCGGCATAGGATATTCCCTGAACGTCCTTACGAGCCTCAACCTCATATACGATATCCCGGCGCTCCTTATAATCAGCTTCCGCGGCTTCGAGGGCAAGGATGCGCCCGAGCATATAATAATGGGCAGGCACTGCGTGGAGCTTATGGAGGCCGTAGGCATAAGCTCGAAGGTCTGCGGCGGGACTGATATCGGAGCCGCGTTGGCGGAAGCCGACGCGCTGGTGAAGGACGGCAAGCCCTGCGCTATATTCATAAAGGAGGGGGCCGTCTCATGATAATGCGCGATGCGATCGCCGGGCTGCTCTCCGCGGTAAAAGAAGAATATGTGGTCTGCGCGAACGGCTTCATTTCGCGCGACGCTTTCAACGCGAAGGACAGGCCGCGGAATTTCTACATGCTCGGCTCGATGGGCCAGGCGTCGTCGATAGGCCTCGGGCTCGCGGTCGCGGACCCGCGCAAAAAAGTGGTAGTGCTCGACGGCGACGGTAACCTGCTGATGAACCTCGGGATTCTCGCAATGATAGCGAAGATATCCCCCAAGAACCTTGTCCATGTCGTCCTTGATAACGAATGCTATGATTCTACGGGCGGCCAGCCGACGATATCGTCTTCAATAGACCTTGCCGAGGCAGCGCGCGGATGCGGGATAAAGAATGTCATGAAGGCGGGCGGGGCGGCGGATATAACGGCGGCATTCAGGGAATGCCTTGCCAAGGAGGGCCCGGTCTTCCTGCTGGCGAAGGTCGGGCGCGATCCTTCCGGGAAAGTCCCGCGAGTAGATATCGCGCCGCCGCAGATAGCGGAGAGGTTTAAAAAAGCATGAAGAGATACATACTGCTGAATCCCGGGCCGGTAAATGTCAAGGAGAAGGTAAGGAGGGCGCTGCTCGCGCCTGACATCTGCCACCGCGAACCCGAATTCTCCTCGCTGATGACCGGTTGCGCAAAAAAAATGCTCCGCGCATTTTCGGTAACGTCATCCTTCGAGGCCGTCTTCATAACGGGTTCCGGCACGGCCGCGCTTGAGGCAGCCGTCGCATCTTCCGTGCCCCGCGGGAAGAAGATACTCGTCATAAATAACGGGATATACGGCGAGAGGATAGCCGTTATCGCGGCC
>JBAZJG010000019.1:0-25146 GCA_041651455.1 Candidatus Omnitrophota bacterium
CGCCGCTAAAGCCTTCGCTTCCGGCGGAGATACCCGTCTCTTCTGCTTCGCGCGCCTGAGCGAACAGGTCCGAAAGCCTGGCGTTGCTGGTGCCTATGAACTGGTTGAATGAGCTGTTGCTGACGTTAAGGACGCCTCCGTCGACGACCGGAGCGAATGTGCCCAGGTCCGACGCGACCCCGGAATCGTCCATTAATTCAAGCGAATTAAGGACCGTAAGCATATCGCCTGACGGGGCCGTTATATTATCAAGCGCCGCGCCCACTGCGGCTATATTCGGGTTGGACGAAACGCTCGCAAACCCGGCTGTCGAACGGTCCACTACAAGGAAAAGGTCCCCATCCGAGCTTACGGCGGAGAACCTTAAACGCGAGTTATTGGATGTTATCGTTCCGGGAATACCTACCCCCGCCCCGCCAGTGCCGTCGATAATCTTTAACCTGCTGTTCTTCGGGAGGAAGCCGCTGACCGTGACGTTCACGGAACTGCCGGCGTCAACAAAAGCGTTGGAAGCGGACGAGATATTACCGTAGCTTGACGCCGAGCTGGCGACAACGGCCAGGCTGGAACCGGCATTCTGGGAATATACCCCGTTGACCGTAAGGCTTATGGACCCGACATCGAGGGCGGCGTCATTCGTCAGGGCTCCCGTGCCTACGGCATTGGCGTTTTCGACGCGTAAAATACCATTGTTTATCGCCGTATCGCCCGAATAAGTGCTTGTGCCGGTCAGGATGAGGGTACCCGCACCCTCTTTTGTGAATGAAGTCGCGCCCGTACCGTCGGAGATGACACCGCTGAATGTCGTCGAGCTGCCATCGCCTCCCGCGGTCAGCGTACAAGCCGTGCTGCGGTTTATGACGTTACCTGCGCCGGCCAGGGATCCTATCGTCTCGTCCTTGCCGTTCAGGTCGAGTTCCGCGCCTGAGGCGATCGTTACAGCGCTGGTATCGGGTATTACTTCCGAACCGCCGAGCGTAAACTTGCCTTCATTGATCGCGGTGGAACCGGTATAGTTATCGCCGGTCATGTAAAGGAGCATCTCTCCGGCGCCGTTCTTGATGACGTTTCCGTTGCCTGTAATCTTGCCGGTCATTGTGTTCACAAGGAGAAAATCTCCGTCGCCGTCGAATGTGATGTCATAGCCGGCGGCGCCGGTATTGATATCACGGTAAATTAACATGCTGCCCGCCGCGTCGGTCACGCCTATGGTGCTTGCCGCGGTAAGGGTTATCGAGCCGGAATATGTAGACATGCCTGCGGTGCTGTTGAATAACGCACCCTCCCCGCCGGTGCCCGAACCGGCTATGGTAAGAGGTTCGTCCTCTGACGCCGAGAAGAGGTCATGGCCGTTCAGGTCAAGGGAAGCTCCCTCATCCACCGTGGTGCCTTCATCCTGCGTACCGAGGGCCGAATCGTTCCCGAGTTTTATCGTTCCTGACTGGATACTGGTTGAGCCCGTATATGTGTTGTTGCCCGAAAGGGTCGTCATTCCTGAACCTTTGTGCTGGACACTTATGCTCCCGGAAATTACCGGGCTGAAAGTATGATCGTCATTCTGCCCGAATACAATGTTCGCGGTCCCGCTGCCGCTTGTAATTTCCGCGGCATTAACGGTACCGGCGGTGCCCCCACCTTCTCTGCCAATTACAAGCAGGCCTTCCGAATCCGCGTTTTTACCGAGGGTTATCGTACCCGCCCCGCCATTGACCGTAACTGTAGCGCCGTCATACACGACTATCTCAGCGGCACCGGAATTACCGATCGTAAGGTCGGTACCGGCTGTAAGCGTGGAACCCGTGTCGCCGACGTAAATGCCTGCGTGCGAGCCGGCGTCCTTCGCCGCATAGATATGGTTGCCGGTGACCGCGCCGCCGTTTGAAACAGTCAGGAAACCGTCGTTAGCCTTGCCTATATTAAGGTCGCCGGTGTTGTTCCAGGCGGAACCCGCGCCGTCGACATTGACCGTGCCTACACCGGCATTACCGACATCCGACCAGTCGTCGCTTACCGTACCGCCGTCAGATATGTTCAGTCCTCCGGGTCCCGCATTGGCTATTGTAAGACCGTTGGTGTTGGTCCAGGTGGAACCGGCGCCGGTGACCGTAACCGTTCCGTCTCCGCCAGAATATCCGGCGATGATACCGCTGCGGCTGCTTACGTCAGCGCCGCCGGAAATATAGAGCGTGCCCACGCCTCCTGAGCCTATATATATGTCTTCGCTGCTGGTCCACGTGGCATCGCTGTCAACCAGGACGGCTCCGTTAGAATCGTTAGCGCTGCCAATATAAGAGCTATATGCGGTCGAGAACGCGCTGCTATCCGTAATGGTCAGGTTACCGTTATTATTATCGCCCACAACCATTCCGGCCCCGACAGACCAGGTACATTCGCGTAAAATAAGGGTACCTGAACCCGTCGTATCCAGCTTGAACCATTTTTCGGCAGCCGTGCCTCCGCTGTAGCCCGACAAGGAAACTTCATAATCGGAAAGGTCGAATATAGTTTCGTAATTAAGCGTCGGCAGGGCGCTCCCCAGAGTTATTGTGCCTTCAGCGCCGGAACCGAAAACGATCGTACCGTTCTCCGCGCTAGTATTGAGATCCGTTATCGCCTGCCTGAGGGTGTCAGCCCCAGCATCACCGGTATTAAGAACGTCGAAACTACCGGCGCGGGCGGGTGCTACAAATGCAAACATTAGAACAAATGTCGCGAGGAACAGTAACGGGAAATTTCTGTCGAGTCTAATCACGGTTATCCTCCTTGTTCTTTGGGATATGCTATCAATAAATGATGTCAAATAGCAAGAAATATTTATGTTATATTCTCTTGAGGTTATTCAGGATCTTTACAAGCATAAATATGGCGAAAGCTATGATAAGGAAATCTATAAGCGTATTGATGAAAAGGCCGTAATTCAACATGACTGCGGGATCGGTGGCTGTGGCCGCTTTCATCTTAAGCTTCAGGTCCTTGGAATCCTCGCCGCCAAAGCTACGGCTTTCGCAACATTCTCATGCACCGCGGTATTCATGAAGTTCGGGACGACCTCGTTCTTGCCTGCGAGCGAGGCTATCGTCTCGGCCGCGGAGAACTTCATCTTCGTCGTTATCTCCTTTGCGCGCGAATCGAGCGCGCCCCTTATGATGCCGGGGAAAGCGAGCGCGTTGTTTATGGTCCTTCCGTCGAGCGCTATGGATGCGCCGGCCTCTTCGGCCTCTTTCGGCCATATCTCGGGAACAGGGTTGGCAAGCGCGAAGATTATCGGGCGCCTGTTCATCTCCTTGACCATCTGCTTGCTGACGAGCCCGGGAGCGGACAGGCCTATGAATACGTCCTTGCCCTTCAATACATCCTTAAGCGCGCCTTTCTCCCTGCGTTTGTTCGTGATGCAGGCGATCTCCTTCTTATACGGGTTCATATCGCCCGTCCTGCCCTTATAAATTGCGCCTGCCCTGTCGCAGAACACTATATTCCTGAAACCGTATCCGAGCATCAGTTTTGCGGCCGCGATACCCGCCGCTCCGGCGCCGTTGATGACTATCTCGACCTTCTCCTTCCTCTTTCCGGTCATCTTGAGCGCTTTGATCAACGCGGCCAATATGACCGTCGCGGTGCCGTGCTGGTCGTCGTGGAAGACGGGCACCTTTACCTTCTTCTGCAGTTTCTGTTCGACTTCGAAACAGAGCGGCGCGCCGACATCTTCTATCATGATGACGCTGAACGTCTCCGCGAGGCACGCGAGCGAATCGACGATCTCATCGGCGTCTTCGCTTTTAAGCAGCAGGGGGACGCAGCTCACCTTGGCCATCTTGTTCAATATTATCGACTTTCCTTCCATTACCGGCATCGCCGCAAGGACACCGATATTTCCGAGCCCGAGGACGGCGGAGCCGTTCGTAGCTATGCAGACCGTGTTGCCGATCGAAGTATAATCGCGCGCCGACGCGGGGTTCGCGACGATATGGTTGCATACCTGCGCGACACCCGGCGTGTATATCATGCGCAGGTCGTTGAGCGTCTCCACCTTTACGCGGGGCCTGACCTCTATCTTGCCGCCCTTATGAAGGTTGAGCACCTCGTCCTGAATGTTCAGGATCTTATATCCCTTGAGGGTCTTTACGGCGGCAATGGACTTATGGAATTGTTTTTCGTCGTCGAAGAACGCTATGATATCCCTTATGATATAATTCGACGTAAGGTGTATCTTCGTGATATCGCCCAGCGTGACACCTTCGATGCCGAGAGCGAGAGCAAGCGTGCCCAGGGCGCCGGGGACATCCGGTATCCTGAAGCGTATCTTCTTTACGATCTTGTGCGAATATTTCTCTACTTCTGCCATTTTGCCAATAGTTCCTTCACTTGTTTTACGAATTTATCGTTCGGGGTGGATTTCGAGATATAATCAAGCCCGCCTATCTTGCCGTCGACGGCCGCGACCTCTTCATCCGTGACAAGCGCGGTCAGGAACGCTACGGGGATCTTCTTGGTCTTGTCATTAAGCTTCAAACTTTCGTGGACCTGCGTTCCTTCCACGTCCGGCATCATTATATCGAGCAGGACAAGGTCCGGCGACTGTTCCGCCGCCATGGCCAAGCCCTTCCTCGCGTCGTTCGAGGATATCACCTCAAAACCTTCCTTAGACAGGACCTCCGTATAGAGCTTGAGCACCATCGCGTCATCGTCTATCATCAGGATCTTCGCCATGTCCCCTCCTTAAGGTTAATTGACGTTTAACGGCAGCGTGAAACAAAAACGCGAACCCTTGCCCTTGCCTTCGCTCTCGAACCACATCCTTCCGCCGTGCAGTTCGACGAACTTCTTGCTCAGCGGCATGCCGAGGCCGGTCCCAGCGTACTTGCGCGAGTATTCGCTGTCTATCTGCTCGAATTCCGAGAAGACCTTGCTCCTGTCCTTCTCGTCAATGCCGATGCCCGTATCCGATACGCATACCGATATCTCTTTATCCCCGGACTTCCGGGCGGTAATGCCTATCCTTCCCCCGTCGGGCGTGAACTTCATCGAGTTCGACAGCAGGTTGAACACCACCTGCTTAACCTTCCTCTCGTCCGCCCTGACGGCGCCGATGCCCTCTTCTATATCGGTCGAAAGCGCAATGCCGTGCTTGGCCGCCTTCTCCTTAATGAATACCAGGCTTTTTTCGAGCAGGGCTTTCAGGTCGAAATCGCTTGACTCAAGTACCATCTTCCCGGATTCGACCTTCGAGAGGTCAAGTATATCGTTAATGAGCGAGAGCAGGTGTTTGCCGCTTTCGTGGATGTAATCTATATATTCTTTTTGTTTACCGTTCAACGGGCCTACGCCCTCTTCCTTGATCAGTTCGGAGAAACCGATTATCGCGTTGAGCGGTGTCCTTAATTCGTGGGACATGTTAGCGAGGAACGAGCTCTTAGCCTTATTAGCGCTCTCCGCCGCCTCCTTCGCCTTCAGTATCTCCTCTTCCGCCTGCTTCAGCCGGGTTATGTTGTTGCCTATGCAGAATATCTCCCTGACGCGCCCGTCCTCGTCGAGGATCGACTTGTTGGTCCACGCTATCCATACGCGCGCTCCGCTGCGCTGCATGTTCTCGTTCTCGTTATTCACATAGCTCGAAGGATGGAGCGACATATCGTCTATCATCGCCCTGAGGTCGCGCCCGGACGTATCGGTGGGGGCGACTATCGTGCCGACGACGTTCTTGCCTATTATCTCTTCCCGCTTGTACCCGAAAAATTCCTCGGCGTACCTGTTGAAATACGTGACGTTGCCCTTCATGTCCATGCGCAGGATGATACTGTTCGCGTTCTCTACGAGGTCCTCATATTGTATTCCCGGGCCGTTCCCGCTCATCCGTATATGTGGTCCTTTATTTTCTTTATGAGCCCTTTTATATCTATGGGTTTGGGCATGAAATCATCGAACCCTGCCGCCCTTATGCGCTCTTCGTCCTCCCTCATGACCGAGGCGGAGAGCGCGATTACCTTCACTTTGTCCAGCCGGCTGTCTTCCCTGATCTTACCGTGCACCTCGAACCCGTTCATCTTAGGCAGGTTTATGTCAAGCAGTATAAGGTCCGGGACGCTCTGTTTCAACATCTCAACAGCACTGCACCCGTCTATACAGCTTAACACGCTGAACCCGTTCATTTCAAGCAGATCAACAGTCAGCCTCATGTTCAGCGGCTCATCCTCGACCACCATAATCGTCTTCTTGTCTTCGGGCATCGGTTCAGTTTCCCCCGGCCAGGCCCTTCAGCAATCCCTCTATAGCATCGATATCGCCGTCTTCTATCCTGCCTGAATTAAAATAACGGACGGTCCCGCCCTTGTCTATGATCATTACGTTGCTGGCGCCTTCTTTTACCGTATAATCCTTAGACATCTTCCCGTCCCAGTCGCCGTAGATCGTTATGCCTTCTTTCGCCGAGTTGTCCCGGAGGTTCTTCTTCCACGCCCCGCCAAACATCACGCCCTTGCAGTCGATGACCGCTATCCTGATTATGCCGTCTTTTATGTTTTCGGGCTGCCTGTCGTAAAATCCGTTGAGGGCGGTCTTCAATTTGCGGTTCTGCTCCACGGCGCTCTTCGATTCATAGAACAACACGGCGGTCTTGCCTTTGATGTCGCCCAACGTCAGCGTCTTGTTATCTCCGGATATGACCTTGAAATCCGGGGCGGGGTTCCCGGTAAGTGTGCCGCCTGCGATACAACAGGCCTGCGGCAGCATCGCAAGCGCTAAGGATATGACTGCAGATACCAGGTTTCTGTTCATTGAATTAGGACAACCTCTCCAGGATTTCCCGCAATGATACTAACGCTATTGCCGTGTGTTGGTCAGACAGCGCGTACGGGATAATGAGCGCATCGCCATGAAGCAAAGCGCCGCATGAATACACTACGTTCGGGACATAACCGGACCGGGTATCGTCCTCCCAATGGATGAGCGGCTCCTTCAACCTTCCGATCACCTTGGAAGGGTCATCGAGGTCAAGCAAAGCCGCGCCTATCGAATACTGGCGCATCGGGCCGACTCCGTGGGTCAACAGCAGCCACCCGCGGCCGGTCTCTATCGGTGAGCCGCAGTTCCCTATCTGTACGAACTCCCATGGGTATAAGGGCTCCATTATCGGGACCGCTTCGTGCCAGAAATGTATATTATCGGAATACATAAGGAAAAGCTTCTCGTTATCGTTACGGGATATCATGGCGTAAAGGCCGTTTATCCTTCGCGGGAACAGTGCCATGCCCTTGTTGACCGCCGCTTTGCCGTTAAGCGTGATCATTTTAAAATGGATGAAATCTTCGGTCTCCATTATCTGCGGCAGTATTGCCCTTCCGTCATACGCCGTATAGGTGGCGTAGTACCTCCCGGACCCGTCATCGTCCCTGAAAAGCACGAAACGCGCGTCTTCCATCCCGTTCTGCTCGCTCGGTGAGAGCGGGAACAGCACGCGTTCCGAAAGCGGGGACCCGCACATGAAGTCCGCCTCGTAATTGCACCGGGCAAGCCAAAGGATCTTTTCGCAGGTTATCTTATCGGTGTGCGCAAGCGGCTGGTGGCCGGCGATATATTCTTTTGCCCTCTCTTCGAGATGTCCCATCGTGAATTGGTCCTGAAGCGGGCCTGTAATATACCCGGAGCAATCGTTTTCTAATCCCATCTCATGCAGTTTCCGTACAAAACATGCCTTATCATATAGCGTATTTGGTCTCGGCTCCGCTATACACGCGAGGCCTGAAGATTCATCTACAACCACGGAACCGTCCCGTCCAGCGACCCCCGAGCGGAATGTCAGCGTGGATATATGCCCTTCACCCGTCGCGCGCAATGAGATGATAAAACGCAGTGAGCCCTCGGGGACCCCTGATTGGTCGGGATGCGCCACGATGGAAGGGTTGAACAAAGCGGTCGATTCATATGAACGCTCGCCGATGAAATACGCCCCTATCAGGAGCCTCTGCGCCCTGGTCGGGGCGAAATCGGCGGGCATATGGCAACGGACGACCTCGAATTGGCGCTCGAGTATGGTTTCGAAATTATAATGCCTCGCCGAAAAATCCTTTATGGTCCTCTGAAGCTCTTTCTCCGCGGCAGGCGCGCTGAGCGCCATGACACGCGAGATTATCTTGGGCACCCTCGATTGATTGCCGGGAATATACGGCCTGATTATGACACGCCTGCTGTCGGGAGCGATCGACACACCCGCGTCCTTTATCATTCTTCCAGCGGCTCCTTGAGGCTCTCGAGGACATTTTCCATCTGTGTCATTTCCGTAAGCGACAAAAGGAACGAAAGTGTGGATTCTGCGCCCTGGTTGCGGTTTACCCTGTTGACGTGAAGGCCGTCACAGCAACCGCCCGTAACCGGGTCATATAAGGAGATGCCGAGATCGTTGCTCCCGAGGAACCACTGGAAGACATTCAAGGCCTCCTCATACCACGCTTTGTCCCTCGTCACGCGATATGCGTCAAGGCATGCCGATACGGTGGAATAGGCCTCGACCGGCTGCTGGTCAAATACGGGCTTTACACCTCCCTTGCGGTATTCACCGTCGGTGCCTATCGGTTGGAAATGACCGCGAGGCGAGGTCTGTACCTTTGTAAGCCATTTCAGAGACTCTATCCCGGACTTCAACATCTCCTGGTTATCTAGGTCGTGCCCGCTCAAAAGCAGCGCGTGCGGAAGCCTGGCGTCGCAATATGTAAGTGATTCCTCGAACCACCGCCATTCGGCGCTATTGTTTGCCTTGTAAAGGTCGTAAAGCCGCGATGCGAGCGCCTGCAGGCAGTTACGCGCAAGCCTGTCGCCGTGGAAGCGCTGCAGGTATTCATGTATGCCGAGCAGCGTAAAAGCCCATGCCCTGGGAGAAGTGAACGATACCGTGGGAGCAAGGGCCTTTTCAAAAAATTCGACCGACATCTGGGTGAACCCCTCGTTCTTGGACTGCCCGATGCAGGTGCCGATGGCCCATATCGCCCTCCCGTGGCAATCTTCGCTCGGTATCTCCTCCTTCCAGTTCCGCTGGAACGTCAGGAAATTCCTGAATCGCCCGGCGGACGGGTCCCACGCATACTTGACAAACCCGAGGTAGCGGCTCGCGAGGTCGTTGATCTTTACGGGATTGATCGAGCCGAGGTTCTCGAGCAGGACGGCCAGGATCAGCGCGCGTGCGTTATCATCCGTGCAATAGCCTTCGGAAAAATTCGGGACATTGAACGTGGCATGCTGGAAGACGCCTATGGAATCGGTCATCCGTATAAGGTGGTCGAGTTTTATATCCGGCAGCACGGGATACTCATGCTCGAGCGGGTGCATCATTATCTTCTTCTGCGCGACAGAAGGGCGTTTCGTCTTTGCTTCCTCGAAGATCGACGCGTATTTCGACCCGGTTTTGCTCCATACCATATCGCGGCCGAGAAGGTAGGCGTTCTTGCGCATCGCGTTGCGTTCATTTTCATTGGCAATGAGCCTCATTATCGCCTGCGTAGTCGCCTCCGGATCGTTGAACGGCACGAGGATACCCCTGCCGTCGCTGAGCAGTTCGGCGGCATGCCAGTACGGAGTGGAGATGACCGCGTTGCCTACACCGAACGAATAGGCAAGCGTGCCGGAGGTCACCTGGGCCTCCTCAAGGTACGGAGTGATATAAATATCCGCGAGTACCAGCAATTCCTTAAGTTCTTCGGGAGAAACGAAATGGTTATGGAAGATCACGTTTCTGGATATCCCGAGTTCATCGCAAAGAAGCTGCAGGGAAAGCCTGTACGCCTCACCCTCATGCCTCAACAGGTTCGGATGAGTGGCGCCGACGATAATGTACACAACGTTCGGGTACTCCTTTATGACTTTCGGCAGCGCGCGCAGGACTACCTCTATGCCCTTTCGCGGCGAAAGAAGCCCGAACGTCAGGATCGTGGTCTTGCCTTCGACCCCGTACTGGTCTTTGTAAAAATTCGGGTCGATAAAAGACACGTCCGGTATTCCGTGCGGGACCAGCTTTATTTTGGACTTCTGTACCTCGTTTACCGACTCGAGGATGTCGACGGCCTTTTGCGTCATCACTATTACGCTGTCCGAGAGGCTGATCAGTTCATCCATGACGCGTTTCTGGCGCGCGGACGGATTTTTCAGCACCGTGTGCAGCGTAGTTATGACAGGCATATTCAGCTGGCGCAATAAAGTCAGAATATAACTTCCGTCGTTCCCTCCGAAGATGCCGAATTCATGCTGCAGGCAAACGACGTCTATATTGTTGAGGTTCAGGAAGTCCGCGGCCGCTTTGTACGAATCGATGTTCTGTTCTTTGATCTCGAAGCGCACGCGTTCAGGGTAATCGTAACCTTCCTCTATATCCGTGACCGGTATCGCGAATACCTGGACAGAGGGGTTCAAGGCCGCGAACGCCTCGCAAATATCGGTAGTAAAAGTCGCTATACCGCAGCGCCTCGGCAGGTAATTTCCTATGAACGCTATTTTTCTTATTTCGTTTGCCATTATCCTTCCGGTTATACTATTAAGGAGTATAATCCACTTTGATGCAATATTCAACAGCTATTACCGGTATATCCCGCGGGGGAGACAGGTCCTTCCCTGGTTAATGCGAATAGTTCTCCGGACAGGGAAAGGCGCCGGAACTTGCCATTACCGCCGCTCCCTTACTAATAGTTACATAGGGGAATACGCGCTGAAACAGGCGTCGTCAAAATAGCAGGACCCGCCGGTCTCCTTTTTAGGCGCCTGAATGATCACCTTGATCTTCGCTTTGACGGCGCCTGAAGGCGCGGTGGCTTCCGGGGTCGATAGAAGCGTCCAGCCGTCGAGCGTGGAGGTAAGCGGAGGGCTTTTGATCGGGTCGCTTATCGCGACATCGTCTGCGGAATACCATTCTATCTGTATCCATGCCTGGGAACCGCCTGAGATCGTATCCCCGGGCTTGCTGAAAGCATAAACTTTCGCTATATACTGGGTGCCTGGGGTCACCTTTACATACTGCTCGAATAAACCGTCGCCGTAATCCCATGCCCACGTCTTGCCGGATTGCTCGCCGCTCCTGAAGGTCTGCGTATCGTATGTAGCGTCGCCGTACAGGCTCCATCCGGCAGGGTCCGTTTTTTCAAAACCAGGGTTGACAAGCAGGTTAGCCTCTTCGGCCGACGATAACATGTTGAGGCAGGCCAGGGCAAGCACAAGGAAGTAAATTGCATTCGTCTTTCTCATCTCTCCTCCTCCTTATGATTATTGTATGTCACGTGATATCTTCAATATCTTATAACGAAGGGTACCGGCCGGGATCTTGATCTCTGCCGTTTCGCCTTCCTTATGGTTCAGCAGGCCTTTTCCGACAGGAGACGAAACGGATATCTTGCCCTGCTTATAGTCCGCTTCCGCCTCCGAAACCAGCATATACACGATCTCTTCTCCCGAATCAAGGTCCTTGAGCCCCACTGTAGCCCCGACCAGCACCTTGTCTTTAGGCATTTCATCATTATTTATGATGCGTGCGCAAGCGAGCTTAGCTTCCAGCTCCGATATCCTTTTCTCGTTGAATGCCTGCTCCTCCTTCGCAGCGTCATACTCGGCATTCTCTGAGATGTCGCCGTGATCCCTGGCTTCACCGACGGCTTTCGACAATTGCCTGCGCTTTACCGTCTTCAGGGCCTCCAGCTCCTTAACCAGCTTTTCGTAACCTTTTTCTGTCAGGTATATATTGTCCACTACAGCACCTTTACGGTTGAAATAGAATGGGGTCCCTCTCCTATTCAGCGAGGGGATACCTCTCTGATTTAGCTGATTTATTATAGGGGGAATATCCTGGTATATCAAGGATTATTGGGGAATCAGAGACGGGAAGCAAAGTATTATTGCTTGTACACTGCCATAAGGCGGACAGCCTGTATCATGAACCGTTTAGTTTCACTTTCACGTTATAAGTAGATTCGCCGGAATCATCAAGTTTCTGCAGCCACATTTCTTCTAGTACGCGGAGATCTTCCTTTGGATCATAATCAGGTCGGTCTTTTGGCTGTTTCAATATGTCCAATTCCCCGAATTCAAAGGATTCCGGACCCATTTTATTCCAGTCTGATTGGAGTGCTTGATTGGGATGAGCGCCCATTTCGAGCTGAAAACGCTGACGGTTCAACATTGCCGTTAAATCGACGCTCGACCCGATAAGCGACTTAGAGATTGAGGTATTGCGTACGCGAAACACGCCCATGCGCCTACCGGCTTCTTTGTACTGGCGGCTCAGCGCCTTGCGATCCAACGCCTTCTTGTTTTCTGTCATTTTTATTAACTCTTCTTCAACTTCGGTAAAAATCGACCGGTTTTCTTCTGATACTCAAGATACTCCTCACCAAAAATATCGATCATCAGCCTTTCTTCATATTTTATGACGTAATGCCATATCGGATGCAGAAGCACTGCCCACAAAACAAAAATGTAGCTATTAAGGTAGATGGCCAATCCAAAATCAAATATTGATAAAAATGCGGCGTAGAGCGGATGACGCACATATTTATATGCACCGGTAGTGCAGAGCTTATTGCCCCGATCAGCCGTGGGTAATGACCTGACACCCCAAACGATTATAACCAGCGTCGTCAAGATCGAAACGAAGAATACTGAATTCAGTAGAAACCTGCTATTTGATATTGAGGGAAGATCGATTCGCTTGTTGAGCCAATTTGCAATGCAGAACAGAACAAGGCTAATCAATAGCCCGGCCGGACCGCTGCCAAATATCTTGCTCAACTTTGTGGGCTGCTTATTCATTCGGTATCCTCTGTCTCACGAGCCTTTTTCTTAGTTCATCTATGACAGCTTTCTGCCAGTACTTCATGGAAAACCAACCAATCGATGGTTGTGCAACTATACGGAGCCGACGTTTATGGATGGAAACTTGATAAGCCACTTGGCATGGAGAGTGATTTTTCTTTCATATAATAATTATGGGGCTATAGGGACGTTTTCATTTTCAATCCCGGAGGTGTCCCCTCTTTTAAAAATATGGGGTGGGTGACGGGGATCGAACCCGCGACAACGGGAGCCACAGTCCCGTGCTCTAACCAGCTGAGCTACACCCACCGCGAAATTGGAAATCTATCCTATCCCTTGCCTATACGCTCACATTTTTGCGCTGTACGCAAAAATTGTTCGCAGGCTGCGGGATGATTCATTACATCCAACAGCGAGAATCTATGGCGCGCCTGGGGCGACTCGAACGCCCGGCCCGCTGCTTAGAAGGCAGCTGCTCTATCCAACTGAGCTACAGGCGCATAATTCATAAACACCGATAGCGGGAATTTATGGTCGGGGCGCTCGGACTTGAACCGAGGACCTTCTGCTCCCAAAGCAGACGCGCTAGCCAAACTGCGCTACGCCCCGGATATATCTGTGCCTGTCTTATCCAGCGCTCCAGGATTAAAAAATCGCTCCCAATCGTCGGGGAGCGAGCACGATTCCGCAGGTAAATTCTACCAATTCACCCCCGCAAAGTCAAACGCTTTTATGGGGTTGCAATGCAGGCGTTATTCTAATAGAATATATCGCATGCAGGAACAGGCCAAGCCGAGGGGCGTCCCCTTCTTACAGAAGATATTATTCGTATCGGTATTGCTGGTAATAGCCGGCTCTATAGGACTCTGGTATGTCAACGAGTACGTCATGCCCACAAAGGGCAGGTCGCTCGTCCTCGACTACCTCGTCAGGGCGACGGGCCGCGAGATAAAGCTCGGCAGCATATACTATAACCCGCTCCGCGGCATAATACTCAGGGACCTCTCGGTCTCGGACGACCCTAAATATAACCGCAGGTTCCTCGAAATAAAAAAGCTCTACCTGAACATCCTATACCTGCCCCTTCTTCGCGAGAAGAAGCTGATCGTCTCCTCGGTAAGGGTGGAATCCCCAGTCATATTCATTACCGTCGACGACAAGAACGAATGGAACTTCGGGTCATTGCTGTTCCTGAAAGACATGAAACCCGACGGGCGGCCGGACGTCCTCGTCAACAGCGTATCCGTTACAGGCGGAAAGTGCGTCTTCGAGGACCTCGCCACGGAACCTGATTTCAGGAAAGAACTGAACGATATAGATTTTTCCGCGTCGCTCTCCTATCCGCTGAAGATAAGATACAGATTGGGCGCGGAACTCGGCATCCCACAGAAGAACTCGATGACGGCGGACGGCGAATTCATACCGGCAAGCAAGAACGCGGCGTTGAACCTGAAACTGAAAAACATACCGCTTTCGGAGTTCAGCCCCTATTATGACGGCATGCCGTTCAAGTCGCTTTCCGGCAACCTGAGCGGCAACATAAGCGCGGCTTTCTCATACGGGAACAGCCTGACGGTCGCGACCATGGCCTCGGTTACCGCGCTGGACCTCAAGCGCGATGATCTTACCGCAAGCGGAGGAATAGACCTCAGCGGCAAGATGGCCGTTGACCTCAAGGACAAGGCAAAGCTTAAGATGCCTTGCGTAGTGACGGCGTCGGCCAAGATGGGCAAGCTCGACCTCGCCTCGAAGGACTTTGCGGTCAAAGGCGCCGTTGACGCGAACGGCAAGTTCATCTTCGACCTTAAGGACAAGGCCGTCCCGCTGAAATATACCGCCGATACGCTGCTGCGCGACACGAAGATATCCGGCGTCCCGTCCTTCGGCTCTATAGACAGGATAAACGGTAAGATATATTTCGACGAGACGAAGCTCTGGACGGACCTGCTGAAAGGCCTCGCGAAAGGGTTCGACTGCGTCTTCTCGGGCAGCATAAAAGATTACAAGAACCCCTACCTCTCTCTTACGGCGAAGACCGACCTCGATATCGCGAAACTCGGGGACCTTCTTCCGCCGGAGGCCGGGGACAAGCTTAAGGGCTATGCGCTCAGCGGAATAAGCAAGGTATCGCTGAACATAAGCGGCCTGCTTAAAGAACAACCGAAGATACCCCTAGCTTATATTGTTTCGTCGGAACTGCTCGATTGCTCCGTAAAACCCGATTTCCTCGATAAGCCGATTGGGTCCATAAACGGCGCCTTAACCATTAAGCAGGACTCTATAGCGTTAAGGAACATATCGGGTTTCTTTGACAACAAGAAATACCTTTTGAGCGGCGATATCTCAGGTTTCAAGACGCCCTCCTGCGACCTCTCCGTCTCGTCCGATGAACTCAAGCTTAAGACGGCCTTCAAATCCCTTGAGAATTCGCTTGTCTTCAGCAAGTTCGACGGAAAATACAGGGACAGCGTATTCAACCTGTCCGGCTCCTATTCCGATTTCAAGGACCCGGCGCTGGATATCAGGGGGACGTTTAATACCAGGATGTCGGAATTGGCTTCATATTTCCCCAAAGAGAACCGCGAACTCCTCGACAAGTTCGATCCCCGCACCGCGGTCGCCGCGGCATTCAAGTTCAGCGGAAAGACAAAAGACCAAAATACCTGGCGCATTACGTTCGACAGGTTCAACGCGAAGTCGGATGACGAAGATATGCTGCTGGCCGGCACGATAAACGACCTTAAGGACCCGTCTGTCGACATACGAGGCAGTTTCAACACGAGCGCCGGCGGTCTCGTGAAATTCCTTTCGAAGGAACAGGCGGCGGTCATCGAGAAGAACGGGATCGCCGCGGAAAAAATGGCGGCGAAGTTCGTCTTCAGGGGAAAACAGAAGGACTTCGCTTCCTGGCAGGCCGACCTCGTGGCGGATTCCCCGTCGGTCGAGGTCAAGAAACTGAAATTCAATTCGTGCCGCATCGAAGGCAAGCTCAGGGACAGGTATGTAACCGTATCGCGCCTTTCCGCGGAGCCATACGGCGGCACATTGGCCGTGAACGCGGTCATTGACTTTAACAAGAAAGACCCCCAATATGTCATCCAGATAGGAGTGCGCGACGTGGATATATCCAGGTGGAAAGAAGACACGGACATGAAGGACAAGAAATTAAGCGGACGTTTCTCGGCGAGCGCGGATATCGGAGGATTCATGAACGATATCGGCACATTGAAAGGCAACGGCAGGTTCCGGATCGCCGACGGGAAATTCTGGGAACTGCCGGTATTCTCCGGCCTCGCGAACATCCTCTATATACCGGGGGTCAGCAAGATAGCTTTCGGCCAGGCCCAGGGTTCGTTCATGATTGCCGATAAGAACGTGCATACCGAGGATATCGAGATGAGTTCCGAGCAGATGAAGCTCACGGGCATCGGGGACGTCGACTTCGAAGGGAACCTTGATTTCCAGGTCACGGCTAAATTCGATAAGGGGCTGCTTGATGTGCCTTCGTCCTTAGGGCCTATAAGGGACTTCTTCATAGATAAAGATGGGAATTACCTCGGAGATATAAAAGTCGACGGCACCACGAAAGACCCGAAGTACAAGGTCGGTTCGCCGCTCGACAACATTATGCATAACAAGATCTTCGATAATATCAAGAAAGGCCTTTTCGGAGGAGACGGGAAATGACCGCGCGCGCTTTCTTTAATGCCCTGCCGCGGTGGCTTACAGAATTCTTCCGCGACACGGATATCTCTGCGAATGTCTTGCCGAACCCCGGGGAATAAAATACCGGGTCATACCCGAAACCTTTTTTACCTATAGGTTTGAACGCTATCCTTCCCCTGCACTCCCCCCTTACCGTCCCGATAATCCCTTTTGGGCTCGCGATAGCCACCACCGACACGAACCTAGCGCTCCTCCTGGCGGAAGGGATGCCTTTAAGCAGGCGCAGCAGCTTGATATTATTGTCTTCGTACGACGCCTTCTCACCCGCGAACCTCGCGGACCTCACGCCGGGCCTGCCCCTTAGCGCGTCTACCGCGAGGCCGGAGTCGTCGGCAATAGTTAGTTTCTTCGTGTATCTCGCTATCTTAAGGGCTTTCTGCTTCGCGTTCGCTTCGAAGGTCCTTCCCGTCTCTTTTACCCGTGGAGCCGAAGGAAGGTCGTTGAGGTCGAGCACGCGGACTTTCAGGCCCCTTAGCAGGGACTTCAGCTCGCGTTTCTTTTCCTTGTTGCGGGAGGATATGACCAGTTCCAACACTTATATGCCTAAAAGGTTTTTCTGGATGCCTACCAGCTGCGTTATGCCCTTTTTCGCGAGCTCAAGCAGCTTATGCAGCTGCTCGCCGTCGAACGGCTCGCCTTCCGCCGTGCCCTGTATCTCGATGAACTTGCCCTTGCCTGTCATCACGATGTTCATGTCGACGTCCGCTTTCGAGTCCTCATCGAACGCGAGGTCGAGCACGGGTTCGTTCCTTACGAGCCCGACGCTTGTCGCGGCGACGTAATCGAGCACCGGCAGCTTGCTTATGACGCCCTTCTTCTTAAGGAACGAGAGTGCGTCGGCAAGCGCGATGAAACTGCCCGTTATGGACGCGCAGCGCGTCCCGCCGTCGGCCTGGATCACGTCGCAATCTATCCATACGGTCCTCTCGCCGAGCGCGGTAAGGTCCGTGACCGCCCGCAGCGAACGGCCGACCAGCCTCTGTATCTCGTGCGTCCTGCCGCCTATCGTTCCCTTAACCGCTTCCCTCTGGACCCTCTGCTGGCACGAGCGCGGCAGCATCCCGTATTCGGACGTTACCCAACCGGTGCCCCTGCCCTTCAGGAACTGCGGCACTCCCTCGTCGACCGACGCCGAACACAGGACCTTCGTGTCGCCGAGTTCGATAAGGCACGATCCTTCCGCGTATTTCAGGTAACCGCGAGTAATATTGACCTTGCGCAGTATCTCGGCTCCCCTGCCGTCAGCTCTCTTGATCATCTATATTTCCTTTCCATTGCTGTCTATCCCGACTATAGCGGGAAAATCCCTGAGTTTGAGCCGGTAGACCGCTTCCGCGCCGAGGTCCTTATACATCACCGGCCTGGCTTCCGTTATCTTCTTCGAGAGGTACGCGCCGGCACCGGCTATCGTTATAAAATACACCGCCTTATTCCTCTTTATCGCCCGCCTTACGTCCTCGGACCGGGCGCCCTTGCCTATCATGCCTTTAAGCCCGGACTTAAGCAGGTGCGGCGTGAAAAAATCCATCCTGCTCGATGTCGTCGGCCCGCATGAGCCTATGGCATTTCCCGGGCAGGCCGGCGTAGGTCCCGCGTAATATATCGTCTGCCCCTTTATGAGCGCCGGAGCCCTCCTCTCCGAGATCGCCTTCACGAACCTGAAATGCGCCTGGTCGCGCGCGGTATATACATAACCGTTAAGGAGGACCTCGTCGCCCGCCTTAAGGGACTTTATCGTATCCGTTGACAGGGGCAGCTGGATAGAGCGTGGCGTCATATCGTCTTGGTAGCGCTCCTTGTCGCGTGGCATGATATGTTTACGCAGACCGGCAGGCCGGCAATATGCGTCGGGAAGGTCTCGATATTCACCGCGAGGCAGGTTGCGCCTCCGCCGAAACCCATCGGGCCGATCTTCAGCGCGTTCAGTTCCTTCTTCAGGCTTTTCTCGAGAGCCGCGATATGCGTTTTCCGGCTGCGCCTGTCTACAGGACGTAACAACGCTTCCTTGGCTAGGATGCAAGCCTTGTCTATCGTGCCGCCTATCCCCACGCCTATTATATAGGGCGGGCACGCGTCGGCGGCGGCCTTTTTGACGGCTTCGACCACGAACCCGGCGATATCGGACGCGCCCTGGGTCGGGTTGAACATCTTGATGCGCGTCTTGTTCTCGCTGCCGAACCCTTTCGGCATCACCGTTATCTTGACCCTGTCGCCCGGGACGATCCTCGTGTGGATGACCGCGGGCGTGTTATCGTTGGTGTTCTTCCTGAGCAGCGGGTCCGATACGACGGACTTGCGCAGGTAACCCTTGCCGTATCCGCGGCGGATGCCTTCGTTCACGGCATCTTCCAGGCCGCCTCCGGTGACGGCGGCACGCTGGCCTATATCTATGAAGACCTCGGCCATGCCGGTATCCTGGCATATGGCCGTCTTTGACCGCTTTGCTATCTCGGCGTTCTCTAAAAGGATACCGAGGACCTTCTTTGCCTTCCCGGCCTTTTCGGACGCCCACGCCCCGCGAAGCGCGCCGAAGATATCCTTGCGCAGCGAGAAATTCGCGTCCATCGACAGTTCCGCGACGACAGAACTTATCCTATCCGAGCTTATTTTCCTCATCTTATCCCTTTTATCTTGTGCAACTGCGGTATTACCCTCACGTCCCTAAGCTTTGCCTGCGCCCTCTTCTGCCACTCCATCACCCTGGCATTGTCGGGCCTGCCCTTGAACTCGCCGAATTCGGAGGCCGGCTGCAGTATCAGCGGTATACCGTTGTCCACGCTCTCGATCAGCCCGACCGCCTTGTCTATATCCTGTTCGTGGGTCTCGTCCGTTATGACCATCTTTACGAAGACCCCTTTTGCCCTTGCCGCTTTCAGGAACGCGAGATGCTCCTCCCAGAAATGCCTGTCCTTCGTCGAGGAAGGCAGTTTTATGTCCATCGCGACCACATCGACGAGATCGATCACGTCGTTGAGCTTGTCTGGCATCGTCCCGTTCGTATCGAGATGTATTTTATATCCCTTATCCCTCAACGGCGGGAGCAGGCACCTGAGGAAATGCGAGTGCAGCAGCGGCTCGCCTCCCGTTATCGTTATTACTTTTGCCTGCCTGTCCCCGTCTGCGTCTATGATCCTGTCGACCACAGACCTTATCGAGGATTCCTCGGGAGCATCCGGCTGCGGGGTGTCGCAGAACGCGCAGCGCATATTGCACCCGTGGAAACGCACGAATATGTGCCGGTCCCCGGCATACACCCCTTCGCCCTGGACCGACAGGAACACTTCCGTAATTTTCGCCGTAGGCTGCTTGAATACTACTTTCATATGGTTGTCAAGGGATCCGCGGCCTCCGCCTCCTTAAATCCTTTCGCCCTTATGACGCATGAATCACATCTATTGCACGGGCGCTTTCCGCCCGAATAGCACGACCATGTGTGCCGGAACGGCACGCCTAACTTTATCCCGAGCCTGACTATATCCGCCTTGCTCATCCCGACGAGCGGGGCCTTTATCCAGATCCCCCTCTTTTCGACGCCGGCCTTCGTCCCGGACCTTATCAGCCCGTTGAATATCCTGAAATATTGCGGCCTACAGTCGGGGTAACCGCTGTAGTCCACGGCGTTCGCGCCGATGAAGACGGCGGAAGCGCCGATCGCTTCGGCGAACGACGCGCCGAAGCTCAGGAAGATCGTGTTCCTCGAAGGCACATATGTCGCGGGGATGTTCCCGCCTATATGCCGCCTCTTGGGGACGGCCATATCCCTGTCGAGGAGCGCGCTGCCCTTCCACGGCATCCGGAACTTCACGACACAAAACGGAGCGCCGCATGACCTGGCTATCTTCTTCGCGGCGGACACTTCTTTTTTGTGCCTTTGCCCGTAATCAAAGATCAGGCATTCGCATTTATATCCCCTGCTCACGGCGTAATACAGCGTTACCGCGGAATCGAGCCCGCCGGAGAGCAACACTACGGCATTACCTGTCCCGCGCACGGGATTTTTCATTCAAAATACGTGGCGCGGGAATCTTTTGTTTCCCAAACGCTCACCCTTCTCAGGGATACTTTCCGCGAAGAGCCCTTGAGCGCCTTTTTCAGGTAATCATATATATATTTCGCGATATTCTCCGCGGAGGGGTTCGATCTCTTGAAGAACGCTATCCCGTTGAGGTCGCGGTGGTCGAGCGTCTCAAGCGCCTCGTTGAGTTTCTTCTTCAGGTCCTTGAAATCCATCGAGAGGCCGCCTGCATCGAGCTTCTTCGTCCCGATAAAGGCCTCGACATCCCAATTATGCCCGTGCAGGGACTCGCACTTGCCCTTATACCCCTTGAGCCTATGCGCGCCGCTGAAACTTGATTTTACCGATATCTCAAACATCTTTTACCTGCTCCGCTTTTTTGACTTCCCTGCCGAGGAACTTCCTCGCCACTTCCAGGAACTTCTCCGGCGCGTCGCTCACGTAAAATTTGGCGCTACCCGCCTTATTCCCGCGGTTCTTCATCCCGCATTTCTCGAGCAGCTCCTTCGCCTCTTTCGCGGTCTCTTCCGCGGAATCCACAAGCTCCACGCCCTTCCCGAGCGCCCCGCTTATCGCTTTCCTTAACAGCGGATAATGCGTGCACCCGAGTATGACCGTATCTATGCCTGTCTGTTTTAGCCCCGAGAGGTATTTTTTCGCCGCGGCACCGGCTATGCCGTCATTCGCCCACCCTTCCTCGGCCAGCGGCACGAACAACGGGCAACTCCTGCTGAAGACCTTCGCCTTCGGATTTATGGACCTGACCTCGTCCTCGTATGCGCCGCTCGCTATGGTAGCGCGGGTACCGATAACGCCTATCCTCCCGTTCCGCGTCGAACGCATTGCGGCTTTCGCGCCCGGCTTTATGACGCCTATTATCGGGACGCTGAAATATTTCCCGAGGAACGGGAGCCCTATCGCGGATGAGGTGTTGCAGGCAATTATCACGAGCTTGACGTCGAAATTCAACAGGAAGAGTATGTTCTCTATCGAGAACTTCCTTATCGTCGAGGCGGATTTTGTCCCGTACGGGACGCGCGCGGTATCCCCGAAGTATACTATATCCTCGTTCGGCATCTCCCTCATGAGCTGTTTTACGACCGTCAGCCCGCCGACCCCGGAATCAAAAACGCCTATTGGCCTGTCTTTCATTGCGTGAACCCGTCCGTAGATTCGTATATCTTCTTGTAGTTCAATATGCCCTTCGCTATCGCGCAGGCGACCGCTTCGCGGTACGCGGATGTCTTGAGGTTCTTCTCCTCCGCGGCATTGGATATGAAACCGACCTCGATGAGGACCGACGGGATCTGCGTGCCCCTCAGCACGGAGAACCTAGCGCTCTTTACTCCGCGGCACTTCAGAGAGGTCGAGTCGTCGACGGCTTTCGTTATATACCTCGCGAGCTCGATGGATTCCTCGCGGTTCTCGGTATAGACAAGGTCCCATACCGTCGCCTCCAGGTCGGTGTTCCGGTGCAGGAAGGATGAATCGTCGAATTTAAGGAAGGAATCCTCCGCGGCCTGCACGGCCCTCGCGTTATCGTCCACCGCGTTCGAAAGATAGTATACTTCGAAACCCCGGGCGCCTTTCAGCCTTGCCGCATTAGCATGTATGCTCACAAAAAAATCCGCGTCGCTTTCGTTCGCTATCTGCGACCTCTTAGCCAGCGGTATGAACCTGTCCCTGTCGCGCGTCATCACCGCGTCCACACCGTTCTCGGCCAGCTTCTCCTTTACCCGTTTCGAGATATCGAGCACGAGGTCCTTCTCCTTAAGGCCGGTCTTGCCTATGGCCCCGGGATCATCGCCTCCGTGTCCCGGGTCGATGACTATCTTCCTTATCATGTACCTTTGCGTTATCGGGGGCTGCGGCCCCTTCGTTATCATCGGCGGGCCGAGTATCTTTCCTATCCTCTCTATCGCGAAATCAGCCGGTATCGCGACCGCCCCCTCGTAGAACACGGCCGGAGCGCTCATCTTTTCCGGGCGTCCGTTCACGACCGCATATTCCATGCCGACATAAAAGGAAAAAGACCTGTTCTCCTTTATGAGGTCCGCCTTCCTTGCTATCGTGTCCCATTCGCACCCTGCCTTGTAATACCTGGCTATCAGCGCGAGGGGGATATAGTCCGCGCCGCCTATCCTGACCGTCTGCGAAGCTAAGGCGCCCCTCAACGATGCGCGCCTTGGTACCGTAGCGCAGCCGGAGGCGGAAAGCAGGGCCGCCAATATGATCAATAGGATTAACCTTCTGATAGCAGGCCTCCCCTTATTTATTTCGTCAAAACGCAATAAAAGAATTCTATATAATACCAGCCATAAACTGTTAATTCTTCAGCTTTTTTAAGCGAGTTATCTCAGTTTCAATTGCCTTAAGCACTTCTGTGTTTTTTATCTCGTCGTCTACGCTAAAAATAATAAAAACCTTTCCGCCGTATTTAGCCTCAAAATCACAGAAACTTGCTTTCATTCTCTCGGTCGCTGAATAATTACCAAAATTCGCCTTTGCTGTCACGGGCTTAATTTGAATACCAAATGCCTTAGTGCCAACATAGCCTAAATAGTCTATATCTCCCGCATGATCAAGCTCGGGATCGGATTCTTCAAACTTGATCTCTGGGAACTTCTTGGCAATATTATCTGTTATAACTGATTTCTCACGGATAAAGCCATCATAGGTTCTCTGAATTGTTAGATTAGAAATATAGTCAACACAATCTTGAAGAGTTAAGCTCCTAAAGGCCTCTTGCCACTCAGGAATAACGATTTCCGTTATTTTAACATGTAGTCTTTCTCCAAGCTCCTGCAAGATTTTTTTCGTGATTTTTACCGGTGTTTTTCCATCCGTATACGCCTTCTCAAAATACCATTTTTCCCACTCCTCAATTGACTTGGGCTGGCATTCACGGATTAATGCCATAACTGCGCCAACCTTATTGGGTCGAGATAGCTGATAAGTCTGACAAGCATAATTAAGGACTTTTTCTTTTTTTCCAAACTCTTTTGAATAGCGTTTATCTTTCACTATGAGCACGCTCCAGATTTTGTAGTTCTAAGAATTTTTCTTTATATTTAAAAGGCGTCTCGGCATCGACAACAACGAGCCCTTCTTTAATTAAATGGGCATTCACAAACGTTTTATTTTTGAGATACAAATAGCACAGAAGCCTATTCTCGGAATCATATTTTGTCTGGTCATATTTCAGAAAGATCTTTTGACCTTGTGTTTTATTGACTAAGTATTCTGTGGCCTTTCCATTTTTCAAAACATCTTGTTTGATACCCAAAAGTCTAACAGTTAACCCGTTACTCAGCTTAATAAGCTCAGGACTTACCACTTCTTTGACCGTAAAATACTTCTCACGTTGCCCGCTATCTTGATCAATTTTTGAACCAAATTGCATTTTTTTGGGGTCTATCTTTTTATCCACTTTAATCGGATCTTTGAAAATATACGGCAATTCTTGAATTTCTTCTGCGAAATTTGTAGTTATCTTCTCCTGTTTCGACATCTCAAAGTTGCACTCTTCAGAAATAGAACTCTGTCCACAACCAACTCTTTCTTTGATAAATGGCAAGAAATCACCATTTATCTCATAGCCAACAGAGTTTCTACTCAGATTCCTTGCCGCTAACGTCGTTGTCCCGCTCCCCAAGAATGGATCGAGAACAGTATCTCCTACAAAGGTAAACATTTTAATTAGGCGTTTTGGCAATTCTTCCGGAAACATAGCCAAATGCTTGCCTTGTTTTTCTCCCGCAAAGTTCCAGTGCCCAGAAAAATATTGGTTCCATTCCTCAGTTGTCATTTTTGACTTTTCTCGTATATCATGAGTTACCGGTGTTGTGGTCCCTTGTTTCTTGAAAATCAAAATGAATTCATAATCGAGCTTCAAAATCCCATTTCTAGGATACGGAAAAGAACCCATAATAGAAGCGCCACCTGTTGTATTACAAGTTGTAACTTTTTGCCATATCACAGCTCCCATGTAATCAAAACCAATTGTTTCGCAAAATTTTATTATTTCGGTTCGAATAGGAATGACTTTGTAACGGCCATAATAGACAGACCTGGCAAATTGATCCCCTATATTAATGCATAATCGGCATCCATTCTCTATAACGCGATAGCATTCATTCCAAACTAGATTAAGATTGTTAATATACTCCTCATAACTGTGATTAAATCCTATTTGGTCACTACTGCCGTAATCCTTTAACTGCCAATAAGGTGGTGAAGTAACGACTAAATGCACAGAGGCGTCCTTAACCTCTTGCATTTTCCTAGAATCACCTATAATTATCTTATGAACCGTTTTCATAAACACGCCTTTACTTCTTTGCCCATTTCAAACCCTACTAATTCTACCCGTAGGTTTACTGAATGTCACACTCCCCTTTAAGGCAATCATACTCCTCGTTCAAAACGCCGGTCGGATTTCTCCGAAATCCTCCTCGGCTGAACTCGGAGTGGCCCTGACTAAATATATAGAGTCAGGTCCTATGGTGGAGGCGCGGGGATTCGAACCCCGGTCCTTAAGTCACTTGCTAAGAGCTCCTACATGCGTTTCCTGCAATTTGTCGTTTCGCCGATGCGGGCGCGTAAGCAGGCCCGCTACCGCAACGACT
>JBAZJG010000020.1:0-19417 GCA_041651455.1 Candidatus Omnitrophota bacterium
AACGGGATATTATAAGCCGAAGAGTCCGCGCCCTCGCTCTTAGCCGTCAGTTGAACGACCTGCGTCGTGTCCCTATAAAGCTCAAGGTATATGGTCGTGATGTCGACGGTAGCGTGCGGGGTTATCCTGAAATACCCGTTTATGAGCACCTTCTTGCCGGCGACTGTCGTTATCGCCACGGAAGCGACGGTCTTGTACCCCGAGTTGTCAACATTCGCGTTTGAGCTGGCGTTATACCCGACCGCCGCCGAGTTCATATCATCGACATACTTCTTATTCGCCACGTCGTAATTATTCGACGGCGCGGACGAGGGCGTGACAGGGAACGAGCCGAAGGTCTTTATCCCGGCAACAGACTGATTGCCGGTGACCTTGACGCAGGCGTCGGTAATATCGGTCTTGAGATTCGCCCGGGTGATCTTCTTGAGCGCGTATGAGGCCGCGCTGTCCTCAAGGACCAGGACGTCATTATCGGTAAGCGAGGTCTTGGCCGCAAGGTCGTGGATAGACACAAGGTTCGACCACGTCCCGGCCGAATAGCACACGTAGACCTTAAGCGTGTCAGTAGCGACATAAATATCCCCGGCGGCCGGAGCGACAGCTTTTGAGGCATCCGCGCCCCTGGATATGGTTCCCGAGTAGTTCGTGGCTGTAAGGCCTGTCCAGGTCATCGTAGAGCCGTCAGAATAGAGGTATCCCGGGATAAGCGTCGGCAGGTTGATGAGGATATCCCTGTCTATCTGCTCCTGGAGCTGCTGGCACATCATAGTGAGCCGGTCAAGGCATTCCTCAAGGGTCTCGGCAGGCTGCCCCTCCCCCTCCTTAAAGTCCGTTCCCTGCGTCAGCTCTACCTCCCTGCGGATGATGAGGTTATACTCGTCCAGCAAGGGGTCGGTAAGGGTCACGGTCCCGCCAGCGGGGTCGCCCTCGCCGGCCACGGTATAGTCGGTATCGAGCACGAGGGTGCTCTCTGCCGAGGTCGCTATGGTGACCTTTATTACCGTCAAGTCCTCGTCCGCAAGAAAGTAGTACGGGACCGCGAAAACGGTCGATACGTCATCGCCGGCAAATACGACCTTGTTTACTGCGCTGGGAACGGTCATGTGATATCTCCTTTTAAGTTGACAGCCCTTAATTTTCGTTGCGCTGGACTCCTCAAAACTTCGTCCATTGCCCTGGAAGAGCGCTCAATTCGTTTACGAACTCCCGATTTTATGGCCCGAATAAGGGCCGCGAACGCCTTGTCTACTTCCGGCCCTGCGCCTACAAAAATTGTTCCCGGGCGAGTATGGTTATTCATTTTTTCGGATTCTCCGGGTTTACGTTCACACCCAGCAAATCAAGCGCCGTCAATACTGCGAACAATACCTTATCTTCCCCATCAGGGCTTTGCGCCAACTGATAAAGATTTTGTGCCGGTATAGGAACAGTGGCAGTTGTGATTTCTCCCCCGATCGTGGGCTTGGTCCCGCGCATTGTTCTGCCTTTCATAGAATCAAGAAGAACCCGAGCAACAGGAGATGTTTTTCCTGACAAGAAGCTGGTTATGATATCGAAAGGATTCTCGCCTCCGTATCTCGCTATATTTGTTTGAACATATCTACCTTTTGCGTTAATTTTCCACCAGCCCAATTTCCCATTATGCGTTGTCGGAACTATTCGAGCCGCAAGAGTGATAAGCGAGCCCATTCCGGCAGTAATATTTATTTTGGTCTTGTGATTTTCCCCGACCATAATTTTCCCGAAATCCGAGCTTCTGGGGTCTAAATTAACGCTTTCGTCATCGAATAATTTTGCTGTTGCCAAAACTCCAGCAAGAACTCCTACTGTTTTTAAAATATTATTTGCTGCCATCTTTTTCACTTCGGGACGCATGTTGGGTTCAAGAAGATGTGCGGTAAGAACATCAAAATTTGATTTTAGATATTTTATAGAGAATAATGCAATATTGGCGGTTTTCGCCTGTCCGGGAGTCATAGCGATATTCCCACGACCAGTCATGGAATTTATCAAAAGCCCAAGCCCGGCGTCTTTTTCTTTTACGCTAATACCCATTTCCTCTACCCTGGGAATTAAGGTATCGGCTAAATCTGCCCTCATCCTCAACGCCGCGCCATTGTACGCGGACTCCGACGCCTTGTAGAGCTTACCAAGTAAGGGTATTTTTTCAGGTAGAGACGAGGGGAATGCTTCTTCTGACATTATCCCTATATCAAGGCCCATCGCTTGGTATTTGCCGTTTATGGCGTTTGGACGTGAAAAAACATCTGCTTTTATCGGAAGCATAGCGTCAACACCTTTTAATTCCTTGCCTATATCCCCCCAGGATTTCCCGAAATTATCTATCCAAATTTTCGGTTGATTTATTAAGGTCACCAAACCTTGTCTACCGAAAAAGCTATTATCAAGCGAAGAGAGTATAGCTTTAGTGGTTCCTGCTATAACATCAAATGCTTTTGCGCCGTACGAAAAAGGAGTTTTAGGCACATTTTCTTTTGCCTCGGTCTTTAATTGGCTGACGTAATCCTTGAATATGACCAAAGCGGTTCCATAATCAATTCTTTCCTTGCTTCCCGTCGGAGAATCTTCGGTAATTAGAGCCTTCTTGTCTGCTGTAGTTTTGGCGAGATCTGCTATCTTCCCGGCTTCCTCCATAGAAACCCCGACACCGAGTTTTGTTGCGACCAAATCGGCAAGGAAGGAATCCATATCTTTCGGCTGTAAGACCTGCGTCATCTTCTCGACGCGGGAAAGCAAATCTCTTTTTACCTCGGGCTTTATTCCCGACACCTGTTTCGCCCAGTTTATTATGCCCTGCTGCTGGTTCTTGAGCAGCAGCTTGCTTTCAAATAGGGAATTTACCTTTACAGCGTTGGCCTCTCCCATAAAAGACGAAAAATAAGCATTTCTTTCTGCGCTTGACATTTCGGAGAGTTTTGCCGGGTCTATCTCCCCTGTCTTGAGTTTTTGGAGAAATAAATCAACCTGATTTTTCGTTAGACAAAATATCATTTATGTGGTATCCTTTTGTCTATGAGCATGTTTATTCGTGAAATAATATGTCTCTTGTTCTGGGGGTATATTGTATTCATGACTTTTTACCTTTTCGGCCCTCTTCCTGGGTTTTTATTAGTTATTCTAATGATAGTATGGCCTCGTAAATCCTAACACTGTATACTCCTTATAAAATCAGCCCACGTTTCTTTTGTAGCTGCAGTTTTCTTGATTTCATTCCTGATATCCGAAACGTCTTTCTCTGTCAATTTCGTGGTCTCTTTAGTCTTGAGCCTTTTTTGCGCCGACTCTTGCCTTGCTTTCACGACTTCATTTATTGCGGTGACGGGGCTTTCAGGATCGCGCTCGCCTAACATTCTTATTCTTTGGCCCATAGTAGTCGCTTCGGTAGTAAGCTGAGATGAAACTGCCAGTGCCCTTAACGTGGATACGTCGCCGGCTTTTACAGCTTGATTTTCTACGGCTACAAAAATACTCTCAGGCAATAGCCCTTCGGGAGCCAATTCCTCACCCATAGCAATCCTGCGCGCCCTCTCCTGGTCTTTCGCGAGCAAATCCTGGGCCTTCAATGCCTGGTCTTTTAGATTGATGGTTTTATATTCAGGCAAATCTCCAAAACTTTGTGTAAGTTTGTTTTCGATAGCTTTTGATTCTACGCCTTCAGCTAAGCCGCGAACTTTTGTCTCGCCATCTCCGGGAACTTCTCTTACCGGCTCGGGGGTTATGACGGTTTTTATTGCCTCTTTGACTTCCGGTCTTATTTGCTCGTCAGCCATTAGAGTATCGACCGTTGCTTTTACCTTTTCAAAATCCCCGTTTTCAGCATGAGTTTGCAGGGTTTTTTCATATATGTCGAGAGCAATTTTCTCTTTCTTGATTTTAGTCGCGTCTTTTAAGTGCGGGAGAATAGCAAAAGCCACGCCATAAGCCGCGCCATTAGCCGCTCCGCTTATTTGCTCGTCCTGTGTAGGTAAACGACCTTCTTTTGCGGCTTCATAGACCGAGCTGCCCCATCCGAGAGCCGTTATTTTAGGGACAGCTTTCCATTCTGATCCTGCGGTTCCGAAAGCCGTATTTATGGACATGCTTTCCCCCGCTCCGACAACGCCTTTAGCGGTTTTCTCTATTACATTACCGGGACTCTCGACTCCTTCGAGAAGGCCGCGCCAGCCTGATCCTAAAGCAAAATCAGGCATACGGTTTAATATGGTCTCGACTTCAGGCAACACCTTACCTGCGAGCCGGGTTTTTGTCGCGCCACCTGTCATTATATCTATCGGCAATGTAACGCCCATGTTCCCCAAGCTCGCAATAAAATCATTTCCGAATTGGACTGCTTTATTTTGTGAATAAGTCTCTTCACGAAGTTTCGCAGCTTCTTTCGCTCCGGGTTCTATGAAGATATCCTTTGTTTTCTTGAATGCTCCGAGTCCTATAAGCTGGTTAAAGGATGTTGCGCCAGCCAAAGCGCCTTGATATAAATTCATCGCTACTGATTTTATGAACCCCGCTTTATGTTCTTCGGGAACAGGGGTAATGGTGAGGTTCGGCAAAGTAGGCCGTCCTTCAAATTCATCAAGTGTTATGACGTCTTTCGGGGTATTTTCAACCGGCTTGCCCGAAGCCAAAAAATCCCCTATTGTCATAACATCATTTTGCGGTATTGGAGTCTGTAGTTGGTTTTCCACGTTTTACTCTTATCAAGGGAACGCCGTTATCGTTATATCCGATTACTTCACCTGATTCGCCTTTTTCGTTGGTTACCACCCCGCCTATTTCATATTTTGTCCTGTTGGGATTAGCTTGCTTATTTTGTCTGTCGATTTCTTCCTTAGCTATTTCAACAATCTTCTCCCCCGTTGCGCCTTCTGCCTGTGCCCTGCTTGCAGTTCTACCCATTATCGCGGAGACTACCGCGCCGCCGGGACCGAAACTTAATCCCTTAGTGGCGCTCTTAATAAGATCCCACGCCGTTCTCCAAACGTTAGTTTTTGGCCTATTGAGCTTATCCTGTTCCAGGATATAATTCTCAAACACCGTTGCTCCACCACTGTCTTTTTCGATATAAAAAAGATGGTTAACATTCTCTCCTGTAAGTTTCCCTGCGGCACGAGCATTAAATATTTTTGCCCTTATTTCCGTCGAGGGGATTTCGCCTCTTGTGATATCAGTCATTATTTCTTCGTAAGTAGCCACATCATGAACAGCGTTTACGGCCTTAGAAGAAGTCAAGGATTTTATAAGTCCTGTCGCAAAATCGGCGCTTGATAATTTCTCGTCTCTATCATTATTTACTTTATCAATTAGCTGAGCCGTGAGAGCTTTTTGCTCTTCCGTATCCGTAGTCTGCAAAATTTTTCTATACATATCAAGGCTGTCCGATTCAGTCTTGTTTATGGCTATAACGACGTTGCGCTCGTTCTCTTTCGCATTTTTCTTGGCGAGTTCCCCGGCAATTTTTTCAAGGTCTAACCGGGTATCCTCTTTTAAATCCTTAAACATCCCGTTTTTTCCGGCTTGTAATTCTTCAAGAGAGGTTTCGGGATAATTGTAAACATAATTTTTCGCATGCTGATTTACCATGCGCTCCCTGGCCTCCTTGAATTTCGCGGCGGCCACTTCCGGCCTTATGATACCGGCCTTGACATATTCGAGGTATTTCTCGTTCAGTACGCTGAGTATCATTTGCTGGTCGTAAGGGCTTGTGTCGGGCGCGGCGAATTCGGCGGTCTTGCTGTCCTCATATTCGACGAGGCTATTCGTAGCCGCGAGCGCCTGCCTCTGCCTCAGCTCGGCATTGATCCTGTTCTTGTACTGCATCGAATCTATCTCAAAGGCCGCCTCGAATTGCGCCCGGGCGATATCGCTGGTTATCTTGGACGAGAGGTCTTCCTTGAGCTTCGATATCTTCTCCTGCGCGACCTTTCCTGCGTTCCAGATATCAGGGCTTTCCACGGCTTCAAGGTGTATCTCGCTAAACCCTTTAGCCGAAGCGGTTTGCGCGGATGTGTTTTCCGCGATATCCCTCACCCTCTCCATCTGCGCGGCGGCGGTTTGTATCGCCTTGCCCTGTTCGGAAAGGATATCTCCCGTATTGTCGTTGACCTGGAAAGACGCCGCGTCTACGAGCCTGTTTGGGGCGTCTTTCGTCAACTGGTTAGAACTGACGTAGGTCGGTATGCGAGGCAATTTATACCCCCTTCTTGGTTAATTTCGAGCCATATTCTGAGGAGAAGTCGAGCGCAGCACCTAATAGCGTCGACCCTGCGCGGAAATACCCCATCGTCTGCGCCTGTTCTCCCTGCTCAAGATAAGAACTCCCGAGATATGAGCGGTACGCCGCGTCGCTGAGTTTCGAGCGCTTTTCGATATCCGCGTTATATTTGGTGACGGAGATATCCATTTCGGCCTCGGCCGCGGAATCGACTATGACTTCTGTCGGAGAACCCTCAAGAAGCACTCCCGCCTTACCGTAAAGGGCCCTCTGTTTGGACTTGAGCTTTCCGGCTGCCTTGCGCTGCCGGGATATGTCGAGCTCAGCCGAACGCCCGATCTGGTCTGCTTCCTGCGTCAAGACCGCGGCGTTGTAATCCTCCGCGGATTTCATCCCCTGGCCCGAGGCAAGCGCAGCCTCTCCTTGAGAGATGGAGCCCATCGCCGATACCACGGAACCCCCTATCGCCAATGCTGCCGGAAGAAAGCTCATTATTTTTTCACCTCTATTCGTCAGATATCGTAAGTTTATAAATTACCGCGAGCACCGTCATCGGGAGCGGTTCGTCCTGAGTTATGTATATCCTGCCGTCCTTGCTGTAGCCACCGGGGAACTGGACTTCCTTATCCCCCGTATACAAGTCCGGCGCCTTATCGAGTGGGTCCCCAGAGTTCCTGAAAGATATCTCATCCTGCCCGTCTTCCGTGCCTATCTTGACCCCGAGGCTTTCGAATAGCCTGACCGTGGCCTTATATATGCGCCTCATCATGCCCTGGGCGGCGCCCATAGACGAGCCGGTCTCGGGGCGCAGGGTAAGTATTTTCGGGTAATACGCGAGGCCCGCATGCACTTCCGAGTAATAGCTGTTCAAGGTTATTTCTCCCGAGGCCACGACGCATGCCGGGTGCGTACCGCCGTCTACGAGAACCTTGACCGTCTCACCTTCGAGATGGTCGAGGCCGGAGACAGAATTGACGCATTTGCGTATCTCGCCGCCGGAGACATAATCGCCGTAAAGCGAGCTGTCTATATCGTTGCCTTCAAGGTCGGTTATCTCGAAAGTATTCGCCGCGGCGTTCGCCACGAGAAAATACCTTTGGTTCAGCTCGGTCATACCTACTATGCCGCGCAACCTCACCCGGTCTCCGTCGATAAACGAATGGCCGGTCGCCGTTATGACACACGGGTCCGCGCGGGTGATGCCCTCTATATCGTCCGGGCTGTCAAGGGTCAGGCCGCAGTCTACGAAGAAGCAGTCCTCCTGCTCGTTACCGAAATCGAACGGCTTGAAATACTCGATATATTTCTTGGTGTTGCCGTCGATGACGCGCTCAACGACTACCCATACCTGGTCTTCGGCCCCGTTCGGGATAATGGCGACGCTTTTGAAATCGCCGTCGGTAACGATACGCGTCCACGCCGTTACCTGCTGCTCTATCTGCCGGGTAAGGCAGGCCATCTCGCCGTCCGAGCGGACACACCAGAGGACGTTATCGGGGGCTTCCTGCACGTCCATATCAACAATTCCATCGCCGGTTATGTGCTCAGAAAGCAGTGTCACGTCATTGCCGATAAAGGAATCCGTCGAATAGTCGTATCCTATTTCGCGGACGGTTTTTTCATTCGCCTGGATATAGTAAAGGAACTGGCCTATCATCTTTGGCACGAGGCGCATTGAGCGGTAAGACAACTCTTTGCGTATGGAAACATTCGACGGCGTGACGGGAGTGTCATCGCCCGTGTCGAGTATAAAAGAGCCGCCGACAGTGCCTATTACCAGGGACCTTAAAGGAGATAACCACGAAGTAGCGTTGACCTGGTTATCGGAAATAGTGTAAGCAAGGGCGTCGGAATCACCACTGCCGGCTTCCATATTCTCGTAATCGTCCGTCTGTGAGGCCCAGAACGTCTGCGGCTTATGGGTCGAGCCGCCCCAGCATAACCTCTGCTCGTAAAAAGTGACGGAACCCGGATATCCCCTGTAATCGCTCCATGCCCCCTCGCACCAGGTAGTGACAGCTCCTGCGGCGACGGTTTCTTTAACATCCGCTACGGCGTTGCGCGCGTCCGTTACCGCGGTGATCTGCACGTACCCTATCGTGGCCCCGTTGGTTATCTTAAAATAAGCCCCCACGTGCCCTGAATCGAATACGTCGGCCGAGGCGACAAGGTCAATACTTCCGGCGACTCCGCTGGGGTTTAAGGTGGTCGCGGTATCATTTTCGGCAAGGAAAGGCCCCCATGTGAAAGTTATAGTGTCGATAGTCCAGGCGTCGTGGGCTGTCCTTGTTATTTTGCGCGGGGCATAGCTTTTATGGGCCACGTAAAGAACGTCCGCGGACTGGGCGAATTGCAGGTCGAAGATATCGGCTTCAAGGTAAGGGGTCGCCAACTCATACGCGCCGCCACCCGACTGCACCTGGCCGCCGTCCTTGTAGACCCTCATATACTGGTCGCCGATTTCGAGGATATATGCCTGCGTGACGGAAAATCTAAACGATAGCACGCGCACGGCCTTGGTCGAATCCTTTACCTCGGCCACGTAATACGTCCCCGGGCGCCGGTACGCCCCGCCGTACGCCTTTACGAGCATATTTTCGAGCGTCTTCGCGCCATTGGCGTACTTGGCGATATCTACGCGGCCTTCAAGCTGGGGAGAAAATTCTCCTGAGCTGAAATTTGTCTGTATGTAATTTATCTTCGCCATTATTCCCTCGACTTCTCCCAAGTATCATCTCCGGAGGTTTCTATCGACGACGATTCCTGCGCGTCAATGCCTTTGGCTATCCTAAGCAATTCCCCGTACATCTCGAGTTTATTCTGCCCAAGAGACGCGGAGTTCGCTATCGGGAACGCTATCTCAGCCGAAAGGCGAACGCCGAACAGGGTGATAAAATTCGCGTCGTATTCGTTCGCGTCCGTGACGCGCTTGATATACTTTATATAGACCGCGCTGTCATCGCAAAGCAGTTTGCGGCCTTCCACTTTGTAATCCTCTATCTTATCGCCCGAGGAATCGTAAGCGCCCAGGACGCGCAGGCAATTAACGGGAAGCTGGAACTGATAGCTGTATTCGAACGCGGGAGCGTCAGCGAGGATGGACAAGGTCGCCCTGTCCACCGCGAAATTCCACGGATGACTGCGCAGAACTTCATCGCGTACCTGGGCATACATTTCGGAGACCACGCGCGCCTGCTGCGAATCTTCGGTCAGGGACGTTATTCTCGAAGCGCCGACTCCCGTGAGCGCGAGATTCGCTATCTTTACCTCGCTCTTTGAGGAGAAGCTAACGGCCTCATCGCCTCCGAGGGCTACAAGCACCTGGACATGCTTAGTCGCCGTCGTAGTGTCGTTAAAGGTGACAATATAGGTGTCTTCCGTCGGCGGGGTAAAAGACGTTTTCCATAGGATATCCGTTATAAACGTCGGCGTGCCTGTATTGACAGCGTTCTCGAACTCAAGCTCGGTAAAGTCCCACGTATACCCGTCGGAAAGGCGCTTTATGGAGACAGTGACCGTATCCGTGACGAGCGAGCCGGCGATATCCTGGACTATCCAGAACAGCTCCTCGGCTTTTATGTAGAAATTTTCCATTGAGGCCTCTCCTTTTCGATATAAGCGCAGAGCAGTATGAGTAACGGCACCGCGCTGCTTTGGCAGTCAGGGAAATACACGGCAAGGGTAAAGCAGGTAAGTCCCGCGGCAAACAGCGTCAGGCCCCTGCACTTGCCCGACAGCGATACCATATACCCGAGGATTATCGCGAGGCCGGCAGCGCCGGTCTCAAATAATATCCTTAGCCAGAAATTATGAGGCGACATCCATACCCCCTCGGCCTGGAAGTGCCCGTGCCCCATTACGGGGAACAATATCTTGTAAGTTCCTACTCCGAACCCGAAGAACGGATGGACCGCGGAGAGCGCGAAGGTCTGCAGCCATACCGCGCCCCTTGCGTAAGCGAAATAATGGAACGCCTTGCTTGCCGCGCCGTAGCAGATCATGCTTGCCGCTATGAACACGCCCAGGGCGAGAGGGAACCTGCCGGCTATCTTTGGCTTTCCCGCGGCGATAATGAACGCGAAGCAAAGGATTATGAGCGTCTTGAACTGCATGGCGTTGCCGACCGTGCCGTAGCAGCCGATAGCGCGCTGCCTGAAATTAAGCAGGGCGTCCTCTCCTATCCCCTGGAGAAAGAGCAGGAATATCTGTATCATCAGGACGCAGAAGATTATTTTTATCACGGCATCCCAGTCCTCTATCCTTTTGCACAGCAGGTAAAAATACGCGCATCCTATCACCCCGAAAAAAGACATCATCGAGAAATGCGGCGCGGCGCTCAGGAACGTATTGAGGAACAGGTAAGGGATGAGGATTTTCAGCCAGATATTCGCTTTCGAGAATACGAACATCGCCGAAAGGAACCCGGCCATTAAAAATGTCCACGTAAACCAGAGTGGACTGTTATACAAATATATATTGAATTCAAACGGAGGAGACAGCGCTTGAATGGCGACAATGATACCGGCTATATAAGCGATAGTCTTCTTCATCCCCGCCGGGGGCAGGAGTCGCCCTGCCCCCTATCCGTCCTTTTTTTTAATAGGTTATCGTGACACCCGACGGGCTCGAGCCGGTTATCACCCACCCGTAAGTGCTGTCTATCCAGGTGAGGGTTACCCAGCCGCCGGCGGCTGTAGACCACGTGACAGAACTCCATCCGGTACAGGCCGTCCTGTCGCCTACCGCGTCTATCGAGAAATCGAGCTTAAGCGTCCTCGCGTCGTTCTCCGTCTTTATGAGCGTGATCTCCTGCCCCTCATAAAGCCCTTCGTCCATTGAGAAGGTCTTGCTCGCGCCTATGAGCTTAAGCATGCCGAAGGCAAGGTGCGTGGACGTAAGTTTGGACACGGTCGAGACGATGGTCGAGACGCCGCTCATCGGGCCTTTCATGTAGATGGTCAGCTTGCGGCCATCCCAGGCCACGGCATCCGTAGCGCCTTCGATGTTGATGTCCGTCGCCGGGCCTACATAGGCTCCGTTCTTCTGATACCCGACAGCAGAATAAGCGCTGGAAGTGCTCAGAAGAAGCAGGACGACCAATACCAGTCCTATGAACTTCTTCATACTCTTTCTCCTTTGTTGGGGAGAGGCGGCTTGCGCCGCCCCTCTATCGCTTATTCAACCGTGTAGAAAACCACCAGCTTGATCGTGCCGGTTATGGCCGCCGTATTGACGAGGATGAGTATCTTTGTATCGTCCCCGCCGGATATCAGCCCGGTCCCGAGTATGGTATACCCGAGGCCATCGACGAGTATCGCGTCGGAATTGCTCGCGGCCGTGTCGACGTCTACCGCGGACATATAGCGATCGTCGTCATCCGCGTCGCCTATGTCTATTGTGGCGCCGCCCGCGGAAAGGTCATCAAAGGCGACCTTCATCCCGAGTATCTTGGCGCCTACAGGAAGGGCCTGGCCCATCTGTATCGTCTTCGTCGCGGCTACCGCAGCCGCCTCATACGTGTCTACCATACAGCGGACCTTGCCGCCGAGAAGCCCCGGACTGAGGATATTCTCGGAAGTCGGCGTGGCCGCCTTTGTCGCGTTTACTCCTAAATAATCTGACATCTATCGCCTCCTGTTAAAGGGTTAAGTTCTATCTCCGAGTCCTTCACTCCGAGCATTTAATTTCAACGACCTTGTCCATGTCCGCGCGGGTCGCGCCGGCATCTGCGGCCGAGTAAACCTGCGTGGCGTAATGCTTGCCCGGTATCTCGTCGATACGGTTGTTCATATCGCGGGACATGCCGAGCGCGAGGCCGTTCTTCGCCCACGCTATTACCCTGCGATAACCGTCGGTGTCGGTGTCGAGGATATCCTTCGACAGCTTTACGAAGTTAAAGCCGCAGAAGGTATTTATCTCGCCCTTAACCAGCGCCTTGACCGTGTTATAGTCCGCGCTCGTCGCTTCGGTCGTCCTCAACAGGTTCTTGAGCTGCGTGCCGGTAACGGCGCAGAAACGAGGCTCTTCCTCGTCGACGTCGTAATTGTCAAGGATCTCCTTGGCGTTAAGGAGTTTCTCGACCGTAAGACCCGCGGCGCCCACAGCAACGACGTTGTTGGTCGTGTCGAACGATTCCGAGGAGCTGCCGTCCTTGCCGTAATAGGCCGTTCCGAAAGCCGCCGTCACTATGAGGTCATCGAGGCCCCTTCCGATGGCGTACGCGATGTTCTGCGCGTCGGCGCTCGTCGGGTCCACGAGCATCTTGACCTTGTCTTCCTTGTCGAGAAGCACGGACGCGTAAAGCGTCACAGGGGAGAGCTTCCTCCTCTGGCGGTCCGGGTCGGAGTATTCGATATCCGAGTTGCGAGTCGTCTTTGTCTTCGCCGTTATCTTCGCGACCTGGTCAATGAACCAGTCCTCGCCTACTATGCCGCCGCGGAATAATACCTTATCGCGCAGCTTCGAGCCTTTCTGCTGGCTCAATATCGTGATGTTGCTGCTAAACTGCTTTACAAAAAGTGTGGATATATCGCCCATATTAGCCTCCTGTTGTTTACCTGCCTCACTTAGCTTGTCCGTTGCCGGAGCTAATACAGACCTTTTTTTGGGACCCTCTTTTAAGGGCTGTCCCCCTTCAAATGATGGCGCTTAAAAGGGCCTTTGCAGGCTTATCTTCAAGCGGCCTGGCCGGACACCATCGCCAGCAAGTCCGAATATCTCTTTACCGCTGCCGCATGCTCTAAGTGCGCGGCGTTCCAGTACGGATGATCCTTGTTGTTGTCTATCTTCGACAACTCAGCTTTCGCCTCTTCGGGAGAAAGCGTAAATCCTCTTGCGCCTCCGAGCAGCCCATCCTCGCCCATCTTCTCGGCGAATTTCGAAAGCAGGCGAATGACTCTCGGGTCATTGCCGACGCCTTCTTCGATGAATTTGACATCATCCTTGTCGGCGTATGCCTTGATGAGTTTCGCGATATTCGCGAGGTTCTGGTCGTATTTAGCGCCCCACTTCGAGCGCAGGTCCTTCTCCGCGGTCGAGCGCGAGCCTTCCTTCTCCTGCATGAGCCGGTTATACTCGGACACCTGCGAGCCCACGAACCACTTGAATAGCTCGCCTGTCTGCCGGGCGTTATAACCGAGCTTATGGGCCTGCTCCTTAAAGCCGTTTACCAACTCGTCGCTTAACTTAAACCCTTCGGGTGCTTTGAGTTCCGTAAGTTCAGCGAGCTTATATTCCGCAGCCGTCTTTGGCCTGCCGAGGAAGTCGTATACTTTATTCCACCCCTCGACATCGTTCTCGTCTTTCGGGGCGACGATACCCTTCCTGCCTATGAGCTCCTGCGCGCCCAGATAGCTCTTTATGACGTTGCCAACGTCCATCTTTCCGTCCTTGATGAACGTCGTCATTGCCGGATTACTCACGACATCCGGGGATAAACCTGCCGCGTCTACAAAAATGCCTTCGCCTTCCATCTGACTGCCTTTCCGGGTCGGGAGTTGTCCTCTCGGACTTCCGATTTTCCGAACCCTTTGACTACTGGTTAGCCTCGGCCTGCAGGTTCTTAATCTGCTCTATGTCGAGGCTTATCATGGTCTTCATATAAAGGACATTTGCGCGCGTTCCTTCGTTAAAAACCGACGTGTAAATATCCCCGGGGATATACGCCGTCGACTTCACAAAGCACCTGCTTTCAAGGTCTTCGAGGACCTTTTTCCCCGCGTCGGTCGAGAAGCACTCCACATACGCCCTCTTGAGTTCCGCGATTTTATTGATCTGCTCGTCTGTCATTTGCCCTTTTCCTTTGTTATCGCCTGCGCCTCAGCCCCGGCCTTGGCTATCTGCACGCCCTTTTCGGCGGCGGCCATTTCCATCTCCTGCTGCTGCGCCGCGGCGCGCGCTTCGCGTATCTTCTTAACTTCCACGTCATCGCGGATTATCGTCGGAGAGACGTTATAGAACCTCGCCGATTCGTCGACCATCGCATCCCCGTTGAGCTTGTCGATTACAGAAGGGATAGACTTGCTTATTTCGCCGAGGGTAAGCATGAAGTTCGTGTTGTTCTTCATCTCCTCGCCCTTCTGCGCGCGAGCAAGCGGAGACGTATACTCTATTGAATACCCGCTGCGGATGAGCGCTTCGGGCACGGGCTTATTAAAATACCCGCCGCGAAGCATGATGTTGAAAGTTCTCTCGATGACCGGGTCAAGGAGTTCGTTCATGAGACGGCCGAGAACCGGTGCCAAGATAAGCATTTTCTCCTGGACGCGCTGCATCACTTCCGTCGCCGTCATGTTCGGATTCTCGGCGAGCATAAGGAATAAATCCACGAAGAAGTTGCGCCGGATTATATCCCTGCGCTCCTGCTCCATCTCCATACCGACGGGGATATTGCCCGCCTGATGTATCGGCTCTATCTTCGCGTTCGGGTCCATGCCCGATTTCAGGTTAAAATTCAGCGCAGCCGGGCCGAGCCTTATTGGAAGAACGAACCCGTCATGCGGAAGCTGTAAGGGCGGGTCGACTATCTTCTGCGCGGCACGTATGAGTGTATACGACATTTTATTGAGCATCTTGATATCCGGCAGCGATACCATCGCCGGGCTTGAGCCGTACTGCTCGCCGCTCTCTTTCGTGAACCTCGGGACAAAGAACGGGAACTCGTGGTAGCCGCCCTCTTTTATCAGGTGCTTGCCCGATATCTCGATATACGCTGAGGTAAAGGCCATATTCATTGCGTCGGATTTCGAGGAGTCGCGTATATAGCGCGGGGTTATCGCGTGGAGGAATTCGAATTTTTCGTTGAATTTCTCCCCGTCAATGGCGTCCTTTACTTTCTGCCCGGCGTTATCTCCCCACTCCGAATACGCCTGGAAAGCGGTAAAAAGAAACCTGCGGAAAAGCGTCTTTATCCGCTCCTTGCCGTCCTCTTCGACGTACACTTCCCCCAGCGAGCGGCAATAGAAGCGCACCACGTCCTCGATATCCTCTTCCTCGTAAAGACAGGATGTGCCGAAAACGACAAGGTCAAGGTAATTCTCGTGCACCTGCTGGGCGAAATTAGAGGAGTTCAGCACGTCATACATTCCGTCCTCGGAATCCCTGAGCCATTTGCTGATATTTCCGTCTTTCGCCAGTTTCACATCGCCCGCACGCAAGGCGAACCATTTCGAGGCCGGGTTCGTCAAGTATGAATGAAGCCCTGCGGCAAGTATCAGCGCGGCCTGTATGCCCGTAGAATCGTAAATATCCGTGTCGACCTTTTCCCCGAGAGTCTTTGTCCTTGTGATATACGCGCGTTTCGGCAGGCAGTATTTCGCGCATTCCTGCCAGTGGCTCTCAAGGGTTCCGCGGTCCACTTTGAGCCTGTCCGCGCGCCTGATTACGCTTTCGACATTTATGGCCATATAATCCCCTCGCGTTAGAACTTCTTGTAGATCGTAAGGTAAATCGCGTTTATGACCGCGTTCAGGACCCTGTCCTTCTTGTCCTTGAACTCGGTCTTACAGAAATCGAAGACTTCCTTGAACTTATCGTCCCCGTCGATGTCCTTCTTGCTGACCTCTATCATCTTCGCCTTGAGAGCCTCGAGCTCGTCCTTTGAGAACTGGTAGAATGCCAGAATAACAGCCTCCTGCACCTCGGCCATAAGGTTTACGAACCATTTCGGCGCCTCTATCTTGTATATCGCGTCGATTATCTTCTGGACGAACTTAACGCTTGATGTCATTTTTGCCATCGCTAATCCCCTTTCCTTTTTTCCTGAGGGTTCTTTACCCCCGCCTTGTAAAGCCGCCCCTTCCATTTCGTGAAGAGCTTCTCCATCTCGGCGACAAACGCCTCGGCATTCGCTATCCAGTTGACCGCCTCGTCCTTGCTGCGGTCCGTCTCGAAGATGTTGCACAGCCCTATGGCGAGCTTCGAGAGCTGTATGAGCACGGAAGCCACGAACTCCAGTATCAGCTCGATAACGCCTATTGCCAGGCCTGCGTTCTTAAAGGCCCATTTGACCGCCGGGAGCCCGGAAAGAAATCCCAAGACTATCCTGATTATCCACATGCTATGCCTCCTTCCTTTTTCGTATTACCGCCAGAAAGACGGCGAATGTTGCCGTGTATGCGAGCATGCCGGGAGTCAGTTCGCCTCCTATGGCGAGCGACAGGAGCACGAGCCCCACGATCGCCGGCATCATCTCTCGCCTATCTTCTGGATTATGTCGAACGTGTTCATTCTTACGAACCTGTGCGCCTGCTCGAGTTCATCTTTCGTCATATCCTTCTGCTCGACGAGGACGTTGCCCTTATATATTCCCGCTACGGAAATGTCGCTCTTGCGTATGCGGACGTTCTTATATTTCAGATATTCGTCAAAAGGCGCCTGCCCGTTTTCGTTGCTCATTTTACGAAAACTCCCTTTATCCAGGCTACGGCGAGGCCGAATATCCCGCCGATCACCGCGGCCTTGCCCTTTATACCCGATATCTCATTCTCTACCTTATTCAGGCGCTTGAACGTCTCTCCGCAGGGAAGGTCGTCAAGGCGTTTTTCTATGCTATCCAGTTTCCCTGCGACCCACCCCTCGAACCCGGTTAGCTTTGAAACGTCGAAGTCGGCGGCCATCTATTCCCCTTTCCCGGTTGCCCGTTCCAGTTTGTCGAGTCGCGCCTTTAAGTCATCTATCTCTTTTTGCTGTTCGTTTATAGCATTGATGAGCGTCGCAATTATCGGCCTGTCTTGTAATCCCAAATATCCGTCCTCATTGGCCATCACCGCTTCGGGTATATTCTTCTGAACATTCTGCGCGGAGAAACCCGCATAGGTATGCTCAGTTTCATAGCCGCTCTTTTCGTTCCACTTATAGAGTATTGGGCTTATCCCTTTGAGGTCTTCAAGCCCTCTTGTGAAATTTCCCTGAATATTTTTTAATCTCTCGTCAGAAGTAACAACGATATTACCAGAAGCGTCGGTGGTAACCGCACCTGCCCCGTAAGCGTTTAATTGAACGGTTTTTGTCCCACCAGAACCTTTCACGGTTAGTCCTACGTTGTATCCTGCGCCATCGTAAGTAGCGAGAAGAATACTCCCATAAGTGCTCAGCCTTGCTTCGCCCGAAGTTGCCCCATCTACATAAAAATATCTATCGCCACTTCTTGAACTTATTATTGAACCCGCCCACCCACCCGCTCCGCCCACCGTAATATTTCCAGTAATACCAGTAAGAGCAGGGGATGTAATTTGAGTCGTAAATGTAGGAGAGGTATCAAAAACTAACTTGCCTGTTCCCGTTGCCCCCGTAGATGTAATGCCTTCAAATGTTAAATGACCTATCCCAGTAATCGTTCCTTCTACTCGGAGGTTATTATCTCCCGCCCTTGTCATTGAGCCTACGGTGAGTCCGCCATCTATCTCTACACCCAACCCATAAGGGTCTAATACCAAATCTCCGTCGGAAACTATCTCTTGCGTTTTTAACGTGGTATTCGGGTAAAAATAACACATCTCGACAGCGGCACCGCCGACGGCGGCATAAAGCGGGCTTGTCGAGGTTGCCGCCATAAAGTTTACCCCTGACCACGCAGCAGTATTCGTGCCTTTCCAAAAGATATTGAAGTTCGTTCCATCGTTGGTCTGGGCAATTATGGGATATGTTCCCGCTGCCGCCGTTGAGATAGTAAACCCAAAATATGCCGTGCTTCCTATCTTCACGGTAGAGAAATTGGTAAGTCCTTGATTCATATCAAAGACTATCGAGGTCGCTACGTCGTCGGTAGTCTTATAAATCTGCCCTGTATCGTCGCCTCCGAATAATCGTATACCGCTGAAGAACGCTATCTTTAAACAATCTATATCAGTTATAATCGTTGAGAAATTATCTCCGTTATCAGTTGAACGAAGTATTCTCCAACCATCTCCCGTCGCCCCTGGATCTGACGTAGCATAGACATATCTGGTATATGGGTCAACCGCTACGTCGTGTATATGTTGACCTGCTCCGTCAAACTCTTTTGTCCAGTTCGCGCCGTTATCTATCGAACGCCATATCTCATCATAGTTGTTTCCTGCCATAGTATAGACACCAGCAAAGAGATACCCGTTTACGGTATCCTCGGAAAATCCCCAAATACCTGATTGTATACCACCGCCAAATCCCCCTACATCGCCCCAATTCTCGCCACCGTCAGTAGAACGCCTTAATTTCTCATAACCCCACGGCGACCAGTAAATATACCCGTTAGAGGCGACGAATACACACATCGGGCCTCTGGTAACGGAAGCAACGGTATCTTTTATCGTGCGTGTCTGCCCTTTATCGGTTGACTTATACAGACCATCGTCGTCAGCAATCCAAAGGTTTCCCGAAGCGTCTACGGCGATAGCGTTGTCTGTGGTAACGGGAAGTGAGAGTCTACCACTCGTATCTGTTGTCCCGCTTGCTACCCTCAACCCACACGCCATATCAAATAAATCTTCGTCCTCTTGCCACGTTATTACTCCGTCATTAGTTTCTCCATTAAAGGTAAGGGTATAGTCTACGCCTGCCTCGCCACTTCCTATTGTTGAATTACCATTAGCGGTAAAGCCACCGTTAGTATCTACTGTAAAGACATTCGCTTCATCGCTATCCCTGCCTACGAAGATATTGGTTGAGCCGTCATTGGTGGAGCCTTTGACGACTAACTTGGCGGTGGCGGGAGTGCCGTCAAAGTCTGATGTGCCTATGGAAGTAATGCCATCTCCAATTATAGTAAAATTATTGCCACTTCCAAGCGTTAAACGTGTTTCAGTATCAGATTGTCTTTTAAGTTGGAAAAAGCCTGTAGTATAGTCAGATTTCTCAAGTTCAATTTTGCCGTTTGGATATATTAAGAAGCCGTTGGAAGCTCCAACATAAATTGAATTATTGTTATCTATCGTCAGCAGTTCATTCCCTAATGATACAAAGGAGTATCTACCATTGGCAGGAGAGTATAAATAAGTAGTTGTTCCTCCGTTATTAAAGTATATCTTCCCCGCCCCTACATTCATATCTCCATTTATATCTAATGAATAACCCGGAGTTTTATTTATCCCCACCCTCTTATTCGTCGTATCAAACGTCACGAAATCCGTCCCGTCCGCTTGGGCGATATTCAGAGCTGTGGTGGAGTTGGCGGAAGGGCGAATATCCTGTCCTGCTAACATTGTGATATTG
>JBAZJG010000021.1:0-14095 GCA_041651455.1 Candidatus Omnitrophota bacterium
CGGAGACAATGTCGAGTTTGAAGTAGAGCTCATAATCCCGGTTGCCCTCGAGAAGGGCTTGCGCTTCGCCATCCGCGAAGGCGGCCACACCGTAGGCGCCGGTGCAGTATCAGAGGTAATAGCTTAATACAATGCAAGAACAAGCCGTAATGGAGTGCCCGATCTGTAAGAACAGGAATTATTCAACGACGAAGAACAAGAAGAACGTCACCGAACGCCTCGAGTTGAAGAAATTCTGTAAATTCTGCAGGAAGCACACCGCACATAAGGAAATTAAATGAGCTTAGGCCTGTAGCTCTAATTGGTAGAGCAGCGGACTCCAAATCCGTTCGTTGGGGGTTCGAATCCCTCCAGGCCTGCCAGAAAAAAATACTATGAAGGCAATAGGGAACATAAAAACATTCTTAAGTGAAGTTAAGGCCGAGATGAAAAAGGTCTCGTGGTCCAGCAGGAGCGAGCTGGTAGGATCCGCGTGGATAGTCATCGTGTCGGTACTGATCTTCACGCTGGTACTCGGTGTCTTTGATTTCTCGTTCTCGAGATTCATCCATTTCATACTGAAGCAAGGGTCCTAAAGCAAGATGGCTAAAAAGTGGTATGTCATACATACGCAGACCGGCGTCGAGGATAAGGTAAAAGCCTCGATAGAGAAGCGCGCCGAGTCGAACAACATGAAGGAAGCCATCACGCAGGTCCTGATACCGACCGAGCAGGTCTCGGAGGTAAAGGAAGGCAAGAAGAAGATAACGCAGAGGAAGTTCTTCCCCGGGTATGTCCTCGTCGAGATGGACCTTACCGACAACACGTGGTACCTGATAAAGAACACGACGGGAGTAACGGGTTTCATCGGGGCAAGGACGAAGCCGGTGGCGTTAAGGGAAGACGAAGTTCAGTCGATACTGAAGCAGAGCGAGGAGAGGAAGGTCAAGCCCGCTCCGAAGGTCATATTCGAGAAGGGTGAATCGGTCAGGGTAACGGACGGCCCGTTCACGAATTTCAACGGTGTAATAGAGGAAGTAAACCCGGATAAGGGTAAGTTAAAGGTGTCAGTCACAATATTCGGTCGTTCAACGCCGGTAGAACTAGAATACTGGCAGGTAGAGAAACTGTAAAATGGCAAAAAAAGTCAAAGCAACTATCAAACTGTATTGCCCGGCAGGCCAGGCCAATCCCGCGCCGCCGGTAGGTCCCGCGCTGGGTCAGCACGGCGTAAACATAATGGAATTCTGCAAGAAGTTTAACGAGATGTCCAGGTCGCAGGAAGGGCTTATTCTGCCGGTCGTCATCTCGGTCTACGAGGACAAATCATTCAGCTTTATCGTCAAGAGCCCGCCCTGTTCAGTGCTGCTTAAGAGGGCGTGCAATCTCGCGAAGGCCTCGGGCGTGCCGAACAAGGAGAAGGTAGCCAAGATCGGTAAGCAGCAGGTCATGGAGATAGCGAAGATAAAGATGAAGGACCTCAATACCGAGGACATGGAAGAAGCGGTAAAGATCGTCGCCGGCACCGCCCGAAGCATGGGCATCGATGTCGAGAATTAAGGAAACTACAATGGCAAGCAAGAGAACAAAAGCGTTCGAAGGTCTGGTAGACAAGAACAAGCGGTATTCGCTCAAGGAAGCTATTTCGATACTGAAGAAGGTTCCGAAAGCGAAGTTCGACGAGTCGGTCGACCTCGCTATAAAGCTCGATATCGACCCGAAGCAGAGCGACCAGATGGTCAGAGGCACTGTTGTATTGCCTCACGGGACAGGCAAGACCAAGAGGGTCGCCGTATTCTGCAAGGGCGAAGCCCAGCATAAGGCCAAGGAAGCAGGCGCGGAGCATGTCGGCGCGGAAGACCTGATCGAAAAGGTCGGAAAAGGATTCTTTGAATTCGACGTTTGCGTCGCGTCGCCCGAGATGATGAGGGAACTCAGCAAGCTCGGCAAGGTGCTCGGTCCCAAGGGCCTAATGCCTAACCCGAAGGCCGGCACGGTCACCGAGGACGTCGCGAAGGCCGTGAAAGAGGTCAAGGCGGGTAAGGTCGAGTTCAAGATGGACAAGATATCGAACATAAACATATCGGTCGCGAAGGCATCCTTCGAAGACGGCAAGATATACGATAACGCGTATACCCTTATCGAGGCGGTCCAGCACGCGAGGCCCGCAACGCTGAAGGGCAACTACATCAGGTCGATAGCCATATCGACGACAATGGGCCCGGGCATCAGGCTGGACCTTTCGAATCTGGCAAGGGGTTAACGAGAGATGGAAAAGCTAAGCCGTAAGGTAAAAGGGATAATGGTAGATGAGGTAGCGGGGCTTATCAAGAAGAACCCGTACCTCTTTTTCTTGAATTTTGAGAAGGTCAAGGCCTCGAAGACCGAGAAGCTCAGGAAGACGCTGAAGAAGTCGTCCTCAGAGCTGAAGGTCGTCAAAAGGTCCATACTGAAGCTCGCGCTGAAGAAGCAGAAGCTCGACCCGCTCTGCGACCTTGCGGAGACGTCGTCGGCGGTCACCTTCTCCAGCGAGGACCCGACAAAGGCCTCGAAGATACTCTATGATTTCTCGAAAGCCGAGCAGAACATGGCCATCAAGGGCGGTTATATGGACGGCCAGGTGCTTTCGATAGAGAATGTGAAGGAATTGGCCATGATGCCTCCTCGCGAAGTGATGCTCGCCAGGGTGGTCGGCGGCCTCAAGGCGCCGATAACGGGCCTGGTCAATGTGTTGAACGGCAACTTACAGAAGCTCGTTATGGTACTTAACGAGATATCGAAGAAAAAAGAAGTCAAATAAAACAGAAGGAGAAGGAGGCTAAGATGGCAGAAGCAACAGAGAAGGTAGAACTCAGCAAGAAGTTGAATGACATAATGAAGTCAGTCGAAGAGATGAGCGTACTCGAGCTTTCGACGCTTGTCAAGGCGATGGAAGAGAAGTTCGGCGTGACTGCGGCCGTTCCGATGGCTGCTGCCGCTGCCGCCCCGGCCGGTGCGCCTGCCGCCGCTGCGGAAGAGAAGTCGTCTTTTACGGTCGTGCTTGCTGATTGCGGCGCCAACAAGATCAACGTGATCAAAGAGATCCGCGCTGTAACGACACTCGGCCTGAAAGAAGCCAAGGACCTCGCTGATTCAGCTCCGAAACCGGTGAAGGAGAACGTGCCGAAAGAGGAAGCCGAAGCGATAAAGAAGAAACTCGAAGCGGCCGGAGCCAAAGTCGAGCTTAAATAACGTCCCACTAAACCAATCCAGGGATAGAATATGGCGATAAAAAGGAAGAATTACGCGAAATTACCTGAACTCTATGAGATGCCTAATCTCTTAGATATACAGGTGCGTTCTTACGAGGAGTTCCTTCAGTCCGGCCTCCCGAAGTCCAAGAGGGAGAACAAGGGCCTTGAAGAGGTATTCCACGAATTCTTCCCCATAGAGAGCCCGGACGGTTCGTATAAACTTGAGTATGTCAGCTACTCTCTCGGGAAGCCGAAGTATGACGATTTCGAATCGTTGAAGCTTGGCATGACCTTTGCCGTGCCGCTGAAGTTGAAGATACGCCTTAAGGGAAAGAAGGACATCAAGGAGCAGGAAGTCTATCTCGGCGAACTGCCTCTTATGACCACGACGGGCACCTTCATCATAAACGGCGACGAGAGGGTCATAGTCAGCCAGCTGCACCGCTCTCCCGGCGTATCGTTCGAGGAGGAGACCCACCCGAACGGCAAGAAGCTCTTCTCCGCGAGGGTAATACCCTACAGGGGCTCGTGGATAGAGTTTGAGTTCGACGTCAATGATTGCCTGCACGCCGTGATCGACAGGCGCAAGAAGGTGGTCGCTACCGTCCTGCTCAGGGCGATGGGCTATTCCACGGATACGGACATACTCGACGCATTCTGCGGTATCGAGACGAAGAACCTCAAGGAGAAACAGGATCTGAAGGACCTCGTCGGCCATACGATAGCGGCGGACGTGACGGACGAGAAGACCGGCGACGTCATAAATACGAAATACAAGAAACTCGACAAGGACCTCGCGGAGGACCTCTGGGACAAGCACCATGTAAGGTCGATACAGCTGTTGAGGCAGGTATCCCCGGAGATAGAGCATACCCTGCTGAAGGACCACGTAAAGTCGAGGGACGAGGCATTAATAGATATATATAGGAAGCTGCGCCCCGGAGACCCGGCGACCGTCGAATCCGCGCAGAACCTGATCAACAGGCTCTTCTTCGACCCGAAGAGGTACGATCTCGGGCGCGTAGGAAGGCATATGGTCAACAGGAAGGTGGGATTGAACCTGCCCCTGGACCAGAGGACGGTCACACCCGAGGACATGGTCTCGATCATCAAGTGCCTCATCAAGCTCAAGAACGGCGAGGGCGAGATAGACGATATAGACCATCTCGGCAACAGGCGCATACGTACGGTAGGCGAGCTCCTGCAGAACCAGTTCAGGATAGGGCTTGCGCGCCTCGAAAGGTCGATACGCGAGAGGCTCTCGATATACGACCTCGAGAACATAATGCCGCACAACCTGATAAATTCGAAATTGGTATCAAGCGTCATAAGGGATTTCTTCGGGCGTTCGCAGTTGTCGCAGTTCATGGACCAGACGAACCCGCTCGCCGAGATGACCCACAAGCGCCGTTTGAGCGCGCTCGGGCCCGGCGGCCTTTCAAGGGAAAGGGCGGGATTCGAGGTCCGCGACGTCCATCATTCGCATTACGGCCGCATCTGCCCCATTGAGACGCCTGAAGGCCCGAACATCGGCCTCATAGCGTCGCTCTGCACCTACGCGCAGATCAACGAGTTCGGCTTCATCGAGACGCCTTACAGGAAGGCCGAGAAGGGCAGGACGACCGAGAAGATAGATTACCTTTCCGCGGATACGGAAGACAAATATATAATCGCGCAGGCGAACGCGCGCCTCGAGTCTAGCGGCCGCTTCTACGAAGCGGACGTGCTTTGCAGGCAGAAGGGCGATTTCCCGCTCGTGCCCAGGGAGAAGGTCGATTACATGGATGTGAGCCCAAGGCAGCTCGTTTCGATCGCAGCGAGCTTGATACCGTTCCTCGAGCATGACGACGCGAACCGCGCGCTTATGGGTTCTAACATGCAGCGCCAGGCGGTCCCGTTGATGACGACCGAAGCGCCGCTCGTCGCGACCGGAATGGAATACAGGGCGGCCAAGGATTCAGGCGCCGTAGTGGTCGCCACGGAAGAGGGCGTAGTAAAATCCGTCCAGGCCGATGAGATAACGATAGGCGACAAGACCTACCGGCTGCGCAAGTTCATGCGCTCGAACGCCGATACATGCGTCAACCAGACGCCTATAGTGAAGCTCGGGCAGAAGATAAAGAAGGGTGAGGTCATAGCGGACGGCCCCGGAACCGACCAGGGCGAGCTCGCGCTCGGCAAGAACGTGCTCGTAGCGTTCATGCCGTGGAGGGGTTACAACTTCGAGGACGCTATAATCATCAGCGAGAAGCTCGTAAAGGAAGACCTTTACACATCGCTGCATATAGAGGAATTCGAGAGCGAAGCGCGCGACACCAGGTTGGGCAACGAGGAAGTCACGCGCGACATACCGAACGTCAGCGAGGACGCGTTGAAGAACCTCGATGAGCACGGTATCGTAAGGATCGGCGCGGAAGTCGAGCCGGGGGATATACTGGTAGGCAAGGTAACCCCTAAGAGCGAGACGGAGCTTTCGCCGGAAGAGAAACTTTTACGCGCGATATTCGGCGAGAAGGCCGGCGACGTGAGGGATACCTCCCTGACCGTCCCGCCCGGAGTCGAAGGTACTGTCGTAGAAGTCAAGGTCTTCAGCAGGAAGGGCGGCAAGTCGAAGACCAAGGAAGAGATGCAGAAAGAGATCAATGAGACGGAAAAGATAAAGAAGGAATACGAAAGCCAGATACGCAACATAGAGAAGCAGAAGGCCCAGAAGCTCGCGAAGATACTCGTCGGGCAGAAACTCTCGGTCAGCCTGGTCGATGACGAGACCGGAGAGGTCCTTATCGCGAAGGACAAGACGATAAGGCAGTCGGACCTCAAGAAGCTCGAAAGGTGCGACCTCGATAACGTGAAACTCTCGGAGAATAAAGAGGCCGAAGAGGATATAAAGCGCATAAGCAAGATACTCGACGACCAGATCAACGAGCTCGAGTATGAGGAAGAGCGCGAGATAGACAAGATAAAGAGGGGCGACGAGCTTCCGGCCGGAGTGCTCAAGAAGGTCGTCGTTCTCGTAGCGACGAAACGCAAGATACAGGTCGGCGACAAGATGGCCGGCCGCCACGGCAACAAGGGTGTCGTCGCGAGGATAGTCCCCGAAGAGGACATGCCGTTCATGCCGGACGGCACGACCGCCGAGATAATACTCAACCCGCTCGGCGTGCCTTCGCGTATGAACGTAGGCCAGATACTCGAGACGCATCTCGGTTGGGCGGCGAAAGCCCTCGGCTTCCACGTTGAATCGCCCGTATTCGACGGCGCGAAGGAAGAAGAGATCAAGAAGGAATTGAAGGCCGCGGGCCTTCCGGAAGACGGGCGCGTGGTCCTTTACGACGGACTGACCGGCAAGCCCTTCGACCAGAAGGTGACAGTCGGCTACATATATATGATGAAACTGATCCATCTTGTCGACGAGAAGATACACGCGCGTTCTATCGGCCCGTATTCGCTCGTAACGCAGCAGCCGCTCGGCGGCAAGGCGCAGTTCGGCGGCCAGAGGTTCGGTGAGATGGAGGTCTGGGCGCTCGAGGCATACGGCGCGGCGTTCACACTGCAGGAACTTTTGACGGTCAAGTCGGATGACGTGGTCGGCCGTACAAGAATATACGAAGCCATAGTAAAAGGCGAGAACGCTCTTCAGCCGGGGACCCCTGAGTCCTTCAACGTGTTGCTGAAAGAGCTCCAGAGTCTGTGTCTTGATGTCAGGACGGAGAAGAAAAAATAATATGAATAACGATATCCTCCAGGCAGCAGCAGCTGCAGCAAAGAAAGACGACGCGTTCCTGAAGCCCCGTGAAAAGGGCCTGGAAGAGCCGGCGCCTTTTGATGTAATCAGCATCAAGATAGCTTCGGGAGAGATCATACGTTCGTGGTCGCGCGGCGAGGTCAAGAAGCCGGAGACGATCAACTACAGGACGTTGAAGCCGGAAAAAGACGGCCTCTTCTGCGAGAAGATATTCGGGCCCACGAAGGACTGGGAGTGCAACTGCGGAAAATACAAGAGGATCAAGTATAAGGGCATTATCTGCGACCGTTGCGGCGTCGAGGTCACTCTCTCGAAGGTAAGGCGCGAGAGGATGGGCCATATCGAGCTGGCCGCCCCGGTATCGCACATTTGGTTCTTCAAGGCGATGCCGAGCAGGATGGGCGCATTGCTCGACCTGAACCTACGCGACCTCGAGAGGATCCTTTATTACGAGGAATATATAGTAACCGACCCGGGCGAATCGCAGCTCAAGAAGAAGCAGCTTCTGACCGAAGAGCAGTACCAGGAAGCGCTCGAGAAGTACGGCCACAAGTTCACCGCGAAGATGGGCGCCGAGGCCATAAGGGAGCTCATAAACGAGCTCGACCTCGACAAGATGTCCGTCAAGCTCCACGCGGACCTCAAGAAGGCAAAGGCGGACCAGTCGCAGAAGAAGATAGCGAAGGTCCTCAAGATAGTCGAGAATTTCAGGAAATCGGGCAACAAGCCGGACTGGATGATAATGGATATAGTCCCGGTATTGCCGCCCGACCTGCGCCCGCTCGTCCCGCTCGACGGCGGAAGGTTCGCGACGAGCGACCTGAATGACCTCTACAGGAGGGTCATCAACAGGAATAACCGTTTGAAGAAATTGCTCGAGCTGAAGGCGCCCGAGATAATAATAAGGAACGAGAAGAGGATGCTCCAGGAGGCCGTCGACGCGCTGTTCGATAACGGCCGCCACGGAAGGCCGGTCCTCGGCCCCGGCAACCGTCCGCTGAAATCGCTCAGCGACATGCTCAAGGGCAAGCAGGGCCGTTTCCGCCAGAACCTCCTCGGCAAGCGCGTGGATTATTCGGGCCGTTCCGTGATCGTCGTCGGGCCGGAACTGAAACTGAACCAGTGCGGCCTGCCGAAGAAGATGGCGCTGGAACTCTTCGAGCCGTTCATAATAAGGAAATTGAGGGAGCAGGGATTTGTCCATACGATAAAGAGCGCGAAGAAGATGGTGGAGAAGGCGCGCCTCGAGGTATGGGACATCCTCGATGAGGTCATCAAGGAACACCCGGTATTGCTGAACCGCGCCCCGACGCTGCACAGGCTCGGCATCCAGGCGTTCGAGCCGATACTCATCGAAGGCAAAGCCATAAGGATACACCCGCTCGTCTGCACGGCGTTCAACGCCGACTTTGACGGCGACCAGATGGCCGTCCACGTGCCGCTATCGATAGAGGCGCAGATGGAATCACGCCTGCTTATGCTTTCTACGAACAATATATTCTCGCCCGCGAACGGCAACCCGATCACTACGCCTACACAGGATATCGTGCTCGGATGCTTCTACCTTACGAAAGACAAGGAAGCCGGCAAGGGCGACGGAAAGAGGTTCAGCGACAAGGAAGAGGCCATTATCGCCTACGAGGACGGGCAGATAGCCCTGCACTCGAGGATAAAGGTAAGGATCGACGGCAAGATAGTCGATACGACCGTCGGCCGCGTGATCTTCAACGGCGTCTTCCCGAAGGAATTCGAGTTCGTTAACGCAACCATGAACAAATCGGAGCTCGGCCGCGTAATATCGAACATACACAAGCAGTTCGGGCATAACATGACAGTCGAGATACTCGACAAGCTCAAGAAGCTCGGGTTCGAGTACGCTACGATCGCGGGCATCTCGATCGCGGTCGACGACCTGCATGTGCCGAAGGACAAGGAAAAACTTATAAAGGAAGCCCGCGAAGAGGTCCTGCATATCGAAGGCCAGTACAGGAAAGGCCTCATAACCGACGGCGAAAGATACAACAACGTCATCGACATCTGGACAACGACGACGGACAGGATCTCGGACAAAATATTCGAGGAACTCGACCCGTTCAACCCGATACTCATGATGGCGAACTCGGGCGCGCGCGGTTCGAAGCAGCAGATCAGGCAGCTCGCCGGCATGAGAGGCCTCATGGCCAAGCCGTCGGGCGAGATCATAGAGAGCCCGATCACCGCGAACTTCCGTGAAGGCCTGACGGTGCTCGAGTACTTCATCTCGACGCACGGCGCAAGGAAGGGTCTTGCGGATACGGCCCTTAAGACGGCCGACTCGGGTTACCTGACCAGGAGGCTCGTCGACGTCGCGCAGGACGTAATAATCAACGAAGACGATTGCGGTACCCTTAACGGCATCTTCGTGAGCGCCATCATCGAAGGCGACGAGGTAGTCGTTGCGCTCAAGGAGAGGATCATCGGAAGGGTAGCGCTTGACAATATAGTGGACATCATCACCGACGAGGTCATCGTCGCGGCCGGCGAGCAGATAACGGAAGACGCCGCCGACAGGATCGAGCAGGCAGGCATCGAGAGGATACGCATCAGGTCGGTATTGACCTGCGAATCCAGGCACGGTGTCTGTGCGAAGTGCTACGGGCGCAACCTCGCGAACGGCAGGATGGTCGAACTCGGCGAGGCGATAGGCATAATAGCCGCGCAGTCGATCGGCGAGCCCGGTACGCAGCTGACGATGAGGACGTTCCACATCGGCGGTACGGCTTACCGAGTCGTCGCGCAGTCGTTCATAAAGGCGAAGAACAAGGGTACGGTAAAGTACCACGCACTGAAGGTCGCCGAGAAGGAGAAGGGTTTCGTAGTACTTAACAGGAACGGCCAGGTCTCGATAAACGACGAGACGGGCCGCGAACTTGAAAGATATACCGTACCGCACGGCGCATTACTGACGGTAGGCGAGGAGAAGAAGGTCTCTAAGGACGAGATATTCGTCAAGTGGGACCCGTATACGGTGCCGATCCTTACCGAGGTCACTGGTAAAGTGCGCTATGAGGACATAAAGGAAGGCCACACGATCAGGGAAGAGGTCGATTCCGCGACCGGCCTTACCGAGAGGGTAGTCATAGAGCATAAGGGCGAGTACCATCCGCAGATCGTCATACTCGACAACAAGGATGAGGTACAGGCGCTTTATTCGATCCCGTCCGGCGCGCATATCGTCGTGAAGGACGGACAGAAGGTCCTCGGCGGCGACCTGATAGCGAAGACGCCGCGCAAGACCATAAAGACGAAAGACATCACCGGCGGTCTGCCGAGGGTCGCGGAGCTGTTTGAGGCCCGCAGGCCCAAGGACCCGGCTATCATAAGCGAGATCGACGGCGTCGTGGAATTCGGCCCCTCAAAGAAGGGCCAGCGCCGCGTAGTCGTGAAGAATCCGCAGACGAACATGAAGAAGGAATACCTGATACCGCACGGCAAGCACCTTAACGTCTACAAGGGCGATAAGGTATACGCCGGCCAGCAGCTCATCGACGGGCCCGTAGTCCCGCAGGATATCCTTCGCGTTTCGGGCGATAAGAAGCTCCAGGAATACCTCGTAAACGAGATCCAGGAGGTTTACAGGTTCCAGGGAGTCAAGATAAACGACAAGCATATAGAGGTAATAGTGCGCCAGATGCTCAAGAAGGTCAGGATAGACGAGCAGGGCGACACCGATTTCCTCGTCGGTATGCAGGTCGACAAGTTCAAGTTCACCGAGGAGAACGAGCGCGTCAAGAAGAAGGGCGGCAAGCCGTCGAGCGCGACGCAGATGCTGCTCGGTATCACCAAGGCCGCGCTCTCCACCGAAAGCTTCATCTCGGCGGCCAGTTTCCAGGAGACGACGAGGGTGCTTACCGACGCTGCCGCAAGCGGCAAGCGCGATGAGCTCAGGGGCTTGAAGGAGAATGTCATCATGGGACATCTCATACCCGCAGGAACGGGTTTTGAGACGCACCGAAATACTGAAGTCGGAAAAAATCTGTAATCAGGAGCTTAAATGCCAACAATCTCGCAGTTAATTAGGTCAGGTAGGGAACAGAAGAAGAAGAGGACGAAATCGCCGGCCCTGAAGAAGTGCCCGCAGAAACGCGGTGTCTGTCTCCAGGTAAAGACGATGACGCCGAAGAAGCCCAACTCGGCTCTGAGGAAGATCGCGAGGGTAAGGCTGACGAACGGCATCGAAGTAACGGCCTATATCCCGGGCGAGGGGCATAACCTGCAGGAGCATTCCATAGTATTGGTAAGGGGCGGAAGGGTAAAAGACCTTCCGGGTGTAAGATATCACATTGTCCGCGGGACCTTGGATGCCGCGGGCGTTAACCAGCGGAAGAAATCGCGCTCGAAGTACGGCGCGAAGATGCCCAAGTAAGGTCATAAAAAAATATGAGAAGACGTAAAGCTGAAGAGAGGCAATTTTTACCGGACCCGAAGTACAAGTCGAAGGTCGTTTCCAAGTTCATGAATATGATGATGCAGTGCGGAAAGAAATCGACCGCAGAGAAGATCGTCTACGGCGCGTTCCAGGAAGCCGCCAAGAAGGTCGGCAAGGAACCGCTCGAGACCTTCCAGAAGGCGCTCGATAACATAAGGCCGTTGGTCGAGCTCAAGTCGAGGAGGGTAGGCGGCGCGACTTACCAGGTCCCGATAGAGGTCCGCCAGGACAGGGGCATATCGCTTGCGATGAGGTGGCTCAGGGATTTCGCGAGGGCCCGCAAGGGTAAGCCGATGCAGCAGAAACTGGCCATCGAGATCATAGATGCCTACAACAATACGGGAACCGCGGTAAAGAAGCGAGAGGATATCCATAAGATGGCGGAAGCCAACAAGGCCTTCAGCCACTTTAGATGGTAATGTGATGGAAGATGGCCCTAACTACACAGGAAGCTGCTAAAAACAAAATGGCAAGAGAGTATTCTTTAGAGAAGACAAGAAATATAGGCATTATAGCCCATATAGATGCCGGGAAGACGACGACGTCCGAGAGGGTATTGTTCTACACCGGCGTAGTCCATAAGATAGGCAGCGTCGACGAAGGAACCGCGACGATGGACTGGATGGCGCAGGAGCAGGAGCGCGGCATTACCATCACGTCCGCTAGCACGACGTGCTTCTGGAAGGATATACGTATAAACCTTATAGATACGCCCGGCCACGTTGATTTCACGGTTGAGGTCGAGCGCTCTCTTAAAGTCCTCGACGGCGCGGTAGTCGTTTTCTGCGCGGTCGGAGGCGTGGAGCCGCAGTCCGAGACCGTTTGGCGCCAGGCCGACAGGTATAAGGTCCCGAGGATAGCGTATATCAACAAGATGGACAGGACCGGCGCGGATTTCTTCGGTACCGTAAAACAAATGATCGAAAGGTTAGGCGCGGTACCCGTCCCGATACAGATACCTTACGGCAGCGAAGAAAATTTTAAGGGTATCGTTGACCTCGTCGAAATGAACTCGCTGAAATACGACGATGTCAAAGGCGTGGAATACAAGGTCCAGGAGATACCGGCGGACCTGCTCTCGATGGCGAAAGAATACCGTGCGCATATGATAGAGAAGATAGCCGAAGTCGACGACGCGCTGATGGAGAAATTCGTCCACGGCCAGGAGCCGACCAAGGAAGAGATAAAGAACGCGTTAAGGAAGGCGACGATAAAGAGCCTTGTCGTGCCGGTGGTCTGCGGCACGTCGTTCAGGAACAAGGGCGTCCAGCCGATGCTCGACGCTGTATGCGATTACCTGCCGAGCCCGCTGGATGTGCCGGCGATGAAAGGCTTGAACCCGGAGAGCGGCCAGCACGAAGAGAGGCCTACATCCGATTCGGAACCGTTCTGCGGCCTTGCGTTCAAGATCATGTCGGACCCGTATGTCGGAAAACTAACGTATTTCAGGGTGTACTCCGGCACGCTTGAGGCGGGTTCATATATATATAATTCGAACAAGGATGTCAAAGAGCGCGTAGGAAAGATAGTCCGTATGCACGCGAACAAGCAGGAGATCGTCGAGACCGTATACGCGGGCGAGATTGCGGCGGCGGTCGGGTTGAAGGACACGAAGACCGGCGACACTATCTGCGACGAGAAGCATCCTATAACGCTCGAATCGATGCATTTCCCCGAGCCCGTTGTTTCGCTCGCTATAGAGCCGTCCACAAAAGCGGACCAGGATAAGCTCGGTATGGTGCTCAACAAATTCATGGAAGAGGACCCGTCGTTCAGGGTCAATTATAATAACGAGACAGGCCAGACCGTAATATCAGGTATGGGCGAGCTGCACCTCGAGATCATCGTAGACAGGATGATGAGGGAGTTCAAGCTCGAGGCGAACGTCGGCAAGCCGCAGGTCGCTTACAAGGAAACGGTCAGGAAGCCCTCGCACAGCGTCGGCAAGTTCGTGCACCAGTCGGGCGGCCGCGGCCAGTACGGCCACTGCGTCCTCGACATGGAACCGGGCGAGCCGAATTCAGGCATCACATTCGTAAACAAGATAGTCGGCGGATCGATACCGAAGGAATATATACCGGCCGTAAAGAACGGCGTCATGATGGCGTCAAAGAGCGGCGCGCTTGCGGGTTATCCGGTAATAGACGTGAAGGTCACGCTGGTCGACGGTTCGTACCATGAGGTCGACTCCTCCGAAATGGCGTTCAAGACAGCCGGCTCAATGGGCTTTGTGGAAGGCCTGAAGCTGGGCCACCCCGTGCTTCTCGAACCCATAATGGAGATTGAGGTTACAATTCCCGACGAGTTCATGGGAGTCGTTATCGGCGACCTTAACTCGCGCAGGGCTAAGATAGATTCTATAAACCAGAGGGCGAACGCGAAAGTGCTCGCGGGCACGGTTCCTCTGGCGGAGATGTTCGGATACGCATCGGCCTTAAGATCCTTGACACAGGGCCGTGGAACATATACAATGGAACCTTCGTGCTATTCGGAAGTTCCGAAACTGATAGCGGATAAAATTGTAGCTTCCGCGACGAAATCCTAAGGAGGATATCCCATGGCAAAGGAAAAATTTGTACGCTCAAAGCCTCACCTTAACGTAGGTACGATAGGCCATGTCGACCACGGCAAGACGACCTTGACCGCGGCGATGACGATGTGCCTTAACAA
>JBAZJG010000022.1:0-11703 GCA_041651455.1 Candidatus Omnitrophota bacterium
GAGGAGATAAGCGACACCCTGAAGACCTACAAGGAAAAACTCGACAAGGAGCTTGAGACGCAGCATACGCTATTCGTCAACAAGAGGGAGTCATCCATCCTCGACACCTGGGCCGCGGAGCTTGACAAGCCCTTGGCGGAGAGGACCATAACCCCGCAGTTTTTGCGCGACGAGCATAAAGCCGGGAACATAGGCGACACCTTCCTGAAGACCCTCACGAACAACGTGCTCTCGAAAGAGGAGTCGCGCGTAAAAGCCGAGCAGGTCCAGGCGAAGAACGAGGCCGAGGCCGAGATCCTTGACGCCGAGATAGCCGGGACCCTCACGGAGGAGCAGATAATCGTCGCCAGGAATAGGAAAAAGGATCCTATAAGCCCCGAGTTCGCCCTTGCCCGGTTAAACAGCGTAAGAGCCAGGGCGGCGAAGATCCCAGAACCCAGCGCAACGCAGAAGGACGACGCGTATATATCGTTCACAAACAGGGCGAACGAGATAGAGGACAACGGGGCGACGCTCGAGGAAATCGCAAAGTTCCAGGCGGACGTAGTCAACGCGCACACCGGAAAATTTATCAGCGACTCTGATGCCAAGGGGTGGCTAAAAGACACGCAAGGAGAACTGGACGAGGGATTGAACCTTGCCGTCAACTCCGTCATAGGGACACTGAAGCCGAAGAAGTGGTATCAGGCCCTCTGGGGATGGAGCGCCAAGTACGAATCCGCGCGCCCCGGGATGAAGACCCGGATGACCAAGCATCTGACAAGCCGGCTCCGTAAGGGGGAAGACGCCACTACCGCACTGGACGCGGTCATAAAGAACGAGGTCCTCCTGATGAACCCGAGCATAATGACAGCCGCGCAGGGAGGGGAACTGCGCATGGACGCGGACGGAAACCTCGGCATCGTGTTCCCTGATGGAACAGGGAAGGAAATAACCGAGATGCCTACGAAGCAGGAAAAGTCGACACCTCCCAAAGCGAAGGAAAAAGAGTAATGCCTTTCGATATAACGACAGCGATGCCGGTCAAGGAAGCCAACGAGGACGGACTCCACGAACTCGGCGGCCAGTTTGATATCTCGACCGCCATGCCGATAGAGCAGCCTCCCGCGCACTTAACTCGCACAGTCCCCAGGCCTCCGGAAAACCCCACATGGAACTTCATCAAGGCCGTCCCCGGAGAGGTAGGCAAAGGTGTTATTGAAATGGGCGCTGAAGTAATCGACCAGGCGCACGACCTCCTGCAGATACCGGCGGCGGTTGCAGGCGTGGATCATTTCCCGTGGAAATCGGACCTTGTCACCAAGACCATGCCGGCAATCGGTGAGTGGTCGCAGACGCCCCTAAAAACGATACGCATCCCGGAGATCACGCTCGGATCGAAAGGCGAACTTATACCCACCTCGATGGAATACGACGTCTCTCCGCTGGACGTGGCTGTAGGCGCCCTGATGGTATTCCAGGCGGGCGCGCAGTTCAAGTACGGCATGGATGCGAACCAGTACAACAAGGCGCTCGTGGAGAACATACGCTCTGCAAGCATGAAGGCGGCCGTGAAGGAGAACCTCCCGGCGTTCGAAAAGATACTATTCGACGCAGGAGTAAAGATACCGAAGGGGATGTCGGTGGAGGACAAGGTAAACATCATATTGTCCCAGGCGGAGCAGAGCCCCACACTCAAGGGCGCGGTGCAGAACCTCGCAGCCGGATACAAACCCTTGAACGCGCCTCTGACAGAGCCGATAGCCCCAGGAAAGCCCGCAACGACCGCTGCGCCGCCTGCGGAACCGCTTCCTCCAAGCAAGCAGTTAGACCTAGCTGAGCGGGCACGGGAACTCCATGCGGAACTCAAGTCCCCGAAAGTCGGCGAGGTCGTGGCGTTCGAGGGCAAGGACGGGGTTATCAGGACTGGCAAGATACGCGAGATGCAGGGCAACCGCGCCATCATAGACCTGGAGGGCAAAAAAATCGTGGCGCCGGCGAAACAACTTGCGGCCGTTCCTGTGACCCCGAAAGAGCCATGGGAGATGACCAGGGAGGAATTCGAGCAGGCGAAGGCTTCAAAACTGCCCGAAATTGAGGCAGAACCGCCCCTTCCTGCCACGATAGAGGGGGAAGGCGTGTCCGAACCCAAGAACGACCTTCATGGTGAGTATTTACGGCTTAAATCCGAACTGGAGGCGTCGCAAACGAGGCCGGAGAACGCCCCGGAAGTAGGAATGGCCAAGGAATTATGGGGCGACCTGGCGACCGGACCAAAGGCCGGCGGCATGACCAGGGACCGCGAGATTCCCGAGCAGATAACAAAGTGGCTCGAGAAGGGCGTGACCGTAAACGAGCGCGGCGCTGCGATCCGCATCGTGGAACCCGAGGCCAAGATCAAGGACATCAGCGGCAAGATGGTCGACCTTCCCAAGGGCCACGAGATGACGCCTTATAAACTCTCGAACGGAAAGATCTGGCTCCATGATGGCAAGGACGTGATCGTAGAGCCCGGGCAGTTAACGAACCTCGCGAACAAGAACATCCAACTCGGGGGATATGAGTCCTTCGCACCCGAGATGGCACAGATAAAGGAAGTGGTGAAGGGCGTCGAGGCAGGAAAAAAGAACCTAAAGGATTTGACGAAGGGGGAGATATCGGAAATTGAAGTAGGTAAATCTGGGAAATTTACCATAATAGATTCCAATACAGGATCTCGCGTGATAAGTGATGGCGAATATACATTTGAAGAAGCGGCAAAATTACAAACAAAACTGGAGAGGCAAAATCCAAATGATGAATTCATCGTATTGCCTCTGGGCAATAAACAGCAATCCCTTACCCTAACCCCAGCAATCAAGGCACGCGTGATTGGCCAACCGATGGCGGGGGGAATGGTGCCTTCTCCGAAGGGTGAGCATTATGAGGCCGTCAAGAAGGCTCTGGCGGAGGGTAAGATGGTACCGGCGAACGTCCTCCGGGATTACCCCGATCTGCAACCGGGCAAGACCGAGGTCAAGACAAGCGGTCTCGCGCAGGGCATCGAGGATGAACTCGGTAGGGAACTCGGAGACCTTCCGACATACCGGACCAGGAACATGAAGGACGTCGCCAAACGTGCTTCGGAATTTATCGCAAAAGACCCCGACCTTGCAATGAGCATCGCACTCGGGACCGCGCCGGAGCAGGAGGACTTACGGGCGCAGGAACTGTTTACCGCGTTGCGCGTTAAGGCCAAGACCGAACACGACTTCGTCACTATGCGCGACATGGCGTTGTCCGATAAGGCGTCGGCGATGGCCGTGGAACTCGGTCAGCGCGTCAAGGCCTATGACACGCAGGATCCCGAGGACCCGATCACGGCAATGAGGGAAGTGAGCAAGGCGAGGGAGGGAGTCGCGCAGAGAAGGATGAAGACGAAGGATATCCAGGGCGTAAAGAAGAAGGACATCGAACAGGCGAAGAAGGAAATAAAGAAACTGTCCCCCACGAAAGAGACGTGGGCGGATTTCATAAAATCTTTGGAGTGCTAAATGGCCTGCATACCGTCGTACCTTGTGAACGAGTTTTTGCGACGCCTCAAGTCGGGAGAGATGGATCCCGAAAAGCTCGTCGAGATGGGCAGCAAGGCCAGGCACGAATACTTCGCATCGTTCCTCGGCGAAGCGAATGCGAAGTTCGTTAACGCATCCTTCGAGTCCAAACTACTACTCAAGAACCAGCAGCAGGGGATTATAAACTGGGCGAAGCAGATGTCGGGGATAAAGCCCGAGGTCAAGCGCGACATGATATCCAGGGTCGAAAAGATGACCGAGATACTGCAGCCGGAGAAGGTGGAAGGGTTCCTCGCGGACCTGGCCGCGCAAAGGCTCGGGATAGGCGTGACCGTGGAGGAAGCCGGGAAGATAGCGGACCTCGCCAACATCGTGGCGGAAAAGAGGGCAATGGTAACGCCCGGGCTCCCGAACGGGAGCCCAGAGAGGTTGGAGTATGGTACGGCTCTCGCTCTGTTCAAGGAATACGTCGGAGGGCTCAAGGCGGAGGCACAGAAACTCACCCCAGCCGAGTTCATGCAGAGCCCCGCAGAATGGATAGAGACGGTCGGAGGGGCCACGAAGGGAATCGCCGCTTCGCTTGATAACTCGTTCTTTGGACGGCAAGGATTCAGGACTCTGGTGGAAAAACCGGATATATGGATGAGGGACTTCTTAAAGTCGTGGGGAGATATAGGCAAGGAACTCATGGGTGTGGACGCCATGCTTTCGATAAAGGCCGACGTATTCTCCAGGCAGAACGCCATGAACGGAAAATATCAGGCGATGGGGATAGACATCGGGCTTATTTCCGAGGAGGCATTCCCGTCTCAACTTCCGGAAAAGATACCCTTTTTCGGAAGGCTATACAAGGCATCGGAGTCGGCGTACAACGGCGCGGCATTAAGGATAAGAGCGGATCTGGCCGATGCGTGGATCCGCGAGGCCGAAGCAAACGGCGTCAACGTGACGGACAAGGACGCCAATATCGGGACAGTGATAAACTCGATAACCGGCCGCGGGAAGGTAGACCTGTTCTCCCCGAAGGGGAACCGGGTCATAAACTGCGCCATATTCTCTATAAAATACGTCAAGTCTAACCTGGACACGCTCCTTGCTCCGGCGGACTACGCCTGGAGGACCGCGACAGGTTCCATGCCAACAGAGAGCAAGTGGGCGCGCAAGAAGGCGGCGCAGAACTCACTCAAGACCATCGGGTCAATTGCCGGGATCCTCGCCGTGGCAAAAATGCTCGACCCGGAAAGCGTCGAGGAAGACCCCAGGAGCACAAAATTCGGAAAGATAATGGTGGGACCGAGGCATGACATAGCGATAAACGTATCCATCGGACTTAACTCGATGGTGACCCTCGCCGCGCGCATCCTGCCCACGAAGCACAACGGCAAATGGGGCGGATGGGTAAAGAATAGCAAGGGCAAATACGAGAACTGGTGGGACGGCAAATTCGGGCAGGCGAACGGCTCCGACCTGGCGTTCAATTTCATGAAGGGAAAGGCGTCCCCGATAGCGGCGATGTCGCTGGCGTACCTCGAGGCGAGAAACCGCCAGTTTGAAAAGCCCACGCTCGGGGGAGTGGTTGCGACATCCGTGACGCCGATACCGGTAAGCAGCGGTGTTGAACTGGCGAAAAGCGACGCGGGGGATGACCCGATATTATACGCGATTTTGACGGCGTTGGAGTTTATAGGAGTATCCACTAACCCCCCTATGAAAAAGAAAAGGAGATAGACAATGGTCCCGAGCGCGACACCTACTAAGCACACGTACGATGGAAATGGCCTTACGGTAGACTGGCCGTTCTCTTTTCAGATAGCGACCACCGACGGATCCGACATCTTTCTATACCTTACGAATCCCACAACGGGGTATTCGTCGCTCGTCACCTCGAACTATTCCGTAAACGTGCCCGGGCTCACGGTCAAGTACCCGACCGTCGCCTCCGGGCTTCCGCCGCTTGCCACAGGGTGGAAGATAACGCTCCTGCGGACCGAGGACATAACCCAGCTCCTGAACCTGCTCAACCAGGGCGATTTCAACACTGAGAATATCGAGACGGCCTTCGACAAACTCACGATGATATGCCAGCAACTTCAGGAGCAGATGAACCGCGCCGTGCTCCAGGACGTGACCGCGATAACCCCGATAACGCTGACGACGCTCCTTTCGGGCATAGACCCGTCACAGTTCGCCATAGCCGCGGCGGCGGCTATTGCCCAGATGAATGCGCTCCTGGCGCTGTTCCCGGTAACCAGGGGGACGTTTACGAATGCGGACCTGGCTGCCGGCGTCCTCACGATTACGCACAGCAAGAACCTGGCGACACCATATACCCTGCAAGTCGTAATTTACAATAACCTGGGGAAGATTATTCTCCCCGATGCAGTAACGGGATCCGCGAACTCACACGCAATAGACCTCTCGTCATTCGGCGCTCTGACCGGGACCTGGGGCTACCTTTACCTATGAGGAGAAATATGAAAAGGATAATGCTGGCAATAGCGATACTCGCGGTCTGTTTTAACGCATACGCCCTCGATACGGGCGACCTGACCGTAAGGGGCGACGTGGAATTCTCAAAATACACCACAAACGGGTTCCTCAAGACAACTGGCGGGACCGGCACGGTCGCGGTCGACGCCGCCAGCGGATACCTATTGACTGACGGGTCAAACGCTAATTCGAACATTAACATAGCGACCTATAACCTCACTACCAGCGGCATACTCCAGAGTTCTTCCTTAAAGTCGAATACGATTATATCAACAACGCTTGGCGCTCCGACGTTCACGTATGGTCTTAAAAGCGCGTCAGACGTTTATTTGGGGGACGTGGATGATGGCACTAGACTGACGCGGAGCGCAGCCAGGATATTTTGCCTTTACAACGTCATAAACTATTCCCCGGATACCTCCTACGGGTTCGAAACGGATGTCAAAGGTGGAGAGTATGGCTCGTTTACGGAAGATGTCGACAACGCGCATGAGTCGTTTTCGTTATGGCTGCAGCTTAATACTCCCGTAGCGGCAAGCAACTTTTCATATCTTTATACTTCAGACGTGTCAATAATTTGCGGTGTCGCGGCAGGCGCGATAACATTTTCCTGGTATGACACCACGGCCCTGGCGTACAAAACCGCAACCTCTACGACCACGATGGTTTTAGGAAGTTGGTACCATATTTGCGGAACTTTGGATAGCAACACGCTCACATTATATATAAACGGCGTGAGCGAGGACACAGAATCTATAGCAACACCGAAAAGTAGCGCCGCCGCTTTGTATATATTCAACGGAGGGTCAGGAACGACGGAATCGAGCGTAATGGACGACCTTGTAGTGTGGAAAGGGCGCACAATAACGGCGGCGGAGGCCGCGGAAATATACGCCGCGGGATCAGGTCTGCGCGCGGGACCGCACGTTCCGTTCGCATCGACATCCACGCTAATGGGAACAGACATGTCCGCCTGCTATAATTTCGACGAGAACACAGGGCTTGTCGCATACGACTCCTCTGGCAACGCCAATAATGCCGTGCTTACCGTGAACCAATGGAATACCGGGTTTACGTTCGGCTCCCTTCTCGAGGAAACAAGGATCATAGAGAGCAAGGACGGCGTAGGCGTCGGAGAAAAGGGCATCACGACGTTTGGAGACAGCAACAGCAGGACCATACTCGACGGCCAGACCATAAGGTTCAACATAGGCGGAACGGAAGTCGGGCAGATAGACGCTAACGGAAACCTGTCCCTGACGGGGTCTACCACGATGTCGGGATACGTTAAAACGGACCAGTCTACCCCCGACACGATAACCGGCGGAACGCCCATCATCGAGCAGAACCTCAAGTTCCAGACAAGCGTCTACGCCACCGGCGCCAAAGCCGGAGTAACAACGATGGTTTCAACCGCGACCAGTATAGCAGGGGCCCTCTTAAGCTACGGTATGATACAGAAGGATCTCGACGACCCGGCGGACCAGTCGGGCGAGCTGCAGGACGGCGTCCAGGGGCAGATGGTCACTATCCAGCTGTTGACGAAGGCCGCAGGAAACTATGTCCTGACACCCACGAGGAAAACCGGGTACACGACCCTGACCTTTGATACGGCAAAGGACAGCATAACGCTTTTATATCTCGACGGAATAAACGGATGGATAATAGTAGGCAATAACGGGGTAACGGTAAACTAAAGGAGGCGGCATGAAAAGGTTCCTCGCGTTATTTTTAATCCCGGTCATGTGGGTCATCCTCGGAGGGTGGTATCTCCCTGGATGGAGGCAGGACAGCAGGTGGTCGGATAATATCTACTTTTACTCGACCGTCGTCGCCTCTGGGCATAAGGCAGGTGTGACGACGAACGTTTCCACGGAGACTACGTTGACGTCCGCGGCGCTGGCGTACGGCGTGATAAACATGGAGATAGGCAGCGCCAAGACTATAGGCCTTGACAACGGAGTGCCCGGGCAGATGATAACGATAATATGCTCGGTCAGGGACGGGGCAAACGCAATAATAAGCAAACCCTTGTTCCCGGCGACCACGCACTCAACCGGGTGGAGCACGCTGACGTTCGACAATCAGGGCGATTCGATAACGCTCCTGTTTATGGATAGCACGATAGGTTGGATAGTATCGGGCAACAACGGCGTAACCATAACCCAGTAAAAAAGGAGATGAATAAAAATGAACGCACCAACGATTATTTCTGTTTTAACGGCAGCGGAATCGGCATCGATCGCGGTCGGCGCGGGCCTGACGGTCTACACGAAGGCGATAGACCTCTCGAACGTCGACCAGTTCGCACTAAGCTATAAGGTAGCCTGCACCGGCGTCCCGAACATTAAAATAGAGATGGAGCAGTCGGTGGTCAAGCCCACGACCGAAGGCGCGGCAGACGCGAACTTCGTCGTGCCCGAAACGATAGCGGACGTCGATGCGTCCCTTACGGATGAAGATGTGCATATCAAAGCACTCTCCCCGGTCTGCGTGCAGTTCATAAGGTTCAAGATAACCGAAGTTACCGGCGTTGTCGCGGACAGCGTCCTTACGATGAACCTGTCGGTACAGAACAGATTCAGGCAGTAGGAGGCAACGTGGAAAAAGCGAAAACGCAAAAAGAAGCCGAAGCAATGCTCGAGGCCCTGAACGGCCAGATTTTCGAGATGACCGTCGAACTCGAAAAGGTGCAGAAGCAGGTAGCATCCCTGTCGGCCAGCAGGAACGATACGATATTGTCCGCAGACAAGATAGTCTGGGACAAGAAGGTCGAGGCGGATAATATCATAGTCGCCGCCCAGGCGCAGGCCGACCAGATTATTGCCGAGGCGCAGGACATAAGGGATAAGGCGGCCGAGGAGCGCGAAATCCTGAACAAGCGGAGCGCGGAGATCCACGCCCAGGCGCAGGCTATCCCGGACGGCATAGCGACGCTTGAAAAGGATCGTAAAGACTTCGAAGACGAGAAGGTCAAGGCGCGTGCCGACATCAAGGCCGAGCAGGACGCCTTCTTCTCTAAAAACCAAGCCGTCGATACCCGTATGGGCGAGGCAAACTCGCTCAAGGAGTCGTTTCTTGCCAGGGAAAAGGAACTGTCCGGCAAGATAGCGGAATATACCGCCCTGATCGAAACGAACGCCCAGAAGAACAGCGAGCTCACGACCCGGGAAGTGAAAGTGGGCGACCGGGAGTCTAAAGTATCCGAGCGCGAGCAGAAGGCGGCAGATGCCGAGGCAACCAATAAACTCGCAGCAGAGGGCATAGAGAAGGCAAAAATCGACCTATCTGGCAGGGAAGTCGCAGCGAATAACCTGCAGGCTGAAAACAACATCCGGAAAGAGGCGCTGGACGCCAAGGAAATTGACCTGAACTCCAAGAGCGATGCCCTAAAATTAGGTCAGAAGCAGCTCAAAGAGGAACAGGATGCAGTAAAAGACAAGGCAAAGGTTAACGCCCTGAAGGAGAAAGACATAGATGACAAGATAAGGACACTCGAAAAATTAAGGGGGCAACCGGAAAAATGAAAAAAAGCCTGATTGCGTTTATTTTAGCCGTAGGATTGCTCTGTCCATCGGCCGCCTTTGCGCGATCAGGCGGATGGGCGGATTTCCTTCAGGAGCCGGTAGACGTAGATAAGACCCCACCCACGGACACGCAAGTTCTGACATGGGATATCGTGCAAGAGCTATGGATTCCTGCAACGCCGTGGACCGGAATGGGCTACCTCACTCCCTTGACCGGCCTTCTCCTCGACTGCTCCAATGACCCCTTGACCGCCTCACTCGATATATGGGGCAACCTGTCTGTCTATGACGCCGGGCATTCCGAATACATACGATTATATCACGATGGCACAAGCGCCAATGTATCTTCCAATGTGGGGGATATTTCCCTTCTCGCTCCCGGCACGAACAATATCAACCTTCGTTTAGGCGACGCTTTAGGAGTGAACAAGGTATCAATTCAGGACTCAGGCAATAACGAGCAAGCCTCGATAGATTCGGATGGGAACTTTGAAACAGTAGCGCGGTATTATGCCTATAGCGGTTTAAGTTATGGTGCTTTTTACCACGATGGTGCCGACATAATGCTTTCCGGTTCCACAGGCGATATTACCTTAATGACCCCGTCCGATGTCAACGCCTTACTTTCCGACTCCGCAGGGGCTTCGTATTTCCGTGTTCAGGACTCAGGGGTAAATACGGTGGCAAGTATAGATAGTGATGGCAATATCCTCACCACAGGCACTCTCGGTGCAGGGGTATCGACATTATCCACCGTCAACTTCGGCTCCTCAACTGGCGTATCCGCTACTGCGGCGGCAGGGGTGTTGACGCTTGCGGGGTTGAGTGGGACGGCGGAGAATTACTCCCTTGATTTATCCATTGCCAATTTAGCGACCTTTTCATCGTCCACATCAGCAATACCTAATATCTCGATGACCGACACCACCACAAACACCGTCTCCGAAGTTATGAGATTGACCCATTCAGGCGGGGCGATAGCAAATGGTTTCGGCTCAGGTCTTGACTTCTACCTTGAGGACGCTACTGCCGCAACGATACAGCAAGCATCAAGGATAGGAACGCTTTGGACAGACGCTACTGACGCTACAAGGACGAGTGCGATAACATTCTCGGGTGTGACGAGTGGCGGGGCGTTGACGGAGTGGGGCAGAATAAGTAATTCATCAGTAAAATTATTTGACCAAGTTACGGTGGGCAATACTACTGACAGTAATTCGTTCTATGTCTACAGGAAAGCGGCGGAGGGGACAAACTATTGGAAATTTTATATTGACCAATACCAGGCCGCCATTGCTACGTCAGACCGTCCTATTTGGTATCACGCAGGTGGCAATGACGTTAGATTATCTCAAAATGGAAACTTCAAATTATTTTATTCTTTATATGCCGCTGGACAAAATCCTTCATTTCAACAAAATGGATGGATAGGTTCGCCAGGTGGTGGAAGTAAATACATCCAATGGCGAGTAGAAGATACAAATGATACCTTCACTCTTACTCGCCAAGATGCCAATATTCTCGCCACCACAATTCAAATGCCCCTCCTTGTTAATACCTACGACACAGATGGAACCCCAGCAACTGGCCAGTTAGTCGCCAAAGGCTCCACCAACGACGGCTCAACCAATATCTTCGTAGGCAGGGATAGTGATGAGGCGAATGTGGCGACGCTTACCACAGACGGGTATCTTGGGTTAAGGACTGCCCCAAGTTATACATTTCACCTTGCCGATACCTCTGTCAGCACCATTCTTGCTATGTTTCAAGGTTCAGGCGGCGCAGGGGCAGAGAACCAGACAACTATATACAGCGACGGGTTCGGCTATCCGTTATTTCGTATGTATAAAGCAGGGACAGAAACGATACGCCTTGATTCGGGCGGCGTTACCCCAAGCTATTTCAATTCAGGCAACGGGCTTGTAATCGGCGGCACTTCCGCTATGCAGGAATTGACCGTCAATGGGGATATGACCTTATCCGATACGAACCCGAATCAGGTATTCAGGGTGTCCTCCGATAACTCGGCTTATTGTTTCCACGCTAACGCTGACGGGGCAAACGACCCGTGGGGTGTATTCCAATTCTGGTATGGAACGGACGCAGGGACACTCAATGCCTTTGCGGTAGACGATGTTCCTGCGTGGTGGGGC
>JBAZJG010000023.1:0-8622 GCA_041651455.1 Candidatus Omnitrophota bacterium
GTCGACGTCTTTCCGTGGCCCGAACCCGAGCCCCTGCCGACTATCTTCCTCTTTTTCGTGGCCCCTTCGGGGACCCTGATCTCTCCAAGTTTCACTTAGGCTGCTCTCCTTTTATCCTCGTGTTCTCTTCTTTATATGAAAGGCTCTTGAAAGCCACTACAGCCGCTTTTATTACGTTTACCGAATTGTCCGATCCGAGCGATTTAGAGAGTATATCCTTTATGCCCGCGGCATCGCAAAGCGCCCTTATCGGGCCTCCGGCTATTACTCCGGTACCGGGCGAGGCGGGTTTCAACAGGACTTTGCCCGCGCCGTATTTCCCGAGCACCTCGTGGGGTATCGTATGGCCTACCCTCGGGACCTCGAACATGCCCTTCCTCGCGTCCACAAGGCCCTTCCTGATGGCTTCGGCGACTTCATTCGCCTTTCCGTACCCGAAACCGACCTTGCCCTTGCCGTCGCCTACTACCAGCAACGCGGAGAACGACATCTTCTTGCCGCCCTTCGTTACCTTGGCGACGCGGTTGATGCTCAATACCTTTTCGCTTAACTGCTTATCCTGTGCATACTTATCGGCCAATTTCTTTCTCCTAAATTGCTTTTATAGCCTTAAAAGGCTAAAACTCTAGTCCGGCTTTCCTGGCGGAATCGGCCAGCGATTTTATCCTGCCGTGGTAGAGATACCCGCTCCTGTCGAATACGACCTTCTTTACGCCTTTCGACTGTGCAAGCTTGGATATCATCTCTCCGAGCAGTTCCGCGGCCTTTACGTTTCCGCCTGTCTTATGCTTCTCCCTGAAACCCTTATCGGAAGTGGAGACCGCGCACAAGGTCTTGCCGTCGATGTCATCTATCAGCTGGACGGATATATTGTTCAGGCTGCGATGCACGGACATCCTCGGCTTCTCCTTCGTGCCGATTATCCTTCTCCTTATCCTGTTATGGCGCCTTTTCCTGTGTAATTCACTCTTTGCAGTCATGGCTCTAGCCTACCGCCTTTCCGACTTTCTTCCTCACGTATTCGCCGACGTACCTTATACCCTTACCCTTGTAAGGTTCCGGCGGGAAGACATCCCTTATCTCGGCCGCAACCTGGCCGACTTTATGCTTATCTATTCCCTTTATTATGAGCTGCGTCGGTTTCGGCGCCTCGATGACTATGCCCTCAGGTATCGGGAAATCCACCGGATGGGAAAAGCCGAGCTGCATTACGAGCTTCTTGCCTGTGACCTGCGCCCTGAAACCTACGCCCTGTATCTCAAGTTCCTTCTGGTAACCTGTCGTCACGCCGATCACCATATTGTTTATCAACGAGCGTGTAAGCCCGTGGATCGCGCCGGAATTCTTTATGTTCGCGCCTTCGTTCGGCGTTACGATAACCTGCTCCCCTTTTACCTCGATCTTCATCGAAGGGAGGAAATCCTGGGTCAGTTTCCCCTTCGGGCCTTCAACGAGCACGGTATTCCCGTTCACGTTGACCTTCACGCCTTTGATTATCTGTATCGGTTTCTTACCTACTCTTGACATTTTTCACCTTTATTATGTGTATTACCAGATATAGCAGAGCACTTCCCCGCCGACCTTGAGCTCGCGGGCTTCCTTGTTCGTCAATACGCCCTTAGGGGTCGTAATGACCGCGACGCCCAAACCTCTCAATACGTTCGGCATCTTGCTTTGCCTCGTATAGACCCTTAAACCCGGGCGCGAGACTTTCTTCAGGTTCTTTATTACGCTGCGGCCGGATACGTACTTCAGGTATACCTTCATCTTGCGGGACGCCTCGAGGGGCTTGAAGTCGTTGATATAGCCCTCTTTCTTCATTATCACGAGGATCTCCCTGTTCATTTTTGACTGCTCGACATCCACGCTGTCCATCTTCGCGCGGGTCGCGTTCCTTATCAACGTCAAAAAGTCTGCTATCGGATCTGTCTTAGACATCTTTTTCCCTTATTTTTACCAGCTTGATTTCGTAACTCCGGGGATCTCCCCCTTCGAGGCCAATTCCCTGAAGCAAATACGGCATAATTCGAACCTGCTCAGATAACCGCCCGACCTGCCGCAAAGACGGCACCTGTTATACTTCCTGGAGGAGAATTTCGCCGGCCTCTTCCATTTCTCTATTAACGATGTTTTAGCCATTTTCTAACCTTGCTTTTTAAAGGGCATGCCGAGAAGACGGATGAGCTCACGCGCTTCATCGTCGGTCTTTGCGCTTGTCACGAATATTATGTCCATACCCTGGACCTTCGCTACCCTGTCGGCCTCTATCTCGGGGAATATCGTCTGTTCGCGGAGGCCCATCGCGAAATTGCCCGCACCGTCGAATGTATCGAAAGGTATGCCGCGGAAGTCCTTGATCCTCGGCAGTGCGACGTTCACGAGCCTGTCAACGAACTCATACATCCTCGCGCCGCGCAGCGTGACCTTGCATCCTACGGTCGCGCCTTCCTTTATCTTGAAATTCGCGATGGCTTTCTTCGCGCGCGTCATGACCGGCTTCTGCCCGGTTATCGTCATGAGGTCCGCCATGACCGCCTCGAGTATCTTTATATCCTCGGCCCCCTCGCTGACTCCCATGTTGATGACCACCTTCTTGAGCTGCGGGACCTGGAATACGTTCTTATATCCGAACTTCTTGGCCAGCTGCGGCACGAGATCCTTCTTGTAGTGTTCAGCCAACCTTGGTGAAATAGTCGCCGTTTTCATCAGGCCAATGCCTCCTTACACTTCCTGCATATCCTCGTTTTCTTCCCGTCCTTCCCGGCCACGCTGCCTACCCTGACCGGCTTGTTGCATTTCGGGCAAACGGGCATGAGGTTCGAGAGCGCTATAGGGCTCTCTATCTGTATTATGCCGCCCTGCGGGTTCTGCTGTGTCTTGCGGGCATGCTTCTTGACGAAATTCAGCCCCTCGACGATGGCCTTATCAGCGCCGGCGATGAGCCTCATCACGCGGCCGCTCTTGCCGTTATCCTTCCCCTTTATTATCATTACCGTGTCGTTCTTCTTGATCCTCATCTATATTACCTCTGGAGCCAATGAAATTATCTTAGAAAAGCCCTTATCGCGCAGTTCCCTTGCGACCGGGCCGAAGATCCTTGTGCCCTTCGGATTCTTCGCGTTATCGATTATGACTACGGCGTTGCTGTCGAACCTAAGGTACGAACCGTCCGGCCTGCGCGTCGGGGATTTCAGCCTCACGACGACAGCCGTGGCGACCTCGCCCTTCTTTACCGAAGCGTCCGGGGTCGATTCCTTGATATGGACCTTTATAATGTCGCCAAGGTCCGCTACCACCTTGCTCTGGCGCCCGAGCACCTGTATCATGGCCGCCTTCTTCGCGCCGGTATTGTCGGCTACCACAAGAATTGAACGCAGCTGTATCATTTCAGGACCTCAACCAATCTCCATCTCTTGTCTTTTGATATAGGGCGGGTCTCCTCGATCCTGACCCTGTCGCCCGTCTTCGCCTTCTTCTCTTCATCGTGGACCTTGAACTTCTCGACGCGGCGCATCGTCCTTCCGTATGCGGCATGCGTGGAGAAGTGCTCCACCTTCACGACGATCGTCTTGTTCATCTTGTCGCTCGTCACGATACCTAATCTTTCTTTCCTGCTGCCTCTCTCGCTCATATCCTGATATCCTTCTCCGTCATTATGGTCATTATCCGCGCGATATCCTTCTTCATCTGGCGGATCTGATCCGGCTTCTCCAGCTTGCCTATCTTCGCCTGCTGGTTAAGCTTGAACAGCGATTCCTGGAGCGTGTTGTACTTCGTCTTTATCTCGTCCGCCCCTAAGTTCCTTATCTCTTCCGGTTTTAATGGCATCTTATTGTTCCCTGGTTTTACGCGGCTACCTTGGTCCTGGCCACGAACTTTGTCTTTAAGGGGAGCTTCGACGAAGCCAACCTCATGGCTTCCTTAGCAACGGACTCCGGAAGCCCTTCGACCTCGAAAAGTATCCTTCCGCGCTTTATGACCGCGACCCAATGGTCGGTCATGCCCTTTCCCTTACCCATCCTCGTTTCAGCCGGCTTCTTGCTTACGGGCTTGTCCGGGAATATCCTTATCCAGGCCTTCCCGCCGCCTTTCAGGTGGCGCGATATGACAACCCTTGCCGCTTCTATCTGGGTATTCTTTATCCATCCGTTCTCGAGGCACTGCAGCCCGTATTCTCCGAACGACATCGTCGAACCGGTCATGGCCACGCCCTTGCGCCTGCCTCTCTGTGATTTCCTGTATTTTACTCTTTTAGGGAATAACGCCATTTCTAAGTTTGCTCCTTAATTTTTCTGCTCAGTTTCGGGCTTCGAAGCTGCGGTATTCTCGGCTTCATCCGAGGACACCTTTTCGGGCTGTTTCTTGAAAAGCACATCGCCCTTGTATACCCACGCTTTAACGCCTATGAGGCCGTAGGTTGTCATGGCTTCCGCGAACCCGTAATCTATATCCGCCCTGAAGGTCTGCAGCGGGACCTTGCCTTCCTTATATCCTTCGGTGCGCGACATCTCGGCGCCTCCGAGCCTTCCGGCGCACTTTACCTTTATGCCCAGCGCGCCCGATGTCATCGCCTGCTGGACGGCCTTCTTCAACGCCCTCCTGAAGGCGATCCTCTTCTCGAGCTGGAACGCGATATTCTCGGCCACAAGCTGGGCGTCCACCGACGCGTTCTTGACTTCCTTTATCTCTATATATATCTCTTTCTTCGTCTTGTCCTGCAGGTCATCGCGGAGCCTGTCTATGTCGGCGCCCTTCCTGCCGATTATGATGCCGGGCCTTGCGGTATGTATTATGACCTTCGCCTTGTTGCTCGCGCGCTCGATCTCTATAAGCGCGATGCCGGCTGCGGAAAAATTCTTCTTCACGTACTTGCGGATATCAAGGTCCTCTATGAGGAAATCGGCAAAATCCTTCCTCTTCGAGAACCAGCGCGAACGGAAGTTCTTGATGTAACCCAACCTCATAGATATCGGATTTACTTTATGACCCACTAACTCCTCCTATTTCTTTACGGCTTTTGGTTTCGCTGCCGCGCTCTTTGCTTTCGCGCCCAGCTCTATTATTATATGGGTGGTCCTTTTCCGTATCATCGTGGCCCTGCCCATTGCCGCGGCCCTGAACCTTCTCATCATCGGGCCGTCATCGGCCGTTATCTTCTCGACGAAAAGCTCGTCCTGCTTGAACTTGCCCCCCTGCTTCGCGGAAGCAACCGCGGACTTGAGCGCGCGGACGAGGTATACGCCCGATTTCTTGTCGGTGTTCTCCAGTATCGCCAACGCGGAGTCCACGTCCTTGCCCCTGACAAGGTCCATGACCTTGCGCATCTTGTAAGGGGACATCTTTATATATTTCGCAACGACCCTTCCGACTGATGACATCTGTTATATATCCTCTCTTTAGGTGGCCGTAGGCGTTTCTTTCGCCTTTACGCCGCCGTGCTTCCTGAACGTCCTCGTCGGGGCGAACTCCCCGAGCTTGTGCCCTACCATGTTCTCCGTCACGAAGACGGGTATGAACTTATTCCCGTTATGCACGAGGAATGTAGCGCCGATGAACTCCGGCACGACGGTCGACCTGCGTGACCATGTCTTTATGGGTTTCTTATCGCCCTTGAGCTTCTCGACCTTCTTAAGAAGCTTCTCTTCCACATACGGGCCCTTTTTCGACGAACGCCCCATTCTATTTGCTCCTCCGCTTGATTATCAGCCTGTCGGAATACTTGCCGGGCCTCCTGGTCCTGTAACCCTTCGTCGGCACGCCCCAAGGCGTGACCGGATGGGGATTACCCTGCCCGGACTTGCCTTCGCCGCCGCCGTGCGGATGGTCATGCGGGTTCATGACTACACCCCTGACCGACGGACGGACTCCCATCCATCTTTTCCTGCCGGCCTTGCCTATAGATATCGTTCCGTGGTCCACATTGCCTACCTGCCCGAGCGTGGCATAGCATCCGAGGCGGATAAGCCTTATCTCGCCTGACGGCAGCTTGATATTGGCGTGGTCGCCTTCCTTCGCCATCAGCTGCGCGCTCGTGCCTGCGGAACGGACGATCTTTGCGCCCATGCCTTCAGCGAGCTCAATATTATGTATGAACGAACCAACGGGAATATTCTTTATCGGAAGCGCGTTGCCTACCTTTATTTCGGCATCGGGCCCTGACATCACCTTGTCGCCGACCTTAAGGTCAACGGGCGCGATTATATACCTGCGCTCCTTGTCCTCATACTCGAGCAAAGCCAAAAACGCCGACCTGCCCGGGTCGTATTCCAGCGCTATGACCGTAGCCGGTATGCCTATCTTATTGCGCTTGAAGTCGACTATCCTTATCATCCTCTTATGGCCGCCGCCCTGGTGGCGCACGCAAACATGGCCGAGGTTATTGCGTCCGGACCTGCTCTTTTTCGGTATAAGCAGCGCCTTCTCCGGCTCTTTCTTCGTGAGACCCGAGAAGTCCGTGGATGTCATCCACCTTCTGGATTTTGTATATGGCCTGTATGTCTTCAGCATTTTTCTATAACCTTATGTTGTTACGTCTATCTTGTCGCCTGCGCGCAAGGTGACTACCGCCTTCTTCCAGTCGGGAGTCTTGCCCGGCTTAAAGCGCACCCTGCGCCACTTGCCGGACATTATCATCGTATTGACGTCCTTGACCTTTACCTTATATGCCTGCTCGATCGCCTTCTTTATCTCATTCTTGTTCGCGCCCTTATCCACCTCGAAGACGTATTTGTTGAAAGGCATCATCTGCGAGCCCTTCTCCGAGTGCAGAAGGCTTTTTAATATCTTATATTTCTGTATCATTGCTTCACCAGTAGTTTGGTCAGCGCTTCGAGCGCCTTATGGGTTATGACGACTTTTTTCTGCTTGAGTATCTCATATGCGTTAAGCGCCTTGTAGTCCCTCAAAAGCAGGGTCCCTATGTTCCTCGACGCCCTTATTACGGCCTGGTCTTTGTTTTCGAGCACTATCAACGGCTTCTGCTCCGCCTTAATCTTTCCGAGCATTGCCGCGAATTCCTTCGTCTTCGGCTTCTCGAGCTTAAGGTCGTCGAGCACTATCATGTCGTTGTCGTTGACCTTGGCGTTTAAGCTCGATATAAGCGCGAGCCTCTTAACCGACTTCGGCACTGAGTAGGAATAATCCCTCGGGTGCGGGCCGAATATCTTGCCGCCGCCCTTCCATAGCGGCGACCTGCTCGTACCTGCGCGCGCGCGTCCCGTGCCCTTCTGCTTCCAGGGCTTCTTTCCGCCGCCGCGGACCTCCGAACGGGTCTTCGTATCCGCCGTGCCCTGCCTCTGGTTCGCCTCGTACATCCTTATGACCTGGTGCAGTATCGCCTCGTTGACCTCGCCGCTGAAAACCTTCTTATCCAGCTCGACCTTGCCGACGGACTGCCCTTTTGTATTATATATCGCAAGCTCTGCCATTATTTCTTACCCTTTCCGCCCGGAGCTTCTTTCTTGGATTTCTCCTTCTTCTCCTTGATGATTACTATCTGCGGTATCTTGGCCTTAGCGCGTTTCTTGGCCTTCTTGATCATCAATAACGAATTATCGGGACCAGGGACCGAACCCTCAAGCACTATCAGGTTGTTCTCGAGGTCGACCTTGACCACTTCGAGGTTCTGCGTCGTGACCGTATCCCCGCCCATCCTTCCGGGAAGATGATGCCCCCTTATGACCCTGCCGGGGGTGGTCGTCGAACCGATCGAACCCGGCCTCCTGTGCGACGTCGAACCGTGGGTCTCTTTACCGCCCTTCCAGTGCCATCTCTTCATACCGCCCTGGAAACCTTTTCCTATCGATGTGCCGGTAACGTCCACCGCATCGCCCGCGGCGAAGATATCTACCTTAAGCTCCTGCCCGACCTCGAACTTCTCGTCGGCGGCCGTCCTTATCTCTTTTATGAACCTCTTCGGCGTGACGTTTATCTTCTTGAACTTCCCGAGCTCGGGCTTCCTCATCAGTCTCTCTTTCTTTTCGCAGAAACCGATCTGGACCGCCTCGTAGCCGTCCTTTGCCTTCGTCTTGACCTGCAGCACGGTGCACGGGCCGGCCTCGACGACGGTAACGGGTATAACCCTCCCGTCATCCCTGAAGACCTGCGTCATTCCTTTTTTTCTTCCCAGTATTCCTAAAGACATTTTAATATTACCTTGATGTTGTTATGCTATCGTTATTTTATCTCTACATCCACGCCGGCCGGCAGATCGAGCTTCTTTAGGGCATCGATCGTCTTCGAGGTCGGCTCGACGATATCAAGCACGCGCTTGTGCGTCTTCAACTGGAACTGCTCGCGCGACTTCTTGTCGATGTGCGGCGAACGCAGTACCGTGAATATCTCCTTGTCGGTCGGCAGCGGTATCGGTCCGAGGACTTTCGCCCCGGTCCTTTTCGCCGTCTCGACTATCTCCGCCGCTGACTGATCGAGCACCCTGTGATCGTAAGCCCTCAGCTTTATCCTTATCTTCGCTTTCTGCACGGTAGTAGTCATCGTTAAGCTATTACCTCTGATACTGCACCGGCGCCTACGGTGTGGCCGCCTTCGCGGATGGCGAAGCGCAAGCCCTTCTCGAGGGCAACCGGGATTATGAGCTCTACTTCAAACTCGACATTGTCTCCG
>JBAZJG010000024.1:0-7645 GCA_041651455.1 Candidatus Omnitrophota bacterium
TCTACCATCTTCTTTGTTACTCCCTTCTCATTGGATTTTTACTGCTTTTCAGTCTCTCCCAGGCGCTTGATCTCCCCGGCGACATGGTCTGCCAGTTTTTGCGCGGCCTCCTTCTTGTCGCGCGGAAGATCGAGCTTAGTGGGATCGATCAGATCTCCTATATATACCGATACTCTTGTAAACTTAATATGCTTCGCGCCCTTGGGCAACGCTTTGTCCGTGCCATCCACATAAGCCGGCAGGATAGGTACTCCCGTCATCAGGCTCAAATACCCGATGCCCGGTTGCGCCGCCTGCATCTCGCCGGTCTCGCTCCTTGTCCCTTCCGGGAACAGGAAGACCGGTTCGCCGGCCTTAAGGAACCGTATGGCGGTCTTCATCGCCCCGATATCGCCCTCACCCCTCTTTACGGGGATAAGGCCGCACCTGCCGATAACCTGCTTGAACAACCAGTTATCGAACAGGGTGCTCCTTGCCATGAAATGGACCATTCGCGGCGAGGCGCTCGCAATAGCCGGCGGGTCGAGATGGCTTACATGATTGCTCGCCAATATGAAGGCGCCTTTCTTCGGGACCTTTCCGGCCCCTTTTGCCCTGAAACCCATGAATATGATAAGGAACAGTTTGACGAAACTTCTTATAATAAAATACATCATAAGTTCATCAGGCCTTAATTAAGCCGAGGACCTTATCCACGACCCCTTCTATCGTAAGGCCCGTAGTATCCACTATTATCGCGTCGGACGCTTTCCTCAGCGGCCCTATAGGCCTGTTGAAATCGCTGTCATCGCGCATCTTCAGGTCCTTCCTTACGTCCTCTTCGGACACCGCCGCGCCGCTCTCTTTGAGTTCCTTGTAGCGCCTCTGCGCCCTGACATCGAATGCGGCGTCTATATAAAATTTTTTGTCCGCATCCGGCAATACGACCGTTGCGATATCGCGGCCTTCCATTACCGTGCCGCCCTGTCCGCCCAGCATGCGCTGGACCTTTACCATATGCTCCCGGACGGGTTTAGCGCGCGCGATATATTTCACGTTGTTCGTTATCTCCGGCGTCCTTATGCCGGAGGTGACATCTTCGCCGTCGAGAAAGACCTTAAGCGAGCCGCCTTCCTGCCTTAATTCTATTTCCGTAGACCCTGCGAGAGCGCCGAGTCCCGCTTCGTCGTCCAGGTCCGCTTTCGTACGCAGCGCCTTCAGCGTAAGCGCGCGGTACATTGCGCCCGTATCTATATAAAGGAAGCCCAGCCTTTGCGCTACAAGCCGCGCCACGGTGCTCTTGCCGGAACCAGCCGGGCCGTCGATGGCTATGACGGGGCGCTTCACCCTAACCTCTGCCTCCTGGTTTTCGACCTCTCGAGCTCCCTGCGGAGTTTCGCTCCGGAACCTTCCTTTATCAGCTTCTTTATCCTGGACAGGCTGCGCTCGTAATCCCCGAGCGCCCTGACTATCTCCTTGCTGTTCGTGATGCATATATCGCGCCAGATGCCCGGGTCGCTAGCCGCGATGCGCGTAGCGTCCTTGAAACCCGTAGAGGCGAATTCGAGCGACTTGTCGCTCGCGGAACTCACAAGCGCGGCCGCCGCTATATGCGGAAGGTGGCTTATCTGCGCGACGATCCTGTCGTGCTCCGCAGGTGATTTTATCGCGACTCTCCCGACGCCGAGCGACTTCCAGAAGCTTCCGAGCTTCTTCAGCGCCGCCTTATCCGTCTTTTTTGTCTTTGTCATGATGACGACCGATCCTTTGAACAGGTCTTCCCTCGCGGATGTGACCCCGCGTTTTTCGGAACCGGCCAGCGGGTGCGATCCCACGAAATCCACGCCCGCGGGCATCGACTTCTCAAGCTGCCCCACTATCGAGCTCTTCGTGCTGCCGACGTCCGTGACGATACAGCCCTTTTTCAGCGAACGGGATACCTTCTTCCCGAACTCCGGTATCAGGCAGACCGGCGTCGCAATTATCACGAGGTCGGCCCCGGCGACGCCTTTGACGGCGTCGAGCGTGCCTTTGTCTATCGCGCCGCGCGCTATGGCTTCATCGATGGATGATGCCCTGTGCCCGATTCCTACCACCGTCCCGGCAAGGCGCCTCTTCTTCACCGCCTCGCCGATCGAGCCCCCGATGAGGCCGACGCCGATTATTGCTATCTTTTTAAATGTCACGTCCTACCGCTTTCGCGACTCCCTTTAGTTCCTTCATCATCTTGTCAAAATTATCCGGCACAAGCGACTGCGCGCCGTCCGAAAGCGCCTCTTCCGGTTTCGGATGGACCTCTATTATAAGCCCGTCGCAACCTGATGCGACCGCGGCCTTCGCCATCGCGGGGACATAACCCCACTTGCCTACCGCATGGCTCGGGTCTATGACGACCGGAAGGTGCGTAAGCTTCTTGAGGACGGGCACCGCGCTCAGGTCGAGCGTGAACCGCGTCTGGTCTTCGAAAGTCCTTATGCCGCGCTCGCACAGCATCACGTTGAAATTCCCGTTCGCAAGTATATATTCCGCCGACATCAGCAGCTCTATTATCGTGGAGGATATGCCCCTCTTCAACAGCACCGGCATCTTCGACATGCCGACTTCCTTCAACAGGTTGAAATTCTGCATGTTCCTCGCGCCTATCTGCAATATGTCCGCGTATTTCTCCAGCAGCGGGATGTCGCGGATGTCCATTATCTCGGTTATGACCGGGAGGCCCGTCTTCTGGCTTGCCTCTTTGAGGTACTTCAGACCCTCCTCACCGAGCCCCTGGAAACTGTAGGGTGATGTGCGCGGCTTGAATGCGCCGCCGCGGAGGACCGAGGCGCCCGACTTCTTCACCGACTTGGCTATATTGATGAGCATCTCGCGGCTCTCGATCGAGCACGGCCCGGCCATCGTGACTATCTTCCTGCCGCCGACCTTGACCTTGCCTATATTGATTACCGAATTCTCATGCTTGAATTCGCGCGATACGAGCTTGTATGGCGCGAGTATTGACATGACCTTCTCGACGCCCGGGAACACGTCGAGCGGTGTCGAACGCAGGACGTCCTCTTCCCCTATGACGCCTATGATCGTGCGCTCCACGCCTTTCGATATCATCGGCTTGAGCCCGAGCGACTTGATCTTGGATATCAGGTGCTTTAACTGCGATTCTGTCGTTTCGGGTTTTAATACGATTATCATCTCGATCCTCCTTCGGCGCCCGCCGGCGTCTTCAATACCTTCTTGATCGCCTCGATGAACTTTTTGTTCTCCTTGGCGGTGCCTATCGTCACCCTTATATAACTGTCGAGCTTGTAAGGTTTCATGTCCCTGACTATGACGCCGTACCTCAGGAGCCTCTGGAAAATTTCCCAGCTGTCCCTCTTCACATCGACGAGGATGAAGTTCGCCTGGCTCGGGACATACGTAAGGCCCATCCTGTCGAGCGCGCCGTAAAGGGACTTCTTTCCCTTCAGCACGGTCTGCCTCGTCCTCTTCAGGTGCGCAGAGTCGTCGAGGCTTGCCGCCGCCCCAACCTGCGCAAGGGAGTTGACGTTGAACGGCTGCCTGACCCTGTTCATGCACTCTATGAGTTCCGGGTTTGCCAGCGCGTAGCCGACCCTGAGCCCGGCAAGGCCGTATGCCTTCGAGAACGTCCTCAATATTATGAGGTTCCTGTCCTTCAGGTGCCTCATCGTATCCGGATAATCCTTCGCGTCCACGAAATCGTAATACGCCTCGTCCATCACCACTATTACGCTGTCCGGGATGTTCTCGAGGAACTTCGTTATCTGTTTGTCGCTTATGTATGTGCCGGTCGGGTTGTCGGGATTAGCTATAAAGACAAGTTTCGTCTTGCCGTCTATCGCTTTCCTTATGCCGTCCATATCATACTTCAGGTTCACGTTAGGGACGACCTTTACCCTGCGGCCGTACGATTCAACGATAAGGCGGTATTCGAGGAAAGTCGGGTCCGCGACGATCGCGTTCTCGTCCTCGTTCATGAAGGCCTGTATTATGACCGCTATAAGCTCGTCCGAGCCGTTGCCGAACGCGAAGTTCTCCGGCTTAAGGCCCATCTTCTTCGATATCTTCGTCTTCAGGTAATAGCAGTTCCCGTCGGGATACCGGTTCAGGTCCTTGAGCGCCTTGCCGATGGCGGAAAGCGCCTTTTTCGAGGGCCCGAGCGAGTTCTCGTTGGAAGCGAGCTTATAGACCTCTTCCAGCAGCAGCTCCCTCCTGACCTCGTCAATAGGTTTGCCCGGCTGGTAAGGTTGTATGTTCATTACGCCTTTTTTGGCTAACCTGCTCATATTATTCCTCTATACTAAGGGATATGACCCCAGTATCTTCAAGTTCGTGCAGACGCCCCCTAACTGCTTGAGCGCCTTCTTTATTCCCGCATCCTCGTGATGCCCTATCATGTCGACGAAGAAACGGTACTCCCACGCCCTCTTCTTCGACGGGCGCGATTCTATCTTCGTCAGGTTTATCCTGTTCTTCTTGAACGGGACCAGCATGTCGTGCAAAGCGCCGACCCTGTCCTTGACCGCGAACATTATCGAGGTCTTGTCCTTGCCGGTAGGCCTGTTCTCGACCCTGCCGATGACAAGGAACCTCGTCATGTTATGCGGGCTGTCCTCTATCGAACGCGCGAGCATATTGAGCCCGTAGCATTCTGCGGCCAGGCTCGACCCGATCGCGGCAGCGCCCTTCTCCTTGACCGCCATCTCGGCGGCTTTTGTAGTCGAGGTGACTTCTATCACTTCGACGCACGGGAGGTTGGCTTCTAACCACATCCTGCACTGGCCTATGACGCTCGGGTTCGAATACAGCCTCTTTATCTTGTCCATCCTGCATTTCGCGAGCAGGTTGTGCGATATCTCTATCGAGATCTCCGAGCATATCTTCAGGTCGGACTCCATGAACATATCGAGCGTGTAATTTATGGCTCCCTCTATCGAATTCTCTATGGGGACAACGCCGTAATCCGCCCTGCCGTGCTCGACCTCGGCGAAGACGTCGTTGATCGTATTCACGGGTAGGTAGCGCACCGATGAGCCGAACTTCTTCAGCGCGGCGATGTTAGAGAAGCTCGCCGGCGGGCCCATATAAGATATCCTTAACGGCTTTTCAAGCGCGAGGCAGCCCGACATTATCTCGCGGTATACGGCCTGCAGGGCCTCGTTCGTGAGCGGCCCTTCATTCTGCGCGGCGACTTTCTCATATACTATCCTCTCCCTGTCGGGCGAGTACGCGCTTTTATTTGCCTTCGCCTTCAGCCGGCCTATCCTGTTGCTCAGCTGCGCCCTGCTGTTCAGGAGCTGTATTATCTTCCTGTCCAGCAGGTCTATCTTCCTGCGTAATTTCTCCAGTTCCATCCTGTACCTCCTGGCCTCCGAGTCCCTGTTTCAATTCGCTTAGGTCTATATCCGCTTCCGTGAACTCCCCGAGCTTCGGCAGCTCGTTGAGCGAGCTGAGCCCGAACCTGTCGAGGAACTCCTTTGTCGTCCCGTATAGTATCGGCCTGCCCGGCGCGTCCTTCCTGCCGGTTATCTTTATCAATTGCCTGTCCGCGAGCGTCTTTATGACGCCGTCTACGTTCACGCCGCGTATGTCTTCGATATCCGCCTTCGTTATCGGCTGGCGGTAAGCCACTATCGCGAGCGTCTCGAGCGCCGGCTTCGTCAGTTTGTCCTTCGACTTCACCCTGTAGAACTTCTTCAGGTAATCGGCGAACTCGGGCGCCGTGACCATCTGGTAGCCGCCCGCAACCTCGTATACCTTGAAACTCCTTCCGAGCGTCTCGTATTCCGTCTGCAGCTCGGCAAGCGCGGCCTTTATATCCTTCGCCTCTACTTCCTCGAGGACCTCCTTCATCTGCTCTATAGTTATCGGTTTCTCCGACGTGAAGAGCAGCGCCTCTATTATCTTTTTCGCTTCAGACAGTTCCATCCGGTGTCCCCTCCGCCGGTTTTTCCGGCGCGCTTTCTACCGCGGCCTTAAGCTTCGGTCCGATATTGTTCGGGTTGCGCACTATGTCTATCTCGCCGAATATCTTATGCTGCCTTACGATGACTTCCTTCAACCTTATCAGCTCAAGCAGCGCGAGGAACGTCGCTATCAGCTCTATCTTGCTCCTCGACTTCTTGAATATATCCTTGAAATTTATCACCGGCTGTTCGACAAGCATGTGGAACAGCTCGTGGACCTTCTCCTCGACGGTGAACTCGTCCTTGACCACCTCGAGGAACGCCTCGCGCGACACGCTCTTGAGTATCGTCGAGAACGCGTTTATCAGGTCGAATATCGACGCTTCGAAATACGGCCCCTCGGTCTGGTCGATGTACTGCGTCTCGTCGACCGAGCGCGGGAAGACCATCGACCGCCTGCGCTCGAGCTCGGAGAGTTCCCCGGCCGCTTCCTTGAACTTCTTGTATTCGATGAGCCTGCGCACGAGCTCCGCGCGCGGGTCCTCTTCCTCTATCTCCTCCGGCGGCTGTTCGTCCGGCGGCAGCAGCATGCGCGACTTTATATGCATCAGCGTCGCGGCCATCACGATGAACTCGCCGGCGATGTGCAGGTCGAGCAGTTCCATGTATTCGAGGTAATGCAGGTACTGCTCGGTTATCTTCGCTATCGGGATATTGAAGATGTCCGCTTCTTCCTTCTTGATGAGGTACAAAAGAAGGTCCAGCGGGCCTTCGAACACGTCAAGCTTTACCTTGTACGTCATATACCGACTGCTTTCCTTACCTCTCCCATCGTCTCGCTTGCGACCGCGCGCGCCTTCTCGGCGCCCTTCTTGAGGACCGCCTCGAGGCCTGCCTTATCGCTTAATATCTTCTTCCTTCTCTCCTGTATCGGCCTCAGCAGCTCGACTATGCAATCGGCCAGTTTCGCCTTGTCTGCGACGCAGCCTATCTTTGCCGACTTGCACTCTTCCGGGATGCTTACCGCCAGCTCGGGGAAAAAGAACTTGTAATACGAATATACGTTGCAGATGTCCGGATGCCCGGGATCGTCCTTCTTGATCCTCTGCGGGTCCGTTATCATCGCCTTTATCTTCTTCTTTACCTCTTCGGGAGAGTCCGAGAGGTTCACGGCGTTGCCGTAGCTCTTGGACATCTTCCTGTTGTCCACCCCGAGGAGCCGCGGGGTCTGCGTCAACAAACCCTCCGGCTCCGGGAATACCTGCTTCTTGTAAAAATGGAAGAACCTGCGGGCTATCTCGCGCGTAAGCTCGAGGTGCGGCAGCTGGTCTTCGCCGACCGGGACCGCGTTCGCCTTATATATCAGTATGTCCGCGGCCTGCAGGACCGGATAACCGAGGAAGCCGTATGTCGCGAGGTCCCTGCCCTCGACCTCCCTGAGCTGTTCCTTGTATGTCGGGCAGCGCTCGAGCCATGAAAGCGGCGTTATCGCCGAAAGTATCATGCTCAGCTCGAGGTGCTCCGGCACATCGGACTGCACGAAGATGACCGACCTCTCGGGGTCGATGCCGCAAGCGAGAAAATCTGCGGTGTTGTCGATGATGTTCTCTTTCATCGCCGACGGGTCCGCGTACTCGCTCATCAGCGCGTGGTAATCGGCGACCATGTAGAAGCAGTCGTACTTATCCTGCATCTCCACCCAGTTCTTCAGCGCGCCGGCAAGATGGCCCAGGTGCAATCTGCCC
>JBAZJG010000025.1:0-6376 GCA_041651455.1 Candidatus Omnitrophota bacterium
ACCTGCTGCTCGAAATATCCCAAGTCATACGTGAACTCGTCGTAGGCCTTTATCTTGCCCTGCGCGACCATCACTTCCCTGGAGAGGATGAAGAAGATGAGCGCAAGCGAGCGCTTGCCCTTGTTGTTGATTGGCACGATCAGGTCGATGAACTTGGTCTCGTTGTCGGTGTCGCAGAGCCCGATGACCGGGACGCCGTTCTTCGCGCTCTCGACGAGCGCCTCGTGCTCGCCCTTGGGGTCGCAGACGAGGATGAGCTTCGGCTCCATGAATCCCCTGACGTTCATGTTGGTCATGGTGCCCGGGACGAACCTGCCCTTGATGAGGTTGACCCCCGTCAGCTCGGCGAACCTTGTCGCGGGATTGCTCGAATAGACGCGCGAGGCGACCACCGTGACCTCCTCGGGGCGGAACTTGCTTATCACCTTGGCGGCCTGCATCAGCTTCTCGGAGCTTTTGCGCAGGTCGAGGATGTACAATCCGTCGTCGCGCCTCTTGAAGATGAATTCCCTCATGTCGCTGGTGCGGATTTTCGTGCCGATGTGCACGCCGGCTTCCAAAAAGACTTCCTGTTTCACGGGCATGCCCGTCTTGTTCTCATTCATGTTCTCAATCCTCCTGTGTCTCTCCGGCAGGCGTTATCCGCCGGCCCCCTCTTTATGAGGGGAAAAATGGGGTCGCTGAGATGTATTCAACCGGCCGCAGGTATTTGTTGCCGGAAATTTGAACTTCTGAAACTTTTTAGAGACAGTTTTTTTATAAAACTTTTTCCTAAAAAGTCTTCTCAGATAACAAGCACCCCAAGCTTGCAGGATACCAGGTTACCTCACGACCCCGTAAAATACACAAAACCCTCCACCCGTCTCGTCCGCCGATATGGCTTGCGGGCCGGTTGGCTGGCTCCGTATACCGGGAGTATGTTACTTAGACATCTTTTTATTCCTTGTTATCCGCCAGCGTCCAGCATCCGTCCGGTTCGGTCCCTTCAGGAAAACCCTGCGCCAAGGCCCTCGCCGTCTGAAAGGCAAAAAGCTAACATATTTAAAGGGGAAATTATATAAATAAAGCAGAGGATTCTGTAACAAAACACAAAAAAGAGAGGTTAAACACGTTAGCTTTTGTTACTGGATAACAATGCGGGTGGTATGTTTATGAAGAATAAAGTAGACACAGTAGACCTGATGATCCTGCGCGAGCTTCGCAACGACTGCAAGAGGCCCATGCGCGAACTGGCGCAGAAGCTGCGGATGCATCCGAACACGCTTCTCCAGAGGATAAAGCGCCTCGAGAAGTCGAAAATCGTGAGAAAGTACCATGCCGACATCGACTACAAGGCGCTCGGATACGACATGCACGCGGTGGTCATGATTAAAATCAAGAAAAGCGGCCTGGAGGATGAGAAGCTCCTCGAAACCGTGACCGCGGTGCCGGAAGTCCAGTCGCTCTATGCCGTCACGGGCGGAGCCGACTGCATCGCTATCGTGAAGGCCAAGAGCAGGGACGATTTGGTCCGCGTGCTGAAGGCCATCCAGACGGAAAAATCGGTCCTGAGAACCATCAGCTACCTCGTCCTCGTGACGTACAAGGAGAGCTACCAGTTCAACCCGCTCTCCTCAATCGTTTCTGAAAAGGAGTAGCATCCGTTTATCTCTCTCTTGTTTTTTCTTCATCCTCCTTCTATGTTAATCCGCATGCGGATGCAGCACGCCTTGTGAAAGGTACAGATATCAAAGAATCTGGCCATCGCCGCAATCCCCCATTCCCAGGCCGGTGTTCCGGGCTCAGAGGTCCTTTACGACGTAAAGGTATCCGTATTTTTCCCCGTACCTCACCGAGCCGCAGAACACATGGTCGTCTGCGCTGAAAACGAGCGACCTCGCGTCGCTGTTTCCCATCGGGTCCGGGCTGCCGGCCGGGGCCGGGAACGTGTCTATGAACAGCAGTGCCGAGCCTGGGCCTATCTTGTTGGACCGGTGAAGCTTCTCTATCAGGCAGCGGTATCCTTCAGGCCCGAGCTGGTGCGCAAGGCCCGCTATCGTGACGAGGTTGTAATGGCCGTTCGTCCTCCAGAAGCCCGGCTTGTGGTCGATGTTCTCTTCGTAGAACCTCTGGTTGATCAGGAGGCTCTTCTCGCCCTCCTGGATGGGCTTGAAAACGGTGCCGTTCGCTCCCTCGAATTCCTGCAGCCTCGCCACTATCTCGGTGTGGATGGCCCGCATGCGCGACGTTATCTTCTTGATGTACCTGTCTTCGTCGTATTCTTCCTTGGGGACATCCGCCGCGCTCCTCGCCTCTATAACCCCGCTCTGCGGCGATTCGATGCCGCAGCTCAGGTCGCTGCTGAGGTCGTGGCTTCTGACGGACGTCGAGTTTATCAGGTACATGGCGTGCTTGCGGTCGATATAGCATTCGGCGTGCGACCTGAACCTCGCATCCCTTATCCTTTTCATGACCTCGTTGACGAGCGTCGTCTTGTTGCACTCGGTGAATATCTCCCTGAAGAGGGTGTCCTCGACGACTCCGTAGAAGTCTTCGGGCAGCTCGGAAAGCCTCATGGGGTCTTCGTCGATGAGCCAGAATTCGCCCTTGCCCGGCTTGACCTTGCCGAAAAGCCCTTCGAGGAGCTTCCTCTTGGCCGTGTTGTGCCTGCTTTCGTACGGCACTTCCCGCCCCAGCCTCTTGTCCCTGAGCGCCTTCTCGTCGCAAATAAGCGCCAGCGTCTGTGAAAGTATGATGAGGTCGAACCTTCCCGGGGGGAGTTCCTGCGTGAGGTCGTGCCTGGTGTATTCGACCTTGAGCTTGGGGCCGTATTTCGCAAGCGTCTTCTTCGTCTCCTCTATGGCGGCCGCGGAGATGTCGTTGGCTACAATCCTGACCTTCCTGAGGGCCTTCTTGGGCATGGCATCAAGCAGGGCTTCAAGGCCCTTGCCAGTGCCGCAGCTCGCATCAAAAATCCTGAATTTTCCGCCGATGGGCTTGTTCTTCATCATCGCCCTTGTCAGGACGGTGAATGCATCGACGTGGGCCTGCATGTGCTTGTCATAGCTCGTGCTCTCCCCGTCCGCCCTTGTCCAGTGGAGCATGAGCAGGCTGTCGACCATGGACGTGTAGCTGCGGTTCTCGGTTTCGGCCTTGTTGGCCATCTCCGACAGGATACCATTGATTCCGGATATCAATACGCTCCTGGTCTCGCAGGTGCCGTCGAGGGCGAGAATCCTCTGGTAGCACCCTTCGATATAAATGTCGTCCGGCGGGTGGCACTTCTCCTGCCCCAATTCGCATCCTTGCTGGCAGTCCTGGATGCCGCTGCACGGGTCGTTGACCGCCCTTGATGGCTCAACCATCGCCGTCTTCTCTGCAGGAATTCCGGCAACCGGTTCCACTTGGGGGGGATGGACTGAAGAGAACCTGCCTGAGCGCCTCGGGGATTCTTCCTTGTCGGCAGGGCTGCGCCTGTCCAACGAGTTGTTTCCATCCCCTCTCTGAGCCAAGCCCAATGCTCCACCCTCCAATTTCATGAATATCACTGATTCAGGCTAATCGCTCCACCCATGCGCCCGATATCTATATTTGCACGAAAATGTTTATAAAGGGCTGTTTCAATTCATGGACAAATGACGAAATCAAACCCTCGGGTACCTCAGGATGTTCTGGACGATGTCGACGTGGGCCACGAACATCCTCCTGCAGCAGAACCTTTCCACCCCGAGCTCATCGAGGCAGACATCGGCCTTCTTGTCCTTGGACATGCTCTTGTATTGCTCGTATAGGTGCCCGATGACCGAGCCGCACGTGAAGCATCTTACCGGAAACTCCAAACATATCACCCTCTGAGAAATGATAAAATCCTAAGAAAAATAAAAAATTATGAAAAATCAACGGTATGATTTCTGGAACCTCGCCCTTGCTTTGGGGCCGCGGAATTTCTTGGTCTCGACGCGCCTCGTGTCCTCGATGACGAGCGAGCGGTCGATTTCGACGAACTTCTTCCGGAGGTTCATCTGGTCGAAATACATCCAGAGCGCGTTCGCGATTGCGGTCCTTGCCGCCTGCGCCTGCCCCATCGACCCGCCCCCGTTCACGTTGACGGATATGTCGACGGTGTTGGCCTCCGGGCCGATGTACCTTAGGGGCTCCCTTATGATGTCCCGGATGTACGGGTTGTTGAGGGACTCGAGCTTCTGGCTGTTAATCCTCACGACGCCCTTGCCCGCGGTTATCGTCGCCCTGGCCACGCTCTCCTTCCTCTTGCCCCTTGCAACGAAGACCTTGGTCTCGGCTTTCTTCGAGGCGGCCTTGCGCTTTTTCGGCTTGGCTATCTCGGCCTTTTCAACCGGCGCGGCTTCCGCCTTCGGCGCTTCGGGCTTAGGAACGTGGGCTTCGTGCTTGACTGCCTCTTTGTGGGCCTCGGCCTTGGGCTCTTCCTTCTTTTCCTCCTTGGGCTTAGCCTTAGGCTTGGCCTTCTTTTTCTTGTCTTCTTCAGATTCCTTGACCATAATATCAACCTGAGTAACCTATGCTCCTGCATATGTCATGTATCGTCGTGTGCTTCGACACGCCGTCATACGCCGCGTCCTCGATTCCTGCGGCGTTCTGCAGCTTCTTCGGGTTGCCGGTGTACACCCTGAGCCTCCCGAGGGCGGCCTTCCCGCGCGAATTCTCGTGCGGGAGCATGCCGCTTATCATCTTCTTGACGAGCATGTGGGGAATCTTCGGCCACACCGGAGAGCGTTCCGGGGTTCCCTTGTTCCGCAGCCCCCTTTTTGTGAGGTAGCGCTGCTGTATCTCCTTCGGATTGCCCATTACGACCATCCTTTCGGCATTGATGAGGTGTATCTCCTCGCCGGTGATGAGCTTCTTGGCAATCCTGCTCGCAAGCCTTCCGAAAATCATGTTGGTGCCGTCTATGACCTGCATAAGTATCACTTCAGTATCATGACGCCCCTTCCATCGGGGTTCGCCTTCTGGAGGCTGTCTATCGTGACCGCCTTGCCTCCTGCCGCGCCAATCAGCTGCCTTGCCTTCCCGGAAAACGAGAATGCCGCCACGGTCATCTTCTTGCTGATAGCCCCGGCACCGAGCACCTTGCCCGGGACCAAGATGGTCGACTCGTCCGTCGCAAACTCGTCGAGCTTGCTGAGGTTGACCTCGACCTTCTGCCTTCTCGGCTTGGAAAGCTCGTATGCGACTTTCCTCCAAATCGGCTTATCGCTTTTCATCAGGCCCTCTATCAGGGATAGAAGCACCTGGTTGTCCTTCGTTTTCTTCATATGTTCGCCACCCTTTGGCTCGCCCCCGCCCGCCACGTGGCGGAGGGGAACTGCTGATGCTATTAAAGAGCATTATGATAACGAGGGGGAAGGTTTAAAATTATAGGGGATGCGGGGCAATTCCCCGCGCCCGATAAAAAAGAATAAAAGAAAAGATTTCAGTCCGGCTGTGCCAGCTTGTAGACCGCCAGTATGGCCACCACGAATGCCGCCGGGGATATGAACGCAATCAACGCGCTCGTGAATCCCGCGACCATGGAGCCGATTGTGAGGCCGAGCTCGCCGAGCATGCTCAGGCTCTGGACCAGCGACACGTTCCATGCGGTCGCGGCAAGGAGCAGGGCAACAGTTGCGAGAAGGAACGAGTTCACTTCCTTATCGCTAACGTTCAGGAAGCCGACCGCAATGCCCAGCACGAAAAGCACCGCCATAAGGATTGGCATGATGCCTGCAGGGACAAAGCTTGCCAATAAGCCGACAATGACCGCAATCGCAAGACCGCCCAGGAAGGCAATCTGGCCTATGTTCATCTGTTTGTTTGCCATTAATCAATCACCTCAATTTATTGAATATCGCGCTCGAAATTCGTAATTTTTAAATCCCCCTGCTACAATTTCGACAATCGTCTAACTTCTAATGCATTTCGTCAAAGCGTGGCCGCCATGATGCCTATCATGCCGAGCATGAATGCGGCCAGGCTCGCTTTCCTGGCGAACCGGTACTCCCCCTTTATACTCTTATAACAGATGGCGAGCACCATAATGTCCGCGACCAGAACAAACGAGACCGGTAATGCCGCCGCCGGAAGGCCCTGGAAGAAAGGCAGGGCCGAGAGCCCGATGAACAGGATGTATAATGCGACCGCTGACAATACGGCATTCCTCTCGCCGATAATGATAGGGAGCGTCCTCGAGCCCCGCGCCTTCCTGTCGCCCTCCATATCCTCGGCGGACTTGATTATCTCCCGGGCGAGGCCTGCCACGAAACCGAGGAGGGCGAGGATGAGCGTTATTGGCGCGAGCGCGGGCGCGACCACGAAATTGCCGAAGATGAACGGGATGGCCATCGTGAGGGCGATGTAAACGTTCCCGACGAGCGGCAGGTCC
>JBAZJG010000026.1:0-6004 GCA_041651455.1 Candidatus Omnitrophota bacterium
CGCTCAACAGCACGGGCCTGGCGGCGATCAACAAGTCGGGCTATACGGTGCTGGTCCTGCGGTTTGCCTGGGACGTGGTCGCCACGTTCGGCGGCGCCTGGGACGGCCCCTGGGCGAACAGCCACGTCGCGATCAACATGAGCGAGATCGCGGGCACGGACAAAGATCCCTACCTGGAGATCGACTACACCGCCGGCGAACCGTCGTATCCGTTCACGATCGACGCCTACCAGAGCGGCGCGAATATCATCGTTGAATGGCTCTGATACCCTATCCCTTTTTATAAGAGTATTGCTATCGGTTTTACTATGGAATTGTTATTTAAATCTCCGATCTCCGAGAACACTGCGATCCTGTTTATCTTCCTGATGGCCGGAATCTATGCCGTCGTGCCGCTCCTGACCTGGGAGTGGATACCCTGGCCCCTTGTCGGTGTAGGATATCTCGCCTTCGTCGGGCTCGGTTATAAATATGCAGTCGATAAGGGCATCCCGGCGGACCGCCTCTTTATCGTGCTGATCGGATCGGTCTTCCTGGCGTTCCTCCTCTACTGGCTCTTCACGCTGCTGTTCGGCGGGTTCTGGAAATTCGATATCGATATGATGCCGAGCTTCTATGCTGCGTCGGTGATCGTCATCCTGCGGGAGATCGGGAAACGGGAACAGAAAAAGAGAGTAGCTACTCCTCCACCGTAAACCGAATCTTTTTTCCAATCAGCTCTTTCGGGAGCGTGACATGGGCGCTGTTTCCGAACGGCACCACGTCCGCAGTCCGGGACTCCGGCTCCGGGGCTGCCAGCTCTTCGTCGGGGAGCGAGCCCTTTAGCTCCGGGTGCGCTGCATAGAGTTCGTCGAGGTTGCCCGTGCGGGCCGCTGCCTGCACCAGATCCTCCACCGATACGACCTCGGCCCGGTCGTGCTCGCCCTGCCATTGTGTCGTATGGATAAGCACCCACTTCCCCGACTTCAGGCGCGTGTATCCGAGGTGCCGCCCGGTGCTCCCGCAGGTCCAATTGTGACCGTCCCAAAAATCGAATTTTGCATTCTCTTCCACCCGTGCGATCACGGTGCCGTCTTCGTAAACGGGGATTTTTGCCATTCAGGCCCCCTCCATCTTCTTTGTGACCGCTTCGATGAGTTTCTGTGTCATCTTCGGGTTGATATATTTGCTCCCGAATTCCTGCGTCTTCATATCATAGAAGAATTTGCCCGTCGCGGCGCTGATCAGATCGCGGGCCTTTGTGTTTGAAATGTACTCGCCATTTAAGGTGGCGTTGCGGATGTTCCCGGTCTTGTAGTATTCGCAATCCAGGCCGAGGATGCCAGCGAGGTTATTGAAGTAAACCCGGTGCATGGTCTCGGTCTTCCACTCCTTCCCGCCTGCTTTGACAAGTTGGTTGAGTTCCATCATTTCACTCCACTCCTTGTATATACTGTATATACAATAGACAAGTATAAATATTTTATCATTCGTGCAAGGGGATATAAGAATTGACATGACACACCCATTTTACTAAATCCTCTGCACCCTTCTATATGTTCTGCATCTGATCTTTAGGAAGATAGCGGAGGATTTATGACGGTGCAAGGATAGTATTGGTTATATGAAGTTATGGTTATTGCGCCCGAAAGAGGGATTACCGGAGAACGAAGGCCCGCTCAACCCGTGGGAGCCGTGGTATGACAAGACCTTTGGGTTCGTCATCCGGGCAGAGACGGAGGGGGAGGCCCGCAAGATAGCAAAAGGCGATTGTGACTGCGAAGGACGATCGGCATGGTCTTCTGCATTCTCCACTTGTATTGAACTCCTGCCGGAAGGAGAATCGGGCATTATCATAAAAGATTTTGCCAGGGCATGAAGGGGGCGGCGCATGAGTGGGAAATGGTATAGTCAGAGGATACGGTGCTGCTACGAATGCCCTCATTTTACAATGGCAAAACCATATACAAAACCGTATTGCGGAGAGGCGTGGAATGAGGACGAAACAGGGAAGAGAGAGATGGATTTTATAGTGGAACCAGACAGCATCCCGGGGTGGTGTCCTCTGCCAGAATATCCCGAGATATCGGAAGAAGCCAGGGAAACGATCAGGTTGGCAACAGAGAGGTTTGAAAGGGGCGGCGCATGACCACGGACGCCGATCTCATCGACCTCTACCTCCTCGAAGCCCGCTCCCTGAAAGGCATCGGGCAGCCCCGGGCCGAAGGCATGAAAAAGGCTCTAATCTGGTGGAGAAAAAAATACATCCCGGCCCCCTATCAAGACGCAACCATGTTAGATATTTATCGCGCCCGGGAGGCGATGGACGCGGACGGCTACGCGATCAGCGGGAATGTCCACCGCCTGACGGCCCTCCGATTATTCTTATTATGGTTAATCGAGAACGGTTACTCGAATTTGCCGAAAGATAAGATTGCCGCGATCGCGATCCCGAACGACAACCAGACGACGGTAAAAGCCGAGGACCTGCTCACGGAAGCCGAGATAGAGCAGCTGATACGGGCGGCGAAATATTCCCGCGATAGAGCGATTATCGCCGTCTTATATGAATCAGGGATGCGGATCGGCGAACTCACCCGGCTGACGTGGGGGCAGGTCGTACACGATCAATATGGGTTCGCGCTGCACACGGGATCGAAATTCCGCAGAGGGAAAAAAGTAAAACCGCGCTATATTCGCCTGATATTTTCCCAGGAGTGGCTGGCGGCCTGGAAAAACGATTACAAGGGCGACCCGACAGGCGAGAGCTTGGTATTCCCGACCATATTCGGGCAGATGTACAGATACCAGGGCATCTGGACCCTGATCGCCCGGACGGCGCAGCGATCCGGATTAACCAAGAGAGTGTATCCGCACCTGTTCCGGCACTCCCGGGTGACGAATTTACTTCGTCAGGGGGTCCCCGAATCCGTGATTAAGCTCACGATCTGGGGCGACATCGGGAGCGATATGCTGCGGCGCTACGCGCACCTGGTGCAGGCCGATATCGACGCGGCCATGCTGGAGCTGCACGGTATCCGGAATCCGAAGAAAGAGGGAGAGAAGCGGCTGAAGGCAGTGGAGTGTCCCCGGTGCCGCTTTATCTGCTCGCCGATATCCCGGTATTGCGCGCACTGCGGGATGAGCCTGACGGAGGAGGCGGTCGCGTCCATCGACGACATGAAGCGGGACGTTTTATCGGACCCGGAGGCATTGCAGGCGCTGATCGACCAGCGCATACAGGAGGCGCTGAAAAAGGGTTAGTCAGGAGGACCGTTCTGTTTTTTTTTTTGATGCTGGTGACAATCGCAACGAACTCCTCCCGGATCATGTCCTGTATGATAAGTCGTCCTTTTTGTGAGTCGAGGGCTTTGCGGATGGCTTTGATACACATGATCGTAAAGACGAGCGCCGGATTCCTATAAACAAAGGGTTGCGGGGTGCGAAAGTATAAACGTGTCGTTTTTTTGGCGCTTTTATATAACGCTCCGATGAATGTTCACCGATCCGATTAATCTTCGTCGAAGAGTTTTTGTGCCCTCTCCCGCACTCCGGCCATTTCCCGCCGCACGATAGCCACGACGGCGCTGTGAGCCGCCCCACTCTCGATTGCCGCCAGGATCTTCGCCTCCAGGTCGTCCTGGGCCTCGCCGATCTCCTCGGCGGCCAGCTGGCGCTCGACGGCTGTCTCGATGAAGTTGGTGACGGAGGGGTATCGGCCTTCCGTCTTCAGCCGCTTGATCCGATCGATCTGGTGCGGCGAGAGCTTGATCGAGATGGACTTCTTCGTCACGATAACCACACATGCACGCTTTTTTATTATCAAGGTGAGTACGACCATAGTACATACAGGGGTATATTTTTTGGGTGCAAATGAAAAAGTATATATTTAAGTATATACTAGAGTATATACATGGCACGGAGACGTACCAGGAAGTGCATCGTTCTGGAGGATCTGCACCTCGGCATCCTGCGCGACCTGAAGAGGGCGGGATATGCCGACAACGATTCTGAAGCGGTGCGCAATGCGCTGGAGCACGTGGCGCAGGAGGTATCGGCTTGAAACCCGTACCCCGCGACGCCGTAGAGGCGCTGGAACGCGACCCGATGTGGAAAGGCATCGGTGCAATCATGGAACGCATGGGAAAATGGAAGATCGTGGATGTGATGAAATGTCAGACGAAGGAAATGACGAAACTGTGAGCCGAGGCCCCCGTCTCCCAACTGGACGCCCCGCAGCTCACACAGTAGAATCGCTCTTATCGGATAAAACTTTCGCGGAAATTCACACGCGCAGCCAGGAGTATATCCAGGCAGATGCCGGCCTGCAACACCGCCCGAAGATGGATGCCGGGATATGTCCCAAATGCGGGCGGGAGAAACAGGGCATACTGGACGGCGAAAAAGACGAGCCCTGTTACCAATGCCTGACAAACGAGGCGCGGAAACAGGAGGTGTATTTCATCCACGGCGTTCGGAGGCGGAAAAAATGACGCCCGAGCCGTTACCGGGTTATGATACCTGGAAGACCACGCCCCCCGAGCGGAGGTTCCGAAAGCGGCACGATCCCGACGCAGAGTACGAATGCGAAAAAAACGGCGATATGGAGGCATAATATGGCTGAAACTAAAATCCTCCTGGATTCGGTCGATCTCGACCTCATCCGACGCCTCCAGGACGCCTTGGCGGATAAGAACCTCGGATACGATGGGTTTGAGTTCGTGAAGAGTGGCGGCAATTTCGATCGGGTGACGATCTACGGATTTCGGAAGGGGGGAGTTTCGTGAAATTTCCTGCCGGGATTGAGGTCTCCGGGCTCCTGAAGATCGTGATCGACAATCGATGGGTCTGGCAGCGAGAGCACCCGCGCCATATCTGGTGGATGCCGTCGCGGACGGGGCAATCGCACTGCAAGTACCCCGACGACATGGCCCGCTATATCCATGCGCTCCTGAAGAATCCGAAGCGCCGCGCCTGGGTGCATGGCGACACTCTCAATGTCGTGATGAAGGAGGGATTGTAATGGCGTATTTCACGCTGGCGGAGGGCATTCTCCGCGATCTGGTCGAGGTGGCGACCACGCTGGTATCGGAGGGGCGCATTCACGCCGATACGGATAAGTTCTGGATGCGGGCGGTCGATACCGCGAACGTGGCGATGGTGGAGATCGCCCTCGCCCCGGAAGCGTTCGGCGAGTACAATCCCGACAACGAAGAATTGGGCATCGATTTCGGCAAGCTGAAGAACGCCCTGGTCGGCATTGAAAAAGGCTGCACGCTGAAGGTCGCCCTGCTGGAGAAAAGGAAGCTGGCATTCAGGAACGACACCTGCACGTATTCTTTCACCCTGCTCGAGCCGAACACGATCCGCAAGGACGCCAACCCGCCGGTGGTAGAATTGCCGGCGAAGGTGCGGGTGGATGGCGCGGAGTTCAACGCCATGATCAAGGGGTGCCGCGCCGTCGGGGATAAAGTCCTCCTGAAGGCCGACCCCGGAGCCGGGGCGCTGCACCTACAGACCGAGGGGGATGCGGACGAAATCGCCTATGCCCTGGCGTGCGAGCCATCGGCAGAGGCCCACTCGCTGTACGACCTGGAATACCTGAAGAAGATGGCGAAGGTCGCGGCGAAGCACGGCAACGTCGATCTCGCGTTCGGGATCAACCACCCGCTCTCCCTGAGCTTCTACCCGGCGGACGGACTTTGCACGGCCACGTATCTGCTGGCCCCCCGGATCGAGGCGGATTAAGATGGCCCGAAAAGTATCCTTCGCCTGCACGGTGAACCTCGATCGCTACGAGAACTTCCGTATGGAAGTCACCGACGACGGGATCGAGACGGAGGCCGATATCGATGCCCTTATCGCCGACTTCGACCGGGCGCTCGCCCGGTTCGGGCGCAAGGACGAGAAGGCACGGGCTGCGATCGACTCCTACCGGGAGCGCATCCTGGGCACCGTGATCGAGGCGGCGCGACCGGAAACTCTACCTCCGCATCCCGGGACAATACCACGCACCTCGGACCTC
>JBAZJG010000027.1:0-3912 GCA_041651455.1 Candidatus Omnitrophota bacterium
GAGGCCGCCGACCACCCTGGCGAGCATCACTTCGCGAGGAGGCATCATGGCCAATTCCTTCACATTCTCTATCGAAAGCACCTGGCCGTCCATATAACCGCCCTTGATGGCCATGTTCTGCTCGGCTCTCGAGAAATCATACAGTATCTTCGAGGCCTTTGTCGGGTCCTCGCTCGAAAAGGTCACCGCCGACGACGTCTCCGCGAGGTCGCAGAGCGGGTCGAGCTTCTGCTTCTTCAGCGCAAGCTTCAGTATGGACCTCTTGACGACCTTCAGCTCCGAGGACGATTTCTTCAGCGTCTTCCTGAGCTTCTCTGTCTTCGAGGCCTTGACCTTCTCAAAATTTACGAAGAAGAGGTACGGGTTCTTCTTTATGAGCCCGGCTACCTCATCAACCATTATCCCTTTTACCTTGCGGCTTAGCTTTTCCATCTCTCGTTAACCCCTTGCCAGATTCGAAAGGTCCAGCCTGATGCCCGGGCCCATTGTCGTCGATATGGCTATCGACCTGATATAATTGCCCTTCAGCGTTGCGGGCCTCGCGTGCTGGACCGCCTCGATAAGGGTATACGCGTTGTCATATATCTTGCCGTCTTCGAAGGATGCCTTCGCGACCGATATGTTGATGTTGGATATCTTGTCCATCTTGAACTCGACCTTGCCCGCTTTGACCTCTTTGACCGCCTTCGCGACGTCCTCGGTGACCGTGCCGGCCTTCGGGTTCGGCATGAGCCCCTTGGGGCCAAGCACCTTACCGAGCTTGCTCAATTCCCTCATCATCTCGGGCGACGCGACGCAAACGTCGAATTCGAAGAATCCCTTGCCGACCTTCTCGATAAGGTCTTCCGCGCCGACATGTTCCGCGCCGGCTTCCTTCGCCTTATGCTGGGCCTCGCCCTTGCAGAATACCGCGACCCTCTTGGTCTTTCCGGTGCCGTGCGGAAGCACGACTGTCCCGCGGACCATCTGGTCGCTCTGCTTCGGGTCGATATCGAGCTTAATGGCGAGGTCGACCGATTCGTCGAACTTCGCCTTCGGGACCTTCTTCAGTATCCCGATAGCTTCCTTGAGCGAATACCGCTTATTCTTGTCTACCAGACCTTCGAATGATTTTGTTCTCTTGCTTGCCATTGTAGTTTCCTTAATTCTCGACATCGATGCCCATGCTGCGGGCGGTGCCGGCGACGATCTTTACCGCTTCTTCCATGTCCTCGGTATTGAGGTCTTTCATCTTCATCTTTGCTATCTCCATGACCTGCTGCTTGCCGATCTTGGCTACCTTCTCCTTGTTCGGCACGCCCGAGGCCTTCGCGAGGTTGCACGCCCTCTTAAGCAGAACCGAGCAGGGCGGGCTCTTTATGATGAAGCTGAAGGATTTGTCCTCGTAGACCGAGATGACGACCGGCAGGATAAGCCCTTCCTGCGACCTGGACATCTCGTTGAACTTCTTGCAGAATTCCATTATGTTTACGCCGTGCTGACCCAGCGCGGGACCTACCGGCGGCGCGGGATTTGCCTGGCCTGCCGGGCAATACAGTTTGATAGTTGATTTGACTTTTTTTGCCATTTTACAGTTTCTCTACCTGCCAGTATTCAAGTTCTACCGGCGTTGAACGACCGAATATCGTGACTGATACCTTTAACTTACCCTTATCCGGGTTTACTTCCTCTATTACACCGTTGAAATTCGTGAACGGCCCGTCCGTTACCCTTACCGACTCGCCCTTCTCGAATATGACCTTCGGAGCGGGCTTGACCTTCCTCTCCTCGCTCTGCTTCAATATCGACTGAACTTCGTCTTCCCTTAACGCCACCGGCTTCGTCCTTGCCCCGATGAAACCCGTGACTCCCGTCGTGTTCTTTATCAGGTACCACGTGTTGTCGGTAAGGTCCATCTCCACGAGGACATACCCGGGGAAGAACTTCCTCTGCGTGATCTTCTTCTTGCCTTCTTTTACCTCCGAAACCTGCTCGGTGGGTATCAGGACCTGCGTGATGGCTTCCTTCATGTTGTTCGACTCGGCGCGCTTTTCTATCGAGGCCTTTACCTTATCCTCGACGCCGGTCTGCGTATGTATGACATACCACTTTTTAGCCATCTTGCCTTAGGACCCTTGCTTCAGGATGAAATGGATCAATTTCGAGAACGAGAAATCAAATGTACCGAGTACCAGCGTGAAGACCAGTACCGACACGATAACTATCCACGCGGAGCTGATCAGCTCGCTCCTGCTGGACCACGAGACTTTCTTCATCTCGGCCTTAACTTCACTTAAGAATGTTTTTATGTTCCCTATTGCTTTCATAAGTATTTTTTCTGGCAGGCCTGGAGGGATTCGAACCCCCAACGAACGGATTTGGAGTCCGCTGCTCTACCAATTAGAGCTACAGGCCTAAACTCATTTAATTTCCTTATGTGCGGTGTGCTTCCTGCAGAATTTACAGAATTTTTTCAACTCGAGGCGTTCGGTGACGTTCTTCTTGTTCTTCGTCGTTGAATAATTCCTGTTCTTACAGATCGGGCACTCCATTACGGCTTGTTCTTGCATTGTATTAAGCTATTACCTCTGATACGGCACCGGCGCCTACGGTGTGGCCGCCTTCGCGGATGGCGAAGCGCAGGCCCTTCTCGAGGGCGACGGGGATTATGAGCTCAACCTCGAACTCTACATTGTCTCCGGGCATGACCATCTCAACGCCCTTTGCCAGGGTGGTGACACCGGTGACGTCCGTGGTCCTGAAGTAGAACTGCGGGCGGTAGCCGGTGAAGAACGGCGTATGACGGCCGCCTTCTTCCTTGGTAAGGATGTACACCTGGGCTTTGAACTTGGTATGCGGCGTGATGGAGCCGGGCTTGGCCAATACCTGGCCGCGCTCGAGGTCTTTCTTGTCTATGCCCCTTAACAGGACGCCGGCGTTATCACCCGCCTGGCCTTCGTCGAGGAGCTTGCGGAACATCTCAATACCTGTTACTACGGTCTTTCTTATATCCTTGCGCATACCGACGATCTCGACCTCATCGTTGACGCGGACGACGCCGCGCTCGATACGGCCGGTGCCTACCGTGCCGCGGCCGGTGATCGAGAAGACGTCCTCAATTGACATGAGGAAGGGCTTGTCGGTCTCTCTCTTCGGCTCGGGGAGGTAATCATCGAGGGCCTTGACCAGGTCAAAGACCGGCTGGCAATTCGGGCAGCCGTCCTTGCCGCAGGCGCAATTGGTGGCGTTGAGGGCGGAGCCCCTGATTATCGGGGTCTTGTCGCCGGGGAATTCATACTTGGTGAGGAGTTCTCTTACTTCGAGTTCTACGAGGTCTAAAAGCTCTTTGTCATCTACTACGTCGCATTTGTTGAGGAACACTACTATATAGGGGACACCTACCTGGCGGGCCAGGAGGATATGCTCTCTCGTCTGGGGCATCGGGCCGTCTGGGGCCGATACGACCAGGATAGCGCCGTCCATCTGGGCGGCACCGGTGATCATGTTCTTTATGTAGTCGGCATGGCCGGGGCAGTCGACGTGCGCGTAATGGCGCTTCTCGGACTGGTACTCGACATGGGCTATGTTGATAGTAATACCGCGCTCTTTCTCCTCGGGCGCGTTGTCGATGGAATCATAGGCGCGTACTTCGGCCATACCCTTCTTGTTCAGGCAGAGCGTCATGGCCGCGGTCAAGGTCGTCTTGCCGTGGTCTACATGGCCTATCGTACCGACGTTTAAATGGGGCTTGCTGCGTACAAATTTTTCCTTTGCCATGGGATATCCTCCTTTTTGGCTTACGCTCTGATCATCTTTTTCACTGGAGCTGCTGATCGGGTTTGAACCGATGACCCCGTCCTTACCAAGGACGTGCTCTACCAACTGAGCTACAGCAGCGCGCGTTATGCAGCGCTAACTTCATTTCAAGCACAA
>JBAZJG010000028.1:0-3247 GCA_041651455.1 Candidatus Omnitrophota bacterium
AGCCAGGATCAAACTCTCCAAAAAGAGTTTCAATCCTTGCTAATTCGCTCGGTTGAACTTGGCTATTCAATTTTCAAAGAACGGAAAATTTAGACAACAAAAAAGGCATCGAAGACGATGCCTGAACATTCGGACCTACCGCATCCTCTCTTGTCTTAAATCATCCGGAATTGTCAAAGAGTTCTTTCAAACTCTTTTTTCTCCTCCCTGGCAACGAAGCAATGTTGTTTCGTTAAAAACAACGCCATCCCAAATACCGGACCAAAATGCGGTGTACCGTTTTGGTAACTGATGAATATACCATCAGGGGCAGAGCTTGTCAAGCATTTTTTTTAATTATTTTTTGTTACGAAAGATCGATGTTCAGGAAGTGCCGGCCTATCTTCAGCAGCGTTCGCTTTCCGGGCGCGAAGCACGGCTTGCCGGCGTCGCTTATCTTTTCCCCGTCGAGCTTTACCGCCCCCTGCCCCAATAATGAGAGCAGCTTGCTTCGGGAGTCGATTCCCATTGCCTTGAACTCTTCCCTGGAACCGTCAAAGACCTGGTTCAAGCTCAACGGCCCGCCCTTTAATTTTTTGACTGGCGCGTCGTCCGGGTCCTTCTTCTTCTGGAAGACGTCCTCAAAGGCTTTCTTCTCCGCGGCAGCCGCTTCCGCGCCGTGGTAATCCTTCACTATAAGGTACGCGAGGTTCTTCTTGGCGTCCATGGGATGCATCGCGCGGACCGCCTTCATGTCCTCGTCGGTCAGCAGCTCGTAGTAGCTTAACATGAGCTCGTCCGATACGGACATGACCTTGCCGAAGATCTCCTTCGCTGTCTCGTTTATGCCGATATAGTTGCCGTAGGACTTCGACATCTTCGCGGCGCCGTCCGTCCCGATAAGCAGGGGCATCGTTATGACCACCTGCGGCTCCTTGCCGTAAGCTTCCTGCAGGTCGCGCCCGACCAGCATGTTGAACTTCTGGTCGTTGCCGCCGACCTCTACATCGGCATCGAGCATGACCGAATCGTATCCCTGCATCAGCGGGTAGAAGAGCTCGAGGAAGCTTATCGGTTTTTGCTCCTTCAGCCGCTTCTGGAAGTCGTCGCGCTCGAGCAGGCGCGCTACCGTATAACGCTGCGCGAGCTGGACGAGATGCTCGAAACCGAACTTCGAGAACCATGCGCTGTTATGTATGCGCTCGTATACTTCTTTGTCCGCGGTCTTCAGGACCTTACCTACCTGCTTCTCGTAGGTCTTTGCGTTCGCCTCGACCTCGTCGCGGGTCAGTATCTTCCTCGCCTGCGTCTGCCCAGAAGGATCCCCTACGAGGGCCGTGGCGTCACCTATAAGGAAGATGACCTTGTGACCGAGGTCCTGGAAATGGCGCAGCTTCCTTAACAGGACCGTGTGGCCAAGGTGGATATCCGGCGCCGTGGGATCGAAGCCCGCCTTGACGACAAGCTGTTTCTTCTTCTTCAGCTTCTCGACCAAGGCGGTTTCGTTGATTATCTCGACCGCACCGCGTTTAATTATCTCTAACTGTTTTGATGCGTCCATTGGTTTAGACCTTAAGGCTTAACGCTATTCTCCTCTCGGCATCGTCGACGCGGAGCACCTTGACCTGCACCTTATCGCCGACCTTATACGACTCTTCGAGCTTGCCGGTCGTCTCCGCCGGAAGTTCCGATACATGGGCCAGGCCTTCGAGGTCCGGCGCCAGCTCGACAAAAAGCCCGAAGTTGGTTATCTTCGTTATCACGCCTTCGGCCGCGGTGCCGGGCTGGAACCTGGCCACGAAATCGGGCCACGGGTCCGCTACGAGCTGCTTCATGCCGAGCGACAGCTTCCTGTTATCCGCGTCGACCGAAAGCACTACCGCGTCTATCTTCTGGCCCTTCTTCAGCACTTCGGACGGGTGGTTTATCTTCCTGGTCCACGAGATGTCGGTATTATGCAACAGCCCGTCGATGCCCTCTTCGAGCTCGATGAACGCGCCGTAATCTATGAACGAGCGCACCTTGCCCTTTACCTGCGTGCCTACCGGGTATTTGCCGGCGACTTCGGTCCACGGGTTCATCTCGGTCTGCTTGATGCCGAGCGCTATCTTCTGGCTGTCCTTGTCTATGCTGAGGACCACGGCTTCTATCATGTCGCCGATGGCCAGGACTTCCGAAGGATGGCCTATCCTCTTAGTCCACGAGAACTCCGAGATATGGACGAGGCCTTCTATGCCCCTCTCCAGCTCGACGAACGCTCCGTAAGGCACGAGGTTGACGACCTTGCCCTTTACCCTGCTGCCGACCGGGTATTTGCCTTCCACCTGTTCCCACGGGTTCGGCGTCTTCTGCTTCAGGCCCAGCGAGAGCTTCCCGCTCGCCTTATCGACCGCAAGCAGCATTACCTCTATCTTGTCCCCGACGGCGACGAGCTCGCTCGGATGCGAGATACGCCCCCATGACATGTCGGTTATATGCAGCAAACCGTCCATGCCCGGCGCTATATTGATGAACGCGCCGAAGTCGGTTATGTTCTTGACTACGCCCGGTATGATCTGGCCGGTCTTCAGTTCTTCCATCATCTTGCCTTTGGCGACATCCCTCTCCCTTATTATGGCTTCCTTGCGGGATACGACGATGTTCTTCCTCGGCTTGTTGATCTTGACGATCACGAAGTTCAGGACCTGCCCCAGCAGCTGGTTAAGGTTGCCGAAGCCTTTCAGGAAGACCTGGCTCGCTGGCAGGAACGCCTCGACGCCGATGTCTACCGTGAGGCCGCCCTTGACCTTCTTCGTCACGCGGCCGGTGACCATATCGCCTTCCTTGCGCTCTGAGATGATCTTCTCCCAGACCTGCATGCGCTCGGCCTTCCTCTTAGAGAGGACGACCATTCCCTCATCGTTCTCCTTCGACTCGATCAGCACGTCTATCTCGTCGCCGATCTTTATCGATTTCGGGTCGATGAACTCGTCAAGCGATATGACACCCTCGGACTTGTAGCCGACATCGACCACAATGTCCTTGAAAGTGACATCGATGACCCTGCCCCTTACGATCTCGCCTTCCTTCACGTCCTTGAAACTGTCCTCGTACAGCTTAGACATATCCATCTTTTCCGAGGACACGTCTTCGTGCTTCTGCTCTACCATCTTCTTTGTTACTCCCTTCTCATTGGATTTTTACTGCTTTTCAGTCTCTCCCAGGCGCTTGATCTCCCCGGCGACATGGTCTGCCAGTTTTTGCGCGGCCTCCTTCTTGTCGCGCGGAA